>NZ_JBFTLB010000006.1:0-242631 GCF_056396225.1 Terrabacter sp. 05T424
CGCCGGCATCCTGGCGAATGTCGCCTCCGAG
This sequence comes from Terrabacter sp. 05T424, assembly GCF_056396225.1. Lineage (NCBI taxonomy): Bacteria > Bacillati > Actinomycetota > Actinomycetes > Micrococcales > Intrasporangiaceae > Terrabacter > Terrabacter sp. 05T424. The sequence continues at coordinate 32 of NZ_JBFTLB010000006.1, forward strand.
ATGAACCGACGACCCCGCAAACGCCACCAGTGGGCCACCCCCGCCGAGCAGCTCGAGCGGCTACTGTCCGACAACGACATCAACGGTGTTGCACCCACCGCCTGAATCCGCCACGTCGGAAACTGGGCACTCGATGCCAACGTCTGGTCGAGTGCTCATTTCCACACGTCGGAAACTGGGCACTCGATGCCAAGGTCTGGTCGAGTGCCCAGTTCCTGACGGTCGGAAACTGGGCACTCGACTGGTGGGGGCGTCTGCTGCCGGGTGGTTAGTCGGACGCGGGGGCGAGCTCGTCGGCGTAGGCGCGCAGGGCCCGGCGGTAGCTCTGGGTGTCGACGTCGGTCGTCGCCTCCAGCGTGGCCCGGATGAGGTCGGCCACGGCTTGGCGCTCCTGCCCCAGGTCGGCCTGGACCAGTGCCCGCAGCATCAGCGCGGCCGTGTTGTGCGGTCGCGCCTCGAGCACGTCGCTGAGGAGCGTCTGGGCCTCCGCGGCCCGCCCGACGACGCGCAGGCTCGAGGCGAGCTGCAGCTGCGCCCGGTGGCGGTGCGGCTCGCGCAGACCGCCCGCGAGAGCATCCTCGTAGTGCCCGATCGCGCCCTGTTCGTCACCGCTCGCGTCCTCGGCGCCGGCGAGCTCGAAGACGAGGCGAGGGTCGCCCGGGTGCGCGTCGACAAGAGCCTGCGCGGCGGTGATCCGGGCAGCCTCGTCGTCGGTCTCCCAGATGGCAGCGATCTCGGCCTCGAGCTCGTGCTCTCCACGTGCGGCCACGACCTTGCGCCGGATCGCGCGGGCGTCGTCGACCTTGCCGCCGTTCTCCCGGATCCAGCGGTCGACCTCGGTGCGCTCGGCGTGGCACATCAGGGCGATGACGTCGCCGTCGAGGGCGTGCGGCGCGAGGGCCTCGACGGCCTCGAGCTCGGTGTCGTAGTCGGGCACGTCGAGCACGCCGACCTTCGCGAGACCGTCGCGGAAGAGCCCGAGCAGCTCGTCGGGCTGGCGGCCGCGCAGGTAGTGCTGCGCGACCTTGAGCACGACCTCTTCGGCGCCGTGGCCGGCGATCTCACCCATGGCGGTGATCGCCTCGTCGGCGCGGTCACCCGCGCAACCCAGCCCCAGGCGTACGGCCCCACCCGGGGCGGCGAGACCGCGCGCGACGTCGAGGAGGGCCTCGAGGCCGGCCTCGTTGTGGGCCATGTCCACGATGACGGTCGCCTTGCCGCCCTGCTGAAGCGGCAGCGAGTAGGTGTTGAGGCGACCCCAGTTGTGCTGGGGGTCGGGCGCGAAGGTGCGCAGTCCCTCGACCACCGCGGCGCGAGGCACACCGAGGCCGAGGGCGGCGGCGGCGCCGGCGAGGGCGTTCGCGATGTTGTTCTGCGACAGGCCGCTGAGCGTCATCGGCACGTCGACGATCTTCACGAGGCGGTCGGGGTCGCCGTTGGGCGACAGGACGACGATCTCGCCGTCGAGCACCGTGATGCCACGCCCGCCGGAGTTGATCGACTCCCACAGGGCGGGCGACGCCGGGTCGAGACTGAAGGCCCACGGCTTGGCCTTGATGCCGAACCGCATCGCCCAGACGCGCGGGTCGTCACCGTTGAGCACCACCCAGCCCTGCGGCTTCGTGACGGTCGTGACGATCGCCTTGACCTCGGCGAGCTGGTCGAGGGTGTCGATGCCCTGGAGGCCGAGGTGGTCGGCGCTGACGTTCGTGACGACACTGACGTCGTTGGCCGTGACGCCCATGCCCTTGAGCAGCATGCCGCCGCGGGCCGTCTCGAGGATGCCGATGTCGAGACCCGGGGTCTCGAGCACCCCGCGCGCACCGGCGGGCCCGGAGAAGTCACCCTCCTCCTTCGTCTCGCCCATGACGACGACACCGTCGGTCGAGCTCCACGCCGTCGTGAGGCCGGCCGTCATGCACATGTGCGCCATCAGGCGGGTGGTCGTCGTCTTGCCGTTGGTGCCCGTGACCGACGCGACGGGAACCGTGGGCGTGATGACGCTCGGCCCCGGCCCGTCGGGGGCGGCCATGATGACGGCTGCGACCTCCTCGATGACGTCGTCGACCCGGCGTGAGCTGTCGAGCAGGCCCGCCATGACGGCACCGAACTGCTCACCGGCGACCCGACCGCGGGTGCGGTGCACCCACGGGAACGCGAGCACGACGTCCTCGACGGTCTGACCCGCCCGAACGCGTACGCCGAGGCGCCCGGCCCCGATCTCGGTGCCGACGCGACGGGTGACGTTGCGGATCAGCCGCATCACGAAACGCTGGCGCAACGCCGTGCCGCGCTTGCCCGGGCGGGCCGAGCGCATGCCCAGTCGACGGGCCAGGGTCTCGGCCTCGGTGCGCTTGAGGTCGAGGTAGCCGGGCAGGTGCAGGATGACCTTGATGGCCGGCCGTGCGAAGTAGAGGTTGGGTCCGTCGAGGACCCGCACCTCGTCCACACGGACCGGTGCCACCGTCGCCAGATCCTTCTCCGTGTCGTTCGTCGTCAGGGTGCTGGACTCGGTCCCGGCGTGAGGCATGGGCAGGACTCTAGCGAGAGCAGCCGGGGCATCGCCCGGTCACCTGCCGGGCGGGGCGCCCGGTCACTGACCCATCGCGTGGACGCCGCCGTCGACGTGCACGATCTCGCCGGTCGTGGCCGGGAACCAGTCGGACAGCAGGGCGGCGCACGCCTTCGCGGCGGGCACCGGGTCGTTGACGTCCCAGCCGAGGGGCGCCCGCTCGTCCCAGATCTGCTCGAACTGCTCGAACCCCGGGATCGACTTCGCCGCGGTGGTGCGGATCGGGCCGGCCGCGACGAGGTTGCAGCGCACCGACTTCGGACCGAGGTCGCGGGCGAGGTAGCGGTTGGTGGACTCGAAGGCTGCCTTGGCGACGCCCATCCAGTCGTAGACCGGCCACGCGAACTTGGCGTCGAAGGTCAGTCCGACGACGCTGCCGCCCTCGGGCATGAGCGGCAGCGTGGCGACGGCCAGCGCCTTGAGGCTGTAGGCGGAGATCTGCAGGGCCGTCGAGACGTCCTCCCACGTGCCCTCGAGGAAGTTGAAGGCGCCCTGGGGCGCGAAACCGATCGAGTGGAGCACGCCGTCGAGCCCGTCGACGTGCTCGCGCAGCCGGTCGGCGAGCGTGTCGAGGTGCTCCTGGTCGGCGACGTCGAGCTCGATGACGACCGGCGTCTCAGGCAGTCGCTTGGCGATGGTCTGCGTGATCTTCATCGTGCGGCCGAAGGAGGTGAGGATGACGGTCGCGCCCTCCTCCTGCGCCAGCTTGGCGACGTGGAACGCGATGGAGCTGTCCATGAGGACGCCGGTGATGAGGAGCTTCTTGCCTTCGAGGATTCCCATGCCTGCAACTTTCTCGGGTAGGTGGGGACGCTTGGTGCGCAACGACATCGACGGCATACGGCCGTATGCCGTCGGGTGGGTCAGTGCCCCATGCCGAGGCCGCCGTCGACGGGGATGACGGCGCCCGTGATGTAGGCGGCGTCGTCGCTGGCGACGAAACGCACGACCGACGCGACCTCCTCGGGCGTCGCGAAGCGGCCGGCGGGGATGTTGGAGAGGTACTGCTTCTTCTGGTCGTCGGGGAGCACGGCAGTCATCTCGGTGTCGATGAAACCCGGCGCGACGACGTTGGCGGTGATGCCGCGACCGCCGAGCTCTCGCGAGATCGAGCGTGCGAGGCCGACGAGGCCCGACTTGGAGGCGGCGTAGTTGGTCTGGCCGGGCGAGCCGTAGAGGCCGACGACACTGCTGATGAGGATGATGCGGCCACGGCGCTTGCGGATCATGCCGGTGGCGGCGCGTCGGGCGCAGCGGAAGGCGCCGGCGAGGTTGGTGTCGATGACGGAGTCGAACTCCTCGTCGCTCATGCGCATGAGGAGGGTGTCGCGCGTGATGCCGGCGTTGGCCACGAGCACCTCGACCGGGCCGCCGAAGATCTCCTCGGCAGCCGTGAACGCCGCATCGACGGACGCCGAGTCGGTCACCTCGCAGGTGACGCCGTGGAGGCCCTCAGGTGGCTGGCCCGACCGGTGGGTGATGACGACGTTGTCGCCGGCCTCGGCAAAGGCGCGTGCGATCGCGAGGCCGATGCCGCGGTTTCCCCCGGTCACGAGCACGTTGCGCGCCGTGGTTGCCGTCTCCGCCGTCGTTGACACAGTGCGTTCCTCCATCCGTCCGGCAGTGCCGGAGTCTCGGTCCTGCCCCGAAACCTAACGGACTACCGAAGGGTAGACAGCACGCTGCATGCGTGCTGGACGGGCTTATGGTTGGAGTGTGCCAAGAGCCCACCACGAACCCGTCGTGCACAGCGTCACGTCGGCGCCGACCTCCACGACCGACGACCAGGACAAGCGCATCAAGCGCTACCTGACGATGATGGGCATCCGCGTGGCCCTCTTCGGTCTCGTCTTCGTGACGTCGGGCTGGGTGCGCTGGACGGCTGTCGTCGGCGCCGTGGTCATCCCCTACATCGCCGTGGTCATCGCGAATGCGGTCGCGCCGCAGCAGCCGGGCGACCTGCAGGCCGTCACGCCGCGCGACGACACCCGCCGCATCGAGCAGTGAGCGACCTGTTCGGCGCGGCTCCCCCAGCGGGCGCCGCAGAGCAGGTGTGCAGCGCGAAGGGGTGCCGCGCGCCGGCGCGGCACGCGGTGGTCTGGAACAACCCCAAGCTGCACAAGCCCGAGCGCCGCAAGGTGTGGCTCGCGTGCGACGAGCACCACAAGTCGCTGGCCGACTTCGTGGCGCTGCGAGGCTTCCTCATCGAGGTCGTCCCGGTCGAGGCGCTCACCGACGCCGACGGGTAGATACACCTTTCGTGACGAAGGCCGCCGCCGACAGGGCCCGGGGCAGGGTCAGCCGCCGATGGCGGACATCGGCCGGTCGGGCTGGACGAAGCCCGGGTCACCGATGCCGTGCCCCTTCCGCTTGCGCCACATCTCGCCCCGCATCAGGGCGAGCAGCTCGTCGTCGGTGGCGCCCTCGCGCATCGGGCCGCGCAGGTCGGTCTCGGTGTTGGAGAAGAGGCAGTTGCGCACCTGGCCGTCGGCGGTGAGGCGGGTGCGGTCGCAGGCCGCACAGAAGGGAGAGGAGACGCTGGCGATGATGCCGACGGTCTCGGGGCCACCGTCGACGAGGAACCGTTCAGCAGGGGCGCTCCCCCGGTCCGCTGCGGGAAGCGGCGTGAGCTCCCAGCGTTCCGACAGGCGGGCGTGGATCTCGGCTGCGCTGATCATGCTGCTGCGGTCCCAGGCGTGCTGCGCATCGAGCGGCATCTGCTCGATGAACCGCAGCTCGTAGCCACGCTCGAGACACCACGCGAGCACGTCGGCCGCCGAGTGGTCGTTGATGCCGCGCATGGCGACCGCGTTGACCTTGACCGGCGTGAGACCTGCGTCGGCGGCCGCCTTGAGGCCCGCCTCGACGTCGGCCAGCCGGTCGCGGCGGGTGAGCTGGGTGAAGGTCTCGGAGTCGATCGTGTCGAGGCTGACGTTGACGCGGTCGAGCCCTGCCGCCTTGAGCGCGATCGCCACGCGTTCGAGGCCGACACCGTTGGTCGTCATCGCGATCCTCGGGCGCGGCTCGAGCGCGGCGATGCCCGCCACGAGCTCGACGAGCGAGCGCCGGAGCAGGGGCTCGCCGCCGGTGAGGCGCACCTGGGTGACGCCGTCGCGCACGAAGAGGCCGATGATCCGGAGCATCTCCTCATCGGTGAGCATCTCGGCCCGGGGCATCCACGGCAGCCCCTCGGCGGGCATGCAGTAGGTGCATCTCAGGTTGCAGCGGTCGGTCACGGAAACGCGCAGGTCGCGTGCCACCCGGCCGAACTGGTCGGCCAGGCCTGCCGGTCGAACGCTCGGGTCGGGAAGGGCGGTCATGGTCTCCACTCTAAGCCGGGGACGGCCCGGTCTTGCAGACGTCGGCGTTCGTCTGAAAGCCACGTCTTCGGCGACCTACTCTGGATGGACCGCCAAATGGCCATCGGACCGGTTGGAGAGGGGCCAGTGGCGCACGCGTTCCACCTTGATGGGCTGGTCGGCAGGAACGAGGAACTCGAACTCGCCGAGACGATGCTCCGCGATCTGCTCGGGGACTCAGACTCGCAGGCGGCGCCCGGCCGGGTCCTGCTGGTCGGCGGAGACGCCGGCATCGGCAAGACGACCCTGATGCACGCCGTCGGTGCGCGCGCATCGACGCTCGGAGTGGCCTTCGCCGTCGGCCACTGCCTCGACATCGCAGTCGGACGGCCATTCGGGCCCGTCGTCGAGGCGCTTCGGGCCCGGGTGCGCCAGTTCCAGGATCGTGAGGCTGTGCCAAGGCCGGCGGCGTGGCTGGGCGAGCCCAGCGCATACGGGGAAGAGTCCTTGGAGAGACTGCTCGGGGCCGCGGAGCCATCGCGGCGTCACTCTTCATCACCGAGAAGACGGCCAGCGCCCACGTCGGGCACGTGCTCACCAAGCTCGGCGTCTCCAGTCGAGGACAGGCCGCTGCAGTCGCACGCTCCGCCGCTATGCAGAACCACACCTGAGCCGCCCCTGCGACCGGGTTCCATCGCGCCTCACCACTAGCGCGTCCAGTCGTACAGTGCGTTCGCCAGCCGGTGCGCCAGGTCCGCGGCGGCGATGACCGCGACGGCCAGAAGAGCCAGCGCGATGATGAGAGGCACGTAGTAGGCGAACCGCCTCGACCGGTCTCGGGCCACCATCCATTGAACCTCCGTCGGGCGCCGAAATGCCAACGATCGCCCCGGCCCGTGCGCAGTGGACGTGGTGCGATCGACGTAGAGTTGCCGGGTCGGTTCCGTCGAGAGGATCGCGTCATGGACCCCGACAGCTCTCCGGGTGACGCCACCCTTGCGGCGCTGAACCACAGCCAGATCATCGATCTCACGACGACCGGTCGGCGGACCGGTCGTCAACGGCGCATCGAGATCTTCCTGCACCACGACGACGACCAATTGTTCATCACCGGGATGCCGCGGGCCGATCGGACGCGGGACTGGATCCACAACATCGAGGCTGATCCCCATGTCGTGGTGCACCTGAAGCAGTCGGTCGTCGCCGACGTGCCGGCCACGGCGCGAGTCGTCACCGACCCCGTTGAACGCCGACCCTTCATCGAGGCGGCGGCCAGGCGGTGGCGACGCACGGACGTGCCCGAGATGCTCCGGCACAGTCCACTCATCGTCCTCACGGTCGCTCGCCCCGATGAACGTCAGTCGGGCCGTCAGCACCATTGACGAGGGCGCCCTGACGCGTTCCGCGGCCGCGTCTCTGCACTGTCGTCATGTGCCCACCCGGACCGGAGCTTCGGGCATAGAGTCCAAGGAGGGCGCCGTCTCGGAAGGAGGCCGATCCGATGGCTGGGCACTCATCCACCGAGGAGATCCAGTGGGCGGCCGACAAGCGTGACTTTGTCGCCGACCGTCGGGACGAGCTGGCCGCCGAGCGAGACGCTGCCGCCGACGCGCGAGACCTGACGGCCGACGTGCGAGAGTCGGCACTCGACGAGCGGGAGCGGCGACTGGACGCCCGCGCGGCCGAGCTCACGGTCGGTCCCGACACCGCCGAGCGAGCAGAGCGTGCCGAGGCCCGTGCCGCTCGGCTGGAGGCCAGGCACAGCCGCGAGGAGGCACACGTCGCTCGCGAGGTTGCCGCTGACGCGCGTGATGAGACCGCGGAGCGACGGCTCGAGGAGACGCCGACCACGAGACTCGCAGCGACGTTCGCTGCCATCGCCGAGAACCTCTACGGCGCGGACTCCTATGACGCTKCCCTCCTGCGGATCGCCGAGGCCGCGGTCAGCACCGTGGCCGGGTGCGCCATGGCGAGCGTCACCCTCGGTGAGAGGGGGGTCTACCGGACGGCAGCCTCGACGGCAGCCGTGGCATCGGCAGTCGATCGGGCACAGTACGACGCCTGCGAGGGCCCCGGCCTGGACGCCGTCGCAACGCCCTTGGTCTACGCGCAGACGTTCCCGGACGCCCGCTGGCCGTCGCTGGGGTCCCGGCCGGTCGAGCTGGGTGTGCGGTCAGCGGCCTCCTACCGTCTCGCGGCGGCGCACTCTCCGATCACGGGCACCAGCGGGTCGTTGAACCTCTACGGCACCGAGACCGCTGCCTTCAGCGCCGAGGCCCAGGAGATCGGGCTCATCCTGGCGGCACACGCGTCCATGGCAGCGGGCGTGGTCCGCGAACGCGGCCACCTCCAAGACCAGGCGCAGCACCTGAGCGAGGCACTGTTGACCCGAGATGTCATCGGTCAGGCCAAGGGCATCCTCATGGAACGCTTGAAGCTCACGCCGGAACAGGCCTTCGACGCCCTGCGGCACTCGTCGAACCGCCTGAACGAGAAGCTCCAGGCGGTGGCCCGCCTCATCACAGAGACCGGCGAGTTCGACACCACCGACATCACCCGGACCTGACCCGCGTCGACAGCCGTGCGAGCGAGGCGCCGGCGTCAGGCGTTCCCAGGTCAGCCATGGCCAGAGACCGGTATCCGAGTCCATACCGACGACGGGTACCGTCGATGCGTGCTTCGACTCTGGCTCACGCGGCGGTGGCTGCTGGGCACGCTCGTCGCGGTCCTCTTCGGGGTCGCGTGCTTCTACCTCGGCCTCTGGCAGTGGCACCGTCACGTCGAGCAGCGCACGAAGGTCGACGCCATCGCGCGCAACTACGGCGCCTCTCCCGTCGCCTTTTCCCCCAACCTGGTCGGCGCCGGCCTCCCTCAGGAACGTCAGTGGACCCGCGTCACCCTCATGGGGGCGTACGCCGCAGGCACCGACCTGCTCGTGCGGAACCGCACACTCGACCAGACGGTGGGCTTCGAGGTGCTGACGCCCTTCCAGGCGGATGGCGTCACTATCCTGGTCGACCGGGGCTGGGTGCCGAACGCGGCGGATGCCGAGACGAGCCCGCCCGTGGACCCGCCGCCGAGCGGGACCGTCGAGGTGACGGGCTGGCTGCACACCGGCGAGGTGAGCCTGGGCCGCGACCTGCCCCACCCTCAGCTGGCCAGCATCAACGTCGCCGACGCTCGGGCGCAGGTGCCCGCGCTGGGTGACCTCGACGCGTACGTCGTCCTCGGCTCCCAATCACCGGCTCCTTCGGCCGGGGGCCACCCCGTACGCGTGCTTCCCCGCCCCGAGGAGGACCTCGGTCCGCACCAGGCGTACGCGTACCAGTGGTGGCTCTTCATGCCGGGCGGACTCGTCTTCGTGGTTCTCGCGATCCGGCGGGAGGCCGAGGCCGCGCGGGCGGAGAATGAGCCGATCGGGTCGCGACCCGCCAAGCCGAAGAAGGTCCGCATCTGGGACGAGGAGGATGCCTGAGTGACGTCCCTCCCCGCGGCACGCGTGACGAGCCCGCGCCGATGACGAGAACGCCGATCGTCATCCAGAGCCTGCTCGTCCGGCCGACGCCGGCCGAGCGCGAGGCCGCCCTGCCGGGTGACGGCCTCGTCGCGGCCGACGTGGTGATGGACCGCGCCTTCACCCTGAGCGCACCGCCCGTACGCGTGTGGCCGTGGCTGGTGCAGCTCGGCAAGGAACGCGCGGGCTGGTACCTGCCGCGCTCCGTCGAGCATCTCGTCCCGAGATCGCGTCGCGCCCTGCGCCGCATCGCGCCGGAGCACCAGGGACTCGCCGTGGGCGACGTCATCCCGGACTGGGGTGGGGCAAACGCGACCTTCACCGTMGTCGAGCTCGAGCCGGCCTCGCACGTGCTCTTCTCCTCGACGCGCGGTCGGATGCACCTCACGTGGTGCATCCGCCTGATCGCTGCTGGGCCGGACAGCACCCGGGTGCACCTGAGGCTCCGGCTCGGGCCGGTGCGGCACCGGCGGATTGCCGACAACCTCGGCGGGCTCGTCGACCTGGCCACCATCGCAGGACTGGCCGCGGGTCTCGAGGAGCGGGTCTCGGCCTGAGCAGCGCCTCAGAGCGGTCCCTCGCACGCGTGCAGGACGTCGACGCGGCGGAATCCGAACCGCTCATTGGTGCGCTGCATCGGCACGTTGCCCTGCTCGGTGTGCGTCTGGAGCCACCGCCGGCCTTCGACGAGGTCACCCATCGAGGCCAGCTGTTCGAGGTTGGCGGCCTGGAGGAGCGCCCCCAGCCCCATGCCCCGGTGGGCGCGGTCGACGAGAGTGTCGTCCTGCAGCACGAAGTCCGAGTCGTGCGCCGACACGAAGCTCTCCGTGTAGCCGAAGCGGTCGAGATCTCGGTCGGCCGAGGCCGCTCGTCAGACGTGGTCGAGGGCGTCGGTGGGACGGTCCGGGGCCAGCACTCGCGCGTCCCGATCGGAACGCTCGACGGCCCGCTCGTCGAACTGGGTGGCGTGCAGGTCGGCGTAGAGCCCTCCCGCAGCCAGCAGCTCGGCGTGCCGGCCGGTCTCGACGACGCGGCCGTGGTCGAGCACGACGATGAGATCGGCCTGCCGGATGGTCGAGAGCCGGTGCGCGATGACGATCGACGTGCGGCCCTCGAGAGCGGCGTCGAGCGCGCGCTGCACGGCGACCTCGGACTCGGAGTCGAGGTGTGCGGTGGCCTCGTCGAGGACGACGACGTCGGGGGCCTTGAGCAGCAGCCGGGCGATGGCCAGACGCTGCTTCTCGCCACCGCTGAGCCGATGCCCTCGGTCGCCGACGACGGTGTCGAGCCCTTCTGGCAGCTCGGCGACGAGGTCGCTGATCTGCGCCGCGCGCAGCGCTGCATGGATCTCGTCGTCGGTCGCCTCGGGACGGGCGTAGAGCAGGTTGGCCCGGATGGTGTCGTGGAAGAGGTGCGCCTCCTGGGTGACGACGCCGATGCGGTCGCGGAGCGACGACATGGTGACGTCGCGCAGGTCGCGACCACCCACGACGACCGAGCCGCCACTGGGGTCGTAGAGCCGGGAGACGAGAGAGGTCAGCGTCGTCTTGCCGGCCCCCGAGGGGCCGACGAGGGCGATCAGGTGCCCGGCCGGCGCCGTCAGCGACACGTCGTGGAGCACGACGCCGCTCCCCCGTCGGTCGCCGGAGGCAACGGACTCGAGCGACGCGAGCGAGACCTCGTCGGCGGAGGGGTAGCGGAAGGAGACGTCGTCGAGCTCGACCGAGAGCGGACCCGCCGGCAGGTCGACGGCGCCGGGGCGCTCCTTGACGAGCGGCTCGAGGTCGAGCACCTCGAAGACCCGCTCGAAGGAGATGAGGGCGGTCATGATGTCTACGCGCACGTTGGACAGCGACGTGAGCGGCCCGTAGAGGCGGGCGAGCAACGCTGCCAGGGCCAGCAGCGTGCCGACGGACAGGCTGCCGTTCACGGCCATGACGCCGCCGAAGCCGTAGACCATCGCGGTCGCGAGGGCCGCGACCGCCGTGAGTGCGGCCATGAAGACGGTGCGGTTGAGGGCGATCTGGATGCCGATGTCACGGACCCGGCCGGCCCGCTCGGCGTACTCGGCCTGCTCTCGCACGGGGTTGCCGAAGAGCTTCACGAGCAGCGCACCGGCGACGTTGAACCGCTCGGTCATGCGCGTGCCCATGTCGGCGTTGAGCGTCATCTGGCGGTGCGCCAGTCCGGCCAGCCGCTTGCCCATGAGCTTGGCCGGCACGAGGAAGAGCGGCACGAGCAGCAGCGATCCGAGGGTCAGCTGCCACGAGAGGGCGAGCATGGCACCGACGACGAGCACGACCGAGACGATGTTGGACACGACGTTCGACAGCACCGAGGTGAAGGCCTGCTGGGCGCCGACGACGTCGTTGTTGAGGCGCGAGACGAGCGAGCCGGTCTGGGCGCGGGTGAAGAAGGCGATCGGCTGGCGGAGCACGTGGCCGAAGACCTGCGTGCGCAGGTCGTTGATCAGGCCCTCGCCGATGCGCGAGGAGTACCAGCGCGACACGACGGTGAGCAGGGCGTCCAGCAGGGCGATGGCTGCCACGACGAGCGCGAGCCGCACGACCACCGAGGAGTCCTTGGGGATGACGCCGTCGTCGACGAGGCTCTTGAGCAGGAGCGGAACGGTGACGACGAGCACCGAGTCGAGCACCACGACCGCGAGGAAGGTGGCGATCGCCCGCTTGTACGGGGCGGCATACGTCAGGACGCGGCGACGCGTGCCCGGACGAAGTGACAGCTCGGCCACCGACGAGTCACGCGACATCGACCTCATGGCCATCCACGGCTGCATGCCCACGCAACCACCTCCTGTTCTCTCCGATCCAACCGCGAGGTGGTGACAGCGATTCCCCGAGCCACCCCCCGATCCGACGCGACCCCGAGATGGAGGCCGCGACGGACTGCCGTGTCAGGCGCCGAAGCCGCCGAGCATCGCCTGCAGCAGGGCGGTCTGCGCGTCACGCTCGCGACCGAGCTGGGTGGCGCGGTCGGCGTCGACGGCGCTGCGCAGCAACGGCTTGAGGGCGCGAAGGGCCGGGGCCGGGGCCGCGAGGAGCGCCTCGACGAGCGAGCCCGTGGCCTCCGCGAGGTCGGCTGCCGGCGCGAGTGACCCGACGAGTCCGATGTCGAGCGCCTCCGGGGCCGACACCTTGCGCCCCGTCGCACAGATCTCGAGGGCGCGGGCGTAGCCGACGAGGTGCACGAGCGGGCCCGTGCCCCCGAGGTCGGGCACTAGACCGAGGCTGGTCTCGCGCATGGCGAACCAGGCGTCGAGGGCGGCGATCCGCAGGTCGGCGGCGAGAGCCAGCTGGAAGCCGGCGCCGATCGCATAGCCGTGCACCTCGGCCACGACTACCGCCGGGCACTCGCCCCAGGCCGTGAACCCGTCCTGGTAGGCCGCGATGCCCCGCTGGATCGCCTCGGGTCCCCCGGCGGCCAGCTGGGCCACGCTCTCCTCGCCGGGCACCCCCTCGGGCGTGAACATCGCCGTGTCGATGCCGGCGGAGAAGGCGTCACCCGCCCCGCGGAGGACGACGACGCGTACGTCTTCGGGAATGGACCGCGCCTCGTCGGCGAGCGCCGACCACAGAGAGGGCGTCTGCGCGTTGCGCTTCTCGGGGTGGTCGAGGGTGATGCTCCGGACAGGCCCGTCGGTCTCGACCAGGAGGTGGGGGTGCGTCATGGACGCAGGCTACCGACCAGTCACCTCACGCCGCTGCGGGCGTCGTCGCCGACGAGGACGGTGGCGATGGCGAGGACGCGGCGCGCGGAGGCACGACCCGCATGATCCCCCAGCCGCTGACCGACGCCGGCTGCACGACCTCCACCCGGAAGACCCGCGCACAGTCCAGGCACGACCACGCTGCGGTCGGGTCGGGGAACGGCGTCACGTCGTCGCCCGTGCAGAACGGGCAGCTGAGGTGGTGGTCGGTGGGCATGACAGACAGTGTCGCGAGCCGGAGGGCTGGATACAATAAGCATCCATCATGTGATCCAAAACGTTTACTTATCCGAGGAGCATGCCGGGTCACGCGAGGGAGATGAGGTCCTTGTAGTCCGGGCCCCACAGGTCCTCCACGCCGTCCGGCAGCAGCAGGATGCGCTCGGGCTCGAGCGCGCCGACCGCGCCCTCGTCGTGGGTGACGAGCACGACCGCCCCTTCGTACGTCTTGAGCGCCCCGAGGATCTCGGCACGCGACGCCGGGTCGAGGTTGTTGGTCGGCTCGTCGAGCAGCAGCACGTTGGCGGCCGAGACCACGAGCATCGCGAGGGAGAGCCGCGTCTTCTCGCCGCCGGACAGCACGCCCGCAGGCTTGAGCACGTCGTCACCGGAGAAGAGGAACGACCCGAGCACCTTGCGCACGTCGGTCTCGCCCAGCTCGGGGGCCGACGACTTCATGTTCTCCAGGACCGTGCGGTCGACGTCGAGGTTCTCGTGCTCCTGCGCGTAGTAGCCGAGGCGCAGGCCGTGCCCCGGCTCCACCTCACCCGTGTCGGGGGCGTCGACGCCGGCGAGCATCCGCAGCAGGGTCGTCTTGCCGGCACCGTTGAGGCCCAGGACGACCACCTTGCTCCCCCGGTCGATCGCGAGGTCGACGTCGGTGAAGACCTCGAGCGAGCCGTACGAGCGAGACAGCCCGGACGCCCGCAGCGGCGTCTTGCCACAGGCGGCCGGCTTCGGGAAGCGCAGCTTGGCCACCTTGTCCTGGACGCGTTCGCCCTCGACGCCCGCGAGCAGGCGCTCGGCCCGCTTGGCCATGTTCTGGGCGGCAACGGCCTTGGTCGCCTTGGCGCGCATCTTGTCGGCCTGGGCGAGCAGTGCCCCGGCCTTCTTCTGGGCGTTCTGCAGCTCGCGACGGCGGCGCTTCTCGTCCGTCTCGCGCTGCTGGAGGTAGGTCTTCCAGTTCACGTTGTAGACGTCGAGCGCGGCGCGGTTCGCGTCGAGGTGGTAGACCTTGTTGACGACGGCGTCGAGCATCTCGGCGTCGTGGCTGATGATGACCAGGCCGCCCTTGTAGGCGCGCAGGTACTCACGGAGCCAGACGATCGAGTCGGCGTCGAGGTGGTTGGTCGGCTCGTCGAGCAGGAGGGTCTCGTTGCCGGAGAAGAGGATTCGCGACAGCTCGACGCGGCGGCGCTGACCACCGGACAGCGTGCGCAACGGCTGCGAGAGGATGCGCTCCTCGAGCCCGAGGGCGCTCGCGATCGACGCGGCCTCGGACTCGGCGGCATATCCACCCTGCGCCTCGAACTCGACCTCCAGGCGGGCGTACTTGCGCATCGCCTTGTCGCGGATCTTCTCGTCGTCGCTGCCCATGCGGGCCTCGGCCTCGGAGCGCTGGTGCACGATCGTGTCGAGGCCGCGGGCCGAGAGGATGCGGTCGCGGGCCAGGATCTCGAGGTCGCCGGTGCGTGGGTCCTGCGGGAGGTAGCCGACCGCGCCCGTACGCGTCACCGTCCCGGCCGCAGGCTGCCCCTCTCCGGCGAGCACCTTCGTCAGGGTCGTCTTGCCGGCACCGTTGCGGCCGACGAGACCGATGCGGTCGCCCGAGTCGATGCGGAAGCTGGCGTCCTCGAGCAACAGGCGTGCACCTGCGCGCAGCTCGATCCCGGTGGCGACGATCACGGCATTCCTCCTATCGGTGCCGCACTACGTCAGCGGCCGGACAACCCCACCAGTCTAGGAGCCGCGAAGGGGTGCTCTCGACGCGTTATCCGGCCGCACGGTCCGGGTCGCTCCGCGCGTCGGTGTCCGGCCCGCCCAGCGCACCCCGCGAACCAGCCCCTGCCGCGCGGAGCGTCGCCTCGCAGGCGGAGCCCGCACAGGTGCGTGCGGCGTGCATCGTGCCCGCGTTGCGGAGCCCGCCGCGCGGCCACAGCCCTCCGATGGAGCCGGGCAACCACATCGGGGGCAGCAGGGTGGGCTCGGGATCGGGGTCGCACGCGCCCGCTAGGCAGCAGCGGCACAGGGTGTGACCGCCGTTGCCGCCCTCGTGCCAGGCCTCCTGGTGGCTGCAGGTCAGGCAGAAGTGGACGAGGACGCTCACGGGACCGCCACGGGCATCAGCACCGAGAAGCCGACCCCGCTGCCGCGGATCGCGAGGGGTCGGTGGGGCCCGTCGAGCACGAGGATCGGCCGGGAGCCTGCGACGGCGAGCGCCTCGTGGAGGAACTCCGGGTCGACGTAGACGTCGGCCACGGAGGCCGGCGCGCCCGAGGGGTCGGCGAGGCGGACGGAACCCTCCAGCACCACCAGGCCGACCGTCTGCGCCTCGACCGGCAGCAGCGGCTGTAGGGCTGCGACGTCGACCGTGCCCGCGTGGCCGGGCACCTCGCCGTCGCCGAAGGACAGGAGACCAGGGTCGAGGATGCTCCGGTAGTCGGGGAAGGTGCCGGGGACGAGCGGGGTAGGGATGCACAGGCAGGTCGAGCCCGTCTGGCGTCCCGGCGGCCGGGGCTCCTGGCGGCCGGGGCTCCTGGCGGCCGCGCCCGCTGCGCCGCGGGCGTCCTCGTCGAGCACGAGCCCCGCCCCCACGAGCGGCATCCCGATCCGGCGCAAGGACGCGAGGAGACGTGCCGCGCGAACCTGCGAGACGGCATACCTGCGGTAGCCCGTGAGCGGGTCGACGTCGGCAGGGACGAGCACTCCCTCCCTGTCGTAGAAGCGGAGTGCGCTCGCGGTCAGCCCGCTCTCGCGGGCCACCTCGCCGATGGTGAGGTGGGAGTCGGGGTCGCGCATGTGCGGCATGGGCGCAACCCTGACCCCTCGACCCGGTCGAAGGTCAAGCAGAGGCGTCGGAGCGACGGTCCGCGAGCATCGTGGCCCAGACGACGGTAGCCCCGGCGAGCGAGACGCCGGCCGTGACCCACGCCGCGGCGTTCCAGCCGGAGAGCAGCCCGGCCACGCCCGCGGCGTTCGATGCGTGCGCGGCCACGACGACGGACACGACCGTGACGCCGACGGACGAGCCGAGGTAGCGCGCCGTGTTGTTGGCACCGCTGCCCATGCCTCCGCGGCCGGGCGGCACGCTCGCGACGGCCTCGCGGCCGAGCGCAGCGTTCAGGACTCCGCTGCCGATGCCTGCGACGACCAGGCCCGGCACGAACCGGGCCCACGACTCCCCCGGCGTGAGGCCCGACAGCGCCAGCTGGCCGATTGCCACGACGGCGAGAGAGCCCGCCAGCTGGCCCCGTCCCGACCACGAGACAGGCAGGCGGCGTGCGAGCAGGGCGAAGACGACGCTCGTGCCGGACCACGTCAGGAAGAGGACGGCGGCCGTGGTCGGTGGCAGACCGAGAGCGAGGGCGAGGAAGCCGGGCAGGAACGAGAGGAGGCCGATGATGCCCGCTCCGGTGGCCAGCCCGGCCACCGTCGCGGCCACGAAGCGCCCGTTGCGCAGCAGGGCCGGGTCGACCATGGGCGACGCGACCCTCCTCTCCACCACGGCGAAGGCGACCGCGGCCACCGCGGCGGCCCCGAGCAGGACGAGCACGTCGGGCCGGCCCCACCCGGTGCGCCCCTCGACGAGGGCCGCGAGGAAGGTGACCGTCGCGAGCGCCAGGAGCAGCGCCCCGGGCACGTCGAGCGGTCTGCGCTCGTGCGATCGGGTCTCCACGAGCCCGCGCTGGGCGAGCGATGCGAGGACGAGGGCGGCAACGGCCAGGAGCCAGTAGACCTCGCGCCACGAGGCCCAGCGGTCGAGGAAGCCGGCGAGCAGTGGCCCGAGTGCGATGCCACCTCCGACGCTCGCACCCCAGACGCCGCTCGCCGCGGCTCGTGCGGGGCCGGGCTCGAACCAGTGCGCGACGAGGCCRAGGCTCGCCGCGACGACCGCGGCCGCGCCGACTCCCTGGGCCACGCGGGCCAGCACGAAGGTGAGGGTGCCACCGGCAAGCGCGGCAGCGATGCTCGAGCCGGCGAGCACGACCAGGCCGACGACGAGCACCCGGCGGCGACCCCGGTCGTCGGCGAGCGCACCTGCGGTGAGCAACGCGGCCCCGAGGCCGATCCCCATCGAGCTGAGGATCCACGTGCGTCCCGCCACGTCCGCAGCAACGGCTGCGGCGACAGAACCGACCGTGGCGAGGGGCGCCGTGAAGGCGACGAGTGCGATCACCGTCGCCAGCGCGGCGACGGCCAGGGCTCGGCGGGGCTGCGTGCCGGACGAGACGCCTTCTCCGGTGGCGACCGCGGCCGATGGAGCAGGTCCTCCAGCGCCGGACGGTGCGGCAGGCGCGTTGCCCGGGGCGCTGGGTGTGGCTCGGTTCATGACGTCCTCCATTGGTCCGGCAGTTGGTCTTATGAACAGACCACGACGTATCTTCATTCCATGCCCCTCGGAACGGACTACGCCGGACAGGACTGCTCGCTCGCCAAGGCCCTCGAGATCGTCGGCGAGCGATGGTCCCTGCTGCTCGTGCGAGACGCCTTCCTCGGCGTCACCCGGTTCAGCGACTTCCGCCGTCGGCTCGGCATCTCCAAGGCCGTGCTCACGCAGCGGCTCGGCTCGCTCGTCGCGGCCGGAGTCCTCGAGCGACAGGCGCACGAGTCACACGACGCGTACGCCCTCACTCCGGCCGGCGAGGCGCTCTGGCCCGCCGTTCACGCCCTCATGCAGTGGGGCGACGAGCAGACCTCGCCCGACGGGGCTCGGCGGCTCTTCCGGCACGTGACCTGCGCCGCCGACCTCGACTCGTCCGGCCGCTGCCCGGTCTGCGGCGCCACCCCGCCGGCCCGCGAGCTCGAGACGCGACCGGGCCCCGGCGCGCACACCGACCCTCCGACCAACCCGCTGTCCGTCCTGCTCCGCTCGCCGCACCGCCTCCTCGTCCCGCTGCGCGACACTCCACCTCGCGACGGGTCGTAACGCACCCGACACCTCGATGCGTCACCATGTGCGGATGAACAGCCCGCTCGACCCGGACGAGCCGCCCAGCCCCGAGCACGCCCGGCTCGCCGACTCCTCCGGTCACGACGCCCCGTGGCGCCTCTGGGGCCCCTACCTGTCAGGTCGCCAGTGGGGCACGGTGCGCGAGGACTACTCCGCGGGCGGCAACGCGTGGTCCGAGTTCCCCTTCGACCAGGCGGTCTCGCGGGCCTATCGCTGGGGCGAGGACGGCCTCGGCGGCATCAGCGACCGGTTCGGCTTCCTCAACTTCTCCGTCGCCCTCTGGAACGGCAAGGACCCGATCCTCAAGGAGCGTCTCTTCGGCCTGACGAACGAGGAGGGCAACCACGGCGAGGACGCCAAGGAGTACTGGTGGGCCCTCGACGGCACGCCGACCCACTCGTGGATGCAGTGGCTCTACCGCTACCCGCAGGCCGAGTTCCCCTACGAGCAGCTGCGCCGCGAGAACCGCGAGCGCAGCCGCCACGAGCGCGAGTACGAGCTCGGCGACACCGGGATCCTCGACGACAACGAGTTCTTCGACGTGCTCATGACGTACGCGAAGGCCGGACCCGACGACATCTGCATCCGGATCACCGCGACCAACCACGGCCCCGAGGCCGCGCCGCTGCACGTGCTGCCGACGATCTGGCTGCGCAACACGTGGTCGTGGGGCACCGACAACCGCGTCACGGAGCTGCACGAGATCCGGCGCAACGGCCGCCCGCCGCGCGGCTACCGCGCCGCGGAGGTCACGCACGGGTTCCTGGGCCGCTACGTGCTCGCGGCCTCGGGCTCGCCGACGACGCTCTTCTGCGACAACGAGACCAACGCAAACCACCTCTTCGGCGACGCTGCCCCGGCGAACCACTCGCTCTACCCCAAGGACGCGATCAACCAGCGCGTGGTCCACGGCCGCACGAAGGCGACCAACCCCGGTGGCTACGGCAGCAAGTGCTCCTTCTGGTACCGCTTCGACACCGTCGAGCCCGGCGAGACGGTCACCGTCGACCTGCGCCTCGCCACGGGCGACCCCGACCCAGCGTGGTTCGGTGACGACTTCGAGGAGCGGCTCACGACCCGCGCCTACGAGGCCGACGAGTTCTACGAGCACGTCATCGACCCGTCGCTGGGCGCCGAGGACCGGCACGTGGCCCGCCGGGCGTACGCCGGGCTGCTCTGGGGCAAGCAGCTCTACCGCTACGACGTACGCCAGTGGCTCGACGGCGACCCGGTGGGCCACCCCGCCCCCGAGTCGCGCAAGCAGGGCCGCAACGAGCACTGGAGGCACCTCGCGCTCGCCGACGTCATCTCGATGCCCGACGAGTGGGAGTACCCGTGGTTCGCCGCGTGGGACCTCGCCTTCCACTGCCTTCCGCTGGCGCACGTGGACCCCGAGTTCGCCAAGGAGCAGCTGCTCCTCATGTGCCGCGAGTGGGCGATGGCCCCCAATGGCCAGCTGCCGGCATACGAGTGGGAGTTCGGCGACGTCAACCCGCCCGTCCACGCGTGGGCGGCATGGCACGTCTACCGCATCGACGGCTACCGCGACCGCGAGTTCCTCGTGCGCGTCTTCACCAAGCTGCTGCTCAACTTCGCCTGGTGGGTCAACCGCAAGGACGCCAACGGCAGCAACCTCTTCGAGGGCGGCTTCCTCGGCATGGACAACATCGGCCTGTTCAACCGGTCGGCTCCCCTGCCGCCCGGCTTCCGGCTCGAGCAGTCCGACGCGACGAGCTGGATGGCCTTCTACTGCCAGCAGATGCTGAAGATCGCCCTCGAGCTGGCGCGCACCGACAAGGCGTGGGACGACGTCGCGACGAAGTTCCTCGAGCACTTCCTCTCCATCGCGCAGGCGATGCGCCACTTCGGCTCGAGCGACAAGAGCCTCTGGCACGAGGAGGACGGCTTCTACTACGACGTGCTCGTGCAGCCCGACGGCCGGGCGCCGCACATGCGGGTGCGCTCGATGGTGGGGCTGCTGCCGATCCTGGGCGCGACCGAGATCCCGTCGTGGGTCGTCGACGAGTGCCCCGACGTCACGAGCCGCTTCACGTGGCTCCAGGAGCGCCGGCCCGAGCTCGTCAAGCCGATGCTGGCCCGTGCGGACGGCAAGATGCTGCTCACCCTGGTGCCGCCGAAGCGGCTGCGGCGCATCCTGCAGCGGATGTTCGACACCGAGGAGTTCCTGTCTCCCTACGGAATTCGCTCCCTGTCCGCGGCCCAGCGACAGGCGGTGACGGCACGCGTCGGAAACGAGACCGTGTCGATCGAGTACGAGCCGGGCGAGTCTCGCACCGGCATGTTCGGCGGCAACTCCAACTGGCGCGGGCCGGTGTGGTTCCCCGTCAACGTGCTGCTCGCCGACAAGCTGCGCACCTACGGGCGCTACTTCGGCGACTCCTTCACCATCGAGGTGCCGACCGGTTCGGGCAACTGGTGCACCCTCGACCAGGCGGCCGACGTCATCGACGGGGGGCTCACGGCGCTCTTCCGGCCCGTCGACGGGCGGCGTCCCTCCGACGGCAAGCGCATCGAGTCGAGTCCCGACCCGCTGTGGTCCGACCACCCGACCTTCTCCGAGTACTTCGACGGTGACACCGGTGAGGGCCTCGGCGCCACCCACCAGACCGGCTGGACCGCGCTCGTCGCGCACCTGCTCAACCCGCGCCTGCCCCCCGACCCCCGCAGCATGGGCTGGGGCTGAGGCAGGCCGCATACGCCCCCGATGACGTATGCCGTGACGTGCGGCCACCGCGGAGGCGCGGCATGTCGGGGGCGGGCTCACGCTCGGGTAGCGTGAGCGACCGTGAGCGCGCCCATCTCCGTCCGTGACATCACCGCAGCCGAGCACCTCGCGTGGCTGCGCACCCAGCCGTCGGCGAGCTTCTTGCAGACGCCGGCCTGGGCCGACGTGAAGAAGGAGTGGCGCTCCGAGTCCGTCGGCTGGTTCGAGGGCGAGCAGATGGTGGGCGCAGCACTCGTGCTGCACCGGTCGCTTCCGAAGATCGGCCGGTCGCTCGCCTACGTCCCGGAGGGGCCGTGCATCGACTGGTCGTCGCCGAGGCTCGTCGAGCTGCTGCGCGCGCTGCGCGACCACCTCAAGGCCAAGGGCGCTTTTGCGCTGCGGCTGGGGCCGCCGGTGGCGACGCACCGCTGGAGCGCGGCGACGATCAAGGCAGCGATCGGCGACCCGTCCGTGCGGCGCTACGACGAGGCAACCCCCGATGTCGTCGAGCCGGTCGGCACGGCCGTCGTCGCCGAGCTGCGTCGCCTCGGCTTCCGGCACCTCTCCCCCGAGGACGGCTTCGCCGCCGGACAGCCCGAGTACGTCTTCCAGGTGCCACTCGCGGGCCGCACCGAGGCCGACGTGCTCGCCGGCATGAACCAGCTGTGGCGCCGCAACATCAAGAAGACCGTGAAGAACGGCGTGACGGTGCGTGTCGGCGACGCGTCCGACCTGCCCGCCTTCCACCGCACCTACGTCGAGACGGCCGAGCGCGACCGGTTCACGCCGCGCGGGCTCGCGTACTTCCAGCAGATGTATGCCGCCCTGTCGGCCGAGAACCCGGAGCGCATCCGCGTCTACCTGGCCGAGCACGAGGGCGACGTCCTCGCCGCGACGGTCTTCATCCGGGTCGGCGAGCACGCCTGGTACTCCTACGGTGCGTCAAGCGCCGCCAAGCGCGAGCTGCAGGGCTCGACGGCGATCCAGTGGCGGATGATGCAGGACTCGATCGCTGCCGGCGCCACGGTCTACGACCTCCGCGGCATCACCAACACCGTCGACGAGGCGAACCCGCACATCGGGTTGATCCGCTTCAAAGTGGGCACCGGCGGTGAGGCGGTGCGGCTCGCGGGCGAGTGGGACCTCCCGCTGAACCGCTTGCTGTACAAGGCTTTCGACCTCTACATGAAGCGGCGGTGATTTCTCGTGTCGTTCGTGCTGCACGTCGACGGTGAGCGCTGGCGGTCCGGACACGACCAGTTCGTCGCCGACCGGCCGGGCATCGTGCCGGTCATCAAGGGCAACGGCTACGGCTTCGGCCGAGACCTGCTCTGCGCCGAGGCGTCCCGGCTGGGCGTCTCGATGGTGGCCGTCGGCACCTACACCGAGCTGCCCGAGGCCCTTGCGGCCTACGGCGGCGACGTGCTCGTCATGGAGCCCTACCGCGCCGCGATCCACGGTGGTGTCCCCGACCTCGCGAACCGGCGTGCGGTGCACACGGTGACGACGCACGAGGACCTCGACGACCTGCGGCGGGCCTCCCCGGACGCGCGGGTGGTCGTCGAGGGGCTGACGTCCATGAACCGCTTCGGCACACCGGCCGCCGACGTCGCCGAGCTCGCCGGCGCGGCCGACGCGGTCGGGGTCACGCTCCACCTGCCGCTGGGAACCGGCCACGTCGACGAGATCAGGCAGTTCATCGCCGCAGTGCCAGGCGTCCGTTCGTGGTTCGTCTCACACGTGTCCGCCACCGAGCTCGCGACCCTGGCAGCCCGGCACCCGGAGCACGAGTTCCGGCCCCGCATCGGCACCGACCTCTGGTACTCCGACAAGGGGTCCTACGAGGTGCGGGCCCACGTGCTCGACGTCCGGCCCGTTGCGAAGGGCGCCCGCGTGGGCTACCGGCAGCGCCCGCTCGCAGCCGGCCACATCGTCGTCGTCAGCGGCGGCACGTCCCACGGCGTCGCGATGGAGAGCCCGTCGTCCGCCGCCACCGCGCGGTCTCGGGCCATCGCAGTCACCGAGGGTGTGCTCGAGGCCGCCCATCGGGTGCGTTCACCGTTCACCGTCTCCGGCGTCATGCCCCGGTTCGCCGAGCCCCCGCACATGCAGTGCAGCCTGCTGTCGCTGCCCGCCGGCGTCGCGCCACCCCGCGTCGGAGACGAGGTCACCGTGCGCATGCGGCTCACCACCACCACCCCCGACGCCGTCGTCGTCTCCTGACGGGCCGCTACGACGATGACGTCCCCGACCACGGCCGACCTCAGTCACCCGGACGGGCGGGCGTTGGTGCTCGCGGGCGCGGGCGCTGCCGGCAACGCGTGGGAGCTCGGTCTCATCGCCGGGCTCGGGGCCGGCGGGGTCGACGTGACCGGGGCCGAGCTCGTCATCGGCACATCGGCAGGCTCGACGGTGGCCGCCCAGGTGACGAGCGGCACGTCGCCCGCCGAGCTGTATGCCGTCCTGGCAGCCATGGCGCCACCGCCGGGTGGCAGCTCCGCCGGGGGTGGGCTGTCCAGGCCGGCCGGCCCACCGCGTGGCGCCAACGTCTCGAGCCCGAGCTACCTGGAGTGGTCGAACGCCATCATCGAGTCGGCGTCCGACCCGGCCGACATGCGTCGCCGTCTGGGTGCGGCGGCCCTCGAGCTCGACTCGTCCGTGGGTCCTGGCCCTTCACGGTGGCGCGACATCGTCGCCTCGCGCCTGCCGAGCCACGAGTGGCCGACTCAGGACGTTCGCATCGTGGCCGTGAACGCCCACACGGGTGTGCCCGTGGTCTTCGACCGCCGCAGCGGCGTCGACCTGGTCGACGCGGTCGCCGCGAGCACCTCCGCGATGACGCCCTACCCCATCGGCGAGGAGCGTTACCTCAACGGCGGCTACCGTCGTAGCGAGAACGCCGACCTCGCAACGGGATTCGGGCGCGTCCTCGTGATGTCGCCCTTCAGCGGCCGATCGCGCATGCCGTCCGGCTGGGGCATGGACCTCGCAAGCCAGGTTGCCGAGCTGCGCGCCGGCGGCAGCACCGTCGAGACGGTGTTTCCCGATGCCCGCTCCGGGGACGTGTTCGACGCGAACGCCCTGGACCCCTCGACGATGCCGCAGGCAGCGCGCGGCGGCCACGCCCAGGGCCTGGAGCTCGCCGAGCGGCTCGCCGACTTCTGGGGCTGATGGGTCGGCCGGCACACGGCGTCAGGACAGTGGCAGGAGGGCCCGGCAGGCCTCGACGCCGTGGAGCTCGATGTCGTCGCGTCGTCGCTGCTCCCAGGCGTCCCGGGTGAGCCGCCAGCGGTTCAGCAGGGCGGGCTCGCCCTGACGCGTCGCCCACTCGGACCCGTTCGGCTCGTAGCCGAGGGCGCGGGAGACGGCGTTGGAGCCCTGGTTGTCGACGAAGGCGTCACTGGCGGCTTCCTTGGCGCCGAGGCCGTCGAACGCGAGGTGCAGGATCGCTTGACGCATCTCGCGTCCGAGGCCTCGGCCACGCAGGTCGGCGGAGAGCCACGAGAACGTCGTGACGGTGCCCAGGGTCGCGAAGTCGACTCCACTCACCGTCTGCTCGCCGACCGGCCGACCCTCGACCATGACCACGAAGTAGAGGCGCCAGCCCTCCGGTTCGACGTGGCCACGGCCGCGCCAGATCCCCCGGAGCCATTTGGCCACGCGCACGTCGGGATCCTTCTCGTAGAAGGACATCGGGTCGTCGTAGGGGGCTGGCTCTGCGTGGGTCTTTCCGGAGCGCACGAGCTCGGAGAGTTCGTCCAGCAGTTCGTCGGTGGCGCTGTGCAGCTCGAGTGTCGGGGTGCTCACCCGCACGCCCAGGAGCGGATAACTCTTCATCGTCGGTCACGCTGCTCTCATGGTCGTGGGAAGCGGCTGTCGCCCGGCGACCGCGACCCGGCCGCCGGCACGATCCAACCCCACCACGCACCCGTGGCGCAGGTGGTTTTGCGCCGCCCGACCGGGTCCTGGGGCCGTCGCTCAGGCGGACGGGGAGGCGGCCTCGTGACGCCCGTGTCCCTCGGCTTCCGCGATCTGGTCGGCGAGCTCGGGGTCGAAGTCCGACGCGTCGAGGATCTTGCGGATCTCGACCTCGCTGTTGCGCAGGGGTGAGCGCTTCACCCACTCGACAGCCTCGTCGATCGAGGAGACCTGCCAGATGCCGTAGCCGGCGACGACCTCCTTGGTCTCGGCGAAGGGTCCGTCGAGAACCGTGGGGCGGCCTTCTCGGTCGAACGAGACCCGCTTGCCCTTGCTCGACGGCTGGAGCCCGTCACCGGCCAGCACGATGCCGGCCTCGATGAGCTGCTCGTTGAACGCGTTCATCGCCGCGAACTCCTCGGGGCTGCCGAGCTCACCCGCCTCGGACGCCGCCGTCGCCTTGCCCAGGATCATGACCTTCATCGCTGCACTCCCTTCGGGTCGGGTCGGGCTCGGTCCTGTCGACCGACAACACCCTGACTCACCGGGACGTCGAACGGGAATGGGCAGGCTTCGACAAAGTCGTGTGCGCCAGCCGTCGGATCAGGGGGTCATGGCGGCATACCCGCTGGCGCTGTGGATCGCGAGGCCGGCGTAGGAGGCGTATGCCGCGGCGCCGGCGTTCACCTGCGCGAGCTGCGTCTCCATGTTCGTGCGGGTCCAGCCGTAGAAGGTCTGCTTCGCGTCTACGGGGGTGTTGCCGAGGTAGGTCGTCTCCTGACCGAGCCGCACGGGCTTGCCCAGGGCGGCGCCGGCCGTCAGTGCGGCAGCGGAGATGCCGAGCGTCCCGTCGGGGCCGGACGCGGTGTTGCGGTAGGCCATCACCGTGACCCCGGCCGTGCGCTTCATGATCTCGCGGTCGAGGCTCGACGCGGCTCCCCCGTTTGCCGAGGCGGGAATCGTGTTGAACCAGAAGGGGATATCGGCCTCGATGGGGTAGGTTCCGGCATTCGTCTTCAGCTTGTCGAGAAGCGCCAGGTACTTCGACACGACCGTCGGCTGGTCAGAGGTCCAGGCGAGAGTGGAGTAGGGCTCGATGTCGACGTGGATGCCGGTGAACAGACCGCTGCTCTTGGCCGGCTTGAGCCAGTAGGTGACGACCCACGTCGGGTTGTCGACCCACCCGGGGTCGCCGCCGAGGGCGTCCACCCGGATTCCCGCCGCTTTGGCGCGTTCGGCCAGGGTGCGGATGGCCGGCAGCTGGCTCGACGTCGTCAGGTTCGGCGGGACCGCGACGAAGAGCTGGTCGATGCCGGCACTCACGGCCAGGTCGACCGTTGCCGTGGGGGTGCTGGTGTCCCAGACCCACATCGCGCGGGTGTCGGAGGTGGCCGAGGTCGTCACCGTGGTGCTCGCAGTCGTGGTCGTCGTGGTCGTCGTGCGCGCCTTCGACGCCGCAGCCGCGCCCGGGGCGACTGCCAGGGCGACCGCGGCCACGCCGATGGCGACGAGCAGCGAGCCAGCGACGCGGGCAAGGACGTGGCGGGGGCGGCGGGCGCGAGGCGTGGCAAACATGTGATGACTCCGGAGACTAGGACGACGACTCTCCGAATTGTCCGGATCTTGCTATTTCTGCGCAGCGTTTTCGCAAGGATTGCGCAAGCGCCCGCGCCTGGTCGTGCGCCGCCCCGGGGAGGACGGCCGCCGCCGAAACTGCGTCGGCTGCGTCCTGGCCACCGGACGCGACGGACGCGCTAGCGTCGTTCCGGACGAACCGCGTCCGGAACGGGGAAGCACATGCGGCACGACACCAGCCCCACCGCCCGGGCCCTGCTCGCCCTCGAGGCGATCCAGGACTCCCCCGGCATCAGCGCACAGCGGCTCGGCGAGCTGCTCGGCGTGACCGAACGTGCGGCCCGCCGCTACGTCGCCATCCTCCGCGAGGCCGACCTGCCCATCGACTCGGCGACCGGGCCGAGCGGCGGCTACCGCGTCGGCCGCGGCCTGCGCCTGCCGCCGCTCATGTTCTCGGCAGCCGAGGCCCTGGGCCTCGTCATGGCGGTCCTCGAGGGCCACCGCGACGCCGCCGACCCGACCGAGCTCGTGGGCGCTGCGCTGTCGAAGATCCTGCGGGTGCTCCCCCAGCCCGTGGCCGAGCCACTCCGGGCGGTCCGCCGTGAGACCGGACCGGCGCCGGAGGAGAGCCGTCGCGTCGACGTCGCGGTCACGAGCCAGCTCGTCGAGGCCTGCACGAAGGCCCGCCGCGTCCACCTGACCTACCGGCTCGGACCCGAGACCGAGCGGCCGATGGAGGTCGACCCGTGGGCGGTCGTGCTGCGCCACAGCCGGTGGTACCTCCTCGGTTTCTCCCACACCCGGCAGGCCGTTCGCGCCCTGCGCGTCGACCGCATCGTGTCGGTGTTCACGACCTCCCAGACGTTCGCGCCGCCGCCGGACCTCGACGCCCTGCGCGCCCTCGAGGAACACCTCTCGCAGGGGTGGCGCCATCCGGTCGAGGTGCTCTTCCGGGAGTCCTTCGACGACACCGCGCGGTGGGTGCCCCGCAGCCTCGGGCGCCTCGAGGCCGCCGAGGGCGGGGTGCTGCTCCGGGCCACGACCGACAACCCCGAGTGGTACGCCCGACAGCTCGCGGTGACCCCCCTCGAGTTCGAGGTGCAGGGCTCCCCGGCCCTCGTCGACGCCACCGCCGCACTCGGGGCCCGGCTGTCGCGGTCGGCACGTGCCGCGCGCCCCGCACCCCGCGTTCCGCAGGCGCCGAGCGGGTACGACCCCGGTGCAGGACAGGACGAATCCGAGGCGCCGCGCACTAGGGTGATCTCGACCGGACCGGGGAGCACCCGGTCCCGATCCCGAGGAGCGGTGACATGAGCTTCAACGACAACGCCCAGCTCGACACCTCGCAGGTCGAGGCGGGCTCGAGCGGCGGATTCGGTGGTGGCGGGGATGGTGGCGGCGGCGGCTTCCCGGGAGGCATCCAGGTCGGCGGCGGCATCGGCGGGCTGATCCTGCTCGTGCTCATGCTCATCTTCGGCGGCGGCAAGATCCTCGGCGGCGGCGACTCCGGCGGCTCGGCCGGCGGCCTTCCGTCACAGCGGCTCGACACCAGCCAGGTCGCCGCGGCCGGCCAGGTCAACCAAGGCCAGTTCTCGCAGTGCAAGACCGGGGCCGATGCCAACAAGAACGACGTGTGCCTCATCATCGGCACCGTCAACAGCGTGCAGGACTACTGGCAGAAGACGCTGCCGAAGTACCAGATGAACTACGAGCCCGTGAAGACCGTGATCTACCAGGGCCAGACGCCGTCCGGCTGCGGCACGGCCAACTCCCAGGTCGGCCCCTTCTACTGCCCGCTCGACTCCAAGGTCTACGTCGACGCGAGCTTCTTCCAGGAGCTGCAGAGCAAGTTCGGCGCCGACGGCGGCCAGCTCGCCAAGGAGTACGTCCTCGCCCACGAGTACGGCCACCACGTCCAGAACCTCCTCGGCATCCTGGACCGCGCCCAGCAAGACCCCCAGGGCCCCAACTCCGGCGCCGTCCGCATCGAGCTCATGGCCGACTGCCTCGCCGGCACGTGGGTCAAGCACGCGACTGAGACGGCCGACGCCTCCGGCACCCCGCTGCTCAAGGCCATCACCGAGGACGACATCAAGTCGGCGCTGTCGGCGGCGTCCGCCGTGGGCGACGACCGCATCCAGGAGAAGATGCAGGGCCGCGTCACCCCCGAGAACTGGACCCACGGCTCGGCAGAGGCCCGGATGAAGTGGTTCACCCAGGGCTGGCAGACCGGCGACATCAACCAGTGCAACACCTTCGGCGTCGACACCGTCAGCTGACCCCCAGCTCCCCATCGAGAAAGCGATCCGTCCGGCCGGATTGCTTTCTCGATGGTCAAGGAGCGGTCAGGTGGGTGGTCTCGGTGAGCTCGACCCTGACGGCGCGACCGCGGCGCAACGCCGCCTCCAGCACGTCTCGCTTCGGGTCGGGCAGGTCGTAGAGCTCGCGCACCGGCAGCCCGGCCAGGGCGCGCAACGCAGGGTCACCGACGACCTCGCGCACGAGGGCGCGGTCTCCCCCGACGACGAGAGCACGAGGTATGCCGTCAGCCCCCACGGGCGGTGACTCGTCGTCGCCGAGCAGCACCCTGCGCGCGTGACCCACGACGGCATCGACCAGCTCGTCGGCCTGCTTGCCGCGACGCCGCGCGAAACGTTGCTGGGACCAGCCGCCGGCGGCCGTGCGCGACTGGACGTGCCGGGTGCCGACCTTCGAAGCGGTCAGGACGCCGCCCGAAGCCAGCCCCACGGCATACCCGCCGCGTCTGACCAGCACCAGACCCAGCGGGTCGAACGTGAAGGGCGTTGCCACGACGGTGGATCCGTCGGCGGCGCAGGCAGACACGACGACGCCGCCGGGAGCGGGCTCCTCGGCGGCGTCGTAGGGGCCGTGTCGTTCGGCGAAGCCGGCCATCCACCGGTCGAACCTCTCGGGGCCGACCTCGATGACGCGCGTCGTCACGAGCCTGAGGCGGGCGCGGTCAGAGGTTGAAGCCGAGCGCGCGCAGCTGCTCGCGGCCGTCCTCGGTGATCTTGTCAGGGCCCCACGGCGGCATCCACACCCAGTTGATGCGGTGCGTCGTGACGAGCCCCTCAAGGGCCTGCGCGGTCTGGTCCTCGATGACGTCGGTGAGCGGGCAGGCCGCCGACGTGAGAGTCATGTCGAGGACGGCGTGCGACTGGGCGTCGACGGTGATGCCGTAGACGAGGCCCAGGTCGACGACGTTGATGCCCAGCTCGGGGTCGACGACGTCGCGCATCGCCTCCTCGACGTCGGCGACGTTGGGCGGGGTGGACGCGGGAACCGTCTGGGTCATGACGAAACTCCTTGTGGGGAGGCGGAACTCGTATTGGTGGTCGTCGAGATGTCGACGCCGGCGCGAGCCAGGGCGTCGGTGAAAGCGGTCCAGCCGAGCAGCGCGCACTTCACGCGTGCGGGGTACTTCGAGACGCCGGCGAAGGCCACGCCGTCGCCGATGACGGTCTCGTCGCCGGCGACCTTGCCCTTGGAGGTCAACATCGCACGCATCGCCTCGAACGTCTCGAGCGCCTCGGACACCGGGTGGCCGATGACCTCCTCGGCCAGCACCGAGGTGCTGGCGACGGAGATCGAGCAGCCCTGAGCGGCATACGAGATGTCGGTGACGACGGCGTCGGGCCCGGAGCCGGTGACGTCGACGCGAAGGGTGACCTCGTCGCCGCACGTCGGGTTGATGTGGTGCACCTCGGCGTCGAAGGGCTCGCGGAGCCCGGCTCGGTGCGGACGCTTGGAGTGCTCGAGGATCAGCTCCTGGTAGAGGTCCATCAGCTGGCCGCCTTCGCGCTCTCGTGCTCACCGCGCAGGGCGCGCGCGTCGTGGCGGGCGTCCAGGTCGGCGTCGGGGTCGGTGACGCTCACGTCGATGCCGAAGATCTCGGGCACCCGGTCGAGGGCCGCGAGCAGGGCCTCGACGTCGCCGACCGTGCTGTGCACGGAGAACGACGCCCGGGTGGTCGCCGCGGCACCGAGCGCCCGGTGGAGCGGCCACGCGCAGTGGTGCCCGACGCGTACGGCCACGCCCGCGTCGTCGAGCACCTGCCCGACGTCGTGGGCGTGCACGCCGTCGACGACGAAGGCGACAGCGCCTCCGCGCGGGGTGCCGACTGCCGGACCGACGACTCGCACCCACGGACGCTCCGCGAGACCGCGCTGGAGCAGATCGACGAGCGCGGCTTCGTGGGCGTGGATGCGGTCGATGCCTTGGGCCTCGACCCACCGCACGGCGGCGGCGAGTCCCACGGCCTGGGCTGCGTTGGGCACTCCCGCCTCGAACTTCTGCGGTGCCGGAGCGTAGGTCGACCGCTCCATCGTGACGAGCTCGATCATCGAGCCGCCCGTCAGGAACGGGGGCATGACGTCGAGCAGCTCGCCTCGACCCCACAGCACACCGACACCCATGGGGCCGTACATCTTGTGGCCGCTGAAGGCGATGAAGTCGGCACCGAGCGTCGCCACGTCGACCGCGAGGTGCGGCACCGACTGGCACGCGTCGACGACGACGAGCGCCCCCACGGTGTGGGCCCGCTGTGCGAGCTCGGTGACGGGGTTGACCGTGCCCAGCACGTTGGACACGTGCGTGAACGCGAAGACCTTGGTGCGCTCGGTGAGCAGGTCGTCGAGCCCCGACAGCTCGAGCGTGCCGTCGGCCGCGACGGGCACCCAGCGCAGGGTGGCGCCGGTGCGGCGGCACAGCTCCTGCCACGGCACGAGGTTGGCGTGGTGCTCCATCTCGGTGACGAGCACCTCGTCGCCGGGACCGAGCACGAACCGCTCGTCCTTGGGCTCGTCGGTGGGCGCGGCGTTGGAGAAGGCGTACGCGACGAGGTTGAGCGCCTCGGTCGCGTTCTTCGTGAAGACGACCTCGTCGGCCGGCGCCCCGATGAACGACGCGATGGTCGCGCGGGCCGCCTCGAAGTCGTCGGTGGCCTCCTCGGCGAGCTGGTGCGCGCCGCGGTGGACCGCCGCGTTGTGCTGCTCGTAGAAGGCGCGCTCGGCGTCGAGGACCGGCGTCGGCTTGTGCGACGTCGCCCCGGCGTCGAGGTAGACGAGCGGCCTGCCGTCGCGCACCGTGCGCGCCAGGATGGGGAACTCACCGCGGATCGCGGCGAGCTCCCCGTCCGTGAACGGCAGGACGTGCGTCATGCGGCTCAGGCCTCCACACCCACGGCGGGCACGGTCGGCGCCGCAGCGAGGTAGCGGTCGTAGCCCTCGTCCTCGAGGCGGTCGGCCAGCTCGGGGCCACCCTCCTCGACGATCTTGCCGTCGACGAAGACATGCACGAAGTCGGGCTTGATGTAGCGCAGGATGCGCGTGTAGTGCGTGATGAGCAGCACGCCGAGGTCGCTCGAGTCCTTGGCGCGGTTGACGCCCTCGGAGACGATCTTGAGCGCGTCGACGTCGAGGCCGGAGTCGGTCTCGTCGAGGACGGCCACCTTCGGCTTCAACAGCTCCATCTGGAGGATCTCGTGGCGCTTCTTCTCTCCACCGGAGAAGCCCTCGTTGACGTTGCGCTCGGCGAACACGGGGTCCATGCGCAGGTTGCCCATGGCCTCCTTGACGTCCTTGACCCACGTGCGCAGCTTCGGCGCCTCGCCGTCGATGGCCGTCTTGGCCGTGCGGAGGAAGTTGCTGACCGTGACGCCGGGGACCTCGACGGGGTACTGCATCGCGAGGAACAGTCCGGCGCGGGCGCGCTGGTCGACGCTCATCGCGAGGACGTCCTCGCCGTCGAGCGTCACGGTGCCGCCGGTCACCGTGTACTTGGGGTGGCCGGCGATGCTGTAGGCCAGCGTCGACTTGCCGGAGCCGTTGGGCCCCATGATCGCGTGGGTCTCCCCGGACTTCACGGTGAGGTCGACCCCGCGCAGGATCTCCTTGGGGCCGTCCTCGGTGTCGACCGACACCGTCAGTCCCTTGATCTCGAGCGTGCTCATTGGGTCAGTTCTCCTTGTTCGTGGTGCTGGGGGTGTGCTGCGTGGGAGCCGCGTATGCGGTGGACGCGAGCTCTTCCTCGATAGCCGCCGTGACCTCGTCACGCAGGTCGGCGAGCGGGATCTCGCGGATGATGTCGGCGAAGAAGCCGCGCACGACGAGGCGCTTGGCCTCGTCCTCGCTGATGCCGCGCGACTGGAGGTAGAACAGCTGCAGGTCGTCGAATCGGCCTGTGGCAGAAGCGTGCCCGGCGCCCTCGATCTCGCCGGTCTCGATCTCGAGGTTCGGCACCGAGTCGGCACGTGCCCCGTCGGTGAGGATCAGGTTGCGGTTGAGCTCGTAGGTGTCGGTGCCCTCGGCCTCGGCCCGGATGAGCACGTCGCCGACCCACACGGTGCGGGCCGTGTCGCCCTGCAGCGCGCCCTTGTAGGTGGCGCGGCTCTTGCAGTGGGCCGCGTTGTGGTCGATGTACGAGCGGTGCTCGAGGTGCTGGCCCGAGTCGGCGAAGTACACGCCGAGCAGGGTCGCGTCGCCGCCGGGGCCGGCGTAGCGGACGTTCGAGTTCACCCGCACGACCTCGCCGCCGAGCGTCACCGAGACGTGCTTGTAACGGGAGTCACGGCCCACGAGCGCGTCGTGCTGCGCGAGGTGCTGGGCGTCGTCGGCCCAGCGCTGCACGGACACGACGGTGAGGTCGGAGCCGTCGCCGGTCACGACCGAGACGAGCTGCGAGTAGCGGCCCGAGCCGGTGTGCTCGACCACGACCGTCGCCTTGGAGAAACGGCCGGCGCGCACGACGAGGTGACCGTGGACGGGCTCGCCACCCTGACCCACGAGCGAGATCCGGACCGGCTCGTCCAGCTCTGCCTCGGCGGGGATGTCGAGCAGCAGGGCGCCGTCGGCAGCCGCCGCGACGACGGCAGCGCGGTCCTGCGGGGGCAGGATGCCGAGGCCCTTGGCGTCGACTGCCGAGATGGTCGACGTCGTGACGCCCTCGGGCAGCTGCGTCGAGACGTCGAGACGCCCGGCGACCCCCTCGGACAGCAGGTCGCGGAGCTTCTTCACCGGGGTGAAGCGCCAGTCCTCCTCGCGGCCCGAGGGCAGCGGGAAGTCAGCGATGTCGAAGGACGCCGTGCGCTCGGCGCGCGACTGCACGGGCACGAAGGCCGCGGCCGAGTCGGTGTGCGCGGTGGCGCCGGGGATGGTGGCGGTCGGGGCGGCGTCGGGCACCGTGGTCTCGCTCTGCTGGGTCTCGGGGGTGTCGGTGGTCGTGTCAGCCAGAAGGCTCATCAGCCGACGGCTCCTTCCATCTGCAGCTCGATGAGGCGGTTCAGCTCGAGGGCGTACTCCATCGGCAGCTCCCGTGCGATCGGCTCGATGAAGCCGCGCACGATCATCGCCATGGCCTCGTCCTCGGCCATGCCGCGGGACATGAGGTAGAACAGCTGGTCCTCGGACACCTTCGAGACGGTGGCCTCGTGGCCCATCGAGACGTCGTCCTCGCGGATGTCGACGTAGGGGTAGGTGTCGGACCGGCTGATCGTGTCGACGAGCAGCGCGTCGCAGCGGACCGTGGAGGCCGAGTGCGACGCGCCCTCGAGCACCTGCACGAGGCCGCGGTAGCTCGCACGGCCGCCGCCACGGGCGACCGACTTGCTGATGATCGAGCTCTTCGTGTTGGGCGCCGCGTGGACCATCTTGGAGCCGGTGTCCTGGTGCTGACCCTCGCCGGCGAAGGCGATGGAGAGCGTCTCGCCCTTGGCGTGCTCGCCCATGAGGAAGACCGCTGGGTACTTCATCGTCACCTTGGAGCCGATGTTGCCGTCGACCCACTCCATCGTCGCGCCGGCCTCACAGGTCGCGCGCTTCGTGACGAGGTTGTAGACGTTGTTGGACCAGTTCTGGATCGTCGTGTAGCGCACGCGCGCGTTCTTCTTGACGATGATCTCGACGACGGCCGAGTGCAGCGAGTCCGACTTGTAGATCGGCGCCGTGCAGCCCTCGACGTAGTGCACGTAGGAGCCCTCGTCGGCGATGATCAGGGTGCGCTCGAACTGGCCCATGTTCTCGGTGTTGATGCGGAAGTAGGCCTGGAGCGGGATGTCGACGTGGACACCCTTGGGCACGTAGATGAACGAGCCGCCCGACCACACGGCAGTGTTGAGCGCGGCGAACTTGTTGTCACCGGCGGGGATCACCGTCGCGAAGTGCTCGCGGAAGATGTCCTCGTGCTCCTTGAGGGCCGTGTCGGTGTCGAGGAAGATGACGCCCTGGGCCTCGAGGTCCTCGCGGATCTGGTGGTAGACGACCTCCGACTCGTACTGCGCGGCGACACCGGAGACGAGGCGCTGCTTCTCGGCCTCGGGGATGCCCAGGCGGTCGTAGGTGTTCTTGATGTCCTCGGGGAGGTCGTCCCACGTGGCGGCCTGCTTCTCGGTGGACCGCACGAAGTACTTGATGTTCTGGAAGTCGATGCCCGTGAGGTCGGAGCCCCATGACGGCATCGGCTTCTTGCCGAAGAGCGAGAGGCTCTTGAGGCGCAGCTTCGTCATCCACTCGGGCTCGCTCTTGCGGGCGGAGATGTCGCGGACGACGTCCTCGTTGAGTCCACGGCGAGCGGTCGCGCCGGCGGTGTCGCTGTCAGCCCAGCCGTACTCGTAGGTGCCGATGCCCTTCAGACCCGGGTTGAGCTCTTCGATGTGGGTGGTCATGAGGAACCTTCCTTGACGTGCGTGAGCGTGTCGGTTCGTGGGGTGGTGCTCGTGCTGGTGCCCGTGAGGCGTTCGGCGCTCGTGTCGGCGTCAACACCGCCGGTCGCCTCGGTCTTCCGGGGTCGTGCGGTCATTCCACCGGTCGGGACGAAGGTGGTGCAGACGTGGTGGCCGCCGGCGAGGGTGGCGAGGCGCTGGACGTGCACGCCGAGCAGTCGGGAGAACGCGTCGGTCTCGGCCTCGCAGAAGGCGGGGAACTCGGTGGCGACGTGCTGGACGGGGCAGTGGCCCTGGCACAGCTGCACCCCGGTCAGGCTGCCCGCGCCGACGGGGCGCGCGGTGGCGGCGAAGCCGTCCTCGCTCAGCGCCTCGACGAGGGCGCTCGTGCGTGCGGTCGGGTCGTCACCCGCCTGGGCCAACCGGGCGGCATACCGCTGCTCGAGGGCTGCCACGCGCGTGCGCGCGAAGTCGGTGACGGCGGATGCCCCCGCGGTGCCCTCGAGGTATCGCAGCACCTCGACGGCGAGCGAGTCGTAGTCCGCCTCGAGCGAGCCGTGGCCGATCTCGGAGACGACGTACGCGCGTGCCGGGCGCCCGCGACCGCGGCGGCCACCGGTGGGCTCGTGCGGAACGACGGCTCCCTGCTCGACGAGCGCGTCGAGGTGGCGGCGTACGGCTGCGGGGGTCAGGTCGAGGTGTCGGCCGAGCTCGGCGGCCGTGATCGGCCCGTCGGCGGAGACCATGTGCAGCACTCGGGAGCGCGTGCGGGACTCGAGCGGCGAGACGTGCTGACCGTCGTCACCGTCCTTCGTCTCACGCGATGCGTGCTCTCCGAAAAACACAACACCATTGTGACGTAATTGCCGGCGACACTCCAGTTAGGTGCGCCTAACCGCGTGGACGCCCGTTGTCGCCGTTCTCGTCGCCGTTCTCGTCGCTGTCCTCGTCGTGGTCGAGGTCGATCTCGTCGTCGTCACCGTCGTCGCAGTCGTCGTCCTCGTCGTCGAGCTCGGGCGGCATGATCACCGACGGGAGCCTGGTGCGTGGCGGGGCCACGGCCTCCGGGCCGAACCACCGACGGCGCAAGGGCGCCGTGAGCCAGCCGAGCGGGCAGGTGAGGACGTAGCCGTAGGCGATGACCATGCCGGTGATGCCAGGGACGAAGACGAGCCCCACGACGATGAGGACCGCCAGCGGCACGGAGATGCGCAGGTGCCTCGGCGACAGCAGGTCACGGAACGAGCGGAAACGGAACGACGAGGCCATCAGCGCCGCCGGCACGACGCCCGCCGCGATGGGTAGCAGGGGCGCCCAGTCGTAGAGCGGCTCGCCGATCGCCATCACGGTGGCGATGACGACGCCCGCGGCGCCGGGGCTGGCGAGGCCGACGAAGTAGCGCTTGTCGGCGAGCGGGTCGATGGTGACGTTGAACCGCGCGAGGCGGAAGGCCGCGCACGCGAGCCAGAACATCGCGCCCGCCCACGCCCACACCGGGTGCGCCGGCAGGGCCCACGTGTACACGAGCACGGCCGGGGCGATGCCGAACGAGATGAGGTCGGCGAGCGAGTCGAACTGCAGCCCGAAAGGCGTGATGGCCCCGACGGCGCGGGCCACGGCACCGTCGCAGATGTCGAGCACGATGGAGATACCGATGAGCACGGCCGCCGCGCGGAAGTGCCCCTGGAACGACAGCAGTACCGCCGAGAAGCCGCAGAGCATGTTGCCGAGCGTGAACAGGCTGGGCAGGGTCGCTCGGGCCCGGACGCGGGGGTTGAGCCGGTCGAGCGGGATGACCCGCGCCCCGGTGGCGGAGACCAGACGGATGCGCCGGGTCACCCGGTCTCGCCGGCGAGGGCGTTCGCCGCCGTCCGAGAGCGCCGCGTCGCCCGCGGGATCGCCGTTCACGACAGGTCCGCGGCCGGGAAGCGCCCAAGCACCGTCTCGCCGCCGATGGCGCGCTTGCCCTTGGTGACCTCGAGCTGCACCTCCGGCGGCACGAAGACGTCCATGCGCGAACCGAACTTCATCAGGCCCATCCGCTCACCCGTCGCGATGTCGTCGCCCGGCTGGATGCGGGTGACGATGCGCCGGGCGAGCTGCCCGACGAGCTGGCGGTAGATGATGCGGCGCGGCCGGCCGGCGACGACGCGCTCGACGATGATCTCGCTGCGCTCGTTCTTCGTCGCGCTCTCGGCGCGGTAGGCCGCCAGGAAGCGGCCGGGAGTGTGGGTGACGTCGATGACGCGGCCGCCGTAGGGCGATCGGTTCATGTGCACGTCGAGCAGCGACAGGAAGATGCTGACCTGCTGCCACTGCCCGGGCGGGGCGATGCCCGGCTGCGGCTCACCGACGTGCATCACGATCCCGTCGGCAGGGGCCAGGATGACGTCAGGGTCGGCCACGGGCGCACGGTCAGGGGTGCGGTCGGGGTCGCGGAAGAAGAGCGTCACCCCCGCGGTGAGCAGGCCGAGAGCAGCGGTCGTGCGGGGCCGCCGGGCCAGCGCGGCGATCACGGTCGGCATGGCAGCCATCAGGGTGAAGGGTCTGGCGGCTGGGTCGATCTTCACGGGTGGGGTCTCCGTCAGGGGCGAGGCGGGGTCGGGGGGCGTCGGCACCGAGCCTAGACTCATGGGCCATGACCGACGCGGTGACACTGTCCGGCCTGCACCGCGCGTTCGGTCGGGTCACGGCGCTCGACGGCTTGACCTGGAGCGCCCCCGCCGGACGCATCACGGCCGTGCTCGGGCCCAACGGCGCCGGCAAGACCACAGCCATCGAGTGCGCGGTCGGACTCGGCCGCCCCGACCAGGGCACGGTCCGCGTGCTCGGCACCGACCCGTGGCTGGCCGGCGCCGACCACCGGGCCCGCGTCGGCGTCATGCTCCAGTCCGGCGGCCTGCCCAACGGCACGAAGCCCCTTCGCCTGCTGCACCACCTCGCCCGGCTCTATGCCGACCCGGTCGACGTCGACGAGGTCGCTCAGCGGCTCGGGGTCACCGACTTCGCGTCCACGACGGTGCGCCGGCTGTCCGGCGGCCAGAAGCAGCGGCTGGCCCTTGCGGCGGCGCTCCTCGGACGACCCGAGGTGCTCTTCCTCGACGAGCCCGCGGCAGGCCTCGACCCGCACGGGCGGCTCGACGTGTGGGACCTCGTCGCCGAGCAGCGCGACGGCGGAACCACGGTCGTCGTCACCACGCACTCGTTCGAGGAGGCCGCGCGGCTCGCCGACCACCTCGTCATCATGAACGCCGGCCGCACCGTCGCGCAGGGCACGCCCGAGTCCGTGACCAGCGGGCGCCCGCTCGAGGACGTCTACTTCAGCCTGACCCGTAAGGGAGCCGCGTGACCACCGACGCCACCACGACCCCCGCCCGTGCGGCTGCCCCCCGGCGGAGGGTGCTGGCCCAGGCGGGCTTCGAGCTCGGCAGCCTGCTGCGCAACGGGGAGCAGCTCCTCGTCTCGCTCGTGCTCCCCTCCCTCGCACTGGTCGGGCTCAGCCTCACCTCCTCCCCGTCCCTCGGGCCGGGCCGACGCGTCGACGTCGCCACCGCCGGGGTCATCGCCCTCTGCGTCGTCTCGGCAGCGTTCACCGCCCAGGCCATCTCCACCGGCTTCGACCGGCGCTACGCCGTTCTCCGCTATCTGGGCGTCACGCCCCTCGGCCGCGGCGGCCTCGTCGCCGGCAAGGTGCTCGCCACGCTCGCCGTAGAGGTGGTGCAGATCGCGGTGATCGCCGTCCTCGGTCTCGTGCTGGGTTGGCAGCCGGCTGCCGCCGGGATCGCGTATGCCGTCCTCTTCGTCGTCGCGGGCACGTGGGCCTTCGTGGCGCTGGCCCTGCTCCTCGCAGGCACCCTGCGGGCCGAGGCAGTGCTGGCGATCGCAAACCTCGTCTGGGTGCTGCTCCTCGGTGTGGGCGGCGTCATCGTGCCGCGCACCGAGCTGCCGGGCGGCGTCGGGCAGGCCGTCGCGTTCCTCCCCTCGGCCGGGCTCGCCGACGGCCTGAGGTCTGCGCTGGTGGACGGCGACCTGAACCTTCTCGCCCTGGTGGTCGTCCTCGCGTGGGGAGTGGTGTCGACGGCCCTGGCGGCGCGTCTGTTCCGCTTCGACGACTGAACCAGACAGACTGACCGCAGCGCGGGCGGGCCCACCGTCCGACGACCCGACGACCCGACGAGCCTGGAGGCGACGTGTTCGACATCATCCTCGGTCTTCCCGTGCACGCCCTCGTGATCCATGTCGTCGTGATCCTCGCTCCGCTGGCTGCCCTGACTGCCATCGCGTACGTCGTTCGACCGGCCTGGCGTCGGCTGCTGCGCTGGCCCACCGCAGCCCTGGCCGTCATCGCCGGTGGGTCCGCGTTCGTCGCCGCCGAGAGCGGCGAGGCACTCCAGCGCAGGATCTCGCAGGCCCGGGCGAGCACGACGAACTTCGACCTGCTGAACACCCACACCGAATGGGGCAGCCGGGCCCGCCTCTTCTGCCTCGTCTTCATGGTGCTCACACTCGTGGCCGTCTGGTTCGTCAGGCCGCCGGAGGAGGAAGCGCCCCGAGGGCATGCGCTCGACATGCTCATCGGCACGCTCGTCGTCCTCTCGGCCGTTGCCGCGCTCGTGACCGTGGTCGTCGCCGGCCACGCCGGGTCGACCGTCGTGTGGACCGGGCTGGCCTGACCGCCGCAGCTCCTCGGCCCCGGGGGGCGTCGGATTCGGCGCTCCCGACCCGGCGGCATACCCTTGCGGGGTGTCCTCCACCCCCACTTTGACGGGCGCAGACGCGGCGCCGGGCGCGGGCCGTCTCGCCCGTGCCGCTGGCCGCCTCCCGGCCGCGCCAGCCCGCTGGGTCCGCCCGCTCCTGCTCGCCAACCTCGTCGGTGAGGTCGGCATCGTCGTCACCGGCGGCATCGTCCGGCTGACCGGAAGCGGTCTGGGCTGCACGACCTGGCCAGAGTGCCAACCCGGCTCGTTCACGCCCGTGCGCACTCCCGAGAGCGCCTACCACGACCTCGTCGAGTTCGGGAACCGCACGCTGACCAGCGTGGTCGGCGTCCTCGCCCTCGTGTCCCTCTTCGTCGTGCTGAGGACCTGGCCGCAGCGCAGGCGTCTCCATGCCGTCGCGATCGGCGTACTCGCCGGCATCCCGGCGCAGGCCGTGCTCGGTGGAATCACGGTGCTGACCGGGCTCAACCCGTGGACCGTGATGGCGCACTTCCTGCTGTCGATGGTGCTGATCGCTTTGTCGACGGCGCTCGTGCGCGGCGCCCGCGACGACGTGTCCGGTCCGGGCGAGCTCGTCGTCCACCCCCTGGCGCGGCGACTCGCGCTCGGAACGAGCGCCGTCGGGGCGGTCGTGCTCCTGCTCGGCACGATCGTCACTGGCTCGGGTCCGCACTCGGGCGACGCCGACAAACCCGCACGCACCGGCTTCGACCCGCGGTTCGTGTCGTGGATGCACGCCGACGCGGTCATGCTCTTCTGCGGCCTCGTCATCGCCACCCTCGTCGCGGTGCGCATCACCGCGACCACCGACGAGGCGAAGCGGGCGTGGGACATGGTTCTGGTCGTCACGCTCGCCCAGGGCCTCATCGGCTATGTCCAGTACTTCACGAAGCTGCCCGAGCTCCTCGTGCTGGTGCACATGCTCGGCGCCAGCCTCCTCGTCGTCACCCTGACCTTCGGGGTGCTCGCCACTCGACGCCACCCCGTCTGAGCCTGCCGAGCGCCCACCCGGCACCGCTGCTGCCTAGGCTGGCGTCGTGACCGACCAGCCCACCCTGCGCGACGGCGACCTCGTCCTCCGGCCGTGGGCTCCCGACGACAGCGACGCCACCCGGACGCTCCACGACGCCGAGATCGCGCGCTGGTTCGACTTCCCCGACGTCGTGCCGCCCGAGCAGCAGCACCTTGACTGGATCGCGCAGACCGGCGTCGAGTGGACCGAACGACGCAAGGCCACCTTCCTCGTCGAGTGGCGTGGGCGACCGGCCGGATCGGTCGACGTGCGCGTCGGCGACCCCGGCGTCGGCGTGCTCTCGTGGGCCGTCTACGCGCCGTTCCGCGGGCGAGGGCTCGCCTGGCGAGCGGTCCGCATGCTCGTGGAGTGGGCGTTCGAGGCGCTCGACCTCGAACGGGTCGAGGCCCACGTCAACCCCGAGAACCGAGCCTCCCTGCGCACCGCCCTGCGAGCCGGGCTGCGACGCGAAGGGCTGCTGCGCGGCAACGCGACACTCGGCGGCATACGCCAGGACACCGTCGTGCTGGGCCGCCGCCGTGACGACGCGCACCCCGACACCCGCGACGGCTTCACCGCGATGCTCGACTCGACCCTGCCGACCAAGCGCGCCATCGCCCAGGGGATGCTGCGCTCACCCGCCGGCGAGCTGCTCCTCTGCGAGCTCGTCTACAAGCGCGAGTGGGACCTGCCCGGCGGCGTCGTCGACCGGCACGAGTCGCCGGCTGCCTGCGTCGTGCGCGAGATCCGCGAGGAGCTCGACCTCGTGGTGCGCGCCGGGCCGCTCCTGGCCGTCAACTGGCTCCCCGCCCTGCATGGGTGGACCGACGCGACCGTGTTCGTCTTCGACCTCGGCACGGTCGACGCGTCCGTCGTCGAGCGGGCGCACCTGCAGGCGCGCGAGATCCGAGCCGTGCACTGGACGTCCCGGGGCGACTGGGCCGGACGTGTGGCGCCCTACAACGAGCGCCTGCTCAGTGTGCTCGACGGCCACACCGGGGGCACCCTCTACCTCGAGGGCGGCTCCCCCGTCAGCTGAGCCCCCTTCCCCGATCGACAGAACACTCCGTCACCACAGATGCGTGACGACCTGTTCCCTCGATCGGGAAGGACGGCCCACCCCTTTGATCCAGAGAACACTCCGTCATGTGACGGAGTGTTCTCTCGATTGCTGACGGGCCGGGGCTCAGGAGAAGAACGGGAGCGGCAGGTGCCAGACGGGGTCAAGGGCCACGCCGACGAACAGGATCGTCAGGTACGTGATGGAGAAGTGGAAGAGACGCATCGGCTTGAGGACGTCCTCGGCGGCACCGGCGCGTGCCCGCGACAGCAGGCGGTGCGCCTCGCCCAGGAACAGCACGCCCGAGACGACGGCTGCGACGGCGTACACCCAGCCGACCCGCTGGACGGGGATGAGGGCGAGCGACGTCAGGACCATGGCCCACGAGTAGGCCACGACCTGCTTGGCCACGACGACGAAGCGCTCGACGACGGGCAGCATCGGCACGTGCGCGGCGGTGTAGTCGTCCTTGTAGCGCATGGACAGCGGCCAGTAGTGCGGCGGCGTCCAGAAGAAGATCACCATGAAGAGGATGAAGGCCGACCAGCTGATCGAGTCGGTCACCGCCGACCAGCCGATGAGCACCGGCATGCAACCGGCCGCGCCGCCCCAGACGATGTTCTGGGCCGTGCGCCGCTTGAGCAGCAGCGTGTAGCCGAACACGTAGAACAGCAGCGCCCCGAGCGCGAGCCAGGCGCTGAGCCAGTTGACGAGCAGCCCGAGCCACAGCGTCGAAGCCACGGTGAGGGCCGCGCCGAAGACGAGGGCACCCCGCGGGCTGATCGTGCCGGTCACCAGCGGCCGCCGGCTGGTGCGGTGCATCACCGCGTCGATGTCGCGGTCGATGTAGCAGTTGAGCGTGTTGGCCGCGCCCGCCGAGAGCGTGCCGCCCACGACGGTGGCGATCACCAGCCAGAGGTCGGGCACGCCCTGCTCGGCAAGGAACATCACGGGGATGGTCGTGATGAGGAGCAGCTCGATGATCCGCGGCTTCATCAGCGAGACGTACTGTCCCAGGCGGAACTTCAGCCCACTGCCGTCCGGACCGTGCAGCGCCGACAGGTCGGCGCGGGGGTCCACCGTTGTCACTGAGATCCTCACCGCTGGTACGTCGCTCCGACCCGTTGGGTACGTGAGCATTGCGTCGCAAGTCTAGACCGTCGCCGGAGCCGGTCGACACGCGCCGGTCCCCATCCGACGCACAGCCGTCCAGCGTCCGGCAGCGCGCCGGTACCGCCCCTCGGGCGAGGTGTCGTCGCTCACAACGCACGGACTAGGCTCGTGGCCGTACGCGATCCACGTTTTCCGAAGGAGACCCGTTCCGTGCCAACCGCTGCGTCCAGCACCGCCACCAAGGCGAAGAAGCCCACCCGATCCGGCAGCACGCGGGCGACGAAGGCGAAGGGCGTGCTGGCACAGCGTGACCCGGGTCTGCCGCTGCCCGTCGCGAAGAAGGCCGGGTGGACTGACCTCGACGTCCGAGCCGTCGACACGACCCGTCTGCTGGCAGCGGACGCCGTGCAGAAGGTCGGCAACGGCCACCCCGGCACGGCCATGTCGCTCGCGCCGCTCGCGTACCTGCTCTACCAGAACGTCATGACCCACGACCCGTCCGACCCGAGCTGGCTCGGCCGTGACCGCTTCGTGCTCTCGTGCGGGCACTCGAGCCTCACGCAGTACGTCCAGCTCTACCTCTCCGGCTACGGCCTCTCGCTCGACGACCTCAAGTCGCTGCGCACGTGGGGCTCGCTGACGCCGGGCCACCCCGAGGTCCACCACACGGCGGGTGTCGAGATCACCACTGGCCCGCTGGGCTCGGGTCTCGCGTCGGCCGTGGGCATGGCCATGGCACAGCGTCGCCAGCGCGGGCTCTTCGACCCCGACGCGAAGGCAGGCACCAGCCCCTTCGACCACAACATCTACGTCATCGCCTCCGACGGCGACATGCAGGAGGGTGTCTCGCACGAGGCGTGCGCCCTGGCCGGCCACCAGGAGCTCGGCAACCTGACGGTCGTCTACGACGCCAACCAGATCTCCATCGAGGACGACACCGACATCGCCTTCAGCGAGGACGTCGGCGCTCGCTTCGAGGCCTACGGCTGGCACGTCGTCGAGGTCGACTGGCGCAAGGACGCCGACGGGTCCACGTACGTCGAGGACGTCGACGCCCTCCTGGCTGCCATCAAGAGCGGCGAGAAGGTCAGCAACAAGCCGACGCTCGTCGTGCTCCACACGATCATCGCGTGGCCCGCCCCGACGAAGCAGAACACCGGCAAGTCGCACGGCTCTGCCCTGGGCGACGCCGAGATCGGCGCCACCAAGGAGCTGCTCGGCTTCGACCCGAAGAAGTCCTTCGCCGTCGAGCCCGCCGTGCTCAAGCACGCCCGCGACGTCGTCAAGCGCGGCAAGGCCGCCCACCGCGAGTGGGACAAGGCGTACAAGGCGTGGCGCAAGGCCAACCCCGACCGTGCCGCCCTGCTCGACCGCGTCGTCTCCGGCAAGGCGCCGGCCGGCCTCGCGAAGGCCCTGCCGACCTTCCCGGCCGACGCAAAGGGCATCGCCACCCGCGCCGCGTCAGGCAAGGTGCTCAGCGCGCTGGCCGACGTCATGCCCGAGCTGTGGGGCGGCTCGGCCGACCTCGCCGAGTCGAACAACACGACGATGGAGGGTGAGCCGTCGTTCATCCCCAGCGGCAAGCAGACCCGCGAGTGGAAGGGCGGACCCTACGGCCGCACCCTGCACTTCGGC
This sequence comes from Terrabacter sp. 05T424, assembly GCF_056396225.1. Taxonomy (NCBI): domain Bacteria; kingdom Bacillati; phylum Actinomycetota; class Actinomycetes; order Micrococcales; family Intrasporangiaceae; genus Terrabacter; species Terrabacter sp. 05T424. The sequence continues at coordinate 44,747 of NZ_JBFTLB010000006.1, forward strand.
ATCCGCGAGAACGGGATGGGCATGATCCTCAACGGGATCGCGCTCGAGGGCCTGACCCGCCCCTACGGCGGCACGTTCCTCGTCTTCTCCGACTACATGCGCCCCGCCGTACGTCTCGCCTCGATCCAGCAGGCGCCGGTCACCTACGTGTGGACCCACGACTCGATCGGTCTCGGCGAGGACGGCCCGACGCACCAGCCGATCGAGCACCTCGCCGCCCTGCGCGCCATCCCCGGCCTCGACGTCGTGCGCCCCGCGGACGCCAACGAGACCGCTGCCGCGTGGGCCCAGATCCTCACCCGCACCGACGGTCCGGCCGCGCTGTGCCTGACGCGTCAGCCCGTGCCCACCTGGGACCGCTCGACCTACGGCAAGGTGAGCGGTGTCGCCAAGGGCGCCTACGTGCTCGTCGAGGAGTCCCGCGCAGGCGACCCCGACGTCGTCCTCGTCGCCACCGGCTCCGAGGTGCAGCTGGCCGTCCAGGCCGCCGAGACGCTCGAGAAGTCGAAGGTCTCGACGCGTGTCGTGTCGATGCCGTGCCGCGAGTGGTTCGAGAAGCAGTCGCGCTCCTACCAGGACAAGGTGCTGCCGCCGTCGGTGCGTGCCCGCGTCAGCGTCGAGGCGGGTGTCTCGATGGGCTGGCACGACATCGTCGGCGACGCCGGCCGCGTGGTGAGCATCGAGCACTTCGGTGCCTCTGCCGACTTCCAGACGCTCTACCGCAAGTTCGGCATCACCGCCGAGGCCGTCGTCAAGGCGGCCAAGGACTCCGTCAAGGCCGCGAAGGCCGCCGCGACGAAGGCCCCCGGCGTCACCGAGACCAACCCGGCCCGCGCCGCCCAGAGCGCCGCCACCGATGTCATGGGTGCCGAGCTCGGCACCCCGGCAGCGAAGAAAGCTGCCGCCTCCGCCACCAGCAAGGGGAAGTGAACATGACCAACCCGAACACCAAGGCCCTCTCCGACGCCGGAGTCTCGATCTGGCTCGACGACCTCTCGCGCGACCTCCTCGAGACCGGCAAGATCTCCGACCTCATCGAGGAGCGCAACGTCGTCGGCCTCACGTCGAACCCGTCGATCTTCCAGGCGGCCATGTCCAAGGGCGACCGCTACAACGACGACCTGGCGAAGCTCACCAAGGACGGCAACGACGTCGAGCACGTCGTCTTCGAGCTGACCACCGCCGACGTGCGCGAGGCCTGCGACCTCTTCCTGCCGATTTACGAGTCGAGCAAGGGCGTCGACGGTCGCGCGTCCATCGAGGTCGACCCGCGCCTCGCGCACGACACCGAAAAGACGGTCGAGCAGGCCAAGCAGATGTATGCCGCCGTGGACCGCCCGAACGTCCTCATCAAGATCCCTGCCACCAAGGTTGGCCTTCCGGCCATCACGGCCACCATCGCCGAGGGCATCAGCGTCAACGTGACCCTGATCTTCTCGCTCGAGCGCTACCGGGCCGTCATGAACGCCTACCTCGAGGGGCTCGAGAAGGCACAGACGAACGGCCACGACCTGTCGAAGATCCACTCGGTCGCCTCGTTCTTCGTCTCCCGCGTCGACACCGAGATCGACAAGCGTCTCGATGCCATAGGCACCGACGAGGCCGTCGCGCTCAAGGGCAAGGCCGGCGTCGCCAATGCGCGCCTGGCCTACCAGGCCTACGAGGAGGTGTTCTCGACGCCGCGCTGGACGTCGCTGGCCGATGCGGGCGCCAACCCGCAGCGTCCGCTGTGGGCCTCCACCGGCGTCAAGGACCCCGCCTACCCCGACACCCTCTACGTCACCGAGCTCGTCGCGCCGGGCGTCGTCAACACGATGCCGGAGAAGACGCTCGAGGCCACGGCCGACCACGGGAAGGTCACCGGCGACACGATCACCGGCGGCTACGCCGAGGCGAGCAAGGTGCTCGACGACCTCGAGGGCGTCGGCGTCTCCTACAACGAGGTCGTCGACCTGCTCGAGGTCGAGGGCGTCGACAAGTTCGAGAAGGCATGGGGCGAGCTGCTCGAGGGCGTGACGGCGGAGATGGAGAAGGTGAGCGCATGAGCTCACTGTCCGTCACCGCGTCAGGTGCAGCGGCGGACGCGATCGGGCAGCACGTGCCGGCCCTCGTCGAGGACTCCGTCGCGAGCAAGCTCTTCGCCCAGGACGCGACCCTGTGGGGGCCCGACGCCGAGTCCGAGTCGCGGATCCGCCTCTCCTGGGTCGGGCTCCCCCGCTCGTCGCGTCCGCTCGTCGGCGAGATCGCCGCCCTGCGCGACTCGTTCGCCGAGCAGGGCCTCGACCACGTCGTGCTCTGCGGCATGGGTGGGTCGTCCCTGGCCCCCGAGGTCATCTGCGCCACCGCGGGCAAGCCGATCGTCATCCTCGACTCGTCCGACCCCGACTACGTACGCCGCGCGCTGGGTGACGATCTCGAGCGCACCGTCGTCGTCGTGTCGAGCAAGTCGGGGTCCACGGTCGAGACGGACTCGCAGCGACGCGCGTACGAGCAGGCGTTCACCGACGCAGGCATCGACCCCGCGTCGCGCATCGTCATCGTCACCGACCCGGGCAGCCCGCTCGACAAGGCGTCGCGAGAGAAGGGCTACCGCGTCGTCAACGCCGACCCGAACGTCGGTGGGCGCTACTCGGCCCTCACGGCGTTCGGCCTCGTGCCCAGTGGGCTGGCCGGCGTCGACGTCGAGGCCCTCCTCGACGAGGCGGAGTCGGTCGCCGACCTGCTCGCGGCCGACGACGACGCCAACCCCGGCCTTCGCCTCGGCGCCGCCATGGGTGGCACCGAGCCGTTGCGCGACAAGCTCGTGCTCGTCGACGACGGCTCCGGCATCGTCGGGTTCGCCGACTGGGCAGAGCAGCTCATCGCCGAGTCCACCGGCAAGAACGGCACCGGCGTGCTGCCGGTCGTCGCCGCCGGAGACGCCGACCCCGAGGTCGCGTGGCCGGCCGCCGACATCACCGTGGCTCGGCTCGTCGCGTCCGACACCGACGACGACACGCCCTCGGGCGACGCCGACTCCGAGGTACGCGTGGGCGGCGCCCTCGGCGCCCAGCTGCTCCTCTGGGAGGTGGCGACGGCCGTCGCGGGGCGTCTGCTCGGCATCAACCCGTTCGACCAGCCCGACGTCGAGAGTGCCAAGAAGGCCGCACGCGAGCTGCTCGACCAGGGCACCGGCTCCGCGGAGGCACCGGCCGCGACCGACGGAGCGATCGAGATCCGCGCGCTCGGCGGCGACGGCTCGTGGCTGGGCGACGCCCAGACGGTCGCGGCGGCGCTCGACGCCCTCATCGGGCAGCTCGACCCGGCCCGGGGCTACGTCGCCGTCATGGCCTACCTCGACCGGCTCGCCGACGCCGACCTGGCGGAGTGCCGGGTTCCGCTGGCGCGTCGCACGGAGCGACCGGTGACGTTCGGCTGGGGCCCGCGCTTCCTGCACTCCACCGGTCAGTTCCACAAGGGTGGCCCGGCGGTCGGCGTCTACCTGCAGGTCACGGCAGCGCCGAAGCAGGACCTCCCGATCCCCGGTCGGGAGTTCACCTTCGGCGACTTCATCGCCTCCCAGGCCGGCGGAGACGCGGCGGTGCTCGCCGACCACGGCCGACCCGTGCTCCAGCTGCACCTCACCGACCACGACGCAGGGCTGGCGCAGCTGCGCGAGGCCCTCTCGGACTCGTCCCCAGAAGGAGGTCGTGGATGAGTCCAGCGCGGATCGCCCACGGACAGAACCCGCTTCGCACGGCCGAGGACAAGCGCATCCCGCGCATCGCGGGCCCCTGTGGTCTCGTGCTGTTCGGAGTCACCGGCGACCTCGCCCGCAAGAAGCTGATGCCGGCGATCTACGACCTCGCCAACCGCGGGCTCCTGCCGCCGGGCTTCTCTCTCGTCGGCTTCGCCCGGCGCGACTGGGCCACGCAGGACTTCGGGCGGGTCGTCCACGACGCGGTGAAGCAGCACGCGCGCACGCCCTTCAGCGAGGACGTGTGGCGCAACCTGTCCGAGGGATTCCGTTTCGTGCCAGGCACCTTCGACGACCCCGCCGCGTTCGACCTGCTCGCCAAGACGGTCGAGGAGCTCGACCGCGACCGCGGCACCGGCGGCAACCACGCCTTCTACCTCTCCATCCCGCCGGGCTTCTTCGCGACGGTCTGCGAGCAGCTCGAGCGCTGCGGACTGACGAGGGCCGAGGGCGACAGCTGGCGGCGCGTCATCATCGAGAAGCCGTTCGGCCACGACCTCAAGAGCGCCCAGGAGCTCAACGAGATCGTCGAGGGCGTCTTCACCCCCGACTCCGTCTTCCGCATCGACCACTACCTCGGCAAGGAGACGGTCCAGAACCTGCTGGCGCTCCGCTTCGCCAACCAGCTCTTCGAGCCGGTGTGGAACGCCAACTACGTCGACCACGTGCAGATCACGATGGCCGAGGACATCGGCATCGCGGGACGAGCGGGCTACTACGACGGCATCGGCGCCGCTCGTGACGTCATCCAGAACCACCTGATCCAGCTGCTCGCGCTCACGGCCATGGAGGAGCCGGTCTCCTTCGACGCCAAGGACCTTCGGGCCGAGAAGGAGAAGGTGCTCTCGGCCGTTCGCCTTCCAGCGGACCTCGACAAGGGCGCTGCGCGCGGGCAGTACGCCGGTGGCTGGCAGGGCGCCGAGGAGGTCGTCGGCTACCTCCAGGAGGACGGCGTCGACCCGAAGTCGGTGACCGAGACCTTCGCCGCGGTGACGCTCGAGGTCGACACCCGACGCTGGGCAGGCGTGCCGTTCTACCTGCGCACCGGCAAGCGCCTGGGCAAGCGGGTCACCGAGATCGCCGTTGTCTTCAAGCGGGCGCCGCACCTGCCCTTCGAGCACACCGCCACGGAGGAGCTCGGCCAGAACGCCATCGTCATCCGGGTGCAGCCAGACGAGGGCGTCACGCTGCGCTTCGGCTCCAAGGTGCCGGGTGCGCAGATGGAGGTGCGCGACGTGACTATGGACTTCGGATACGGCTCGTCGTTCACGGAGGCCTCGCCCGAGGCGTACGAACGCCTCATCCTCGACGTGCTCCTCGGCGACCCGCCGCTCTTCCCACGGCACGAGGAGGTCGAGTCGTCCTGGCGCATCCTCGACCCTCTGATGCGCCACTGGGCCAAGGGCGGCAAGCCGGAGCAGTACCCCGCCGGCACGTGGGGACCGCCGTCGGCCGACCGGATGCTCGAACGCGACAGACGCACGTGGAGGATGCCGTGATCCGCGACCTGACCGACACCAGCACCACAGGGATCAGCAAGACCTTGGTGCGCCTGCGCAACGAGGTGGGCGCTCTGGCACTCGGGCGGGTGCTGACACTCGTCGTCGTCGTCGAGGACACCGATGCCCAGAACGCCATCGAGGTCGCCAACCAGGCGAGCCGACAGCACCCCTGCCGCATCATCGTGGTCATCGCCGGCGACCGCCGCGGCAAGAACCGCCTCGATGCCCAGATCCGCCTCGGCGGCGACGCGGGTGCGAGCGAGATCGTCGTGCTGCGGCTCTACGGCGCCCTGGCCAACCACGGCCCGAGCGTCGTCGTGCCGCTGCTGCTGCCCGACTCCCCCATCGTCGCTTGGTGGCCCGGCGAGGCCCCCGCCGACGTCGCCAAGGACCCGATCGGCGCCATGGCTCAACGTCGCATCACCGACGTGGCCGAGCACCGCAACCCCCGGCTCATGCTCAAGAAGCGCGCGGCGACCTACGCGCCCGGCGACACCGACCTCGCCTGGACGCGCATCACCCGCTGGCGTGGCCTGCTCGCAGCGGCCCTCGACCAGCCGCCATACGAACCGATCACGGGCGCCGTCGTGAGCGGCGCGCCAGACTCCCCGTCGTCCGACCTGCTCGCGGCGTGGCTCTCGCGGCGGCTCAGGGTGCCCGTGCACCGCGTGTCGACGCCTCGCGGGTCAGGGATCGCCGCCGTGCGCCTCGAGCGCAAGAGCGGACCCATCGACCTCGTGCGCCCCGGCGACTCGGTCGCGACCCTGTCGCAGTCGGGCCAGCCCGACCGTCGGATCAGCCTTCCGCGGCGCGAGCTGCCGGAGTGCCTGGCCGACGAGCTGCGTCGCCTCGACCCCGACGATGCGTACGAGGACGCGCTCCTGCACGGTTTGGGCGCCCTCCAGCCGGTGCGGCTCACGGCAGCCGCGGCCGCCAAGGCCGGCAAGGCCCCCGACCCGGCCGAGTCGCGCCGTCTCGCCGCACGCCTGAGCCGCGACGAGTCGGCCCAGGAGGCCAGCGCGATGATCACGGCCTCCGCGCCGCCCTCGCACGCCGAGACCGCCGACGTGCGGGCCGCCACCGTGCGCAAGCTCGCCGGCAAGCGCACGCCGCGCGAGAAGCAGGCCGCCAAGGACCGCAAGAAGGCGGTCGAGGCCGGCGCCGCTTCCGGCGGGGCCGCGAAGACGGCGGGCACGCGCAAGGCCGCTGCCCGGAAGTCGAGTGCCGCGTCGACGACCGCCACGAAGGCGGCGGCCACGAGCTCGTCCTCCGCGCGCAAGACCACGACGCGCAAGACGACCGCGCGTAAGACCACCGCGCGTAAGACCACCGCACGCACGACGCCCGCGACCAAGGCAGCCACGGCCAAGGCAGCCACGGCCAAGACCGCCGCGGCCAAGTCGGCCACGACGAAGGCGAGCTCGTGAGCGCGGAGCCGCGGGTCGTCGTCCACCCCGACAAGCAGTCGCTCGCCGACGCGGCGGCCGCCCGGCTCGTCACCGCGATCATCGACGCCCAGACGCGCAAGCCCGAGGCGCAGCTCGCCCTGACCGGCGGGTCGATGGGCTCGGCGATCATCGCTGCGATAGCCACGGTCCCGGGCCGGTCTGCGGTCGACTGGACCCGCGTACGCGTGTGGTGGGGCGACGAGCGGTACCTGCCGGCAGGCGACCCCGACCGCAACGACACCCAGAACGACGAGGCCGGGCTGTCGGCGTTGGGGCTCGACCCTGCCAAGGTGCACCGGGTCGCCGGGCCCGAGGCGTCCGCCGACGCCGAGGCCAGCGCGACGGCATACGCCCAGACCATCCGCGAGCACGGCCAGAAGGCCTGGGACGTCGTGCTCTTCGGCGTCGGGCCCGACGGCCACGTCGCGTCGCTCTTCCCGCACCACCCGGCCCAGCGCATCGAGGACGCGATCGCCGTCGCGGTGCACGACTCCCCCAAACCACCGCCCGACCGGGTCAGCCTCACCTTCGAGTGCTTCGACCGGAGCCACGAGGTCTGGTTCCTCGTCGCGGGGGCAGACAAGGCCGAGGCGGTCGCCGCAGCGCTGGCACCCGGCGCCGATCGCTGGGACGTGCCGGCCGCCGGGGTGCGAGGCACCGACGCCACCCTCTGGCTCGTCGACGCCGACGCTGCCTCCGGTCTCGGCAAACCCGACTGACCGCACCCGACCAACCCAGCAAAGTGCCCACTCGACCGTCTTCACGATCGAGTGGGCACTTCGGTGCGGGCACCCGACACAGGTGCGGACGCTCAGGTCACTGGATGAGGCCGCGCTCGCGCAGAGTGCTCAGGGCCTCGTCGAGGATGGCGGCGCCGTCGGCGTCGCTGCGGCGCTCCTTCACGTAGGCGAGGTGCGTCTTGTAGGGCTCGACCTTCGGCGGGGCCGGAGGGTTGTCCTTGTCCTGCCCGGCCGGGAAGCCGCAGCGCGGGCAGTCCCACGTCTCGGGGAGCACCATGCCGGGCTCCTCGGCGAAGCTCGGACGCGTCTCGTGCCCGTTGGAGCACCAGTAGGAGATGTGGACGCGGGGGGCGGCGTCGCCGCGCTCTGCCTCGCCCATCGGGCCGGCGCCGACCCGGCTTCCACGAATGGCGTTACCGCTGGCCATCTACGTCTCCTCTCAGCTCGCGAAGCGGGCCAGCAGGCCCAGACCGATGATGGATGCCGCCCAGACAGCGGCCACGGCCACGGTGAAGCGGTCGAGGTTGCGCTCCGCGACGGACGAGCCGCCGAGGGACGTGGACATGCCCCCACCGAACATGTCGGACAGGCCGCCACCCTTGCCCTTGTGCAGCAGGATGAACAGGGTCAGGACCAGGCTGGACAGCACCAGCAGGACCTGAAGCACGATGCGAACCGCATCCACGTGGTGACTCCAAATCGTCGGGATCTCGGGGTGTTCGGGCCGGTGGGCCCCTCCCCCGGCTCTTTCGGGGCTCGGGCAAGGATACCTGCCCGAGGCCCCATCGGCCGAACGGCCCTCACGGGTGCCGCCCGGCCGATGGGAATGCCTCGGCGTCGTCTCGGACGCGCGTCAGCTGGTCGTCAGATGGTCGCGGTAGCGACAGATCGACGCGAACTCGGCCGGGTCGATGGACGCACCCCCGACGAGGGCGCCGTCGACGTCCTCCTGGGCCATGATCGAGGCCACGTTCCCAGCCTTGACACTGCCGCCGTAGAGCACGCGTATGCCGTCGGCGACGTCGCCGCTGTAGAGTTCCGCGAGCAGCGTGCGGATGGCGGCGCACACCTCCTGCGCGTCGTCGGGGGTCGCGACCTCGCCCGTGCCGATGGCCCAGATGGGCTCGTAGGCGATGACGATGCTGGCGGCCTGCTCCTTGGCGACGCCGTCGAGGTCGGCGCGAAGCTGCTCGACGACGTGTTCGACCTGGCGACTCTCCTTGCGCACGTCGAGGGCCTCGCCGCAGCAGAGGATCGGAGTGAGCCCGTGTGTGTAGGCGGCCTTCACCTTGGCGTTGACCACCTCGTCGGTCTCGCCGTGGCCCTCGCGTCGCTCGCTGTGCCCGATGGTCACGTAGGTGCAGCCGAGCTTGGCCAGGAACGCACCCGAGATGTCGCCCGTGTAGGCGCCCGACGTGTGCGGCGACAGGTCCTGCGCGCCGTACTTCAGGTCGAGCTTGTCACCCTCGACAAGCGTCTGCACGGACCGCAGGTCGGTGAACGGCGGGAGCACGGCGACCTCGACGGCCGCGTGGTCGTGCTTCGCGTCGCGCAGCGTCCAGTCGAGCTTCTGCACGAGGTGGGTCGCCTGCAGGTGGTCGAGGTTCATCTTCCAGTTGCCCGCCATGAGCGGGATGCGCCCGCTGGGGACGGTCTTGGTGTCCTTGGCCATCAGGCGTCGCCCTCCTCGAGCACGGTGAGCCCGGGCAGCTCCTTGCCCTCGAGGTACTCGAGGCTCGCGCCGCCGCCGGTGGAGATGTGGCCGAAGTCGGAGTCCTCGAAGCCGAGCTGGCGCACCGCCGCAGCGGAGTCGCCGCCGCCGACGACGGTGAGCGCACCCTTGGCGGTGATGTCGACGAGCGCCTGCGCGAGGGCCTTGGTGCCGTCGGCGAACGGGGCCATCTCGAACGCACCCATCGGGCCGTTCCAGAAGACGGTGCGGCAGTCGACGAGCTTCTCGGCGAACAGGCGGCTCGACTCGGGGCCGATGTCGAGCCCCATCCGGTCGGCCGGGATCGCGTCGGCCGCGACGACGTCGTGGGCGGCGTCGGCGCTGAACGCGTCGGCTGCGACGACGTCGACGGGCAGGACGATCTCGATGCCCTCCTTCTCGGCGCGCTCGAGGTAGCCCTTGACCGTGTCGACCTGGTCGGCCTCGAGCAGGCTCTTGCCGACCTCGAGACCCTGCGCCGCGAGGAAGGTGAACACCATGCCGCCACCGATGAGGAGGCGGTCGGCGGTGCCGAGCAGGTTGCCGATGACGCCGAGCTTGTCGGACACCTTGGCCCCACCGAGCACGACGGCATACGGGCGCTCGGGGTCCTTGGTGAGGCGCCGCAGCACGTCGACCTCGGTGGAGACGAGGTCGCCCGTGGCGTGCGGCAGCAGCCGGGCGACGTCGTAGACAGAGGCCTGCTTGCGGTGCACGACGCCGAAGCCGTCGGAGACGAAGACGTCTGCGAGAGAAGCCAGCTCGCCCGCGAACTCGGCGCGCTCGTCGTCGGTCTTGGCCGTCTCTCCCGCGTTGAAGCGGAGGTTCTCGAGGAGCAGCACCTGGCCGTCCTCGAGAGCGGCGGCCTTGGCCTTCGCGTCGTCACCGACCGTGTCGTCGGCGAAGACGACGTCGGTGCCGAGCACCTCACCCAGTCGCTTCGCGACCGGGGCGAGGGAGTACTTGGCCTCGGGAGCGCCCTTGGGGCGTCCGAGGTGGGCGCAGATGATGACGCGGGCGCCGCCGTCGGCGAGGGCCTTGATCGTCGGGGCCGAGGCGCGGATGCGGCCGTCGTCGGTGATGGTGGAGCCGTCGAGCGGCACGTTGAGGTCGGACCGGACGAGCACGCGCTTGCCGCGCAGGTCGCCGAGGTCGCTGGTGGTCTTCACGCGGATGCCTCTTCAGTGGTGGGGATCAGCCGGGCAAGGGTGCGGCCACCGCCCCAGTGAACCTCCCGGTCGGGGTGGGGTCCTGGGGGCGGTGGCCGGGTGGGCTCAGAGCGACTGGCCGACGAGAGCGACGAGGTCGACGAGGCGGTTGGAGTAGCCCCACTCGTTGTCGTACCAGCCGACGACCTTGACCTGGTTGCCGATGACCTTGGTCAGGCCGGCGTCGAAGATGCACGAGGCGGGGTCGGTCTCGATGTCCTTGGAGACGATCTGGTCCTCGGTGTAGACGAGGACGCCCTTGAGCGGGCCCTCGGCGGCGGCCTTGACCGCGGCGTTGACCTCCTCGACGGTGGTCTCGCGGCTGGCCTCGAAGGTGAGGTCGGTGGCCGAGCCGGTCGGCACCGGCACGCGCAGCGCGAAGCCGTCGAGCTTGCCCTTGAGCTCGGGGAGCACGAGGCCGATGGCCTTGGCGGCGCCGGTCGAGGTCGGCACGATGTTGAGCGCCGCGGCGCGGGCGCGACGGAGGTCCTTGTGCGGCGCGTCCTGCAGGTTCTGGTCCTGCGTGTAGGCGTGGATCGTCGTCATGAGGCCCTTGACGATGCCGAACTCGTCGTTGAGCACCTTGGCCATCGGGCCGAGGCAGTTCGTCGTGCACGACGCGTTCGAGATGATCGTGTGCTTCGACGCGTCGTACGCGTCGTCGTTGACACCCATCACGATGGTGATGTCCTCGTTGGACGCGGGCGCCGAGATGATGACCTTCTTGGCACCGCCGTCGACGTGGGCCTTGGCCTTCGCCGCGTCGGTGAAGAAGCCGGTGGACTCGACGACGATGTCGGCGCCGACGCCGGCCCAGTCGATCTTGGACGGGTCGCGCTCCTCGAACACCCGGATCGACTTGCCGTCGACCGTGAGGGACGTGTCGTCGAAGGAGACCTCGCCCGGGAATCGACCCAGGATCGAGTCGTACTTGAGCAGGTGGGCGAGGGTCTTGTTGTCCATGAGGTCGTTGGTTGCCACGACCTCGATGTCGGCTCCGGACGCCACGATGGCGCGGAAGAAGTTGCGGCCGATGCGGCCAAAGCCGTTGATACCAACGCGAACGGTCACTGCTGTGCACCTCTTCGGTAAGACTGTGTCGGACGTGTGCGAGACCTTGGGCCGCCACGCTGCGACCTCGATCACACCCACCCTAGTGCGTCGGCTCAGGGCCCGAACCGGCAGTCTCAGGGCTTGGTGAGCACGCGCTCAGCGCGTGACGGCGCGCTCGTCGCACGCGTACGGCCGGGGGTGCGTACGCCTCGGGCCTGGGTGCCTACGCGGACAGCGGCGTCCTGCGCGCCGCCGCGACGTCGAGCGTGGTTCAGCTGTCGAGCATGTCGGGCGTGAGGTTGGCGTCGGTGCCCGCCACCCCGAGCTCCTCCGCCAGCTTGTCGGCCATGGCGAGCAGGCGACGGATGCGCCCCGCGACGGCGTCCTTGGTCATCGGCGGCTTGGCGAGCTGGCCGAGCTCCTCGAGGCTCGCCTGCTTGTGCTCGAGACGGAGCACGCCCGCCTCACGGAGGTGGTCGGGGATGTCCTCGCCGAGCAGCTCCATGGCGCGCTCGACACGGGCACCCGCCGCGACCGCGGCGCGCGCCGAGCGGCGCAGGTTGGCGTCGTCGAAGTTCGCGAGGCGGTTGGCGGTGGCGCGCACCTCGCGACGCATCCGCCGCTCCTCCCACGCCAGGACGGCGTCGTGGGCGCCGAGCCGGGTGAGCATCGCGCCGATGGCGTCGCCGTCGCGGATGACGACGCGGTCGACGCCGCGCACCTCGCGCGCCTTGGCCTGGATGCCGAGCCGGCGGGCGGCCCCGACCAGCGCGAGAGCGGCCTCGGGGCCCGGGCAGGTGACCTCGAGGGCCGAGGACCGGCCCGGCTCGGTCAGGGAGCCGTGGGCCAGGAAGGCGCCGCGCCACGCCGCCTCAGAGTCACAGGTGGCGGCGCTCACGACCTTGGGCGGCAAGCCTCGGACCGGCCGGCCGCGGTTGTCGATGAGCCCGGTCTGACGGGCGAGGGTGGCCCCCTCCTCGACGACTCGCACGACGTAGCGAGAGCCGCGCCGCAGGCCGCCGGCGGCCAGGACGAGCACGTCGCTCTTGTGGCCGTAGACCTCGCTGACGTTGCGGCGCAGGCGCCGCGCCGCGTTGGCGGTGTCGAGCTCGGCCTCGACGACGATCTGCCCTCCGATGATGTGCAGCCCTCCGGCGAAACGGAGCATCGTGGACACCTCGGCCTTGCGACAGCAGGGCTTGGTCACCTCGAGGCGTGAGAGCTCGTCCTTCACCTTCGCTGTCATGGCCATGGGCGACATCCTGCCATCCTGTGCAAGAACCCTCGCGGCGGAGTCCCCCCGCGACACACCGAACGGGTCGGTCAGGTGCCTCGGCGTGTCGTCGCGGACCACCGCGGCTCAGGCGATGACGTCGCGCAGGGCGGCCGCGAGCCGCAGCGGGTCGTGCACGCCCGGCTCGTTGCGCGCGGCGACGGGGGCGACGACCAGCTCGGCCCCGAGGTCGGCGGCGGCTGCTCGCAGCGACGCGCCGTCGGGCACGACGCTMGGGTCGGCGAGCACCACGTCGAGGCGCAGGGCGGGTGCGTTGGCCGCGAAGGAGGCCAGGTGGTCCTCCGCGCGGAAGTCGCGGGTCTCGCCCTTGTGCACCTCGAGGTTGAGGTTGAGCAGGCGCTTGGCGGGTGTGGCGACCAGCGCGTCGACGAGATCGGGCACCAGCAGGTGCGGCATGACCGAGGTGAACCACGAGCCGGGCCCGAGCATGACCCAGTCGGCGGCACCGACGGCCGACAGGGCCTCGTGGCACGGCTCGGGACAGGTCGGCAGGATGCCGATCGACGAGACGATGCCGGGCGATGACGCCACGCGGTGCTGGCCGCGCACCTCGACGGTGGCGTCGGGGCGGTCGGGGTCGTGGCCACGGATCTCGGCGACGATCTCGAGGGGCTCGGCGGCCATGGGCAGCACCCGCCCCCGCGCACCCAGGAGGCGACCGACGAGGTCGAGTCCCTGGACGGTGTCGCCGAGCAGCTCCCAGATCGAGACGATCATGAGGTTGCCGAGCGCGTGCCCCTTGAGCTCACCGGCGCCGGCGAAGCGGTGCTGGAGCACGTCCCGCCAGGTGTGGCCCCAGTCGCTCTCGTCACACAGCGCCGACAAGGCCATGCGGAGGTCGCCGGGCGGCAGCACGGCGAACTCCTCGCGCAGCCGGCCGCTCGAGCCGCCGTCGTCGGCCACCGTCACGACGGCCGTGACGTTGTCGGTGAGAAGGCGCAGGGCCGTGAGGGTCGCGGCGAGACCGTGCCCCCCGCCGAGCGCCACGATGCGCCGGTGGTGCGGGAACTCGAGGGATCCGCGCGGAGGGGTCACGGCGCCGGGCCCCGTCACTCCCGCCCCAGGTCGCGGTGGACGACGAAGGTGTCAACGCGGTCGCGGCCACCAAGGCGTTCGCTGAGCGCCTCGGCGATGGCGACGGAGCGGTGCTTCCCACCCGTGCAGCCGACGGCCACGGTGACGTAGCGACGCCCCTCGCGGACGTAGCCGGCGATCATCGTGTCGAGCAGGTCGCCGGCCCGCTCGAGGAACTCCTCGGCGCCCGCCTGCTTCATCACGAACTCGCTGACGGGGCCGTCGCGTCCGGTCAGTGACCGCAGCTCGGGCACCCAATAGGGGTTGGGCAGGAAGCGCATGTCGAAGACGACGTCGGCGTCGAGCGGCAGGCCGTACTTGAACCCGAACGACATGACGGCGATGCGCAGCTGCACTCGGCCCTCGCCGGCGAAGAGCGAGCTCAGCTTGGCGCTCAGCTGGTGCACGTTGAGGCCCGAGCTGTCGATGACGACGTCAGCCGACGACCGCAGGTCGAGCAGCCGCTCGCGCTCTCGCTGGATGCCGTCGAGCAGACGACCGTCACCCTGAAGCGGGTGCGGGCGGCGCACGCTCTCGAAACGCCGCACGAGCGCTTCGTCGGTGGCGTCGAGGAAGACCAGACTCGGACGCTCGCCCCGCTCGCGGGCCTCGGCGATGGCGCCCTCGAGCAGCTCGAACCAGCCGCGGGAGCGCACGTCGACGACGACCGCCACCTGCTGGAGGCGCGCGCCGGGGTCCTTGGCCCGGGCCTCGTCACGCAGCTCCGCGAGGTGCGACAGCAGCTGTGGCGGGAGGTTGTCGACGACGAGCCAGCCGAGGTCCTCGAGGACGTTGGCGGTGGTGCTGCGTCCGGCCCCGCTCATGCCGGTGACGATGACGATCGGGGCATCGGCCAGAGGCGTCTGCGGGGTGGGGCCGGTGTCGGCGGTCATTCGAGCACTTCTCCCGTCGTGAGGTTCACGGCTGGCTCCTGGGGCGCTCCCCCAGCCAAGTGGTTGACGACCGCCGAAGCAAGCGACCGGCCGAAGCCCGGAACAGCCATGATGTCCGAAACGTCCGCGCCCCGAAGACGTTTGACCGAACCGAAGTGGCGCAGCAGCGCCTTCTGTCGGCTGTTGCCCAGCCCGGGTATGCCGTCGAGCTGCGAGGCCGTCATGGCCTTGGAGCGGCGCTGGCGGTGGAACGTGATGGCGAAGCGGTGCGCCTCGTCACGCAGGCGCTGCAGCAGGTAGAGGCCCTCGCTGGTGCGCGGCAGGATGACCGGGTGGTCGTCGCGTGGCAGCCACACCTCCTCGAGCCGCTTGGCGAGGCCCACGAGCGCGACCTCCTCGATGCCGAGATCGTCGAGAACCGCCTGTGCGGCATTGACCTGCGGGAGACCGCCGTCGACCACGACGAGGCTCGGCGGGTAGGCGAAGCGGCGCGGGCGACCGGTCTCGGGGTCGATCGGCCCCGACGTGGAACGTGGGTCGCCGTCATCGGCCCCATCGCCGCCGTCGCCGTTCTCGTCGCCGCTGACGTCACCGCGCGCGGACGGGCCCGCACCGTCGGAGGGCTCGCTGACGACCCCGGTCGACAGGTCGAGGTCACCGGTGCCCTCGGCGTCCTCGAGGTAGCGGCGGAAGCGGCGGGTCAGCACCTCGCGCATCGCGGCGGTGTCGTCGATCGTGACGGGCGCGTCGGCATCGGAACCGTCATCGGCTCCGGAGGTCGCGCCCCGCACGATGAACCGGCGGTACTCGCTCTTGCGCGCGAGGCCGTCCTCGAAGACCACCATCGAGGCCACGACGTTGGTGCCCTGCACGTGGCTGACGTCGTAGCACTCGATGCGCAGCGGGGCGTCGTCGAGCCCGAGGTAGTCCTGCAGCTCCTGCAACGCCTTGCTGCGCAGCGTCAGGTCACCGGCACGGGCGACCTTGTGCCGGGCGAGCGACTGCTCGGCGTTGCGGCGCACCGTCTCCATGAGCGTGCGCTTGTCGCCGCGCTGGGGCACCCGGACGCTGACCGCCGAGCCCCGCACCGCCGACAGCCACTCGGTGACGGCGTCGAGGTCGGCCGGCAGCGTGGGCACGAGCACCTCACGGGGCACGGCATCGCGCTCGGCGTCGCCGTAGACCTGCTGCAGCAGGTGCTCGACGAGGCTCGGGAGGTCCTCGCTCTCCTTCTCGACGACCCACCCCCGCTGGCCGCGGATGCGACCGCCCCGCACGTGGAAGACCTGGACCGCGGCCTCGAGGTCGTCGTCGGCGAGGGCGAAGACGTCGGCGTCGGTCGCGTCGCCGAGCACCACGGCCTGCTTCTCGAGAGCCTTCGTGAGGGCCCCGATGTCGTCGCGCAGCCGGGCCGCCTGCTCGAAGTCGAGCTCGGCCGCGGCCTCCTTCATACGGGTCTCGAGGCGCTTGGCGAAGCGCGTCGTGTTGCCTGCCATGAAGTCGCAGAAGTCCTCGGCGATGGCGCGGTGCTCGTCGGGAGTGACCCGGCCGACGCAGGGCGCTGAGCACTTGTCGATGTAGCCGAGCAGGCAGGGCCGGCCGCTCGCGGCGGCGCGCTTGAAGACACCAGAGGAGCAGGTGCGCACCGGGAAGACGCGGAGCAGCAGGTCGAGGGTCTCGCGGATCGCCCACGCATGGCCGTAGGGGCCGAAGTAGCGGGTGCCCTTGCGCTTCGCGCCGCGCATCACCTGGGCCCGGGGGAACTCCTCGCTCATCGTCACGGCGAGGAACGGGTAGGACTTGTCGTCGCGGTACTTGACGTTGAAGCGCGGGTCGAACTCCTTGATCCAGGAGTACTCGAGCTGGAGCGCCTCGACCTCGGTGCGCACGACGGTCCACTCGACCGAGCTGGCCGTCGTGACCATGGTCGCCGTGCGCGGGTGCAGGGCCGTGATGTCCTGGAAGTAGGACGACAGGCGGGGGCGCAGCGACTTGGCCTTGCCGACGTAGATGACCCGACCGTGCGAGTCACGGAAGCGGTAGACGCCCGGGTCGGTCGGGATCTCCCCCGGCTTCGGTCGGTAGGTCGTCGGGTCCGCCACGCGTCCACCCTATGTCGGCCCACCGACGCTGCCGTATGCCGCCCTCCGCCCCCCGTCGAGGGGCGTCAGGACGGCATACGGGAGGGCTGCGTCAGGCGACGGTGAAGGTGTTTCCGGTGACGGTGACCTGCTTGGCGGTCAGGGGGCTCTTCGCCTGGCTCTCGGGCGTCGGGTCGCCTGTGTTGAGGTCGAAGTGGCTCTGGTGGCAGGGGCAGACGAGCTGGTTGTCGGCCACGGAGCTCACTGCGCAGCCCTGGTGGGGGCACGTGGTGTCGAAGGCCTTGAAGGTGCCGGCCACCGGCTGCGTGACGACCGTCCTGGTGTCGGGGAAGAACTTCGCACCTCCGACGGGCACCTCGGACGAGGGCGTGCCGCCGCCGGAAGGGGCGGTCGAGGCTGCCGAGCCGCCTGCGCCCGCCGAGGCTGCGCTGCTCGAGGACTGGCCGGTCGCGATCGGGACAGGCGGGCTGCTGCAGGCGGCGAGGGCACCGGCGCCGGCCACGACGCCGGCCGCCTTGAGGACGCCGCGGCGGCCGGGGAGCAGCGCCGCGAGAGGGTCACTCGTGTCGGTCGCCTCGCTCGTGGGCGTCTCGTGGGAGTCGAGGGAAGGGTCGTTCTCGGCGGCGACGGTGCTGGACTGCTCGGGAGAGCGTGAGTGCGTGCGCTGTGTCATGCGTTCCTCTTCCGTGTGGTGGTGGAGGTCCTCGTCTTGCTCACGGTGGTGCTGGACGTGCTCTTCTTCGCGGCCGCGGTGGTCGCACCTCCCCGGGCGCGACCCGTGGTGCGGGCGGCCTTCAGTCTCGACGCGCTCGCTGTGGCTGAGCCGTCAGCTCGCTGTGAGCCCTCCGCCGCCGTCTTCTTCTTCGTGCCGGACGCGGCACGGCCCCGTGTCGTGCCCTTTCCCGAGCTGCGGGTCGTCGTGCGGGCGGTGCGGTCGAGGATCGGCCGGAGGAAGCGGCCGGTGTGGCTGGCTGCCACCTCGGCGACGTCCTCGGGTGTCCCCTCGGCGATGACCGCGCCGCCCCCGGAGCCGCCCTCGGGCCCCATGTCGATGATCCAGTCTGCGTTCTTGATGACATCGAGGTTGTGCTCGATGACGATGACGCTGTTTCCCTTGTCGACGAGCCCCTGCAGCACGTCGAGGAGCTTCTTGATGTCCTCGAAGTGCAGACCGGTCGTCGGTTCGTCGAGGACGTAGATGGTGCGCCCGGTGGAGCGCTTCTGCAGCTCGCTCGCGAGCTTGACGCGCTGTGCCTCGCCGCCGGAGAGGGTGGGCGCCGGCTGTCCGAGCCGCACGTAGCCGAGGCCGACGTCGTTGAGGGTCTTGAGGTGGCGCGAGATCGCCGGGACCGCCTCGAAGAAGGTCGCGGCCTCCTCGATCGGCATGTCGAGCACGTCGGCGATCGTCTTGCCCTTGAAGTGGACCTCGAGGGTCTCGCGGTTGTAGCGGGCCCCGTGGCAGACCTCGCACGGCACGTAGACGTCGGGCAGGAAGTTCATCTCGATCTTGATGGTGCCATCGCCGGAGCACGCGTCGCAGCGCCCGCCCTTGACGTTGAAGGAGAAGCGTCCGGGCTGGTAGCCGCGGATCTTCGCCTCGGTCGTCTCGGCGAAGAGCTTGCGCATGTTGTCGAAGACGCCGGTGTAGGTGGCTGGGTTCGACCGGGGCGTGCGACCGATCGGGCTCTGGTCGACGTGCACCACCTTGTCGAGCTGGTCGAGACCAGCGACCGTCTTGTGCCGACCGGGCACGTGCCTGGCGCCGTTGAGCTTGTTGGCGAGCACGTTGTAGAGGATGTCGTTGACGAGCGTCGACTTGCCCGAGCCGGACACCCCGGTGACGGCGACGAGGTTGCCGAGCGGGAAGCTGACCGAGACGTTCTGCAGGTTGTTCTCGCGGGCGCCGGTGACGGTCAGCTGTCGGCCGTCGTGGCCGCGGCGCACGTCGGGGGTCGGGATCTCGCGCCGCCCCGAGAGGTACATGCCGGTGAGCGAGTCGGGGTGCTCGAGCAGTCCCTTGACCGGACCCGAGTGCACGACGTGCCCGCCGTGCTCGCCGGCGCCGGGGCCGATGTCGACGACCCAGTCGGCGGCGGCGATGGTGTCCTCGTCGTGCTCGACGACGATGAGGGTGTTGCCGAGGTCGCGCAGCCGGGTCAGGGTCTCGATGAGGCGGTGGTTGTCGCGCTGGTGGAGGCCGATCGACGGCTCGTCGAGGACGTAGAGCACCCCGACGAGGCCCGAGCCGATCTGGGTCGCGAGCCTGATGCGCTGCGCCTCGCCACCGGAGAGAGTGCCCGCCGGGCGATCGAGGGAGAGGTAGTCGAGGCCGACGTCGAGCAGGAACCCGAGCCGGGCGTCGATCTCCTTGATGACGCGCTCGGCGATCTGCTTCTCGCGGGCCGTGAAGTCGACCGTGTCGAGGAAGCCGGCCGCCTCGTTGATCGCGAGGCCACAGACCTCGGAGATGTTCTTGCCGCCGACGAGCACGGCGAGCGACTCGGGCTTGAGGCGGGCGCCCTTGCAGACGGGGCACGGGACCTCGCGCATGAAGCCCTCGTAGCGGTCGCGGCTCCAGTCGGAGTCGGTCTCGGAGTGGCGGCGCTTGATGAACGGGACGACGCCCTCGAAGCCGGTGGTGTAGGAGCGGTCGCGGCCGTAGCGGTTCTTGTAGCGGACGTGCACCTTGTAGTTCTGGCCGGTCAGCAGCGCCTCCTTGGCGCGGGCCGGGAGTGCCCGCCACGGGACATCCATCGAGAACTTCATGTCTTCGGCGAGAGCGCCCATGACGCGCTGGAAGTACTCGGCGGAGCCGGAGCCCTGCGCCCAGGGCGCGATGGCGCCCTCGGCGAGGGTGAGGTCGTCGTCGGGCACGACGAGCTCGGGGTCGACCTCGAGCTCGGTGCCGATGCCGGTGCACTCGGGGCAGGCGCCGAACGGAGAGTTGAACGAGAACGACCGCGGCTGCACCTCGTCCATGCCCAGCGGGTGGTTGTTCGGGCACGCCATCTTCTCGGAGTAGCGGCGCTCGCGCTGCTTGTCCTTGGCGTCACGGTCGACGAAGTCGATGATGACGATGCCGCCGGCGAGACCCAGCGCGGTCTCGACGGAGTCGGTGAGCCGCCGCTTCGAGCCGGCGTCGTCGCCCTTCGCGACGAGGCGGTCGACGACGACCTCGATCGTGTGCTTCTTCTGCTTCTCGAGCTTGGGCGCCTCGGTGAGCGAGACGACCTCGCCGTCGACGCGGGCGCGGGAGAAGCCCTTGGTCTGGAGCTCGGCGAAGAGGTCGACGAACTCGCCCTTGCGGCCCTGGACCACGGGTGCGAGCACCTGGAAGCGGGTGCGGTCCTCGAGGGTGAGCAACTGGTCGACGATCTGCTGCGGCGACTGGCGGGTGACCGGCTCGCCACAGACCGGGCAGTGCGGCCGCCCGGCGCGGGCGAAGAGCAGTCGGAGGTAGTCGTAGACCTCGGTGATGGTCCCGACCGTCGACCGCGGGTTGCGGTTGGTGGACTTCTGGTCGATCGACACCGCGGGCGAGAGCCCCTCGATGAAGTCGACGTCGGGCTTGTCCATCTGGCCGAGGAACTGCCGGGCGTACGCCGACAGCGACTCGACGTAGCGTCGCTGCCCCTCCGCGAAGATGGTGTCGAACGCGAGGCTCGACTTGCCCGACCCCGACAGCCCGGTGAAGACGATCAGGCTGTCTCGGGGGAGGTCGACCGACACGTCGCGGAGGTTGTGCTCGCGAGCGCCGCGGACGACGAGGGAGTGGGCGTTGCCGGTGGGCGTAACAGTCACGCGCAACATGCTAGGTGCGGTCACCGACAGTCCTCGTATCGGCGGTCCAGGGTTGGACGCGCCGACCCCGGCGGGGCCCCTCACGCACGACCCGGCCGAGCGGCATACTCGCACCCATGAGCGTGCACGAGCCGACCCCGATCGAGGAGTACGCGGTGCTCGGCGACCTCGGCACGGCCGCCCTGGTCAGCCGGCGCGGGTCGATCGACTGGTTGTGCCTGCCCCGGTTCGACTCGCGCGCGTGCTTCTCGGCGTTGCTCGGCACCCCCGAGCACGGCCGGTGGCTCATCACCCCCGTCGACGAGGACGCCGTGACGACGCGCCGCTACGTCGGCGACTCCTTCGTGCTGGAGACCGTCCACGAGACGTCGACGGGACGGGTCAGGGTCACCGACGTCATGCCTCTGGGCGACGGCCGTTCCGACGTGCTGCGCCGCATCGAGGGGCTCGAGGGCACGGTGCGGATGGTCCACGAGTGGACGGTTCGCTTCAACTACGGCCGCACCCGCCCGTGGGTCGCGCGCCACTCCGACGACCGTGAGGGCCGCACCGACGAGATCATCACCGCGATCGCCGGGCCCGACATGCTGGTGCTCCGGGGAGCGCGCCTCCCCCATGCGCGGGACGGCCACCACGTCGACGAGTTCGACGTCGTGGCCGGTGACGTCATGACGTTCTCGACGACATGGTTCCGCAGCCACGAACCGATCCCGCCGCCCCTCAGCGTGCGCGCCCGCATCGCCGAGACCATCGCGCTGAGCGAGGGGTACGCCTCCCGCAGCCACTACAAGGGTGCGTATGCGGCCGCCGTGACGCGTTCGCTGCTGGTGCTGCGCGGACTGACGCACCAGTCGACCGGCGGCATCGTCGCCGCCGCCACGACGTCCCTGCCCGAGAGGCTCGGTGGCGAGCGCAACTGGGACTACCGTTTCTGCTGGCTGCGCGACGCCGCCCTCACGCTCGAGGCGCTGCTCGGGTGCGGCTACATGCAGGAGACCGAGCTGTGGCGCGCGTGGCTGCTGCGTGCCGTGGCGGGCGACCCCGAGGACATGCAGATCATGTACCGCGTCGACGGCGGACGCGACCTGCCCGAGCGCGTCCTGCCACACCTGCCCGGGTATGCCGGGTCGACCCCCGTGCGCGTGGGCAACGCCGCCGTCGACCAGCGCCAGACCGACGTGCTCGGCGAGGTGATGATCTCGCTCGACCACGCGCGCCGGCGCGGGCTCGAGGAGAACGACGACTCGTGGCACCTGCAGCGCGCCCTCGTCAACCACCTCGCGAAGCACTGGCAGGAGGCCGACAACGGACTCTGGGAGATCCGCGGTCCGCTGCGTCACTTCACGCACTCACGGGCCATGGTGTGGGCTGCCTTCGACCGGGCCGTCCGTGCCGTGGAGCAGCAGGGCCTCGAGGGCCCGGTCGAGCAGTGGCGCGAGCTGCGCGACCAGGTGCGCGACGAGGTCATGACCAAGGGTTTCGACGCCGAACGGGGCACCTTCGTGCAGCACTACGACACGACCGAGGTCGACGCGTCGCTGCTGATGCTGTCGTCGATCGGCTTCGTCGACGGCGACGACCCACGCATGCTCGGCACGATCGCCGCGGTCGAGCAGGACCTGCTGCGCGACGGCCTCGTCATGCGCTACCGCACCGAGACCGACGTCGACGGCCTGCCCGGCGACGAGCACCCGTTCCTCGCGTGCTCGTTCTGGCTCGTGACGGCATACGCCAAGGCGGGTATGACGGCGAAGGCGACCGAGCTGATGGACCGGCTCGTCGGCCTGACCAACGACGTGGGCCTGCTGTCGGAGGAGTACGACCCCGTGAACGAGCGCATGGTGGGCAACTTCCCCCAGGCGTTCTCGCACCTGACGCTCGTCGGTGCCGCCCTGGCACTCGAGACGGCGACGGGCGAGCCGTCGGACAGCGAGACCGAGAAGCAACCCGGGAGGGCAACGGCATGAAGCACGGTGAAGTGACCCCCGACCTCGTGGCGGCCGAGACCGATCGGGTCGTGGCCACGGCGGCGTCCTTCCGCAACGAGGCGGTGCTCGCGCCGTCGCTCTGCGAGGGATGGTCGCGCGGCCACGTGCTGGCTCACCTCGCCCGCAATGCCGATGCCCTCGCCCGCGTCTGCGACGTCGCGCTCACCGGCGCGCCGAACACGATGTACGACACGACCGAGTCCCGTGACGCTGACATCGCCGCCGGGGCCCGCCGCTCCGCGGACGAGCAGGCCACCGACATCCGCGACTCAGCGGCACGCCTCGCCGAACGCCTCGCTGCCCTCGGGCCCGAGCACGGCGAGGTGCACGTCGAGCGCACTCCGGGCGGGTTCCCTGTCCCCGTCGGGATGGTCCCGTTCATGCGCCTGCGCGAGCTCGTCTACCACCACGTCGACCTCGACGCCGGCTTCACCTTCGCGCAGGCGCCCGACGAGGTGGTCGCCCTCTTCCTGCGCGACGCCGCGAACCGGCTGTCGAAGGAGGACGCACCCCCGTCGCTGCGCATCGCGACGACCGAGGGTGACGCGTACGTCGTCGGTGACGGCGCCACGGCCGTCTCCGGCTCGCGCGCCGCCGTGCTCATGTGGCTGGCCCGCGGCAACACCGACGGCGTCGACTTCGACGGCCCCGTCCCGACCCTTCCCTTCGGAGGCTGACATGACCGACAGCGCAGACGACACCTACTCGGGTCACGTCGAGCCGGGCGGCGCACCCGCAGTGCGCGAGCTGTCCCGGCTGACCGTGCGCAAGCAGTCCGTGGGCACGATGGACAACAACGCGTACCTGCTCACCTGCCGCGCCACCGGCACCCAGCTGCTCATCGACGCGGCGGCCGAGGGGCCACGGCTGCTCGAGCTCGTCGCCGAGGGCGGCGGCGGACTCGAGACGGTGGTGACCACGCACCAGCACTACGACCACGTCGGCGCCCTCGCCGAGGTCGTCGAGGCCACCGGTGCCCGCACGGTCGCCGGCGCCGACGACGCCGACGCGCTGCCCGTCCCGGTCGACGTCCGCGTCGGGCAGGGCGACACCGTCACCGTCGGCGACGTGACGCTCGACGTCGTGCACCTGCGCGGACACACGCCTGGCTCGATCGCGCTGGCCTACGCCGACCCCGAGGGGCACACGCACCTGTTCACCGGCGACAGCCTCTTCCCCGGCGGCATCGGCAACACGAAGAACCCGGGCCAGAGCTTCGACTCGCTCATCGAGGACGTCACCACCCGGGTGTTCGACGTCTACGACGACGACACGTGGTTCTACCCCGGTCACGGCGACGACTCGACCATCGGCGCCGAGCGGCCGCACGTCGATGAGTGGCGCGCCCGCGGCTGGTGAGTGCTCGCTGCCTCCAGGGGTGCGCGGTTCCGTCAGCGGTGCTTTGTGCAGCGCGCACTCCTGACGGGACCCTGCACTCCTGAGACCTCCGCGCACTCCTGTGAGGTCTCCGAGAACGTATGCCATGTGCTCGGGCCCGCCGCTCAGGCGCTGCCGGGCGTCCCGCTCACGGGCAGTCGCACCCGGAACCTGGTGTCGCCGGGGCGCGACTCGATCTCGATGCTGCCGCCGTGGCGCTCGACGATGATGCGGTGCGCGACGTCGAGGCCGAGGCCGGTTCCGCGCCCCACCTCCTTCGTCGTGTAGAACGCCTCGAACGCCCGCTGCTGCACCTCGGGGCTCATGCCGGCGCCGGTGTCGGCCACCTCGACGAGCACCGCATCGCCGTCGTGCCGCGTGCGCACGGTCAGGGTGCCGGTGCCCTCCATGGCGTCGACGGCGTTGTCGACGAGGTTCGTCCACACCTGGTTGAGCTCGCCGGGCATGCCGTCGACGAGCGGCACGTCGCTCCCCCAGTCGCGCACCACGGTGACCCCCGGGCGCAGGCGGGGCCCCATGACGAGCAGGGTGCTCTCGATGCCCTCGCGGACGTCGACTCGCTGGTGCGACGCGCGGTCCATCTGCGAGTACGTCTTGATGCCCGCCACGAGTTCGGAGACGCGCCGGGTCGACTCACGCACCTCGGCGAGCAAGGAGGCCACGTCGATGGTGCGGGCCACCCACTCGAGCGAGGCGCCCAGCGCGTCGCCCGGCACGGTCACGGCGGCCCGCTCGAGCCACGCGACGTCCGCGCCCGCTGACACGAGCGGGGCCGCGAGGTCCCACGGGTGCGCGACCCCGGCGTGCTCGAGCCAGTCCCCGAGCTCCTCCTCGCGGTCAGCCGTCTCGAGCGGGTCGGGCAGGGCTGATGGTGCGCTGAGCGAGCGGCGCAGCGAGTCGAGGGACTCGAAGCGCTCGGCAGTCAGACCTCGAACCGCCATGTGTCGCAAGGCTTCCAGCAGCCCGTCGCAAGCGCACTCGAGCTCGGCGGCCGAGCGCGCCGACGCTGCCGCCGGGTTGTTGATCTCGTGCGCGAGGCCGGCCGCGAGGGTGCCGAGCGTGACGAGGCCACTGCGCTGCCGGGCCGTGGCCTCGATGGAGCGGGCCGTTCCGTAGAGCCCGGCCACGAGGTGAGCTGCGAACGGGAACCACGCGTCGGCGAGGTCACGAAGACTCTGGGCGGGCACGCGCAGCATCCGCCCGGCAGCGACGCCGCGGGCGGTCGCGAGGTAGACGCCGTTCTCGTCCCAGGCCCGGAAGCCCCCGGCCCAGCGGCCCGGAACGTCCATCCGTCCGACGGTGACGTCCTCGCGGCCGATGTGGCGTGAGAGGTCGAGGGCTCCGTCGACGAGGGCCCACCAGTGGTCGGCGCGGTCGCCCTCGTGGAAGAGCACGTCGCCGGGCACCACCATGACCTCGTCGCCGGCCGCGAGCAGCTCGACGAGCTGGTCGTCGCGCAGCCCGTCGAAGAGCGGGACGGTGCGGAGGTCGGCGAGCTCGAGCATCCCTGGATCCCCACCCGTCAGATCGTCGCCAGGTAGCGGTGCACGAAGTACACCGACATCGAGCCCTCGCCGACGGCCGAGGCCACGCGCTTCATCGAGTCGGAGCGCACGTCCCCCGCGGCGAAGACGCCGGGAAGGCTCGTCTCGAGGGCAAAGGGCGGCCGGCTCAGGGTCCATCCGCCGGAGTGCGGACCGGACACGAGGTCGTGGCCGGTCACGACGAACCCGTGCGCGTCGCGCGACACCTCGCTGCCGAGCCAGTCGGTGCGGGGAGCGGCGCCGATGAAGACGAAGAGCCACGCGGCGTCGACCTCGGTCGTCGTGCCGAGGGCACGGTCGGCGAGCGTGAGACGTTCGAGGTGGCCGTCGCCGGCCGCCGCCACCACCTCGGTGCCGCACAGCACGCGGATGCGCTCGTCGGCACGGATCCGCTCGACGAGGTACTGCGACATGTTCGCCTCCAGCGAGGTGCCCCGGACGACGAGCGTGACCCGGCGCGCGTAGCGAGCGAGGTTGAGCGCCGCCTGCCCGGCCGAGTTCGCCGCGCCGACGACGTAGACCTCCTCCCCGCTGACGGCCGCGGCCTGGCCGGCGTTGGCGCCGTAGTGGACGCCGCGACCGACGAGCGCGTCGAGGCCAGCCGCCTCGAGCCGGCGGTAGGCGACCCCCGTCGCGAGGACGACACTCCGTGCCTCGATGTCGGTGAAGCCGTTGGTGCTCGAGCCGGGTGCAGAGCCCAGTGCGCCGTCTGCGCTCCCCTCGCCACCCTGGTCGCCCTTCTGAATGCCCTCGATGCCTTCGAGGCGCACGGCCCGGACCGGCCCCCGGGACTCGAGCGCGACGACGTCGCGCGCCAGCACCATCTCGGCGCCGAACCGCCGGGCCTGGGCGATCGCCCGCTGGGCCAGGTCCGCGCCGGAGAGACCACGCGGGAAGCCGAGGTAGTTCTCGATCGCCGCGCTCTGCCCTGCCTGCCCTCCCGGCGCCTCGTGCTCGACGATGACCGTGCTGAGGCCCTCGGACGCGGCGTAGACGGCGGCCGCCAGACCCGCGGGGCCGCCTCCGACGATGCAGAGGTCGTAGAGGTCGCGCTCGGCCCGGGTCCGGAGGCCCAGCGCGCTCGCGATCGCGACCGTCGTCGGCGCCCGGAGGGTCTCGCCGTCGGGCACGAGCACGAGTGGCAGCTCGTCGGGCTGCGCCCCGGCCAAATCGCGCAGCCGGGCCCCCTCGTCGTCGCGCTCGACGTCGAGCCACACGTAGGGCACATGGTTGTTGGCGAGGAAGGTCTTGACGGTGTGGCTGCCCTCGGACCAGCGGTCCCCCACGACGCGTACGTCGTTCGTGTGGTCGGGATGGGCGTTGTGCCAGTCGGCGAGGAGGTCGTCGATGACGGGGTAGAGGTTCTCGTCGGGCGGGTCCCACGGCTTGAGGAGGTAGTGGTCGAGCCCGATGTCGTTGATGGCGGCGATCGCGACGTCCGTGTCGGCGTACGCCGTGAGCAGGAGCAGCTTGGCGTCCGGCACGTCGGCGCGCACCCGGGCGAGCACCTCGATGCCGGTCAGGCCGGGCATGCGCTGGTCGGCTGCGACGAGGGCCAGCGGCTGGCCCTTCAGCAGGAGCCGCGCCACGAGGTCGAGGGCCTCGGCGCCCGAGCCGGCCCGGAGGATGCGGTGGTCGGCGCCGTAGCGGGCCCGCAGGTCCCGCGCGATCGCAGCCGAGACCGGAGCGTCGTCGTCCACCGTGAGGATTGCCGGTCTCGCCACGCGCCCAGCGTACGAGCGGCACGCCCCGCGTGGGGGGGAGTGCGCAGACTCGGCTCGCTCCCGCGCTCTCGCGCTACTGGGCGTCCTCGAGGTCGGGGGTGGGGTCGGGATCGAGCTCGGCGATGAGCGACTCGAGCTCGGCCCGGAGGAAGTCGAGGTCGGCGGGCACGTTGGTCAGGATCATGTGGCGACGCGGGTTGTTGGCGACGCACAGCCCGATGCCGAGCCGCGACCGGCCGTGGCGCTCGCGCCAGGCGCGCTCGAGCGCCGGACCGCCGGACCAGTCGACCGGGGCGTGGAGCCAGCCCTGCACGTCCACGAGGTCGCCGTCGGGGCCGTGGCGGCGGTTCTTCGGGGGATCGAATCCTTCGACGGTGATTCGCTCTTCCATGTTCTGACGGTACGGCCCACGAGGCGCGGCGACCAGTACCTCGCGCCGGTGCACACCGAATCGTGCTCCGGCACCCAGCCGTTTCGCAGTCGTTGCGCGGCCGACAGGACCCGTCCCGGACCGGCGGACGCCCGATGCCGTTCGGGTGCGAGGATGGCGGGCGTGAACGTCGCCGAGAGCAGCACCGCAGCCGTCACCGCCACCCACCTCGTCCGGGTCCCCGTGACGACGGTCTGGTCCACTCCCGGGAGCCCACGCCCCGTCGACGCCGCGATCGTCGCGGACCAGCCCGACGCGGTGGCCTGGCTGGCGGCGATGGACGCCGACGCGGCCTCCGACGGCGCCGTCGACGACGGCACCCGCGCGGGTCGCCTCGGCCTCCACGGCCTGGTCGAGACGCAGCTCGTCGAGGGTGAGCCCGTCGTCGTGACCGAGCTGGACGACACTGGTCGGTGGGCCCACGTGGTCGCGCCGTGGCAGCTCTCCCCCAAGGACGACCGCGGCTATCCGGGCTGGGTGCCGCTGGCGCACCTCGCCCCGCTCACGCCAGGGTCGCGGGTGGTCGGCCCCGAGCGCGCGGAGACGCCCAGCACCCCCGAGACCGGCTCGGCCTCGTCCGTCGACCCCGACGAGCCGGGCGACTCGGTGCACCCCGCCCTGACCGAGGCCCGCTCCCACGTCGGCCTGCCCTACCTGTGGTCGGGGCTGACCCCGCTCGGCTTCGACTGCTCCGGACTCGTCCTGCACACGTGGCGCGGTCTCGGGGTCGTCGTCGCCCGCGACGCGTACGCGCAGGCCGACTTCGCGACGCCGGTGCCGCTCGACGCGGTGCAGCCCGGTGACCTCTACTTCTTCGCGCGGGCCGGAGCCCGCATCCACCACGTCGGCATCGTCGTGCGCCCGGGCCGGATGGTGCACGCGTCCGAGACGGGCGGTGTGCTCGTCGAGGAGGACCTGCCCGCCGAGCGACTCGACACGCTCGTCGCGGCCGGGCGCCTGCCGATGCCGTGAGCGTCGACCGTCGCACCGCCCCGCTGCTCGTCCTCGGTGGTGTCCTGTCGGTGCAGTTCGGCGGCGCCTTCGCCGCCACGCTGGTGCCCCGCATCGGGGCCACCGGGTCGGTGCTGCTGCGCCTCTTCTTCGCCATGGTGATCCTGTATGCCGTCGCCCGCCCCTCGTGGCGCCGACGGACGCGCGCCGACTGGGGCACCGTGGTGCTCTTCGGTCTCGCTCTCGCCGCGATGAACACCTCCTTCTATGCCTCGCTCGCGCACCTGCCGATCGGGGTCGCCGTCACCATCGAGTTCCTCGGACCCCTCGGTCTCGCAGCGTCGCTCAGCCGTCGGCCGCGCGACGTCGTCGCGGTGGGCGCCGCCGCCCTGGGTGTCGTCCTGGTGTCCGGCGTACTCCACACGTCGTGGGACCGGCTCGACCTCGTCGGCGTCGGTTTCGCCGCGCTGGCGGGCGTGATGTGGGCCGCCTACATCGTGCTCAGCCAACGCACCGGCCACGCCTTCGCCGGGCTCGACGGTCTCGCCCTGGCGCTGATCGTGTCGACGGTCGCCGTCGCACCCCTGGGCCTGGGCACGATGGACCGCTGGACCCCTCGGGACGTCGCGCTCGGGCTCGGCATCGCGGTGCTGTCGTCCGTGCTGCCCTACTCCCTCGAGCTCGTCGCCCTGCGACACCTGGCACAGCACGTGTTCGGCATCCTGCTCAGCCTCGAACCCGTGGTCGCCGCCCTGGCCGGCTTCGTCGTGCTGCACCAGGTCCTCGAGGTCGGGCAGGTCGCGGGGATGGCTCTCGTCGTGCTCGCCAGCGCCATCGTGCTCGGCGCCCGGTCCAGACCGGAGACCCCCGACGCCGCGCTGGGACCCGGCTGATGGGGCACGAGCTCCTCCCCGCCCAGCGCCGCCATCCTGCACCTGCGCCCAGCCCGGAAAGCTTCTTGACCTCACGTCGGCTTGAGGTCCTAACGTCGCGGAATGACCTCGACCACGATGCGCCCTGAGCCCCCGGCGGCTGGCGCGGACGACCGCGGCGGACTGCTCTCCCCCGCACTGCGGGCCACGACCATCGGCGTGCTGGCCCTCGTCTCCCTGCACGCCTTCGAGGCACTCGCGCTCACCACGGTGATGCCGACGATCGCGCGCGCGCTCGACGGGGCATCCCTCTATGCGATGGCCTTCACGGCGACGCTCGCCGCGGGCATCGTCAGCATCGTCTGGTCCGGCAACCTCGCGGACCGACGAGGACCACGACCGCCACTGCTGCTGGGGCTCACGCTCTTCGCCGTCGGTCTCATCGGTGCCGGCCTCGCCCCCACGATGGGCGTCCTCGTCGCGGCGCGCGTCGTGCAGGGCCTCGGCGCCGGCATGACGAGCACTGCCCTCTACGTGCTCGTCACCCGCGTGTACCCCCAGCGACTGCACACCGCGATCCTCGCCGGCTTCTCGGCAGCCTGGGTCGTGCCGTCGATCGTCGGCCCGTTCGTCGCCGGATTGATCGCCCAGACGATCGGCTGGCGGTGGGTCTTCGGCCTGGCCCTCGTGGTCCTCGTCGTGGCCGCGATCCTCCTCGGACGCATCGTCAGCGGCCTGCGCCAGGAGGTCGTCGACGTGCCGTGGCGCTGGCGCGCGATCGCCGCATCGGTCGTCCTCGCCGTGGCGGTGCTCGGCCTCAACGCCGTGGCGGAGCGACTCGACGCGCTCGGCCTCGCCGTCGCGGTCATCGCGGTGGCGGTCGTCGCCCTGACCCTGCTGCCGCTGACACCACGCGGCACCCTCCGCGCGGCTCGCGGCCTCCCGACCGACATCACCCTGCGCGCCCTGGCCTTCGCGGCTTTCAGTGGCGCCGAGGTCTACCTGCCGCGCCTGCTCACCGAGCGCGACGGGCTCAGCCCGAGTCTGGCCGGGGTCGCGCTGACCGTCACCGGCGTCACCTGGTTCGTCGGGTCGTGGGTGCAGGGACGATGGGACCGTCGCTTCGAGATCGGCCGCACTGCTGCAGTGTCGCTGGCCGCCATCACCCTGACCCTGGGGGCCATCGCGCTCGCCGTGGCGACCGACGCACCGACGTGGGTGCTCATCGCCCTCTTCCCGGCCATCGGTCTCGGCATCGGCACCCTCTACCCCCGGGTCACGGCGCAGGCCCTCGCTCGGGCCGACTCGACGGAGCAGGGCTTCGTCAGCTCGGCCCTGCAAATCGGTGACTCGGCCGGGGCCGCCACCGCCATCGCCCTGTCGGCCATCGTGTTCTCCGCCGCCGGCTCGGGGGTGCCCGTGGCCTACGTCGCGGTCTTCGCTGTCATGGCGGCACCGGCCCTGCTGGGCTGGCTCGTCGCCCACCGGGTCCGCTGACGCCGCCAACCACATCGCGAGGCGTACCTCTCCGATCGAGAGAGCGCTCCGTCAGATCCCCCAGGTGACGGAGAGTTCTCTCGATTGGTGAGGCCTCCTCCGTGCGATGCGACGTAGCCTCGGCTCGTTACGCTCGGGGCATGAGCCGAATCTTCACGGTCAGCGTCGCGTCGGTGTATCCCCACTACGTGAACAAGGTGGAGCGCAAGGGGCGCACCAAGGCAGAGCTAGACCAGGTGATCGAGTGGCTGACCGGCTTCGACGGGGCGGCCCTGGCCCATCACCTGAAGGCCGAGACGACCTTCGAGGACTTCTTCGCGGACGCCCGGCTCAACGCGCGCGTCGACCAGATCAAGGGCGTCGTCTGCGGGGTCCGGGTCGAGGAGATCGACGACCCGCTGATGCAGAAGATCCGCTACCTCGACAAGCTCGTCGACGAGCTTGCCAGGGGCAAGGCGATGGACAAGGTCCTACGGGCGTAGGGCCCCTACCTCGAGTGCGATGACTCGACGGCGCCGCTGTCCGCCGCCTGGAGACGCGCGTCGCGACGCGACTTCCAGAGGCTCGCCACGGTCGTCACGCCGAGGATGAGGACGATCGCGCCGAGGGACACCAGGATCGGGATGTCGGGCACGCCCTCGATCGGCTTGCCGCCGTTGATGAACGGCAGGTTGTTCTCGTGCAGCGCGTGCATGATGAGCTTGACGCCGATGAAGGCGAGCAGGACCGCCAGCCCGATGCTGAGGTAGACGAGCTTCTTGAGCAGGCCGCCGATGAGGAAGTAGAGCTGGCGCAGGCCCATCAGGGCGAAGATGTTGGCAGTGAGGACGAGGAAGGGCTCCTTCGTCAGGCCATAGATCGCCGGGATCGAGTCGAGTGCGAAGAGCAGGTCGGTCGTGCCGAGCGCGAGGATCACGATGAGCATCGGCGTGATGACGCGCTTGCCGTTCTCGACGACGGTCAGGTGCGTGCTGTGCCACTCCTTGGTGGCCGGGAAGCGCTTCTCGATCCAGAGCAGCAGGCGGTTCTCGTGGTACTCGTCGTCATCGCTCTCTCCCCCGGTCGCGAGCTTGATCGCGGTGTACACGAGGAAGGCGCCGAAGATGTAGAACACCCAGGCGTACGCGTTGATGACGACGGCGCCGAGCGCGATGAAGATGCCGCGCAGGATGATCGCGATGATGATGCCGATCATCAGCGCCGACTGCTGGAGCTTCTGCGGCACCTTGAAGCTGGCCATGATCAGCAGGAAGACGAAGAGGTTGTCGACCGAGAGGGAGTACTCGGTGAGCCAGCCGGCGTAGAACTCTCCGGCGTACTGTCCGCCCCACTCGAACCACACGAAGAGGCCGAAGAGAACCGCCGCCCCGACGTAGAAGGCAAGGTGTCGCCCGGCCTCGGCCATCGAAGGAACGTGCGGTCGGCGCGCGATGACGAGCACGTCGATCAGGAGGAACACGGTCATCAAACCGATCGTGAGGAACCAGCCCCAAGCGGGAACGTTCATGGGCACAACCTTCCGGTCACCAAGTCAGTAACCGGAGGTCTCTCCCGCCCGGCCGATGCAGCGATCTGTCTGGCCGGACCGACGGGACCGGGAGCTGGTGGTGGGACCTGCTCCGTGATGACGAGCCCGTCGTTTCGGGGATACTCCCCTCCGTGAACGCTTGATCCTCTCACCGTCGGGGTCGGGCCTCAAATCCGGTCCCGCTCCCTGGTCACCCCGTGGTCAACCCGTGATCACCTGGGTCGCCGGCTCCGCGGCAGTCCGGCCACGACGATGTCGTAGGAGGTCTCGATCGCCTCGATCAGCTCGTCCTCCTCGATGGGTCCGCCGAGCCGCAGGGAGTTCCATCCGTGGCGGCCGATGTAGGCCAGCACCGACGCGTCGTCGGGGTAGCGGTGCAGCCACTCGTCGGCCTCCTGGCGGTTGCCGGCGGACTTGACCCCGATCGACGTGTCGCCGAGGAAGACGAAGATCTTGTCGGCGACCTTGGCGACGGTGTCGCCGTCCCACGGGGAGTCCTCCCACGCCCCGGGCAGTGCGAGCGCGGCAGAGCGAAGGCGCCGTGCGAGCGTCGCCTCCTCCTCTGCCTCGCCCTTGCGCGGGGCCATCAGCGGGTCGCTGCGCTCATCTGCCGGAGCTCCTTCTTGAGCTCACCGATCTCGTCGCGCAGCCGGGCCGCGAGCTCGAAGTGCAGGTCGGCGGCAGCCTGGTGCATCTGCGTGGTGAGCTCCTGGATGAGTCCGGCGAGGTCGGCCGCCGCCATGTCGGCCGGTCGGTTGGAGGTGCCGCCCGCCGACACACCGACGTCGGCCGCCATCGCCCCGCGACCGGCACCGCTCTTGCCGCGCGACTGCATGCGCCCCGACCCGAGCAGCTCCTGGGTGTCGGCGTCCTCGCGCTCGAGGAGGTCGGTGATGTCGGCGATCTTCTTGCGCAGCGGTGTCGGGTCGATGCCATGCTCGGTGTTGTAGGCGATCTGCTTCTCGCGACGCCGGTTCGTCTCGTCGAGCGCCTGCTCCATCGACGGCGTCATCTTGTCGGCGTACATGTGCACCTGGCCCGACACGTTGCGCGCCGCGCGGCCGATCGTCTGGATGAGCGAGCGTGCCGACCGGAGGAAGCCCTCCTTGTCGGCGTCGAGGATCGACACGAGCGACACCTCGGGCAGGTCGAGGCCTTCGCGGAGCAGGTTGATGCCGACGAGCACGTCGAAGACGCCGGTGCGCAGCTCGCGGAGCAGCTCGACGCGGCGCAGCGTGTCGATGTCGCTGTGGAGGTAGCGGACCCGGATGCCCTTGTCGAGGAGGTAGTCGGTGAGGTCCTCGGCCATCTTCTTCGTCAGGGTCGTGACGAGCACGCGCTCGTTGCGCTTGGTGCGCTCCTGGATCTCGTGCATGAGGTCGTCGATCTGGCCCTTGGTCGGCTTGAGCACGACCTGGGGGTCGACGAGGCCGGTGGGGCGGATGATCTGCTCGACGGGCGTTCCGGACTTGGCGAGCTCGTACTCCCCCGGCGTGGCCGAGAGGTAGATCGTCTGGCCGATGCGCTCGAGGAACTCCTCCCACTTGAGCGGCCGGTTGTCCATCGCGCTCGGCAGCCGGAAGCCGTGCTCGACGAGCATCCGCTTGCGCGACATGTCGCCTTCGTACATCGCGCCGATCTGCGGCACGGTCTGGTGCGACTCGTCGAGGACGAGCAGGAAGTCCTCGGGGAAGTAGTCGATGAGGCAGTTCGGTGCCGAGCCGGACGTGCGGCCGTCGATGTGCCGACTGTAGTTCTCGATGCCGTTGCAGAAGCCGACCTGGCGCATCATCTCGACGTCGTAGGTCGTGCGCATGCGCAACCGCTGCGCCTCGAGCAGCTTGCCCTGCTTCTCGAAGAGCGCGAGCTGGTCCTCGAGCTCGAGCTCGATGCCGCGGATCGCCCGCTCCATCCGCTCGGGGCCGGCGACGTAGTGGGAGGCCGGGAAGACGTACATCTCCTGCTCCTCGTTGACGACCTCTCCCGTCACGGGATGCAGCGTGTAGATGCGCTCGATCTCGTCACCGAAGAACTCGATGCGGATCGCGAGCTCCTCGTAGACCGGGATGATCTCGACCGTGTCGCCCCGCACCCGGAAGGTGCCACGGGTGAACGCGAGGTCGTTGCGGGTGTACTGCATCTCCACGAACCGGCGCAGGAGGTCGTCGCGGACGATCTCCTGGCCGACCTTGAGCCGCGCCATGCGGTCGACGTACTCCTGTGGGGTGCCGAGACCGTAGATGCACGACACCGACGCGACGACGATGACGTCGCGCCGGGTCAGCAGCGAGTTGGTCGCCGAGTGGCGCAGCCGCTCGACCTCGTCGTTGACCGAGCTGTCCTTCTCGATGTAGGTGTCGGTCTGCGGGATGTACGCCTCGGGCTGGTAGTAGTCGTAGTAGCTGACGAAGTACTCGACGGCGTTGTTGGGCAGCAGCTCACGGAACTCGTTGGCGAGCTGCGCGGCAAGCGTCTTGTTGGGCGCCATGACGAGCGTCGGCCGCTGCACCTGCTCGATGAGCCAGGCGGTCGTGGCGGACTTGCCGGTGCCGGTCGCGCCGAGGAGGACGGTGTCCTGCTCGCCCGCCTTGACGCGTCGCGCGAGCTCGGCGATGGCGGTGGGCTGGTCGCCGCTCGGGGTGTATTCGGAGATCACCTCGAAGGGGGCCACCGTGCGCTGCAGGTCGGTCGTGGGACGCATGGCTCAACCGTACGTCGCACGACCGACAGCGCCCACTCGCCTACTGCTCCCAGACGTAGGCCGGCCGCAGCTCGACGGTGTCGCCCGGACCGGCGAAGTTCACGGCGAGCTCCTCGGCTCGTTCCTGCGACGCCACGTCGAGCAGGAAGAAGCCGGCGAGGTGCTCCTTGCTCTCGGCGTACGGGCCGTCGGTCGCGACGGTGCCGCTCGCGTCCCAGCGGTAGAGCCGTGCCGACGCGGGGTCGCCTAGTGCCTCACCACCCTTGAGCTCGCCGCTCTTGGACAGCTCCTCCAGCATCGCGTCGAACGCGGCGCCCCCGCGCTCGCGCTCCTCCTGCGGCCGGGCGAGCGCCTCGGGCATGAAGTTGCCGGTCGGGTGGCCCCAGGGCTGCGGGTTGGAGTGGATGAGGATGACGTACTTCATGGGTCGATGCCTTTCGGTTCGCGAGCGGCCAGTCTGCCGCCTCACCCGTGACGTCGGAGCCGTCCACACCGTCTCGACATCGCGGACGGAAGAAAGTGGGAGACCCACGCCTCACGGCACGCGGTGGGTCCACTCCGGGGTCGCGAACTTCTCGTCGACGAGACGCTGCGCCGCCTCGAGCTCGCCCTCCGAGTAGTCGGAGGCTTTCGCCCGGTGCCGCCGCGCGAACGAGGCCGCGAACGACTCGAGGATCGCGTCGCGGGTCATGCCGGTCTGTGAGCGCATCGGGTCGACCCTCTTGTTCGCCGACTTCGTGCCCTTGTCGCTCATCTTCTCGCGGCCGATGCGCAGCACCTCGAGCATCTTGTCGGCGTCGATGTCGTAGGCCATGGTCACGTGGTGCAGCACGGCACCGGCGACGAACCGCTTCTGCGCGGCACCACCGATCTTGCCCTTGTCGCTCGCGATGTCGTTGAGCGGCACGAAGTGCGCGTTGACACCGACGTCGGCGAGCGCCTCGATGACCCACTCGTCGAGGAAGGAGTAGGAGCGTTCGAAGCTGAGGCCCTCGACGAGCGAGGTCGGCACGACGAGGGAGTACGTGATCGTGTTGCCGGGCTCCATGAACATCGCTCCACCACCCGAGATGCGGCGCACGACGTCGATGCCGTGGCGCTCGGCCCCCTCGAGGTCGACCTCGTTGCGGAACGACTGGAACGAGCCGATGACGACGAGCGGGCTGTCCCAGTCCCAGAAGCGCAGGGTCGGCGGTCGCTCGCCGGCGGCGACCTCTCGGGCGATGACCTCGTCGAGCGCGACGTGCATCGCGGGGTCGAGCACCCGCGGCGGGATGACGTCGAAGACGTGGTCGTCCCACCCGGTCGCCTTGCCGAGCGCGCGCCGGACGGCGATGCCGATCGCCTCGGCGCTGAACCCGACCATCGTCACCCCGTCGGCGAGGGCGCCCGAGACGGCCCCGGCCAGCTGCTCCACCCCGGCGTCGACCGGCATGCCGCTGAGTGCCGCGTTGATGTCGTCGAGCGCCTCGTCGGGCTCGAGGAAGAAGTCGCCCGAGACGCTCACGTCGGCGAGGCGCCCATCCACCTCCTCGACATCGACCGCCACGAGCTTGCCACCGGGGACCTTGTACTCACCACGCATGTCACCCACAACACCACACCCCGCCCGGGTATGCCGGCTGCCGGGGTTCGGCTCGCACGCGCGGTCAGCGGGGCTGCCAGTCGGTGCGCTCCGCCCACGCGTTCGCGCGCTGCCACGCGCCCTCGAACCACGGCTCCTTGGCGACGACGTAGTCCGAGGTCGTCACGTGCTGCTCGAGCAGTCGCCGCTTCTCGGCGGCGTACGCCTCACGCTCGCCGGGCTCGTGGCGTAGCCAGTCGCGGAAGAGGAGCGCGAATCGCCAACCGGCGGAACCGTGCTCGCGCACGTGGACGTGCACGTGGTTGCCGGGGTCGCAGCCGCCGAGGAACTGCTTGAGCCAGGCCGACGCGTCGGCGCCCTCGGGATGCGGGGTGTCCGAGTGGATGCCGTGGTTGAAGACGTAGCCGGCGTCGGCCAACGACTTGCGCAGGTCGTCGCGGTCGACATCCGCGAGCCGGCGCACCCCGACCTGCACGTCGAGCACGTCCTTGGCGAGGAGCCCCGGCACCGACGTCGATCCCACGTGCGACACCTCCGTGACCACTCCGGTGGGTGCGAGAGCGGCCGCGAGCCGGGCCACGACGCGCTCGGCCCTGGCCTCCCAGTCCGCCCGCGGCTCGACGACGCAGTCGCTCGCCCGGTCCGGACGCCGGGACCGTGTGCCGCTCGCGAGGTTGGCCGCGTAGGGCGCCAGCCGCTGCTCCCAGAGATCGTCGACGGCACGCTCGAGGGCCACGGGGGTGCCGTCGTTGGGCAGCACGACGTCCGCGACGGCAGCGCGCTGGGCGTCGGTGGCCTGCGAGGCGATGCGTCGCCGGGCGTCGGCCTCGTCGAGGCCCCGCTGCTCGACGAGCCGTCGCACCCGCACGTCCTCGTCGGCCTCGACGACGACCGAGAGGTGCTCGTGCACCCAGAGTCCGCGCTCGACGAGCAGCGGCATGTCGTAGACGGAGACGGCGCCTTCGGGCGCGGACGAGCGCAGCACCGCCACCCGCGCGACGATCGCGGGGCCGGTGATGGCGTCCAGCGCTGCCAGCTCGTCGGCGTCGGCGAAGACGACGGCGGCCAGGGCGGCGCGGTCGAGGCTGCCATCGGGACGCATCACGGAGTCGCCGAAGCGCTCGTGGATCGACTCGAGGGTCGGCTGCCCGGGCTCGACGACCTCCCGCGCGACGGCGTCGGCATCGACGACGTGCGCGCCGAGCTCACCCAGCCTCCGGGAGACCGTCGACTTGCCCGACCCGATGCCTCCGGTGACTCCGACGCGCAGCACGCCCCCCACCCTACGGTCCTCCCCCCTGACACCTGCCGAACGCCGCGTTCGGTCTCGAAAACCGTGTTGCAGCAGCGCGTTCGTCGTCGAACGACGCGTTCGGTGCGGTGGGGAGGGGCCTCAGGCGAGGCGGGCGGGGAAGCCACCACGGGCGATGGGTCCCCAGCGGGTCGGCGTGACACGCAGCAGCGACTTGCCCTGGTCGCGCATGGCCTCGCGGTACTCGTCCCAGTCGGGGTGCTCGCCGGAGATCGCCCGGTAGTAGTCGACGAGGGGCTCGACGGAGTCGGGCAGGTCGATGACCTCGCAGTCACCGTCGACCTGCACCCACTCTCCGCCGAAGTCGTCGGACAGGACCAGCACGCTGACGTGCGGGCGCTTGCGGGCGTTCGCGGTCTTGGCGCGCTCGGGATAGGTGGAGATGACGATGCGGCCCTCACCGTCGACGCCGCCGGTGACCGGTGACGTCTGCGGGCGACCGTCGGCGCGTTGCGTCACGAGCACCATCGAGTGCCGTGGCCGCACGAACTCGAGCAGAGCGTCGCGGTCGACCTCGGTGTTGGTGGCGATCTGGCGTGGCATCTCAGTCCTCCTTGAGCTCGGGTGGGCCGACGCTGGCCCGGTCGAAGACGGCCACGAGCGCCTCGGCAAGCCAGCCGGCATACATCCGGTGGCTCCAGCCGCTGCGCCGCACGAACCGGTCGTAGATCTCGGGGCCGGTGATCGCCCAGACGATGTCGATGAAGCGCTCGCGGTCGAGCTCGGGCGGCAGCCCGTGAGCGCGCTCGAGGGCGTTGAGGGCATTGGTGTTGCCCGCCCGGCGCTCGCGGTCGATCGTCGCGACGAAGTCCTGGAGCCCGCTGTCGCCGCCGGCGCCCTGGGCCAGGATGACCCCGAGCAGCGGGCCGACCCGCTCGTAGATGGTCGCGCACAGGGCGGCGTACGCCCGGACGAACGACTCACGGTCAGGGGCCTCGGACATCGCCCGGAACTCTGGCCGCTCCTGCATGGCCACCGGCGCGTCGTCACCGGCGAGCATGACGTCGTAGACGGCCTTGACGACATCGGCCTTGCCGCCCACCGCGTTGTAGACCGTCTGGGCGCTGACCCCCGCCGACGAGGCGAGCTGGCTGACCGACATGGCGTGGTAGCCCTCGCGGAGCAAAATGTCACCGGCCGTGTCGATGATCCGCCGTCGTGTGGCGCGGGCCGCCTCAGCCCGCGTGCTGTTGTCGTAGACCCGGTCTGTTGACATCGGTGCCCTTCGAAAGCATCATTGGTTTCGCTGGAACGGCGTTCCAGCGAATGGGTGGGGTCCAGGGGTCCCCACCCATACCGCTGCACTCGCGGCCGTGCCTACAGCGGCGACCTGTCGACCGCACGAGTGTGCCACGCCAATCCCGGCCTCCGCCCCGCAGGGCTCTGGAGGGGGGCGAGGGGCCGGACCCGGTGTCCGTCCCCTCGCTGGCGTGCACGGCCGGGCGCCGCGGTCAGACCGGGGTGGCTGCACCAGGGGTCGACGCGACCACAGCGAGGGCGCGGTCGGGGTAGTCGCTCACGATGCCGTCGACGCCCGCCGCGACGAGCTCGGCGATGCGCGCCGGCTCGTTGACCGTCCACGGCAGGACGGCGAGGCCCGCCGAGTGCGCCTGCTCGACGAAGGCGCGGTCGACCATCCCATGGTCGGGCGAGATCACCCGGGCGCCCACCGCGACGGCGCCGGCGAACACGTCGTCGTGGGTCTCCCCCGGCCGGATGCTGCCCGTGAGCGGGCTTCCCGGATGCCAGGTCACCGACGACTCCACGAGAGCCGAACGCAGCACGTCGGGTGCGAGCTCGGCCGAGAGCTCCAGGACGGCCCAGTCGAAGGAGTGGACGAAGCACTGCCGCTCGACGCCGTGCTCGTGCACTGCGGCCAGCACGCCCTCGAGCAGCTGCCGCCGGGCCGCCACCTCACGCTCGTCGCGTGGGTCTACCTTGAGCTCGATCGTCCACCAGACGCCAGGCGCGTGCTCGAGGCCGTGTGCGAGCACCTCGGACAGCGTGGAGATGCGGGCGCCCGGATCGGGTTGCTGTCCGGCGCAGTCCGGCAGCGTGAGGCTGCCGACGTCGACCGTGCGCAGCTGCGGGAGCGTCAGGTCGTCGACGCGCGCCCCGACGAGGTCGGGGCCGGTCGACCGGCACTTGATCGGGAGCAGCTCGGTGTCGTGCCACACCACCACGTGCCCGTCGGCGGTGAGCCGCACGTCGAGCTCGACCCCGGTGGCACCCACGCCGTATGCCGCGGCGAAGCTCGCGAGGGTGTTCTCGACGACGAGCCCCTTGGCTCCGCGGTGGCCCTCCACGTCGAAGCGGCCCGACGCCCACGGGCCGGGGCGCGAGGCCACCTCAGGCCTCGATCCGCTCGCCGGACTCGGCGTCGAACAGGTGCACCTCGCCACGGTTCGGCTCGACGTGCACGACGTCGCCGACTGTCAGGTGCGTGCGCTTGTCGAGGCGGACGGTCACCCGGCCGGCGTCCTCACCGGCGCCCGCAGGTCGCCCGTAGACGAACGACTCCGAGCCGAGCGACTCGACGAGCTCGACGTTGAGCGCCAGCGCGGAGGAGTCCGCGCCGGCGTCGGGCGAACCGACGACGTGCCACGACTCGGGACGCAGGCCGACGACGACCTTCTCCCCCGCCCGCCCAGCGACCCCTCGGTCGAGGGGCACCGGCACGCCGTGCACGTCGGCTCGGCCCTCGCGCACCGTGGACTCGACGAGGGTGATGGCCGGAGACCCGATGAACGAGGCGACGAACGTGTTGACGGGGGCGTCGTAGAGCCGCTCCGGCGTGTCGACCTGCTGGAGCTTCCCGTCACGCAGCACGGCGACCCGGTGACCCATCGTCATCGCCTCGACCTGGTCGTGGGTGACGTAGACGGTCGTGATGCCGAGGCGGCGCTGCAGCCCGGCGATCTGCGAGCGCGTCGACACGCGGAGCTTCGCGTCGAGGTTCGAGAGCGGCTCGTCCATGCAGAACACCTTGGGGTTGCGCACGATCGCACGGCCCATGGCGACGCGTTGGCGCTGGCCGCCGGACATCTGGCCGGGCTTGCGGTCGAGCAGCTGCTCGAGCTCGAGGATCTTCGCGGCCTCGGCGACGCGCTGCGTCGTCTCGGCCTTGCTCACCTTCGCGTTGTCGAGGGCGAAGGCCATGTTCTGGGCCGCCGTCATGTTCGGGTAGAGCGCGTAGCTCTGGAACACCATGGCGATGTCGCGGTCGCGGGGTCGCACGCCCTTCTGGTCGTGCCCGTCGACGAGGATGCGGCCGCCGTCGATCGGCTCGAGCCCGGCGAGCATGCGCAGCGTCGTCGACTTGCCGCAGCCCGACGGGCCGACGAGCACGAGGAACTCGCCATCGGCGATGTCGAGCGTGATGCCGTCGACGGCGGGTGCGTCGTCCTTGGAGAACTTACGAGTCGCCTCGTCGAAGTACACGGTTGCCATGGGAGGCCTCTCGGGTCGTTCCGGTCTGGTGCGGCACCCGCCGGGCCCCCTGCAGGAAGGGACCCGGCGGCATACCCAAGCGGGGCGTCAGGCGCCGAGCTTGCTCTTGATCTGCGAGTCGAAGACCTGCTGGCTCTCGGCGTCGAGCGCCTTGAAGACCGTGGCGACGTCCTGGCCCTGGACGACCTGGTCGAGCGCCTTGCCGATGCGGGCGCCGCCACCGGGCAGGAGGACCCGGACGTTGTCCTGCGAGCGGGTCTTGGGCAGCTGCTCGATCGCCGTCTTCGCGTTGGGGTTCTTCTCGAGGAACGTCTTCTCCTCCGGCAGGTCGACGGCCGACTTGCGCACGGGCATGTAGCCGGTCGCCTGTGTGAAGGTGACGGTGTTCTGGGCGTTGGTGAGGAACTCGATGAACTTCAGCGCGTTCTTCTTGCGGTCGTCGCTGATGTTCGCCGGGATGCCGACGCCGGCGCCACCGGTCGGGCAGTTGCCGTCGCCGGGCAGGAACGCCGTGCCCACGGCGAACTTGGCGTCCTTCGCGACGCCACCCAGCGAGCCGGTCGACATCATGCTGCAACCGACGATGCCGGCCGTGAAGTCGGGCGCCGGGTCCTTGGACAGCTTGAGGAAGCCGTTCTTCGCGAGCCCCTGGAGGTAGGTGCCGGCCTTGACCGTGTTGGGGTCGGAGAACGTGGGCGTCCAGTCCTTCGAGTAGGCGCCGCCGTAGCCCCACACCATGTTCTGGAAGACCCAGTCGAGGTAGTTCGACCCGTCGGGCAGCTCCATGACGATCTTGTCGGAGCCCGCGGCTGCCTTGATCTTGGGCGCCCACGTGAGGAACTCGTCCCAGTCCTTCGGGCCGCGGTCCTCGAGGCCGGCAGCCTTCCAGAGGTCCTTGTTGTAGTAGAAGAGCGGCGTCGATCGCGAGAACGGCAGCGCGAAGTGCTTGTCGTCGAGGTTGTAGTCGTTGTACAGCGCGTCGACATAGTCACCCGTGTCGATCTTCGCGGCCGACAGCAGGTCGTCGAGGGGGGCGAGCTGCTTGTTGAGGGCGAAGTTGAACCACGTGACGTCCGAGACGACGACGACGTCGGGCAGCTGCCCGCCCGCGAGGGAGGCGTTGAACTTCTGCGCGACCTCCTCGTAGTTCTTGCCCGCGTCGACGAGCTTGACCTTGAGGGTCGGGTTGGCCGCCTCGAAGGCCTTGATGATCTGCTGCTCCACGGGCTTGCTGTTGCCCGGGTGGTTGCTCCAGAACTCGATGGTGTTGCTCGCG
Source organism: Terrabacter sp. 05T424 (assembly GCF_056396225.1). Taxonomy (NCBI): domain Bacteria; kingdom Bacillati; phylum Actinomycetota; class Actinomycetes; order Micrococcales; family Intrasporangiaceae; genus Terrabacter; species Terrabacter sp. 05T424. The sequence continues at coordinate 87,565 of NZ_JBFTLB010000006.1, forward strand.
GCGCCGCCGTTGCCACCGGACGACGGCGCGGTGCCGGTGCCGGCGCAGGCCGCGAGCCCCGCGACGCCTGCCGCCCCGGCGAGACCGAGGAAGCCTCGGCGTGAGAACTCGTTCATGGGTGGTGCCTTTCCCTGTAGGTGGTGAATGGGTGGTGGGAGGACGGCGAGCCGGAGCCGGTCGCCGAGGACTGCGGCGGTCAGCTCTTGACGGCGCCCGCGGTGAGGCCCTTGATCATCTGGCGCTGGAGGAAGAGGAAGAGCACGAGGATCGGAAGCATCGCGAGGATCGTGCCGGCCATGACCGGCCCCCAGTTCGTGACGCCGTCGTTGTTCTGCAGGAAGGTGAGGCCGACGGGGAGAGTCGCGGTGCTCTCGTCGTCGGACATCAGGTAGGGCCAGAGGTACTCGTTCCACTCGTTGACCACGGTGATGAGCGAGAACGCCACGAGCGTCGGCCACGACATCGGCATGACGACCCGCCAGAGCAGCTTCATGGGTCCGGCCCCGTCGAGCCGGGCCGCCTCGATGATCTCCCCCGGAAGGCTGAGGAACTGGTTGCGCATGAGGAACGTGCCGAACGCGACCCCCGCCAGCGGGACGATGATGCCCTGGAAGGTGTTGCGCCAGCCGAGCTGGGCGACGAGCGCGTAGTTGCTGATCACCGTGATCTGGTTGGGCACCATGAGCGCCGCGATCACGACGAGGAAGACGACCGACCGCCCCGGAAAACGCAGCAGCGACAGGGCGTACGCGCTCAGCACACCGAGCACGATCTTGGCCACCGACGTCGCCGACGTGATGATGACGGAGTTGCGCACGTAGTCGAAGAACGGGATGCGCGTCGTCAGCTCGCGGTAGTTGTCGGTCGTCAGCGGGTCGGGCCACCACTGGGCCGGGCGCACGTAGATGTCGCCACGGTCCTTGAACGACGTGATGAGGATCCAGAAGAGCGGGACGGCGACGAGGAGGACGACGAGCACGATGCCGACGTAGCCCAGCGTGGTCCACAGCGGCCCGCGGTTGTGGGTCGAGGCCTCGGTGTTGTGGGCGGCTCGCTGTCGCTGGCGTCGCGTGCGCTGCGGCGGGGCGGTCTCGTCGTCGAGCGCGCCGATGACGGTGGACGTGCTCATGACTTCTGCCCCCGGTCCATGAAACGCACCTGGACGACCGTGACGGCGAGCAGGATGACGAACATGATGGTCGCGACGGTGGCGCCGTAGCCGGCGCGCTGGTTGACGAACGTCTCCTGGTAGACCTGGTAGACGAGGGTGGCGGTGCCGTTGCCCTGGGGTCCACCGCGGGTCATCACGTTGATGATGTCGAAGACCTGGACCGAGCTGAGCAGCACGGTGATCGACAGGAAGAACGTCGTCGGCCGCAGCTGTGGCATGAGCACGCGCCGGAAGCGCGTCCACGCCGAGGCACCATCGATCTCGGCAGCCTCGTCGAGGTCTGCTCGGCGGCCCTGCAACGCAGCGAGGTAGATGACGAAGGTGTAGCCCAGGTTCTTCCAGATGTAGGTGACGGTCACCATGAAGAGGGCCCAGCCCGGCTGCTGGTAGAAGTCCGGCGAGCCGACACCGACGCGGGCCAACAGGTCTCGCACGAGGCCGAACTGCGGGTCGAAGACGAACTGGAAGGCGATGCCGACGGCGGCCCCCGAGATGACGAACGGGGCGAAGACGACCGAGCGGACGAGGTTGCGGCCCTTGAGCTTCTGGTCGAGAAGAAGCGCGAGGCCGAGACCGAGCGCCATCGAGACACCGACGGTCGCGACGGTGAAGACGAGCGTGTTGCGCACGACCACCCGGGTGTCGTCGCGACCGAACCACTCGACGTAGTTGGCGAACCCGACGGGGTTCGCCACCGGCGAGCTGATGTTCCAGTCGGTGAAGGACAGCCTGATGTTGTCGAGCAGCGGCCGGTAGGTGAAGACGATGAGCAGGATGAGGTTGGGCAGGAGGAGCAACGCCGCGAGCGTCCACTCCCAGGCCCGCCCACTCGATCGACGGGGTGCCGGACCCACCTGCTCAGGGGGTCCGGCGCCCACGGACGTGTCACGTCGCGAATCGGTCACCGATGACTGCACCCGGACAACCTAACCGGGCAGATGCACCGATTGCGGCTTTGGTGCGTCAGGCATTCGACGCGGAGCTGAACTCCTGTCTCGAGTGATGCGCCGCCGCGCCCAGCGGTGCTTCGACTGGTGCGTGCTGCTTCTCCGGGCGCTTCTCCCCCGAGGTCACGGCGACGGCGATGCGGTTGCCGCTGACGGGTGCGGGACACGTCCCGTGGTCGCTGAAGGCGAAGGGAAGGTTGACGGCACGGTTGAAGTCGACGACGAGGTTGCCCTCGGGGTCGGGCGCCTCGGTCACGACGGTGCGCCACGGCGCCGACGTGACACCGTTGGTGAGGTCGTGGAAGAGGAGGGCAAGCCGGCCGCCGGCCGGGACGGCACTGAGCCGGTGGCGTACACCCGCGATGTCGACACCGACGGTGCCGACGACGTCGGCCTGCTGCACGAGGTCGTCACGCGCTGTTCCCACCTGAATGGCCGCCGGCTGGTCGGCTGGGGTGAAGGTCGCCGGCCGCACCCACTCGGCGTCATGGTTCCAGGTGGGAACACCCTTGAACGCCAGCCGCGCCGGCGCCTGCGGGTCCCGGGTGCGCAGGGCCAGGCGCCCTCCCCTGCGCAGCAGCTCGACGACGCGACCCTCGTGCCGCACCCAGTGGAGCGAGCCGCTCTCGAGCACGTCGGCAGCGGCCGCGCCGGCGACGGGCCCCACATCCGTGCGCAGCTCGTCGTGCTCGTCGGCGCGCACGTGTGCGCCCTCTTCGTCCGCCCACCAGAGTCCGGGCAGCCCCGGCACGGAGGCCGGCTCGTCCGGCAGCCAGGCGAACCCGGTGAGCGAGAGCCAGCCGTGCTCCTCCGCGAGCTCTGCCTCGCGGGAGGCACGCCACTGCGACCAGGCCTGTCGAGCGCTCATGCCACCGCCTCCTCGCTCCGGCCGCCCTCCCTGCTCAAGTGGCGCTCTCCCGCCTCGCGCCTCGCCACCTCGGCGCGCACGAGTGGGATGACGTGGCGACCGAAGTCGACCGCGTCGTCGTAGAGGTCGTAGCCGCGTGCGGAGAAGATGCGCACACCGAGGTCGTAGTAGTCGAGCAGCGCAGCCGCGATGGTCTCAGGTGTGCCCACCAACGCGGTCGAGTTGCCGCCTCCCCCGGTCGCTGCCGACGTGGCGGTCCACAATGCCCTGTCGTGGCGCTCGCCCGTCTCTGCCGCCGCCAGCAGGCGCTGCGAGCCTGCGTTCTCGGGCTGGGCCACGCTGCGGGGCAGACGCCCTCGCGTCGCAACGCCACCGGCCTCCTGCTGACCGCGGATTGCTCCGAGCGTGCGCTCCGCCTTCTCCCAGGCGAGGTCGTCGGTCGCCCCGATGATGGGCCGGAACGCCACCTGGATGGTCGGGAGCGGGTGGTCCGCTGCCGTGGCGGCCGTCCGGATCGTGGCGATCTGCTCGGCCGTGCCGGCCAGCGGTTCGCCCCACAGGGCGAAGACGTCCGCCTCGCTGGCCCCGACCTCGTATGCCGCCGGGCTGGAACCGCCGAACGAGATCCTCGGGCGTGGGGCCTGGAGTGGTTTGATGTCGGCGAGGAAGCCCTCGAACCGGTAGTGCTCGCCGGCGAAGTCGAACGGCTCGTCGCTCGTCCACGCCTGCTTGAGAATCTGGATGAACTCACGGGTGCGGGCGTAGCGGGCGTCCTTGTCGAGGTGGTCGCCCTCGGCCGCCTGGTCTGCGGTGCTGCCGCCGGTGATGACGTGCACCTCGAACCTCCCGCCGCTGATGTGGTCGAGGGTGGCGAAGGTCTTGGCCGTCAGCGTCGGGTAGGCCGTGTTGGGGCGGTGTGCGACCACGAGGTTGAGCCGCTCCGTGTTGGCCGCGACGTGGGCTGCGACCTGCGCCGGGTCGGGCGAGCCCGAGTGGTAGGCGAAGAGGATGCGGTCCCAGCCGTTGTCCTCGTGCGCGCGTGCGAGCTTGGTGGCGTACGTGAGGTCGAGCGCCCCTGCGCTGCGGGCGGTGGTCTCGGTGCCGTCGTGGTTGGCGGCGATCCCCAGGAACTCAACTGGCATGGCGGTGGTCCTTCTCTCTCGTTTCGGTGTCTTCGGTGGCTCGATGGGAGGGTCTGGAGGCGATCGGGATGGTGCTGGCAAGGCGTTGCGTGATCGGGGTGGTGAGCAGGTCGCGGGCGACAGCGTCGTTCTGTCGGAAGCCCGGACCGTTGAAGCCCGGTCGCGAGAAGCCGCCGGCCCCTGCCGATCCCGAGACCGCGGGACCAACGAGAAACCGTCTGGCGTGCACCGACCCGTCTGCGCGGACCGCCCTGGCTCGCGGGTCGGCGAGGAGCTGCCCCGCCCCGAGACCGGTCCCGTCGATGGCTGCGACGGGACGTGACCTCAGCTGCCCGCCGGCGAGCAGTCCGGCGACCAGGGGGTCGGTGACGAGCGAGCTGTCGGGCCGGGGCAGGCGGGCGTCGACCGCCGCCCGCGTGCGCACCTCGCGGCGGCCTGACCGGCCCACGAAGGCGCCGTCCTTGATGGTGAGCTCGAGGTCCGGCCCGAGGAAGCGGACGACGCCCGCGCGGTGGAGGGCGAGCAGCTCCGCCAGACGACGTGGCGGTGGGCCGCTCGCGAGGAACGAGAAGAGGCCGTGGAACCGGCCCTCGACGTGACGCACCCGGTCCTCGTCGAGGAGCCTGCCGCCGACGACGAGTTCGGCCAGGGCGGCATACACGCCGAGGAGGGTGTCGAAGACGGCCCGGTCGCTGGAGCGAGACGGGTCGGCGCGGCGTCGCAGGTCCGCGGTGATGTGGCCGACCACCAGCTCCTCCGTGTCGGCGACCGGAGTGCCGTCGTCGAGGACGGCAGACAGCGGCCGGTCGATCCGGTCGATGTCGAACAGGTCCTGGGGGTCCGCCAGGTGCGCGAGGGCAGCTGCTCTCAGTCCGTCGCCGGCGACGTCGGCATCGACGAGCGCCCGCTCGAGCGACTCGAAGGTGCCTCTGGTGCGCTCCGGGTGGGCCTCGAAAAGCCTTTGGTAGTGGGCGGCTGCGAGCTCGAGGACGACGAGCGGCCACACCTGGGTGCGGTAGTCGAGCGCACCCGAGCCACCGCCGAGGCTTGCGAGCCGTTGCCGGGACAGGTGGCGACGAGGTGCCGGACCGTCCGCCGTCGAGCGGATCTCGTAGCCGAGCTTGGCGTGGTAGGGCACGCCGCGGGACGACCCCACGTGCAGGACCGGCTCGCGGCCGCTGGGGTGGTAGGTGAGAAGGTCACCGTCGCCCGTGAACCGACCTCCACGACCTTCGGTCAGCAGCACGAAGAGGTCTACGAAGGCAAGGCCCATGCCACGCACGACGACCGGCTCGCCGGGGCGCAGGTCCCCCAGGTCGAGGTCCGCGGTGTGGCCCGGCGGCAGGTACGTCAGCCCGTGCGTCTCCGCGTCGCCGAGGAGACGCTGCTCCGGCGCGGCCGGTGCCTGCTCCAGGTAGCCCTGGGCAAGCACGACGATGTCGGCCTCGATCGCGCCGCCCCCGGAGAGGGTCACGAGCTGTGCCGGGCCGACGTCCTCGAGCGCGACGGCGCGGTCGGCGTGCACCTGCAGACTGACGGCATCTGGAAGCGACCGGACCGCACGTCGCCAGGCCCAGCCGAGGTAGTCGGCCTGCACGACGCGGGGCGCGAACGACCTCGGGCCGACCGCCGCTGCCGCGGGACTGGCCTGTGCGGACGCGGCCCACTCAGCGAGCGACGGGCCCTGGCGGACCGGACCTTCGCAGGTCACCGAGGCGTCGGTGAACACGGTGATGTCCTGGGCCTCCGAGTTCATCCACAGCAGGCTCGACTGCGCCGTGCGCCAGATGCGCCCGCCTCCCGGAGGGTGTGGGTCGACGACGTGCACCTCGACCCTTTCGCCGAGCGTGACCAGCTCGGCCGCGTTGGCGCCGAGGCGTTCGACGAGCCCGAGCGCCCGTGGGCCCCCGCCGACGACGACGATCCGACGAAGGCTCACGCTGCACCCCAGTCGCGGAACGCCGTCAGGCGCTCCGTCTGCGCCGTGGTCTCGACCGTCCGCGCCTCGCCGCTGAAGGTGACGTGCCGCGTTCCGGCAGGCAGCTCCTTGTCGAAGGCGTGAGGTCCGATCGACTCGGGGTCGGCGTGCAGGTCGAACGCAGGCAGGTAGCCAGCAGCCAGGTAGAGCGCGCGCGCCTCAGGCTGCCGCGGCCCGGTGGTGAGGTGGATCCGTTTGTATCCCAACCCTGCCGCCGCCCGCTCCAGCTCCAGAAGCACTCGGCGGGCCAGACCCTGGCGGCGGAACTGCGCATGCGTCCAGACCCGCTTCACCTCGGCCGTCTCGTCGTCGTAGCGTCGGATCGCCCCGCCTGCGATGGTCTGGCCGGCCCGGAGGATGACGAGGAACGCCCCGTCGGGGGCCTCGAAGTCGGCGACGGGCACCTCGGTGAGCTGCGTGTTCGGGGTCGAGAGCCCGTAGCGGGTCCCGTACTCGACGACGAGGTCCTCCAGGAGCGGCGCCGCTGCGTCGTCGCCGGGTGAGACGCGGAGCACGACGTCGTCGTCGGTCTCGGTGACGAGCTCGCTGCGGTGGCGCGCGAGATGGGTCAAGAACGACTCGGTGACGAGGTGCAGGTTGCGGGCGGCGGACTCTGCCAGGAGCACGCCCGCGTCCTCGGCGAAGACGGTGACCTCGGAGGCGAGCACGAACCAGCCCTGGGTGACGTGCTCGGCACCGAGCGACACGAGGACCGGTCGCAGGGCGTAGTCGACGGCGAGGACGTGCGCTGGGCTGCCCCCGGTCGCCACGGGCAGCACCGTCTTGCCACGCAGGGCGTACTGCGGCAGCAGGTCGAGCAGCGCCTTGAGCAGGCCCGTGTAGGCGGCCTTGTAGACCGGTGTGGTGACGACGACGCCGTCTGCGGCGGTGATCGAGGCGACGACGGCCGCGATCCGGGGGTCGGAGGCGTCGGCGCGAAGCAGGGCCTCGGCCGGAAGGTCACGCACGGTGACCCGCTCGACGTCGTGTCCTCGTGCCCGCAACCGGCGCTCGACGTGCCCCAGCACCGCGTCCGTGCGCGACGACGCGGACGGGCTGGACGACAGGGTGACGATGGTGGCCATGTCAGCGCCTCACTTGGTCTCGGTGGGCTTGGGCAGCCCGGCGGGGTTGACCTCGGAGGCCGGGACCGCCTCCGCGCTGAGCCCCCAGCGCTCGAGCACCTTCGCGTAGCTGCCGTCGGCGATGGCCGCGTTGATCGCGTCGGAGATCGGCTTGGCCAGTCCGCTGCCCTTCTTCGTCAGCACGCCGACCCTGCCGGGGATCGGGTAGCTCGACGAGACGGTGCCGACGATCTGCGTCTTGCCGGCCGTGACGACGTGGTACGTCGCCGTCGGGTTGGGGCCGAGGTAGAGGTCTATGCGGCCGGAGTCGAGTGCCAGGTAGTACTCGGTCGTGCCCTGGTAGTAGACGAGCTCTGCCGGGGCGCGTCCAGCCTTGGTGTTCTCCTCGTTCCAGCGCAGCAGGATGGCCTCCTGGAGGGTGCCGGAGCCGACGGCGACCTTCTTGCCCGAGATGTCCGCCGGTCCCTTGACCCTGAGGCCCGAGCCCTTCTTCGCCTCGAAGGCGTGCAGGCCCAGCCGGTAGGTGGCGAAGTCGTACTTCTCCTTGCGCTCCTCGGAGACGCCGACGTTCGAGAGGGCCACCTGGTACTTGCCGGAGTCGACGCCGATGAAGAGGTTCTCCCAGCTCGTCGTCTGCACCTCGGGCCTGAGGCCCAGGATGTCGGCGACGAGGTGAGCGACGTCGACCTCGACGCCGATCGGAGTGCGGTTGTCGTCCGCCGTGAATGCGAGTGGAGGTATGCCGCCCCCTGCGCCGCCGCTGCCGATGACGAGAGTGCCGCCGGCCTTGACGCCTGGCGGCAGCTCGGCCGCGATGTCGGGGTGGAGCGTGCCGGCGGGTCGCTTCTGGTCGGCCGAGGTGTCGAACGAGACGGGCAGGACCTTCGAGCCGCCCAGGTCCTTCGGGTCGATCTCGGCGGTGCGTGTCGGGGACGGGTCGGCGCAGGCGCCGAGCGTCGTCGCAGTGGTGAGGAAGGCGGCCGCCGCCTGGAGTGCGCGGCGCCGTGCGGTCACATGGATCTGACTGGTGCTCATGGGGTTCGTCTCCTGAGGTGCTTTCGGATGCGCGGGGCGGCGGGTCAGCTGGTCTTGGGCAGGCCGGGCGGGTTGACCTCGGACTTCTGGAGCCCCTCGGTGCCGAGGTTCCAGCGCTGGAGCACCCTGACGTAGCTGCCGTCGGCGATGGCCGAGTTGATGGCGGCGGCGTACGGCGCTGCGAGGCCTGACCCCTTCTTCGTGAGGACGGCGATGAGGCCCTGCAGCTTGTCGCCGGCACCGGAGAAATGGCCGATCGCCTCCGTCTGCCCGCTCGAGGCCACGTGGTAGGCCACGCTCGGGTTCGGACCGAAGTACGCGTCGATGCGGTGCGACGAGAGCGCCAGGTAGTAGTCGGTCTGTGACTGGAAGTACTTGACGGTCGCCGGCTGGAGGCCTGCCTTCACGTTGGCCTCGTTCCAGTCGAGGAGGATCTTCTCCTGGTTCGTGCCGGAGCCGACGGCGATGGTCTTGCCGGCGATGTCCTTGCCGCTGTTCACCTTCCAGGTGGCGCCCTTGGGCGCCTCGAAGGCGAGGTCGTCCTTGCGGTAGGTGGCGAAGTCGTACTTCTCCTTGCGCTCCTCGGTCACCGTGACGTTGGTCAGCGCGACGTCGTAGCGACCCGAGTCGATGCCGAGGAAGACGTTCTCCCAGCTCGTCGCCGGCGTCTCCACCTCGAGGCCCAGCTTGTCGGCGAACAGGTGGGCGAGATCGACCTCGACCCCGATGACCGTCTTGTCGTCGTCGGCCGTGAAGACGAGCGGCGGGGTGCCGCCACCGGCACCGGCGTTGGCGGCGGTGATGGTGCCGCGGTCGCGGATCGCCTTGGGCAGCAGGGCGGCCGCCTTCTCGTCCTTGGTGGCGGTGATGCGGTTCTGATCCGCAGACGTGTTGACACCGGCGGCTGCTGTTGACGCCGTCCCGGCTGCGGCACCGGAAGACGAGCTCGCCTCGGCGGCACCGGAGCAGGCGGCGAGTGCGACTGCACCGGTGATCGCGAGGGCGGTGACGGCATACGTGTTCGGACGGCGGACGGCGTGCGGGCGTGCGGACATGAGGTCTCCTCTCGGCACCCTGTCGGGCGCGAGTCAGCGGGGTGGCCGCGTGGCGGCCTGAGGGGTGGGTGTGGGTGGGTCTGGCGTCAGAGGACGCGGTCGATGAAGGCGCGGGTGCGCTCGTGGACCGGGTGGTCGATGACCTGGCCCGGGGGGCCCTGCTCGACGACCCGGCCGCCGTCGAGGAAGACGACGGTGTCGGCGACCTCTCGGGCGAAACCGATCTCGTGTGTCACCACGACGAGGGTGGCCCCGTCGCGAGCGAGCTCCTTGATGACGGCGAGCACCTCGCCGACCAGCTCCGGGTCGAGAGCCGACGTCGGCTCGTCGAAGAGGATGACGTCGGGCTGCAGGGCGAGCGCTCGGGCGATCGCGACACGCTGCTGCTGGCCGCCCGACAGCTGCCGCGGGTAGGCGGCGGCCTTGTCTCCCAAGCCGACCCGCTCGAGCAGAGCTCGGGCCTCGGGCTCCACCTCGGCACGGCGTCGACGCTGCGCCGACACCGGCGCCTCCACGACGTTGTCGAGCACGGTGAGGTGCGGGAACAGGTTGAAGCTCTGGAAGACGAAGCCGATGCGGCTGCGCTGGCGCAGCACCTCACGCTCGGGCAGCTCGTGCAGCCGCTCCCCCACCTGGCGGTAGCCGATGAGTGTGCCGTTGACGCGCACCTGCCCCCGGTCCACCTTCTCGAGGTGGTTGATGCTGCGCAGGAGGGTGGACTTGCCTGAGCCGGACGGCCCGAGGATCACGGTGACGGTGCCCTCGGCGAGCTCGAGGTCGACGTCGTCGAGCACCCGGTTGGGACCGAACGACTTCGTGACGCCGCGGAGGTCGACGACGGCGGTCATCGGGCCACCTCCTCGGTGGTGGTGCCGGCGGTGCGCGACGTGGTCGTGGCGAGGGCGGCCCAGCGGGTTCGCAGGCGCTGCAAGGGTGTCGGTGGAAGCGTCCGTGAGCTGCCGCGCGCGAAGTGCCGTTCGACGTAGTACTGCCCGATCGAGAGCAGCGTGGTGAGGATGATGTACCAGACTGTCGCGACGAGCAGCAGTGGCACGACGCGGGAGTTGCGGCCGTAGATCACCTGAACCTGGTAGAAGAGCTCGGGGATCGCGAGCACCGAGACGATCGAGGTGCCCTTGAAGAGGCTGATCACCTCGTTGGCCGCGTTCGGCAGGATCGAGCGCATCGCCTGCGGCAGCACGATCCGGAGGAACTGCCGGCGGCGCGGGATGCCGAGAGCGGACGCTGCCTCCCGCTGCCCCTCGTCGACCGAGAGGATGCCGCCTCGGATGATCTCTGCCGCGTAGGCCGCCTGGTGCAGCGCGAGGCCGAGCACGGCGGCCCCGAGCGCACCGAAGAGGTCATTGGTCGCGACGCTGCCGAAGGACGGCCCGAAGGGCAGCCCGAACGAGATGGACTGGTAGAGGTAGGCGATGTTGAACCAGAAGAGCAGCTGGACGATCAGCGGGATCGACCGGAAGGCCCAGATGTAGGCCCAGGCCACCGAACGGAGGAAGGCGTTGGGCGACAGGCGCATCGCGGCCAGCACGACGCCGAGCACGAAGCCGGCGACGGTGCCGAGGACGGTGAGCTGGATCGTCGTGCCGAGCGCCTTGATGACGGTCTCGGTCGCGAAGTAGCGCGCGAAGATGGGCCAGTCCCAGCCGGGGTTGGTGGCCAGGCCGTTGACGAACATCGCGACGAGCACGGCGACGGCGGCCACTCCCACCCACGTCCACGGGTTTCGGCGGACCACGACGGTCAGGGCCGGCGCGTCGGCTGAACGGGCAGGTGGGGGCGGTGCCGCGACGGGCGGCAGGTCCGTGGCAAGGGTGCGCACGGCGGAGGTGGTGGACACGGAGAGCTCCTGAAGGGTGCGTCGGAGGGCCCGTCGACGACTCTCGCGGAGGGGTCGGACGGGCGAAGGGGTGCGGTTGCTCGCTGCGCGCCGGCATACGGGGTCACCGCTTCAAGGCCGGGCGCGCCCGGGGGCCGCCGAGGTGGTCGGCGGCCGCGTCGGTCGCTCGTCAGGGACGACAGAGCGCGCTGGACACACGGAGCAGGTCGACATGGCGGCGCAGCACCAGCCAGGTGCTCGTGCTGCGCGCCATGACGGCTCCTCGGGTCCGGGACCCGATCACCTCGAGTCCGCGCTTGCCGTCACCTGCTGGCGACGGCCTGGTCCTCACCCGGAGCACCCCACCGCGGAGGAGGGTTGCTGTCCAGCAAGCCGGGGCTTTGGCACTGGAGCTCGTGACCTGGCGATCACACTACGAACCCGTCCGGAGGCCGTCAATCGGCTCAAGAGCTCGTTACGGGCCTACCTCAACGACAGTCTCCATCGCCACCCACTGCTGAATCTGCCTGTGCCACAGCGCAATTGACTGCCACGCAGTTTCCGGACCGTCGACTAATTCCTATCGATCCAGTCGGAAATTAGCTCCGGGCCTTCTTGAATCCTGAGACGCCCGCATCGGCAGCCGGCACCTACGATCGGTAGGTGCCTGACAGCGACCTCCCGAAGATCGGTGCACCCGCAACCCGTGCCCTGTCGTCCATCGGTGTGACGCGGCTCGATCAGCTCGTCGAGCGCCGGCCGGATGAGCTGCTCGCGCTCCATGGTTTCGGCCCCAGAGCGCTGCGCATCCTCGAAGAGGCACTCCACGCGGCGGGGCTCTCCCTCCGCTCGTAGGCGTCACGCCTCCGTGCGGGAAGGTGTCTCACTCGAGCGGGCGGACGCGATACCGGGTCCGCACGGCGTCGCCTTCCACCTGGACCTCGCTCAGCTCGAGCCGGATGGGGAGCCCGTCGGGTGCCAGTGGAGCTCCGTCCATCATCGTCGGGGTGCCAGAGCCCCCGACCAGGCCGGGCAGCGTGATCACGTCGACGGAGTGGACCACTCCGAGCTCGCGCAGCCGCTGCAGGTAGCCGGGAGGGGTGCTCTGGCACACGAGCACGTGCAGCTTCGTCGTGCCATCGCTGGTGAACGACCAGTCGACCCGACCGCGCCCGTCGGCAACGACGAACCACCTCTCGGCCGATGTGGGGAGATGGTCCTGCCAGAGCACCTCGTCGCTGATGCTCGGCCGCGGCCACGGCGGCGCGCGCGGGCCGATGATCGTCGATGCCGGCCCGCCGAGGCCGTCCACGGGGCTGCCACCGCCGACGCCAGGGATGCACCCGACGCCAGGGGGCCCCAGCCCCTCGTGAGAGCACGAGAGCCCCGGACCGTGACGGTCCGGGGCTCTCGGTCAGGCGGTGACTGGCGTCAGTTGCCCGTCAGCTTCTCGCGAAGCGCAGCGAGCGCCTCGTCGGAAGCCAGGGTGCCCTCGGCCGGGGCCGGGGCGTTGCGCGGAGCGCGCTCGCCACGGTCGGCGTCGCCGGAGTCGGCAACGTCACCGGTCGCGGACGAGTAGGACGTCGCAGAGCCCGCGTTGGCCACAGCCTCGGCGTCGGCCTTCGTCGCGGCGTCGACCTGGGCCTTGTGCGACTCCCAGCGAGCGTGGGCGTCGGCGTACTGACGCTCCCACTTCTCGCGCTGGGCGTCGAAGCCCTCGAGCCACTCGTTCGTCTCCGGGTCGAAGCCCTCGGGGTACTTGTAGTTGCCCTGCTCGTCGTACTCCGCAGCCATGCCGTAGAGGGTCGGGTCGAACTCCGACGCCGCGACGGCCTGGTCGTTGGCCTGCTTGAGCGAGAGCGAGATACGGCGACGCTCGAGGTCGATGTCGATGACCTTGACGAAGATCTCGTCGCCGACGTTGACGACCTGCTCGGGCAGCTCCACGTGGCGCTCGGCCAGCTCGGAGATGTGGACGAGGCCCTCGATGCCGTCCTCGACGCGCACGAACGCACCGAAGGGGACGAGCTTGGTGACCTTGCCCGGGACGACCTGGCCGATGGCGTGGGTCCGCGCGAAGTGCTGCCACGGGTCCTCCTGCGTCGCCTTCAGCGACAGGGAGACACGCTCGCGGTCCATGTCGACGTCGAGCACCTCGACGGTGACCTCGGTGCCGACCTCGACGACCTCGGACGGGTGGTCGATGTGCTTCCACGACAGCTCGGAGACGTGGACGAGACCGTCGACGCCGCCGAGGTCCACGAACGCACCGAAGTTGACGATGGAGGACACGACGCCCGAACGGACCTGGCCCTTCTGGAGCTCCTTGAGGAACGTCGTGCGCACCTCGGACTGCGTCTGCTCGAGCCAGGCACGGCGCGACAGGACCACGTTGTTGCGGTTCTTGTCGAGCTCGATGATCTTGGCCTCGATCTCCTTGCCGACGTACGGCTGGAGGTCGCGGACACGACGCATCTCGACGAGCGAGGCGGGAAGGAAGCCGCGGAGGCCGATGTCGAGGATGAGGCCACCCTTGACGACCTCGATGACGGTGCCGGTGACGACGCCGTCCTCTTCCTTGACCTTCTCGATCGTGCCCCAGGCGCGCTCGTACTGCGCACGCTTCTTGGACAGGATCAGACGGCCTTCCTTGTCCTCCTTCTGGAGGACGAGGGCCTCGACCTCGTCGCCGACCTTGACGATCTCGCCCGGGTCGACGTCGTGCTTGATGGACAGCTCACGCGAGGGGATGACGCCCTCGGTCTTGTAGCCGATGTCGAGCAGGACCTCGTCCCGGTCGACCTTGACGATGCGACCCTCGACGATGTCGCCGTCGTTGAAGTCCTTGATGGTGGCGTCGATCGCCGCAAGGATGTCTTCCTGAGAGCCGATGTCGTTGATGGCAATCTCAGGCGCGGTCTTCTCGACCGTGTTGGCAGTCATGTAGTAGGAACTCCGATTGTGGACAGTTAGATTGGGGACCTCGCGGCGACGTGCCTGACGGCGCGCCGACCCGATGCCTTGTGGACGGGTGCAACATTGAGCATGTGCACACGGATGTGCCCGGCAATCCTATCCGCGCTGTCAGCACCCGGTCAAAAGAGACGATGTATGCCGTGAGCACGCCCACCGAGGCCACCCGCCGTCCCGTCGCGCCCGCAGAGACGGCAACGGCCAACCGCACGTGGTGGGACAGCGAGGCGACGTCCTACTACGTGGAGCACGGCGCCTTCCTCGGCGACACCGACTTCGTGTGGGGGCCGGAGCGCCTGCGCGAGGAGGACGCCCACCTGCTCGGCGACCCGGCCGGTCAGGTCGTCCTCGAGATCGGGGCCGGATCCGGGCAGTGCTCCCGCTGGCTGGCGGCCCACGGGGCCACCGTCGTGGCCACCGACCTGTCCGCGGGCATGGTGGCCACCGGGGTGGCCGTCAACGACGCCGTCGACGACTCGGTGCGGGTGCCGTTCGCGCAGTGCGACGGGCGCTCGCTCCCCTTCGCCGACGCGTCCTTCGACGCGGTCTTCACGGCATACGGCGTGGTGCCGTTCGTCGCGGACTCCGACGCGGTCATGGCGGAGGCGGCGCGCGTGCTGCGCCCCGGCGGACGCTTCGTCTTCTCGACGACCCACCCCGTGCGGTGGGCCTTTCCCGACGACCCCGGCCAGGGCGGACTCACCGCCCGCCACCCCTACTTCGACCGCGAGCCGTACGTCGAGCAGGACGCTCAGGGCGGCGCCACCTACGTCGAGCACCACCGGACGCTCGGCGACCGTGTCCGTGAGATCACGGCCGCGGGGCTCGTGCTCGTCGACCTCGTCGAGCCGGAGTGGCCGGACGGACACGACCAACCGTGGGGTGGCTGGTCGCCCCTGCGAGGCCGGATCATCCCGGGCACCGCCATCTTCGTCTGCCGCAAGCCGTCCTGATCCCCGTCGGGAACTGAGCACTCGATCGAAGGAACGAGTCGAGTGCCCAGCTCCCGACGCAGGGAGCTGGGCACTCGATCAGGTGCGGTCGATCAGAGGAAGCGCCGCCGCAGCAGCACCGACCCTCCGGCGAGGCCGAAGACGCCCGCGGCGGCTGCCGCCCGTCCGAAGTTCGCCGAGCCCTCCCCGTCGACGCCAGCGAGCTCCAGGGAGTACGCCGTGGCACCGACAGCGCCCTGCGGCGCGCCGTACGCCATGCCCTCGGCCTTCGCGCGACGGGCACCCATCTCGATGAGGGCGTACTTCTGGCCGTAGTCGGACGCGGTCGCCTTGCCGGCAGCGACGAGCTTCTTCGTGCCTTCGTCGGACAGGCGCTGGGCGCCGTCCTTGAGGGCGGGCGCGCCCGCGGCAGCGTCGGTCAGGCCAGCGGCGAGCTGGCTGGTCCCGTCGGCGGCGTCGGCGAGCCCGTCGGAGAGGCGACCCGCTCCGTCCTTGAGCTTGCCCGCGCCGTCGTCGAGCTGACCCGCACCATCGGCGAGGTCGCCCAGACCGTTGTCGAGCTTCCCCGCACCCGTGGCGAGGACACCGGACCCCGTCGCGAGCTTCGAGGCACCGTCACGCAGGTCGCCGGCCCCGGTCGCCACCTGGGACGTACCGCCGTGCACCTGGTCCGCTCCGACCGTGAGCTGGTCGACCGCGTCGAGCAGGTCGAGCCCGCCGAGGCCCAGGAGGTCGACGCCGAACTGGAGGTCGTTGATGCCGCCACGCAGCGTCTTGTTCTTGGCGGTGTCCTTGGTGCCGCCGATGCCGCCCTGCACCTTGGTGACGACACCGTCGACGAGCGTGGTCACGCCGCCATCGACGAGGGCGACGCCCTCGAGCAGGCCGGGCACCTTCGGGTCGCAGACCGACAGCGTGGTGTTGCTCAGGCCGCACTCGACCTTCGCGAGGCCGAAGGCCGCGTCGCCGAGCTTGCCCTTGAGCGTCGTGAGACCACCGGAGACCTGACCGAGACCGCCGGACACCTGCCCGAGACCCGTCGAGACTTGACCCAGACCACCGGACACCTGACCGAGGCCACCGGACACCTGGCCGAGGCCACCGGACACCTGGCCGAGACCGGCGGCTCCGGCAGTGGTCTGGGAGCGCAGCTGGGCGAGGCCCGTCTCGACCTGACCGAGAATGCCCTTGCAGACGACGCCGCAGTCGGTCGACTTGGCCGCCGCGACACCGCCGTCGAGCTGGTCGATACCACCGCCTGACTTGAGAGCGTCCAACAAGCCCGAGCGGACCTGGTCGGTGCCGCCCTTGGCCTGGTCGACACCAGCCTTCGACTGGTCGACGCCACCCTTGGACTGGTCGACGCCACCCTTGGACTGGTCGACGCCACCCTTGGACTGGTCGACGCCACCCTTGAGCTGGTCGAGGCTGCCGCCGGTCTTCGTGGCGTCCGCGAGGCCGGCGCGGATCTGGTCGACCCCGTCGATGAGGGTGCCGGTGTCGCCCTTGCCGCCGAGGCCCGCCCGCAGCTTCGCGATGCCGGCGTGGAGGGGCTTGGCCTGGTCCGGCAGACCGCCGACCCCGTCGTACAGCTGCGTGAGGCCCGCGTCCACCTGGTCGAGGCCGTCGGCCACCTGGGCGAGGCCGTCGAGCAGGTCGGGAGCCTTGTCGCCGAGCAGGTGCAGCCCCGCAGCGACCTGGCCCGCGCCGCCGTCGACCTTCGTCGCGCCGGTGCTGAGCTTCTTGGCACCGGCGTCGAGCTGGCCGGCGCCGTCGGCGAGCTGCCCCGCGCCGTCGGCGAGCAGGCCGGAGCCGGCCTTCGCGGTGCCCGCCCCGGCACGCAGCTTCGCGGTGCCGTCCTTGAGCTGTCCGGCGCCGGTGGCGAGGTCGCGCGAGCCCGGGAGCGCCTGCGCACCCAGCCCCGCGTCGAGCTTCTTGGCGCCGTCGCGCAGCTGGATGAGGCCGGCGAGGAGCGTGCCGGCACCGTCGCGCAGCTTGAGCAGGTTCGCGTCGATCTCCGTCGCGCCCGCGGTCAGCGTGGCACCGGTGGTGGCGCCGCCCTTGTAGCTCTCGGCGCCGCCCTTGAAGGAGGGGCTGTCGAGCGGGCTCACCGGCAGTGCTGAGACGGATGCCTTGGGGAGGGTGCCGTCGACGATGTCGGCGGCATATCCGAAGGTGGCGGTGGGCGTGCCGATCGGGCCGAACAGCGTCATGGTGAAGGTCAGCTTCGTGCCACCGCGGCCGTCGCCGGCGACGTTCGCCTCCTTGGAGGAGACGTTGGTGAACGTGCCCGGCAGGGTCGTCGAGAGCGAGCCGACCATGGGGATGACGACGCTCTGCGTCGCCGAGGTGGCCTTGCCGGTGCCGTCGTCGAAGGTGACGACCTGCGAGGTGCCCGTCACGTTCTTGACCGTGTAGCGGACCTCGAGACGACCGGAGCGCCCGAGGAGGTCACCCGGCTCGACGGGCTTGCCGTCGAGCGTGTAGACGGCCTGGACCTCGAGAGGAAGCTTCTTCGTGTAGTCGCTGACCGTGCGCAGGCTCTGCTCACCGTCGACGTCGAAACGCCCGACCATGACGCCGTTCTTGACCTCGAAGCCACCGAAGCCATCGAGGTTGCGCAGACCCTGCGGCTCGACCGGGTTCTGGAGGTCGACGACGCCTCGACCCTTCATGGCGACCTGCTCGTACACACGCGCGACGTCGACCTTGCCGCTGGCATCCAGGTAGGCCTGGACCGTCTCGGTGTTGGACACCTGGACCTGCMCGCTGCTCGCGGCCGCGGCAGGAGCTGCAGCCAGCATCAACAGGGTGGGCATGGCGGCCAGTCCGGCCACCACGGTGGCGATGGTGCGCTTGCTCACTTGGCTGCTCCAGTCACGAGGTCGTCGAGGTTGGTGTTGCTGTCCGAGGCCTTGGCTCGCTTCGTGGGCTTGCCTGTGGCCCTTGCCGTGACGGGTTCCGCAGACGGGCTCGTCTGCGCAGCAAGGAGGTTCGTGGCAAGGAAACCGAGGCCGACTGCCAGCAGGACGGTCGTCGCCGCAGCCGGGGACTCGGTGACGAACTGGGAGGGGGCGTTGGTGTACACCGACTCGTAGGCGCCGACGATCGACGCGGCGCCGACGAGCCCGCTCCAGAGCGGGAGTCGGCCGCGGCTCACCGCCGCGACGACCGCGATGAGGACGACGACGACGAAGGCGGCCACCGCGCGACCCGACGAGGAGTCGGGCAGGACGGCGGCGCGAAGGGCGAAGCCGAGCCAGGCCAGGAGGAAGCCGACGAGGAAACCGACGACCTTGCCCCAGGCGGGACGGTGCGGGACGAGTCCGAGGACTCCGCCGAGGGCCGCACCGAGGAGAGCTACGTGCTCGAGGTCAAGGCCGAGCACGTTGCTCAGCCCGATGATGACCGCCGCGAAGACGGCGAGACACAGACCTGTGACCAGGCTTTTGACCATGTCCACCTCACAGTAAAAGCACCCACCTCCGTTGGTGGGTGCAAGTTACCGGTCAGTATGCAGATGGAAGCCGCTCAGCGCGAGTCCGAGTGAGCCACGGAACACCGCCGTTGCCGAAATGTGACCATTCAGGACACTCGAAGCGGGTATGTGGCGATCTTGCGGTCGTCGACCTCAGTGGGCGGCGTCGTGCCAGGAGTGGCCCAGGCCGACGTTGATGTCGAGCGGCACGTCCAGGTCGACCGCGTGACCCATCTCGTGGCGGACGAGCTTCTCGAGGTCGTCGCGCTCACCCTCAGCCACCTCGAGCACGAGCTCGTCATGCACCTGAAGGAGCACGCGCGACTTCAGGCCGGAGGTCGACAGGGCACGGTCGACCCCGATCATGGCGACCTTCATGATGTCGGCGGCGGAGCCCTGGATCGGGGCGTTGAGCGCCATCCGCTCGGCCGCCTCACGACGCTGCCGGTTGTCGGACGTGAGGTCGGGCAAGTAGCGACGGCGCCCGAGCATCGTCGCGGTGTAGCCGGTCCCGCGGGCGACGGCGACGACGTCGCGCAGATAGTCGCTGACCCCGCCGAACCGCTCGAAATAGCCGTCCATGAGGCCGCGGGCCTCCTCGGTGCTGATGGTCAGCTGCTTGGACAGGCCGAACGCGGACAGTCCGTAGGCGAGGCCGTAGGACATCGCCTTGACCTTCGAGCGCATCGCCGAGGTGACGCCGTCGGGCTCGACCCCGAAGACCTTGGAGCCGACGAAGTTGTGGAGGTCCTCGCCCGTGCGGAAGGCCTCGATGAGCCCCTCGTCGCCCGACAGGTGCGCCATGACGCGCATCTCGATCTGGGAGTAGTCGGCCGACATCAGCGCTTCGTAGCCCTCGCCGACGACGAAGAGCTCACGGATGCGGCGGCCCTCCTCGGTGCGGATCGGGACGTTCTGGAGGTTGGGGTCGGTCGAGCTGAGGCGACCGGTGGCGGCGATCGTCTGGAGGTAGGTGGTGTGGATGCGTCCGTCGTCGGCCACCGACTTCTGCAGCCCCTCGACGGTGACGCGCAGCCGCGCCGAGTCACGGTGGCGCAGGAGAGCCTCGAGGAACGGGTGCTCGGTCTTGGCGTAGAGGTCGTTGAGGGCATCGGCGTCGGTGGTGTAACCGGTCTTCGTCTTCTTCGTCTTGGGCATGCCCAGCGTGCCGAAGAGCACCTCCTGGAGCTGCTTCGGCGAGCCGAGGTTGATCTTCTCGCCGCCGATGGCGTCCCAGGCGTCCTGCTGGGCGGACGAGACCTTGGCCGCGAAGTCCTTCTCGAGCTCGTCGAGGCCGGGCACGTCGACGGCGATACCGGTGCGCTCCATGCCCGCGAGGACCTCGACGAGCGGGAGCTCGATGTCGGCGAGCAGGGCGGCGCCCCCCGTGGCCTCGACCTGCTCGTCGAGCACGGCCGCGAGGTCACGCACCGCCGTGGCGCGCACCATCTCCTGCTGGGCAGCCTTCTCGTCGGCATCGCCACCGAAGTCGAGCATGCCCTGCCCGTCGGCGCTGCTCGTGCCGCTCAGCTCACGCTTGAGGTGGCGCAGCACGAGGTCGTCGAGGTGGTAGGTGCGCTGGTCGGGCTTGACGAGGTATGCCGCGAGCTGGGTGTCGCTGGTCAGCCCGGCCACCGTGAAGCCACGCGCCGTCAGGGCCTCGATCGGTCCCTTGGCGTCGTGCATCGCCTTGGGGCGCGCGGGGTCCTCGAGCCAGGAGCCGACGGAGGTCTCGCCCTCGGGCGTCAGGGTCGTGAGGTCGAGCCAGGCCGCCGCGCCGTCGGGCGAGGCGATGGCCAGCCCGGTCGCGTCTCCGGTGCCGCGGGCCCACGTGCCCGTGACCGAGAGCGCCGCACGCTCCCCCGCCGGCAGGTGCTCGGCCACCCAGTCGGGCACCTGAGCGGGCTCGAGCACCGAGCCGTCGACCTCGAAGCCGGACTCCGCCTCGGGCTCGCTCGCCTCGACCTCGGCGAAGAGCCGGTCGCGCAGCACGCGGAACTCGAGCCGGTCGAAGACCTCGTGCACCTCCTCGCGGGCCCACTGGTGGCGCTCGAGGTCGGCCACGCCGACCCCGACCGGGGCGTCCTTGACGAGCTGGTTGAGGCGCCGGTTGCGCAGCACCTGGTCGAGGTGCTCGCGGAGCGACTCACCCGCCTTGCCCTTGATCTGGTCGACGCCTGCCACGATGCCCGCGAGGTCACCGAACTGGGTGATCCACTTCGCGGCCGTCTTGGGGCCGACACCCGGCACGCCCGGCAGGTTGTCGGAGGTCTCGCCGACCATGGCGGCGAGGTCGCTGTAGCGCGTCGGGGGCACGCCGTACTTCTCCTCCACCTGGGCCGGACCCATGCGCCACACCTCCGACACACCACGCACCGGGTAGAGGATCGTGACGTTGTCGGAGACGAGCTGGAAGGTGTCGCGGTCGCCGGAGCAGATGAGCACCTCGACGCCCTGCGCATCGGCATCGGTGGCGATCGTCGCGATGATGTCGTCGGCCTCGAAGCCGTCGAGCTCGACGTGGGTGATGCGCAGCGCGTCGAGCACCTCCTTGACGAGCGGCAGCTGGCCGGCGAACTCGTCGGGGGTGCGCGCGCGGCCCGCCTTGTACTCGGCGTACTGCTCGGTGCGGAACGTCTGTCGCGACTTGTCGAACGCCACCACGACGTGGGTCGGCTGCTCGTCGCGCAGCATGTTGATCAGCATCGACGTGAAGCCGTAGACGGCGTTGGTGTGCTGGCCGGTGACCGTCGAGAAGTTCTCGGCCGGGAGCGCGAAGAACGCGCGGTAGGCCAGCGAGTGTCCGTCGAGGAGGAGAAGTCGGCTCACACCCGCAACCCTAGTGGCGGCGTACGACACCGTTGCGGCCGTATGCCGCTGGGCGCGCTGCGGTCCTCGTGGCCAGCTCCTCAGCCACGCGGGCCGTCGGGGTGCACGGAGGCGGGCCCCCGTGGGTCGGCATACGATCCCGTCCATGACCGAACCGACGACCGATGCGCAGACCGGCTCCATGACCGGCTCGACCGACTCCAGCGCCGGCCCGACCGCCGACGCCACGACGCAGCAGCACGTCGACGCCATGCGCTCGATGGCCCAGGGAACGCTCCTCGAACGCATGCAGATCGAGATCACCGAGGCGACGCCCGAGCGGCTCGTCGCGACGATGCCGGTGGCCGGCAACACCCAGCCCTACGGCCTGCTGCACGGTGGCGCCAGCGTCGTGCTCGCGGAGTCCCTGGGATCGATCGGCGCGCAGATCCACGCCGGCCCCGGTCGCGTCGCAGTCGGGCTCGACATCAACGCCACGCACCACCGCGCAGCCCGCACGGGAGTCGTGACCGGCACCGCCACGCTGCTCAGCGCCGGTCGCACGCTCGTCAGCTACGAGGTGGTCGTGACCGACGAGGACGACCGGCGCATCTGCACGTCGCGGATCACCTGCCTGCTGCGCGACGCGGCTCCGGGCGCCTGACCGGTCTCCGACCAGACGAACCCGTCAGCCGGCGATCTTCGGGTCGTGCCGCGTGGCCCGCGACCGCGACCGCAGGTCGCGCCGGCGCTGGAGCAGGTCGAGCGTCACCCGCTGCGGACCCGGTCTCGACTCCCCTGCCAGCTTGCGCTGCAGGGTCGCCGCGGACGCAACGCGGCGGACCGTCTCGGGCGCGAACCCCAGACGTGCGAAGAAGCGGTTCGCGTCGCGGTCGCCTGCGGGAACCGCACTCGCGAGGTGCTCGCAGCCCTGGCGGTCGGCATACCGGCTGGCGGCGGTCAGGAGTGAACGCCCGACCCCCTGGCGCCGGAAGTCCGGGTGCACGTAGAGCATGTCGATCGACACGCACGGCGAGTCGACGAGCAGGCTGCGCGTCGAGTCGGCCAGCACGACGTAACCACGGGGACGGCCATCGGCGCATGCCAGGAAAGCGCAGATGTCGTTGCGCTGCAAGGCAGTTCGCAAGGTGCCGTCGAGGGCCAGCCGCTGCGCGGCCTCGGGCGTGGTGCCACCCTCGATGCGGTGCGTGATCCACAGCTCGATGAACTGCGAGTGCAGGCTCTCGTCCACCCGTTGCACCGACACGGTCGATCGACCCATCATCCCTCCTGTTCCTGCCCCGAGGTCACCCGGCAGACACTACGACCAACGAGGTCGTGGCGAAAGGGTTATGGCAGGTTCGAGCGCAGAAGGCGGGGCGTCACGACCGTGTCGTGACGCCCCGCCTTCGGATTCCGTATGCCGTATGCCGTGTCGCGCGATGCCTAGACGTCGCCGCCGAGGTAGGCCGCCTTCACCGCGGGATCGGCGGCCAGCTCCTTGCCCGAGCCCTCACGGACGATCTCGCCCGTCTCGAGGATGTAGGCGCGGTGCGAGCGCTTGAGCGCCTGCGCGGCGTTCTGCTCGACGAGCAGAACGGTCGTGCCCTGGCTGTTGATCTCGGTGACGATGTCGAAGATCTGCTGGATCAGCTTGGGAGCGAGACCCATCGACGGCTCATCGAGCAGCAGCAGCTTCGGCTTGGCCATGAGGGCGCGCCCCATGGCGAGCATCTGCTGCTCGCCACCCGACATCGAGCCGGCTGCCTGGTTGCTGCGCTCCTTGAGCCGGGGGAACAGCTCGAAGACCCGCTCGAGGTCGTCCTTGACGGCCTTCGTCTTGCGGTCGGGTCGGGCGTAGGTGCCCATCTCGAGGTTCTCCATCACGCTCATGCCGACGAAGCAGCCGCGGCCCTCGGGGGACTGCGAGATGCCGAGCACCGGTCGCTCGTGCGACGGCGTGTGCGTGATGTCCTTGCCGTTGAACATGACCGAGCCGGCGCGCACCGGTCGGAGGCCCGACACGGTCTTCATCGTCGTCGTCTTGCCCGCACCGTTGGCGCCGATGAGGGTGACGATCTCACCCTCGTCGACCGTGAAGCTGATGTCGCGGATGGCCTCGATGCGCCCGTAGTTGACGCACAGGCCGTTGACCTCAAGAAGCATCTTCCTCATCAACTCCCAGGTAGGCGGCGATGACCGCCGGGTTGTCGCGGATCTCCGCGGGCGAGCCCTCGGCGATCTTGCGGCCGAACTCGAGCACGACGATCCGGTCGGTCACGCCCATGACGAGCTTCATGTCGTGCTCGATGAGCAGCACCGTGTAGCCCTGGTCGCGGATGGTGCGGATCAGCTCCATGAGCTTCGCCTTCTCGGCCGGGTTGAAGCCGGCGGCCGGCTCGTCGAGACAGAGCAGCTGCGGGCTGGTGGCCAGCGCCCGCGCGATCTCGAGCCGGCGCTGGTCGCCGTAGGGGAGGTTGCGCGCGAGCTCGTCGGCCTTGCCGTCGAGCCCCATGAAGGTGAGCAGCTCCATGGCCCTGGCATGGCCCTGCGCCTCCTCGCGGCGGTGCTTCGGCAGGCGGAACATCGCCGAGACGACGCCGGTGCTGTGGTGCGCGTCGACGCCGACGAGCACGTTCTCGAGCGCCGTCATGTTGGCGAACAGGCGGATGTTCTGGAAGGTGCGCGCGATGCCCAGCTTGGTGATCTGGAACTTGTGGCGCTTGCCCAGCGGGTTGCCGAGGTAGCGGATGGCACCCGACGTCGGCTGGTAGACGCCGGTCATGACGTTGAAGCATGTCGTCTTGCCGGCACCGTTGGGGCCGATGAGTCCGAGGATCTCGCCCTTGTTGATGTGGAAGCTGACCTCGTTGAGGGCGACGACTCCGCCGAAGCGCAGCGTCACGTCTTCGACCTCGAGCAGCTTCTCACCCTCGGCGACCTCGGGCACTCCGATGTCGTCGGGCGTGATGTCGACGTCGGGGTTGATCTCGGTCACCTCGTCGGCCGGGTCGGCCAGCGGCGCCGTCGCGTCCCCGTCCGGTGTCGTGGTCGGTCGGGTGGTGACGTCGTCACGGGCGGCCTCCGTGGGCTCCGTTGAGATCTCCGTGGGTCCTGTCGAGGGCGTGGGCTCTGCGGGGGAGTCGGGCCGGTTCGGGTCTCTTGCCTCAGGCACTGGCTTCTCCTTCCTCGAGGACGGCTTGTCTGGCGTCGGCACGCTTGGCACGAACGGTGCGGCGCGGGGGCAGCAGGCCCTGCGGACGGAAGATCGCCAGCAGCATCAGGGCCAGGCCGAAGACCAGGACGCGGAAGTCGGCGAACTCACGGAAGCGCTCCGGGAAGTAGCTGACCACGATGGCACCGAGGATGACGCCGATGCGGTTGCCCGCACCGCCGACGACGACGGCCGCGATGAAGAGGATCGACAGGAGCAGCTCGAAGCTCTGCGGGTTGATGAACCCCGACTTCGTCGCGAAGAGGGCACCGGAGAGACCGCCGATCGCCGCGCCGAGGGCGAAGGCGAGCAGCTTGAACCGGAAGGTCGGCACACCCATGAGCTCGGCGGCGTCCTCGTCCTCTCGGGTGGCTTCCCAGGCACGGCCGACGCGGCTGCTCTTGACGAGGACGTCGAAGAGGAGCACGAGCCCGATGATCCCGAGGGCGAGCCAGTAGTAGGGCACGAAGTCGGTGATGCCGAACTTGAGGAACGTGGAGGTCGTTCCGAGATCGACGACCGGGGCGCCCGAGCTCCAGTCGAGGCTCGGCACCTCGAACAGCTCGACACCCGGAGGCTTCGGGATGTCGGAGATGCCCTGGGCGCCGTTGAGCCATTGCGAGTTGATCAGGGTCAGGCGCACGATCTCGCCGAACCCGAGCGTCACGATGGCGAGGTAGTCACCGCGGACCCGGAGCGTCGGCGCACCGAGGATGACGCCGGACAGCATCGCGATGGCGATGGCGATGGGGACCACGACGACCCACGACAGCTTCGCGTGCTGGGACGTCAGGACGCCGACCGTGTAGGCGCCGATGGCGTAGAAGCCGACGTAGCCGAGGTCGAGCAGACCCGCGTAGCCGACGACGATGTTGAGTCCCAGCGCGACCAGGACGTAGGTCGCGACCGTGAAGAGCACACCACCGAAGTCCGACCCCTCGGTCGTGATGAGCGGGATGTTGAGCAGCGGCAGCATGAAGAGGAAGACGGCGAAGAGGACCCAGAGGACGATCTTGACGGCCTTGGGCAGTCCGTTGACCCGCTCCTTGAAACCGGGCCTGGACGTGGTGCGTACGGCGGCGGACGACTTCGCGGCGCTCATGCGCGGGCCTTTCCGAGGGACTCACCGAGCAGGCCGGTGGGTCGGAAGAGCAGGATGAGGACGAGCAGGACGAAGGCCACGACGTCCTTCCACTGCGTGCCGACGACGGCGGAGCCGTAGTTCTCGGCCAGGCCGAGGATGAACCCGCCGAGCAGGGCGCCACGCAGGTTGCCGATGCCGCCCAGGACGGCTGCGGTGAACGCCTTGACGCCGAGGATGAAGCCGGCGTCGTAGCGCGTGATCCCGATCTTGAGCATGTAGAACACCGCGGCCGCTCCCGCCATGATGCCGCCGACGAGGAACGTCACCTGGATGACCCGGTCGCGGTTGACGCCCATGAGGGCGGCGGACTCGGGGTCCATCGCGACGGCGCGGATGCCGCGACCGAGGCGCGAGCGCTTCACGAACTGGTCGAGGATGACCATGATCGCGATGGCGCCGACGATGACGATGATGTCGACGTTCGTCACGTGGTAGTCACCGATGGGGAACACGCGCACGGGCTGGATGATCGACGGCATACCCGTGTTGTTGCGCGAGTTGCGCACGTAGTCACGCAGGCTCTCGTCGAGGCCGACCCACGCAGCGACCCGGCTGCGGAGGCCCATGAGCTCGGAGAGCACGAACGACGCACCGATGGCCGAGATGAGGGCGATGAGCGGCGGTGCGTTGCGCTTGCGGAGCGGACGGTAGGCCACCCGCTCGAGGAGGACCGCGATGAGACCGGAGAAGGCCATGGCGGCGACGAACATCATGGCGACCCAGAAGACCACCTGACCGACGCTGCCGCCGGGCTTGCCGCCGAGGGCGACGACCACCCACAGCGCGGCGAAGGTGCCGTACATGAACACCTCGGAGTGGGCGAAGTTGATGAGGCGCAGCACGCCGTAGACGAGCGTGTAGCCGAGGGCGACGAGCGCGTAGACGGCGCCGATCGTGAGACCCGTGATGGTGAAGCTGAAGAAGTTGTCCAACAGGTACTGCATCCAAGACCTCCTGGGCCGGGGAGCGGAGGGCAGATCAGGCGCGGGCGTCAACCGAGAGGGGCGGTCGGAGCCTACTGCTCCGACCGCCCCCCATCGATGATGTCGGCGTTACTTGATCTCGCCGGCGGGGACGATCTTGCCGCCCTCGACCTTGTAGGCGTAGACCTTGATGTCGGCCGACTCGCCCTTGGAGTCGAACTTCAGCTGCTTCGTGACGCCCTTCTTGTCGTAGGACTTCACGAAGTCGACCATGCTCTTGCGGTCCTTGCCGGCGGCGATGCCGTCGAGCAGGATCGTGGCGGAGTCGTAGCCCTCACCCGAGTAGGTGTTGGGGTCCTCGTTGAACTTGGCCTTGTACGCGTTGAGGAACGTCGGGTCGACGTCCGCGGGAACGCACGGGCAGGTGATGATGGTGCCCTCGGCGGCAGCGCCTGCGTTCTGCGGGTAGTCGGCGCTCTTCACGCCGTCGGCGACGACGAACGTGCCCTTCCAGCCGGCGTCGCGCAGCTGCTTGATCATCGGCGCGGCCTCGGGCGAGTACCCGCCGAAGAAGAGGGCGTCGGCGCCCGAGCTCGTCACCTTGGTGACGGAGGCGCTGAAGTCGGTCTGCTTCACCTGGATGGTGTCGTTGCCGACCACCTGCGAGCCGAGCGTGGACCGCACGATGTCGGCCAGGCCCTTGCCGTACTCGGACGCGTCGTCGATGACGAAGGTCTTCGTCGACTTGACGGTGTCCTTGATGTACTTGGCGGCCGCAGGGCCCTGGGTGTTGTCGTTGCCGAGGGCGCGGAAGAAGGTCTTCCAGCCGTTGTCGGCAAGCTTCGGGTTGGTCGCGGACGGCGTGATGGTCACGAGACCGGCCTCGTTGAACGCCGGGTCGGCGGCCTTGGACTCACCCGAGAAGGCGGGGCCGACGATGCCGACGACCTTCTTGTCGTCGATGGCCTTCTTCGCGAGGGCCGGGGCCTGCGTCGGGTCGCCCTGCGAGTCGTAGTTCTCGAGGGTGACCTTGCAGTCGGCGTGCTTCTTGTTGTAGTCGTCGAGCGCGAGGTTCACGCCGTTCTGGATGTAGATGCCCAGGTTGGCGTTCGGCCCGGTGAGCGCACCGAACATGCCGATCTTGAAGTCCTGGCACGCCGCCGCGCCGCCGTTGCCGCTGGCTGCCGGGGTGTCGCCGCCCTTGGTGCCACATGCACCGAGGGCAAGAGCTGCGACCGCGAGCGGCACAGCGAACTTGAGGGTGGAACGCACGGGTGTCCTCCTGATGTCACACTTCCCTCGGTCGAGGGCTGAGTCGGAGACTAGGCCCAACCCAGTGCGGAAATCATCAGGAACTCGCGATCGGTGACCGTGTCGTGACCTACACGGCGGTCATGCCGGACGATTTGCGGCGAGTCGGGCCTCAGGAGGCCGGGAAGCCGTTGATGACGGCCTCGGCGACCTCTTTCATCCCGAGCCGGCGGTCCATGGCCGTCTTCTGGATCCAGCGGAACGCGTCGGCCTCGGAGAGCTTCAGCTGGTTCATCAGGACCCCCTTGGCGCGGTCGACGAGCTTGCGGGTCTCGAGGCGCTCACCGAGGTCGGCGATCTCGGCCTCGAGGGCCTTGAGCTCGTGCCACCGGGACGTCGCGATGTCGATGGCGGGGCGCAGGTCGTCGGCCGTGAACGGCTTGACGATGTAGGCCATGACGCCGGCGTCGCGGGCCCGCTCGACGAGCTCGGTCTGGGAGAACGCGGTGAGCATGATGACGGGGCAGAGCTTCGCCTCGTGCAGCTGCTCAGCGGCGGAGAGGCCGTCGAGCACCGGCATCTTGACGTCCATGATGACGAGGTCGGGCTTGACCTCCTTGGCCAGCTCGACGGCCTGCTCGCCGTTGCTCGCCTGGCCGACGACGTCATAGCCCTGCTCGCCGAGCATCTCGACGAGGTCCAGACGGATGAGCGCTTCGTCCTCGGCGACGAGGATGCGCGTGGCGCCACTGGTCGGTGCTGCCGGAGCCGCTGTGGTGGCGTCGTCGGAGACAGCCTCGGGAGCGGCAGGGGTGGGGGCGGGCTTCGGCGTCGTGCTCTCGTCTGTGCTCACGGGCAAAGCCTAGCCGGGGCCAGGTTTCGGGCGCGTTTCGGGACCGTCAAGCGCCGCAGCGCCGGCCGCACTGTCGGCGCAGGGTCATCGTGTGGTGCCGAGGGCGGGACTCGAACCCGCACGACCTTGCGGCCAGAGCATTTTGAGTGCCCCGTGTCTGCCATTCCACCACCCCGGCGGTAGTGCCGCGCCAGCATACCCACGGATGCACACCGCGCCCGAGTCGACGGCCGCGGTGGCCGTGGCGCCGTGACCGCACGGACGGCCGGCGAGCACGCAGGCCTCGAGCGGCCGACGGGGCGGCGGCTCAGCCCGTGACCTCTTCGGGCCGGTAGGCAGGGGCGGCCCGGTTGACGGCGTCGCCGATGCGGTGCACGCGCAGCGCGTTGGTGGAGCCGGGGATGCCGGGAGGCGAGCC
Source organism: Terrabacter sp. 05T424 (assembly GCF_056396225.1). NCBI lineage: Bacteria > Bacillati > Actinomycetota > Actinomycetes > Micrococcales > Intrasporangiaceae > Terrabacter > Terrabacter sp. 05T424. The sequence continues at coordinate 116,698 of NZ_JBFTLB010000006.1, forward strand.
GGCGACGATGAGGACGCGGTCGCCCTCGGTGACGCGACCCTCGGGGATGAGCTTGAGGTCGACCTGCATCGCGAACTGGTCGGTGTGGTGCATGCGCGGCACGAGGTAGGTCTCGACACCCCAGGTGAGCGAGAGCTGCGAGCGGACGCGCGGCTCGGACGTGAAGGCCAGCATCGGCAGCCGCGGGCGCAGCCGCGCCATGCGGGTTGCCGACCCACCGGTCTCGGTGAACGTGATGAGGAACTTCGCGCCCACGACGTCGCCGATCTCGACAGCGGCCTTGCTCACCGCTCCCCCGACGGTCTTGGGGTTGGTCGTCATGCGGACGATCTTGTCGAAGCCGTGCTCCTCGGTGGACTCGATGATGCGCGCCATCGTGCGCACCGAGTCGATCGGCCAGGCACCCACCGACGTCTCGCCCGAGAGCATGAGGGCGTCGGCGCCGTCGAGGACGGCGTTGGCGGCGTCGGAGGCCTCGGCGCGCGTCGGACGGGGGTTCTCGATCATCGACTCGAGCACCTGGGTCGCCACGATGACGGGCTTGGCCTCGCGGCGGGCGAGCTCGATGGCGCGCTTCTGGACCAGCGGGACGTCCTCGAGCGGCATCTCGACGCCGAGATCACCGCGGGCCACCATGATGCCGTCGAACGCCGCGACGATGCCCTCGAGGTTGTCGACGGCCTGCGGCTTCTCGATCTTGGCGATGACGGGAACGCGCGTGCCGAACTCGTCCATGATCGCGTGCACGTCGGTGATGTCGTCGGCGGAGCGCACGAACGACAGGGCGATCATGTCGACGCCGAGCCGCATCGCGAAGCGGAGGTCTTCGCGGTCCTTGTCGGACAGCGCCGGCACGCTGACGGCGACGCCGGGCAGGTTGATGCCCTTGTTGTTGCTCACCTCGCCGCCGACGACGGTCTCGGTGAGCACGTCGGAGTCGTCGACGGAGATGGCGCGGAGCATGACCTTGCCGTCGTCGATGAGCAGGACGTCTCCCGGGCTGACGTCACCGGGCAGGCCGGCATACGTCGTACCGACGACCGTGTCGTCGCCGTCGACCTCGCGGGTCGTGATGGTGAAGCGCTGGCCCTGGGTCAGCGTGACCGGGCCGTCGGCGAAGCGGCCGGTGCGGATCTTGGGGCCCTGCAGGTCGACGAGGATGCCGACGGCGCGACCGGAGCTGTCGCTGGCCGCGCGGACGTCGCGGTAGACCTGCTCGTGGACCGAGTGGTCACCGTGCGAGAGGTTGAGACGGGCCACGTCCATGCCCGCGTCGACGAGGGCACGCAGCTGGGTGGGAGAAGAGGTCTTGGGTCCGATCGTGCAGACGATCTTGGCGCGACGCATGGTTCAACCTTATGGGTGCTGTGACGTGGGTCACCACGGGGGTTCGACCCGTGGGACGACCACGTACGGATTCCGTTGTGGCGGTGGGAGATCGTGAGACAACAGTGCCCGTATGCCGTGTCGTCGGGGTGACGGCACGGCATACGGGCGGGTGCTGCAGTCCGATCAGACGGTGAGCGGACGGTCGGTGGGTGCCACCGGCCGGGGCAGGGCGCTCGAGCCGGTCAGCCAGGCGTCGACCCCGGCGGCGGCGGCCCGGCCCTCGGCGATGGCCCACACGATGAGCGACTGGCCGCGGCCCGCGTCGCCGGCCACGAAGACGCCCGGCACGGAGCTCATGAAGTTCTTGTCGCGGCGGACGTTGCTGCGCTCGTCGAGGTCGACGCCGAGCTGCTCGACGACCCCCGGTCCCTGCGGGCCGAGGAAGCCCATCGCGAAGAGCACCAGCTGCGCGGGGATCTCGCGCTCGGTGCCCGGCTTCGGCGTGAGCCTGCCGTCGACGAGCTCGACCTCGGTGAGGCGCAGCGCGGCGACGTTGCCGTCGGCGTCGCCGACGAACTCGGTGGTGCTGACGGCGTACACCCGCTCGCCGCCCTCCTCGTGCGCGCTCGCGACGCGGTAGAGCATCGGGTAGGTCGGCCACGGCTGGCCCGCGGGGCGGTCGTCGCCGGGCTGCGGCATGATCTCGAGGCTCGTCACCGACGCTGCGCCCTGGCGGTGCGCGGTGCCGATGCAGTCGGCGCCGGTGTCGCCACCGCCGATGACGACGACGTGCTTGTCGGTGGCCAGGATCTGGCCCTCGACCTGCTCTCCCAGCGCGGCCCGGTTGCCCTGCGGCAGGTAGTCCATCGCCTGGTGGATGCCCCCGAGCTCACGGCCCGGCACGTCGAGGTCGCGCGGCACGGTGGCACCGAGCGCCAGGACCACGGCGTCGTAGCGGTCGCGCAGCTGGCGGCCGGTGATGTCGACGCCGATGTCCATGCTGTTGCGGAACCGGGTGCCCTCGGCCTGCATCTGCGCGAGACGTCGGTCGAGGACCGACTTCTCCATCTTGAACTCGGGGATGCCGTAGCGCAGCAGGCCGCCGGGCTTGTCGGCGCGCTCGAAGACGGCGACGGTGTGACCGGCGCGGGTCAGCTGCTGGGCTGCCGCGAGACCGGCAGGGCCGGAGCCGACGACCGCGACCGTCTTGCCCGAGAGCCGCTCGGGCGGCAGCGGCTTGACGAGGCCCTCGTCGAAGGCGCGCTCGATCGTCGTGACCTCGACCTGCTTGATCGTCACGGCGGGCTGGTTGATGCCGAGCACGCAGGCCGTCTCGCACGGCGCCGGGCAGAGCCGGCCGGTGAACTCCGGGAAGTTGTTCGTCGCGTGCAGGCGCTCGATGGCGTCGGACCAGTCGCCGCGCCAGGCGAAGTTGTTCCACTCCGGGATGAGGTTGCCGAGGGGGCAGCCCGAGTGGCAGAACGGGATGCCGCAGTCCATGCAGCGTCCGGCCTGGCGCTGCAGCTGCCCGAGCTGCTGCTCCTCGTAGACCTCCTTCCAGTCCCGGATGCGGACAGGGACGGGGCGGCGGGTCGGGAGCTCACGCTCGCGGGTGGTGAGAAAGCCCTGGGGGTCAGCCACGGGAAGCCTCCATGATCCGGTTCCACACGTCGGGTCCGTCGAGGTCGAGGCCCTGGGCCTCGGCCTCGGCACGGACGTCGAGGACACGTTGGTAGTCGCGAGGCAGCACGAGCGTGATGCGGTCGCGGGCGGTCGCCCAGTCGTCGAGCAGCCCGCGGGCGACCGGCGACTCGGTCCACCGCGCGTGGCCCTCGAGCAGCTCCCTGAGCGGCGCCTCGTCCTCGTCGCGCAGGGGCATCAGGTCGACCATCTCGGGGTTGACGAGCGCCGGGTCGAGGTCGAGGACGTACGCGACGCCACCCGACATGCCGGCCGCGAAGTTGCGTCCGGTCGGGCCCAGGACGACGGCCGCCCCGCCCGTCATGTACTCGCAGCCGTGGTCGCCGACGCCCTCGACGACGGCGTGGGCGCCCGAGTTGCGCACGCAGAAGCGCTCGCCGACGATGCCGCGCAGGAAGAGCTGGCCGGTCGTGGCGCCGTAGGCGATCACGTTGCCGCCGATGACGTTCTGTTCGGCGACGAGCGCCGCGTCGCGGTGCGGGCGCACGACGACGCGACCGCCGGACAGGCCCTTGCCGACGTAGTCGTTGGCGTCGCCGAAGAGCTGCATCGTCACCCCTGCCGGCAGGAACGCGCCGAAGGACTGGCCGCCGGAGCCCGTCATCGTCAGCTCGATGGTGTTGTCGGCCAGACCGTGCGGGTGTGCCTTGGTCACGTGGTGGCCCAGCATCGTGCCGACGGTGCGGTTGACGTTGCGGACCGCGATCTCGGTGCGCACCTGCTCGCCGCTCTCGATGGCGGGCAGGGCCCGGCTCAGCAGCTCGTTGTCGAGCGCCTTGTCGAGGGCGTGGTCCTGCGTCGCGGACTGGTAGAGCGTGCCGCCGCTCGGGTTGTCGGCCACGGCGAGGATCGGGCTGAGGTCGAGGCCAGACGCCTTCCAGTGCGCGATGGCCTTGTCGAGGTCGAGGCTGCCGACCTGCCCGACGGCCTCCTCGATGGAGCGGAAGCCGAGGGAGGCCAGGTGCTCGCGGACCTCCTCGGCGATGTACTCGAAGAAGGTCTCGACGAACTCCGGCTTGCCCGAGAAGCGCTGGCGCAGCTCGGGGTTCTGGGTCGCGATGCCGACGGGACAGGTGTCGAGGTGGCAGACGCGCATCATGATGCAGCCCGACACGACGAGGGGCGCGGTGGCGAAACCGAACTCCTCGGCGCCCAGCAGGGCGGCGATGACGACGTCGCGTCCGGTCTTGAGCTGGCCGTCGACCTGCACGACGATGCGGTCGCGCAGCCCGTTGAGCACCAGTGTCTGCTGCGCCTCGGCGAGACCGAGCTCCCACGGCGCCCCGGCGTGCTTGAGCGAGGTGAGCGGGCTCGCGCCGGTGCCGCCGTCGTGGCCGGAGATCAGCACGACGTCGGCGTGCGCCTTCGACACTCCGGCGGCGACGGTGCCGACGCCGATCTCGGCGACGAGCTTGACGTGGATGCGCGCGGACGGGTTGGCGTTCTTGAGGTCGTGGATCAGCTGCGCCAGGTCCTCGATCGAGTAGATGTCGTGGTGCGGCGGCGGCGAGATGAGGCCGACACCCGGCGTCGAGTGCCGCGTCTTGGCCACCCACGGGTAGACCTTGTGGCCGGGTAGCTGGCCGCCCTCGCCGGGCTTGGCACCCTGCGCCATCTTGATCTGGATGTCGTCGGAGTGCGTGAGGTAGAGGCTCGTCACGCCGAAGCGGCCGGAGGCGACCTGCTTGACCGCCGAGCGGCGCTCGGGGTCGAGCAGGCGGTCGATGTCCTCGCCGCCCTCGCCGGTGTTGGACCGGCCACCGAGGCGGTTCATGGCGACCGCGAGCGTCTCGTGCGCCTCCTTGGAGATGGAGCCGTAGCTCATCGCCCCGGTGTTGAAGCGCTTGACGATCTCACTGACCGGCTCGACCTCGTCGATCGGCACGGGCAGCCGGCCCGTGACGCCGGTGGGGCGGAAGCCCATCAGGCCGCGCAGCGTCATCAGGCGCGAGGTCTGGTCGTCGATGCGCCCGGTGTACTGCTTGAAGATGTCGTAGCGGCGCTGGCGCGTCGAGTGCTGGAGCCGGAAGACCGTCTCGGGGTCGAAGAGGTGCGGCTCGCCCTCGCGGCGCCACTGGTACTCCCCGCCGACCTCGAGCACCCGGTGCGGCTGCTGGACGCCGTCGGTGGGGTACGCGCGAGCGTGGCGCTCGGCGGCCTCACGGGCGATGACGTCGAGGCCGACGCCGCCGAGCTGGCTCACCGTGCCGGTGAAGTAGCGGTCGACGAGGGCCTGCGAGAGGCCGATGGCCTCGAACACCTGGGCGCCGCGGTAGGAGGCGACGGTCGAGATGCCCATCTTCGACATGACCTTGAGCACGCCCTTGCCGAGCGCCTTGATGAGGTTCTTGACCGCCTTCTCGGCCGTCACGCCCTCGATCTCGCCGGCCCGGACGAGGTCCTCGACCGTCTCCATCGCGAGGTAGGGGTTGACCGCGGCCGCGCCGTAGCCGATGAGCAGCGCGACGTGGTGCACCTCGCGGACGTCGCCGGCCTCGACGAGCAGGCCCACCTGGGTGCGCGTCTTCTCGCGGATGAGGTGGTGGTGCACCGCGGCCGTCAGCAGGAGTGACGGGATCGGCGCGAGGTCGCGTCCGGAGTCCCGGTCGGAGAGCACGACGAAGCGCGCCCCGCGACGGATCGCCTGCGAGACCTCCGCGAAGATCTCGTCGAGCCGGTCGCGCATGGCGGCCGCCCCGCCGGTGACGTCGTAGAGGCCGCGGACGACGTGCGTGGCGTAGCCGGGCAGGTCGCCGTCGGCGTTGATGTGCACGATCTTCGCGAGCTCGTCGTTGTCGATGACCGGGAAGTCGAGCACGAGCTGGCGGGCGTGCGACGGCGATGCCGACAGCGCGTTGCCCTCGGGCCCCATGTAGGTGCCGAGCGAGGTGACGAGCTCCTCACGGATCGCGTCGAGCGGCGGGTTGGTGACCTGCGCGAACAGCTGGGTGAAGTAGTCGAAGAGCAGGCGCGGCCGCGAGGACAGCACGGCGATGGGAGTGTCGGTTCCCATGGAGCCGAGGGCCTCTCCGCCGGACCTGGCCATCGGGGTGAGCAGGATGCGCAGCTCCTCGGCCGTGTAGCCGAAGGTCTGCTGGCGCCGCGCGACGGACGCGGCCGTGTGCACGATGTGCTCGCGCTCGGGGAGGTCCTCGAGCCGGATGAGTCCGGCGTGCAGCCACTCGGCGTAGGGCTTGGCGGCGGCGAGCTGGCTCTTGATCTCCTCGTCGCTGACGATGCGACCGTGCTCGGTGTCGACGAGGAACATCTTGCCGGGCTGCAGCCGACCGCGCTGGACGATCGTCTCGGGCGCGAGCTCCAGCACCCCGGACTCGGAGGCCAGGACGACGAGCCCGTCGTTCGTCACGGTGTAGCGCCCGGGCCGAAGGCCGTTGCGGTCGAGCACGGCGCCGACCAGCGTGCCGTCGCTGAAGCAGACGTTGGCCGGGCCGTCCCACGGCTCCATGAAGGTCGAGTGGAACTCGTAGAAGGCCTTGCGGGCGGGATCCATCGTGGCGTGGTTCTCCCACGCCTCGGGGATCATCATGAGCACGGCGTGCGGCAGCGAGCGGCCGCCGAGGTGGAGCAGCTCGAGCGCCTCGTCGAAGCTCGCCGAGTCGGAGGCGTCGGGGGTGCAGATCGGGAAGAGCCGCTCGAGGTCGCCCGGGATGATGTCGGACGTCAGCAGGCTCTCGCGGGCGTGCATCCAGTTGCGGTTGCCCTTGACGGTGTTGATCTCGCCGTTGTGCGCGATGAGGCGGTACGGGTGCGCGAGCGGCCACGACGGGAAGGTGTTGGTCGAGAAGCGCGAGTGCACGAGCGCCAGCTCGGTGGCGAACGTCGGGTCGGACAGGTCGGGGAAGAACGGCTCGAGCTGGCCGGTGGTGAGCATGCCCTTGTAGATGATGGTGCGCGAGCTCAGCGAGGCGAAGTAGACGTCGACCTCGTGCTCGGCCCGCTTGCGCAGGCAGAACGCGAGCCGGTCGAGCCCGAGGGCGACCTGGCGGCCGATGGCGCTGCTGACGAAGAGCTGCTCGAAGGCCGGCATGCAGTCGCGGGCGACGGCGCCCACGAGCTCGGCCTCGACGGGCACCTCACGCCAGCCGAGCACCTTGAGGTTCTCGGCGACGGCGAGCTCCTCGATGCGCGTCTTGGCGGCCGCCCGCTCGGCGGGGTCGCGTGGGAGGAAGGCGAGCCCGGCGGCATACGCCCCGCTGTTGGGCAGCGTGAAGGGCACGTTGGCCCGGAAGAAGGCGTCGGGGATCTGCGTGAGGATGCCGGCGCCGTCACCGACGGACGGGTCGGCGCCGGTGGCGCCCCGGTGGTCGAGGTTGCGCAGCGCCGTCAGGGCGTGGTCGACGATGTCGTGGCCCGCCGTCCCCCGCATGGTCGCGATGAGGGCGACGCCGCAGGCGTCGTGCTCGAACTCGCGTCGGTAGAGGCCGGAGCTCTCCGGGTGCGCGCTGAAGAGGGCGCGGGTGCGGGTGTGCGGCGACATTTCACCGTCCTTCTGCTGGGACCTGGCCGCGACCGCGACCGGCCACACGACATGACTCAGGGCATGTGGACGGCGCTGGCCACAGGCTTGCTGGACGACGATATCGGAGAGGCCGCTCGTCCTACCTGTTGATACGGCGGATTCCGAATCGTGAGACGCCGTGCTCACCGCTGAGCGGTCACCCGGGCGGCGGTCGCCTCAGGACTGGGCCGAACGGTCCGCCTCGGACGCGGCAGGAGCGGTGCCGTTTGACGCGTCGGCGCCGTCGCCGACCGAAGGATCTTCGGCGGCCCCGGCAGCGCTCTCATGGTCGGCTGGGTCGGCGGGTGCGGCGCCGGCCTCGTCGGCGTGGTCGTCGGCACTCGCGAGGGTCGGCGCGGGCGGCTGCTCCATGCGGCCGAAGTGTCGCCACAGGTAGACGCCGAGCAGGAAGACGAGGATCGAGACCCAGGTGTTGACCCGCTGGCCGAGGATGAGGTTGGCCGAGTCGGTGCGCATGTTCTCGATGACGATGCGCCCGACGGGGTAGCCCATGACGTAGGCGGCGAAGACCTGGCCGGACCGTGGCGTGTGACGGCGACCGAGCCAGATGAGGAACGCCGCGAGCACGAGGCACCACAGGGCCTCGTAGAGGAAGGTCGGGTGGAAGAAGCCCTTGACGACGGGGTTGCCCTGCGCGTCGAGCACCGCGCGGCCGGCGGAGGTGTCCCACTCGTAGATGCGCAGCTTCCAGGGCAGGTCGGTGGGCGCGCCGTAGATCTCGTTGTTGAACCAGTTGCCGAACCGGCCCATCGCCTGGGCGATCGCGAGCCCCGGGGCGGCAGCGTCGACGAAGTCGCGGAAGGCGACGCCGTTCTTGCGGCAGCCGATCATGGCACCGAGGGCCCCGAGCGCGACCGCGCCCCAGATGCCGAGGCCACCCTCGTAGATGGCGAAGGCCTTCCACGGGTCACCCCCCTCACCGAAGTACGGCTGGGGCGTGGTGATGAGGTGGTAGAGCCGCCCACCGAGGATGCCGAACGGGACCGCCCAGGCCGAGATGTCGATGGCGATGCTCTTGCGGTGCCCGCGAGCCTCGAGACGCCGCTGGGTCAGCCACACCGCGACGACGATGCCCGCGAGGATGCACATGGCGTAGCCGCGGATCGGCAGCGGCCCGAGGTGCCACACACCGACGCTGGGTGAGGGGATCTCGGCGGGGAACACGACCCCCAGTGCCGGCACCGCGCCGAGCAGGCTCACGGTCGACCCCGGCGTACGCCGTCAGCCAGCTCGCGGGCCAGGGTGCCGAGCGCGTCGAGGCCCTTCTCGTCGGAGTCGGCCTCGGTGAGGCAGCGCACGAGGGCCGAGCCGACGATGACGCCGTCGGCGAACCGCCCGACCTGCGAGGCCTGCTCACCGGTCGAGACGCCGAGCCCCACGCACACGGGCAGGTCGGTGTGCTCGCGGGTGCGCGACACGAGCGCGTCGGCGGCCTCGCCGACGCTGGCCCGGGCCCCCGTGACGCCCATGACGGCTGTCGCGTAGACGAATCCACGGCTCGCTGACGTGACGGCGGCGAGACGCTCGGGTGTGGAGCTGGGAGCGACGAGGAAGACCTTGTCGAGGTCGTTCGCGTCGGCGGCCGAGATCCACGGACCCGCCTCGTCGGGGATGAGGTCGGGGGTGATCAGACCGGCGCCGCCGGCCGCCTTGAGGTCACCGGCGAACCGGTCGACCCCGTAGCGCAGGACCGGGTTCCAGTAGGTCATCACGAGCGCACCGGCGCCCGCGTCGGAGACGGCCCGGGCGGCGATGAAGATGTCGGAGAGGCGCACCCCGCCGGCGAGCGCGCGCACCGCGGCGTCCTGGATGACGGGGCCGTCCATGACCGGATCGCTGTAGGGCACGCCGATCTCGACGATGTCGACACCGGACTCGACGAGGACCCGCATCGCGGCGATGGAGCCCTCAACCGTCGGGAAGCCGACGGGCAGATAGCCGATGAGGGCCGCGCGACCCTCCGCACGGCACTTCTCGAGGATGGGACCGACACTCACAGCTGCTCCCCCACGCCCTTGGCGCCCGGATCGTCGGGCAGGCGGGTGCCGCCGTCGTCGTCGATGAGGCCGAACCACTGGGCGGCCGTGTGGACGTCCTTGTCGCCGCGACCCGAGAGGTTGACCAGGATGACGGCCTCGGGGCCGAGCTCACGGCCGAGCTTCACGGCGCCGGCAAGGGCGTGCGCGCTCTCGATCGCCGGCAGGATGCCCTCGGTGCGCGAGAGGAGCGAGAACGCCTCCATGGCCTCGACGTCGGTGATGGGGCGGTACTCGGCCCGACCCGTCTCGAGCAGGTGCGCGTGCTCGGGTCCGACGCTGGGGTAGTCGAGTCCGGCCGAGACGCTGTGCGACTCGATGGTCTGGCCGTCGTCGTCCTGCAGCACGTAGGTGTAGGCGCCGTGCAGCACGCCGGGGATGCCCGATGCGAACCGTGCCGCATGCTTGCCCGACTCGACGCCCTCTCCCCCCGCCTCGAAGCCGACGAGGCGCACGGACGCGTCGTCGATGAACCGGTGGAAGATGCCCATCGCGTTGGACCCTCCGCCGACACAGGCGCAGACCACGTCGGGCAGGCGGCCGACGAGGTCGAGCACCTGCTGCCGGGCCTCGACGCCGATGACGCGGTGGAAGTCACGGACCATCTCGGGGAAGGGGTGGGGGCCGGTCACCGTGCCGAGCACGTAGTGGGTCGTCGAGACGTTCGCCACCCAGTCGCGGAAGGCCTCGTTGACGGCGTCCTTGAGCGTCTTGCTGCCGTTGTCGACCGGCACCACGGTGGCGCCGAGCAGCCGCATGCGGGCGACGTTGAGCGCCTGGCGCTCGGTGTCCTTGCGGCCCATGTAGACGACGCACTCGAGCCCGAGGAGCGCGGCCGCCGTGGCCGTGGCCACCCCGTGCTGGCCGGCGCCGGTCTCGGCGATGACCCGGGTCTTGCCCATGCGCTTCGTGAGCAGCGCCTGGCCGAGGACGTTGTTGATCTTGTGCGAGCCGGTGTGGTTGAGGTCCTCGCGCTTGAGGATGACCCGCGCGCCGCCGCAGTGCTCGGCGAAGCGCGGCACCTCGGTGATGATGCTCGGCCGGCCGGTGTAGGTGCGCTGGAGGCGCTCGAGCCCGCCGACGAACTCGGGGTCGACGACGGCCTTGCGCCACACCTCCTCGAGCTGCTCGAGCGCTGGGATGAGGGCCTCGGGGACGTAGCGCCCACCGAAACCGCCGAACCGGCCCTGAGCCGGTGCCTTGGACGTCGTCATGCTCACTCCTGGTCGGCACCGGCGCGCGCGGCGGCCGCTGCCTCGATGAACGCACGCACGGCGTGCTCCGGCGCGCCGTCGCGCACGAGAGCCTCGCCGACGAGCACGGCGCCGGCCCCGGCGCGGACGTAGGTCACGACGTCGTCGGGACCGGTCACGCCGCTCTCGGCCACGCCGACGACGCCGTCGGGCACGCGAGGCAGCAGGTCGGTGACGGTGCGGGGGTCGACCTCGAGGGTCTTGAGGTTGCGGGCGTTGACCCCGACGAGCACGGGGTCGAGCGCGAGTGCCCGATCGAGCTCGGCGGAATCGTGTACCTCGACGAGCGCGGTCATGCCGAGCTCACCGGCCTGCTGGTGCAGGTCGTGCATGAGCGCGTCGTCGAGCCCGGCCACGATGAGCAGCACGAGGTCGGCGCCGTGCACCCGGGCCTCGGTGACCTGGTAGGGGTCGACCATGAAGTCCTTGCGCAGCAAGGGAGTTCGCACAGCCGCACGCACCTCGTCGAGGTCGGCGAGGCTGCCCGAGAACCGGCGCTGCTCGGTGAGCACGCTGATGGCGCTCGCTCCCCCGGCGGCATACGCCATCGCGAGACGCCCCGGCTCGGGGATGTCGGCCAGGGCACCCTTGCTGGGACTCGAACGCTTGACCTCGGCGATGACCGCGACGCCCTCGGCGGAACGGATGCCGGGCATCGGGTCGAGCGCCGGGGCCACGGAGCCGAGGCGTGCCTCGAGCTCGTGGAGCGGCAGGGTGGCGCGACGACGCCCGAGATCCTCGCGGACGCCGCTGATGATCTCGTCGAGAACGGTCGGCACTGCGCTCAGCTCTTGCCGAGGGTCTCGACACCCGCCTCGTCGGGCGCGTCGATGACCGAGCCGGCCTGGGCGTGGTGCCCGTTGCCGCCGTAGCCGGCCATCGACAGGACCTTTCCGGCGACGACGCCGGCCACGATGACGACCGCCCCGACGATGCCGAGGGCGAGGCTGGGGATGACGACCGCGACCGACGCGATGGCCGTGCCGAGCAGGATGACCCCGACCCCCGTCCAGGCGGCGGTGCTGTGACCGTGGTCCTCGTGCTGCTCTTCCATGGCGTCCTCTCGGTTCCGGTCGGCTCCACGCCCGTGCGGGCCGACGCTCCTCATTCTGTCAGGTCTCGTCAGGGGCGTCGCGCAGGGTCGGGTCGTGACCCTCGCTGAGCTCGTCCCACGTCGTCCGAACCTCTCCGCGGGGCCCGCTGGCCGGCTTGGCTCCACGTTCGTAGCGCCCCGACAGGCCCGCCCAGGAGCGGCTCGAGATGGCCGTCAGGGCGGCGCCGACGGCCAGCAGGACGGCCGCCGCGACAGCGAGCCAGGCCCAGACCGTGCTGGTCCCCGTGGCGGTCGGCGCCGTGGTGCGGGCCAGCTCCCGCGCCACCGCGTCGGCGACCGTGGTGACCGGGCGGAGGGCGACGAACAGCGTCATGAGGGCGGCCCCGACGGCCGAGAGCACCATGACGCCGGCCGAGACCGCGCGGATCACGCGACCACCGGTCATCAGGCCGAGCAGGGCGATGACACAGACGGCGCAGAGCCCCACGACGCCGGGCGCCGCCGCGCCACCGCTCACCTCGGTGACGGCGCGGCTGAGCACGTCGCGGGACTCGCCGCTCGTCCACGTGCGCGTCGTCAGGCCGAGCAGCAGCACGGCGGGGACGAGGACCACGAGGGTGGCCCGCTTCTTGTCGAGAACGAGTGCCCTCATGCGCGGTGGTTTCCCAGCGGTCGCAGGCCACCAGCGGCGGCGACGGCCCGCAGCGCGGCGGCGGCCTTGTTGACCGTCTCCTCGAACTCCAGGTGCGGCACCGAGTCCGCGACGATCCCCGCGCCGGCCTGCACGTGTGCCTGGCCGTCCTTGATGAGGGCTGTGCGGATGGCGATGGCCATGTCCAGATCGCCGGCGAAGTCCAGGTAGCCCACGACGCCACCGTAGAGCCCGCGGCGCAGGCCCTCGTAGTCGTCGATGAGTGCCATCGCCCGCGGCTTCGGCGCTCCGCTCAGCGTGCCCGCCGGGAACGTCGCAACCAGTGCGTCGTAGGCGCTCTGGCCGTCACGCAGGTCACCCACGACGGTCGACTCGATGTGCATGATGTGGCTGTAGCGCCGGATCGACATGAAGTCGACGGTGTCGACGGTGCCGGCCCGGCAGATGCGCTGGAGGTCGTTGCGGGCGAGGTCGACGAGCATCAGGTGCTCGGCGCGCTCCTTGGCGTCGCCGAGCAGCTCCTCGGCGAGGTGCGCGTCGTGGTCGGGGCTCTTGCCGCGCGGACGCGAGCCGGCGATGGGGTGGGTGATCGCCTGTCGGCCGGTGACCTTGATGAGGGCCTCAGGGCTCGAGCCGACGATGTCGTACGACGAGCCGTCGGGGTGGGGCAGGCGCAACAGGTACATGTAGGGGCTGGGGTTGCTGACCCGGAGCGCCCGGTAGACGTCGAGCGAGTCGGCAGCGCACGGCACGGTGAAGCGCTGCGAGACGACGATCTGGAAGGCCTCGCCCGCGCGGATCGCCTCCTTCGCCTCCTCGACCATCTCCTCGAACCCGGCCTGGCTGTGGCTGCTCGTCGGGTCGCTCGGCACCGGCTCGATGGTCGCCACCGTGCTGGCCGCAGGTGCCGCCAGCTCGTCGGTCATCCGGTCGAGCCTGGCGACGGCGTCGGCCCAGGCGTCCTCGATGCGGTCGTCGGTCGCGTCGTGGTTCACGGCGTTGGCGACGAGCAGCAGGGAGCCGTCGCTGTGGTCGAAGACGGCGAGGTCGGTGGCGAGCATCATCGCGACCTCGGGCAGCCCCAGGTCGTCGCGGCCGTGGTCGGGCACCTTCTCCCAGTGGCGCACGGCGTCGTAGGTGATGGCGCCGACGAGCCCGCCCGTCAGCGGAGGAAGCCCCGGCGTACGCGGTGTGGCGAGCGCGGCGACCGTGTCGCGGATCGCTGCCGTCGGGTCTCCGTCGACGGGCAACCCGACCGGCGGCTCGCCGATCCAGTGGGCCTGGCCGTCGCGCTCGGTCAGCGTGGCGGCACTGCGGGCCCCGACGATCGAGTAGCGGGACCACACGCCGCCGTGCTCGGCCGACTCGAGCAGGAAGGTGCCGGGCGCGTCCTTGGCGAGCTTGCGGTAGACGCCGACCGGCGTCTCCGCGTCGGCGAGCACCCGGCGTACGACCGGGATGACGCGGCGGTGCTCGAGCGCGAGCTCGGTGAAGACCTCGAGGCTCGGCCACGTGCGACCCCAGGTGAGGTCGGCGTGCGGCGCGGGAGCGGGCGGGGTCGTCGTATCGGGCACGGGGCCATTCTGGCCCACGCATGGACGCCCGGTTCCGAGGGTTCCGTCAGCCGGGCGGCGATGCCGACCCCGTGGCGCGGCCGTCAGAGACCGACGGTAGCCTCGCCCCGACATCCGCGCAGCACGAGTCCGGCCCCGCAATTCATTGCGACACAGGCGATTCCAGTGCCGCGGCTCACCGTGCGCCCCGCCCAGGCGCCGACCGGACCCCGAAGGAGACGGCAAGTGTCCCCGCTGAGCTCGTGCCGGCCTGAGGCTCAGCCCTCGCCGACGACGGCGGGCAGCACCCGGGCGTCGAAGCAGGTGCGGTCGCCCGTGTGGCAGGCCGCGCCGACCTGGTCGACGCTGACGAGCAAGGCGTCCCCGTCGCAGTCGAGACGAACGCCCTTGACCCACTGGACGTGGCCGCTCGTGTCGCCCTTGCGCCAGTACTCCTGCCGGCTGCGTGACCAGAAGGTGACCCGGCCCTCGGTGAGGGTGCGTCGGAGCGCCTCGTCGTCCATCCAGCCGACCATGAGCACCTCGCTGCTGTCGTGCTGCTGCACGACGGCTGCCACGAGCCCCAGGGGGTCGCGCTTGAGCAGCGCCGCGACGCTCGGGTCGAGCGACGTGGGGTCGGGCGTCGGGTCGGACACCTCAGACGGGCCGGACAGATCGGTGGAGTCGGTCACGCAGCCATTGTGCCGTCGCCGCGCCGAACGCCGCGTTCGGTCTCGAAAGCGGTGTCAGGACACGCAGTTCGGCACCGAACGCCGCGTTCGGTGCCGACAGCCGCGTTCGGTGCCGACAGCCGCGTTCGGTGCCGACAGCCGCGTTCGGTGCCGACAGCCGCGTTCGGTGCCGACCAGCCCGGCTGTGGGTCAGACGGCCTGCTGCTGGGCGACCCAGGAGGCGTGCAGCCGCGAGTACACCCCGCCGAGCCGGACGAGCTCGGTGTGGTGCCCGCGCTCGACGATGCGGCCGGCGTCGACGACGATCACCTCGTCGGCGGCCTGGGCCGTCGAGAGCCGGTGGGCGATCGCGATCGACGTGCGCCCGCGGGTCAGCGAGTCGAGCGCGCGCTGGAGGCGCACCTCGGTGCTGGGGTCGACGGCCGAGGTGGCCTCGTCGAGGACGAGCAGGTCGGGGTCGGCGAGGTAGGCGCGGGCGAGCGCGACGAGCTGACGCTCCCCCGCCGACAGCGACTCGCCGCGCTGGCCGACGTCGGTGGCCAGCCCGAGCGGTAGGGTCGACGCCCACGCGTCGAGGCCGAGCTCGGTGAGCGTGAGCCTGACGTCGTCGGCGCTCGCCTGCGGCCGCCCGAACCGGATGTTGTCGAGCAGCGTGCCGTCGAAGAGGAAACCCTCCTGCGGCACGAGCACGACCCGGGAGCGCAGCGACGAGAAGCGGATCGTGCGCAGGTCGACGCCGTCGAGGAGCACCCGCCCGCTCGAAGGATCCATCAGGCGCGTCAACAGCTTGGCGAGGGTCGACTTGCCCGAGCCGGTCTCGCCGACGATCGCGACCCGGCTGCGCGGCGCGATGGTCAGGTCGATGTCGTGGAGCACCGGCTCGCCGCCCGGGTAGGCGAACCCGACGCCGTCGAACTGCACGGTGATCGGCCCGCGCGGCAGCGTGACCCCGGACTCGCCGGGATCGGAGACGTCGGCCGGGGTGTCGATGATGCCGATGACCCGGCGCCAGCCGGCGACGGCGTTCTGCATCTCGTTGAGGATCTCGGTGGCCTGCTGCACCGGCATCGTGAAGAGGTTGACGAGGAAGAGGAATGCGAGCAGCTCGCCGAGCGTGAGGCTGCCGCGCGCGGCGAGGACCGTGCCGACGACGAGCACGACGCCCGTGGTCAGTCCCGAGACGAGCTGGCCCGACGTGAAGGCGATGACCGACCGGGCCTGGGCGCCGATGGCGGCCTTGCGGTGTGCCTCGACCGCGGCGTCGATGCGCTCTGCCGTGCGGTCCTCGACGCCGTAGGCGCGGATCGCCTGGGCTCCGACGACTGCCTCGGAGATGGCGCCGAGCATGTCGCCGACGCGCTCGCGCACCCGGGTGTAGGCGCGCCCGACGATGCCCTGGAACTTGCGGATGATGATGAAGAGCGGCACGAAGCACAGCCACACGACGAGGCCGAGCAGCGGGCTGTAGACGAGCATGAGCACCGTCGCGAGGGTGATCTGCGCGAGGTTGATCATGAGCATGAGCCCGCCGAACTGCACGAACATCGAGATCGTGTCGACGTCGGAGGTCACGCGCGAGACGAGAGAGCCCCGGCGCTCGGTGTTCTGGGTGAGCATCGCGAGGTCGTGGATGTGCCGGAAGGCCTTGAGCCGCAGCGTCGCCAGCCCGCTCTCGGACGAGCGGAAGAGACGCACGTTGACGAAGTACGCGGACAGCGCGGTCACCGCGACACCGACCAGCGCGATGCCGATGTAGACCGCGACGACCCCGGGGTCGGGGCCGGCCTTGGCGAGCAGTCCCTCGTCGGTGATGCGCTGCACGACGAAGGGGACGAGCACGCGCCCGAGCGTCGAGAGCACGGCGAGCGCGACCGTGACCCAGATGCCCTTGCGCAGCTCGGGTGAGAGCTCGACGCCGCGCTTGAGGGTCTGCCACGTCGACATGTCCTTGCCCGTCGCGACGCCGTGGTGCTCGACGAGGACCTGGGAACGCATGCTCATCGCGAGACCTCCTCGGCCGGGCCGCGCCCATGGTCGTCATCGAGGCGGAGGGCGCCGTCGAACTCCTCGTCGGCCGCGATGGCCTCGCGCTCGGCGGCCTCACGTGCGTAGGCCGTGACGAGGCGCTCGTAGCCGGCACACCGGCCGAGCAGCTGGGCGTGCGAGCCGTGGTCGACGACGCGGCCCTCCTCGACGTAGACGACCTCGTCGGCGAGCAGGATGGTGGCCATGCGGTAGGCGACGACGAGGACCGTGGTGCCCGAGCTCGCCTCGCGCAGCCCACCGAGGATCGCCTGCTCGACGCTGGGGTCGACGGCCGACGTGGCGTCGTCGAGGATGAGCAGCTGCGGCCGGCGGATCACCGCACGGGCCAGGGCGATTCGCTGACGTTGCCCTCCGGAGAGGCTCGCCCCGCGTTCGCCGACGTGTGTGTCGAGGCCGTCGGGCAGCCGCTCGACGAAGGTCGCCCCCTGCGCCACGTGGAGGGAGCGCCAGACGCTCTCGTCGTCGTGGGAGGCGCCCAGCGTGATGTTGCCGCGCACGCTGTCGTCGAACATGAACGTCTGCTGCGCCACGAGTGCTGCCGCGTCGCTGACGCCGCCACGTCGGACCTCACGCAGGTCGACCCCGTCCAGCAGCACCGCCCCGCTGTCGGGGTCGACGAGGCGCATCACGAGGTTGGTGAGGGTCGACTTGCCGCTGCCCGTGGGGCCGACGACCGCGACCGTCGAACCGGGCGACACGTCGAGAGTGACGTCGACGATGGCCGGGTTGAGGTCGGCCGCGCCGTCCTCGGTGACGATCTCGTAGGCGTACGCGAGCCGTTCGGCCTGGAGGTGGCTCGCGGTGCCGATCGGGAGCGACCGGTCGCCGAACTGCATGCTGCCGGTCGCGTMGAGCACGGCGGAGACACGGTTCCACCCGACGACCGCTCGAGGCAGCTCGGCCAGCACCCAGCCGAGCGCGCGCACCGGGAAGGCGAGGATCGAGAAGAGGTAGGCGATCTGCACGACCTCGGCCGCGGAGAGGGCTCCGCTGCGCACCCGCAGCGTGCCGACGAACAGGACGGCCAGCGTGCCGATCGTCGGGATGGCCTCGATGGCGGGGTCGAACCGGCCCCGGGTGCGGCCGACCTCGATGTTGGCGTCGCGCAGCTCGTCGGTGACCACGCGGAAACGCTCGGCCTCGTGGTCCTCTCGCCCGAGGGACTTGACGATGAGCGCGGCCTCGAAGCTCTCGTGGGCCACCTCGGAGACGTCGGCCCGCAGCTGCTGCGCCCGTGTGACCCGCGGCGACATCGCACGCTGGAACGCGACGTTGGCGAGGAAGAGCAGGGGGAACACCGTGAGGCCGACGAGCGCGAGCCAGGGGTCGACGACGACCATCTGGACGATGCCGAAGACGAGCATGACGACGACACCGAGCGCCATCGGCAGCGGCGCGAAGATGTTCCACGTCGCCTCGACGTCGGCGTTGGCGTTGGACAGGAGCTGCCCCGAGGGGTGCTTGTGGTGCCAGCTGAGCGGCAGTCGGAGGTACTGGCGCGTCACCTGGCGGCGGTACATCGCCCCGAGGTTGAACATCGCGACGCCACCGGCGAGACGTCGCCCGATCACGCCGACGGTGGTCGTCAGCACGACGGCTGCCATGACACCGCCGATGAACCACAGCTGCGACGCGGTGACGTGGCGGGCCTCGATGGCCGGGGTGACGGCCTGCCTGACGACGTAACCGATCGCCGCAGCGGTGAGGCTCGTCATGACGCCGTAGACGACGCTGCCGAGGACGGCGAGGGCGAACCACCGGGGCTGTCCCCTGATGCCTCGGCCGATGACGGCGAGACCCTCACGCAGGGTCGAGGTGGTCGGGACGTTCACGCTGTTCTGCTCCCCTGGTGCTCTGCTCTCCGGTCGACCCCTCAGCCTCTCACGCGCTGGCGACAACACCTGCACCGCTAGGCCCTCACCCAGAGCCATTCCGGCTCCTCAGCCTGCGCCTCGTCCTCGTCCTCGCGCACGAAGCCGAGCCGGGCGAGGACTCGGTGGCTCGGCACGTTGTCGGGCACGGTGTGGGCGACGGCGCGCAGCCCAGCCGCCTCGAGGGCGCGGACCATCCCCGACAGGACGTCGGTCATGAGGCCCGCCCCGCGCGCAGACTCGACGAGCCCGTAACCGATCTCGACGACACCGTCGACGGGCGGCCCGAAGCACCCGATGGTGCCGACCGCGAGCCCGTCGGAGCGACGGACGACGTGCCGCGGCGTCCACGCGCTCGGTCCGCTCGGTGGCATCGAGCGCACCGCGTCCAGGTCGTCCTCGCGCGGGTAGCCCGGCGCCCAGCCGCGAAGTCGCGAGCCGGCCAGCATCGCGTGCGCCTCGTCCGAGCTGACCGGGACGAGGCGCGCGAGCTGCGTCTCGATCGGCCCGGGGCCGATGGGCTCCGCAACCGCCCCGGTGCGCACCCAGTGGCGCAGCACCCCGTCACGGGAGTCCTCCAGGACCCCGCCGCAGGCGGCGATCGTGCGCGCCGACGCCACGTTCGTGAGGTCGCACGTGACGAGGACGGGGTCGATCCCCCGCCGGGCGGCGAGCACCAGCGCCTGCGCGAGGGCCGCGGTCGCGACGCCCCTGCGACGCGCTGCCGGCCGGACGGCATACCCGATGTGACCGCCCTCGGCGACCAGGGAAGGGGTGAGTGCGTGACGCACGGCGATGGTGCCGACCAGGCGGCCGTCCTCGAGGACCCAGCGGTTGGACGACGCGACGCGCTCGGGCGGCAGGGGCTCGTCGGGGTGCTCCTGCCGGCCGAGCCAGTCGACCCACTCGGCGAAGACCGTCGCATCGGCGAGGACCTCGCGGTCCCTCGGGTGGTAGCCCGACCCGTGGATGGTGGCACCGCCGAAGTCGTCGACCATCTCCCACCATGCGTCCGAGAGGTCGACGGTGGGGCGCACGAGCTCGATCACCGTCCGACCCTACGGACGCGACGGCGCCGGGATCCAACGAGTTGTTCGCGGCCTCGTCCGCGGACCCTGACAGGATGAGGACATGACGCGCCACGCCAGGTCCGAACGCCGCCTGCTCTGCGACGAGCTCGACCGCCTCGGACCCGACCGCCCGACTCTCTGCGAGGGCTGGCAGACGCGCGACCTCGCCGCCCACCTGCTGGTCCGCGAGCACCGCCCCGACCTCTCGGTCGGCCGCTTCGTGCCCTTCCTCGAGGGCCACCTCGACCGCGAGCAGGGCAAGATCGCGGGCGGCGACTACTCCGCCGTCGTCGACCGGGTGCGTCGGGGAGCGCCGGCCTGGAACCCCATGTCCAACGCCAAGGTCGACGAGCTCACCAACCTCGTCGAGTTCTTCGTGCACCACGAGGACGTCCGTCGGGCGCAGACCGGGTGGGAGCCACGACAGCTGGCGCCGCAGCTCGAGGGCAAGCTCTGGTCGGCCCTGCGCCGCTCCTCGCGCCTGATGTTCCGCAAGGCACCGACCGGCATCGTGCTCATCGCCGACGGTCAGGGCCGGTATGCCGCCAAGCTGCCCGACGCCCACGGCACCGTCGTCATGCGCGGGCCGGTCGGTGAGCTCGTCCTCTACGCGTACGGCCGCAAGAGCGTGGCCCGGGTCGGCTTCGAGGGCGACGCCGACGACATCGCCGCCCTCCAGGGCGCCGAGCTCGGCATCAGCTGAGCGCAGCCCCCGACGTCAGGTCGGCGCTCAGCGGACGGTGACCCCGGCAGCGCGGAGCGCGTCCTTGACCTCGCCGACCGTCAGCTCTCGGAAGTGGAAGACGCTGGCGGCGAGGACCGCGTCGGCGCCGGCCGCGACCGCGGGGGCGAAGTGCTCGACCCGGCCCGCCCCGCCGCTCGCGATGACCGGCACCGAGACCGCCGCCCGTACGCGCCGGATCAGCTCGATGTCGAAGCCGTCCTTGGTGCCGTCGGCATCCATCGAGTTGAGCAGGATCTCGCCGGCGCCGAGCTCGGCGGCCCGGGCACACCACTCGACGGCGTCGAGGTCGACGGGCGTGCGCCCGCCGTGCGTGGTCATGACGAAGTCGTCGGTCGGGCGGCCGTCGCCGCCGAGGCGTCGGCGCACGTCGGCGGACAGGACGAGCACCTGCGCCCCGAAGCGGCTCGCGATCTCGGCGATGAGGTCTGGACGCGCGATGGCGGCCGTGTTGACCCCGACCTTGTCGGCTCCGGCGCGCAACAACCGGTCGACGTCGTCGACGCTGCGCACCCCGCCGCCGACGGTCAGCGGGATGAACACCTGCTCGGCGGTGCGACGGACCACGTCGTAGGTGGTCTCACGGTTGCCGCTGCTCGCCGTGACGTCGAGGAAGGTCAGCTCGTCGACACCCTGGTCGTCGTAGACCTTGGCGAGCTCGACCGGGTCACCGGCGTCGCGCAGGTTCTCGAAGTTGACGCCCTTGACGACGCGGCCCGCGTCGACGTCGAGGCAGGCGATGACTCTCGTGGCGACGGGCATGCGACAAGGCTAGGCCAGCGCCGCGACCGGCTAGGGTCGCGCCCATGTGGGACGAGGTGACGAGGCCGCCGACCGAGGAACATGCCGCCGCCGTCGTGTCCCTCGCGGTGGCTGCCGAGCCGCGTTGCGGTGACGTCGTGGTCGTCGCGCTCGACGGACCGAGCGGGGCGGGCAAGACGACCCTGGCCCGGGGGGTCGAGCTGGCACTGGCCGCGGAAGGTCCGGTCGCCGTCGTCCACATGGACCACCTCTACCCCGGCTGGGACGGGCTGGCCCAGGCCCCGGACCTGCTCACCACACAGGTGCTCGAGCCCCTCTCGCGCCGCGAGCACGCGGCCTACCGGCTCTGGAGCTGGGTCCGCGAGCGCTGGGCGGGCACGCAGGAGGTGCCCTCGTGCCGCTTCCTCGTCGTCGAGGGATGCGGTGCCAGCGTGGGACCTGCCCGGCCGTATGCCGCCGTGACCGTCTTCGTCGACGCGGACCCCCGGCTGCGCCGGCGCCGGGGCATCGCGCGCGACGGCGAGGCCTACCGGCCGCAGTGGCAGCGCTGGGCCGACCAGGAGACGACGCTCTTCGAGGCAGACTCGACGAGGGCCCGCGCGGACCTCGTGCTCGACACATCTAGTCTCTGAGGGTGCCCCGACGAGACGCCGCCATCCGGCCACTGCCACCCGTCTGGGTCATGGCGGTCGCGCTCGTCGCCGTGGCCGCGAACCTGCGCGTCGCCATCACCAGCATCCCGCCCCTGCTCGACGCGATCTCGGCCGACCTCGGGCTGAGCCACGCCGCGGCCGGGGCGCTGACCACCCTGCCGGTGCTCTGCATGGGGCTCTTCGCTCCGGTCGCGAGCCGCATCGCCCACCGGATGGGCGCCGCCGGCGCGGTGCTCGCCGCAGCGCTCAGCATCGTCGTCGGCACGGCGAGCCGCTTCGGCGGTGGCAACGTCGTCGTCCTCTACGTCGGCACCTTCGTCTGCGGCGTCGGCATCGCCGTGGCCGGCACCCTGCTGCCGCGGCTGGTCAAGACGTTCTTCCCACCCGAGCGCACCGGCCTCGTGACGGGGCTCTACATGCTGGCGATGATGGGCGGTGCTGCCGTCAGCTCCGCCGTCGCCGTGCCGCTCGCCGACCGTCTCGGCAGCTGGCAGGCCTCGCTCGGCTCGTGGACCGTCGTCGCGGTCGTCGGTGTGCTCGCCTGGGCCCCGTTCACGGTCCGGGCCAACCCGCACCACACGCCCGACGAGGAGGGACCCGGCCGCCTCCCGTGGCGCCACCGCACGGCGTGGCTCGTCGCCGGCTACCTGGCCCTCCAGTCCTGGTGCTTCTACTCCGCCGTCACGTGGCTGGCCCCGACGTACGTCGAGCACGGCTGGTTCCGCGGCGCGGCGGGCTATCTCGCGGCGGCCTTCAGCGGCGCCCAGATCGTCTCCGGACTGCTGGGTCCGGTGCTCAGCGACAAGGCTCGCGACATGCGGCGCCTGCTGATGCCGGCCGCGGCCCTCGGAGTCGCGGGCTGCCTCGGCATCCTGCTCGCACCACTGTCGGCACCGTGGGTCTGGGCGGTCGTCGCGGGCCTCGGGCAGGGCGCCGCGTTCTCGCTCGCCCTCGTGCTGCTCGTGCGCTACGCCCGCACCCCCGAGGCGAGCGGGCGCCTGACCGGCATGGCCTTCCTCATCTCCTACGGCATCGCCTCGGTCGGCCCGCTCGCGATGGGCCTGCTGCGCGACGTCAGCGGCAGTCTCTCGCTGGTCTGGCTCGTCCTGGCGGTCTTCGGCAGCGTGCAGGCGCTGGTCGTGCTCCGGCTGCGGCCGGACCTCCCGCGGGTCGACTGAACCGGTCCCAGCGGTGCCGTTCCCAGCCTCCGCGCGGATGCCTCCAGCACCACATCTGGGGCTGGTGTTGCGGTTGGGGCGCCCCAATTAGGGCCAAACCGCGTACAAGGCGACATATGCCCGTGCAGACTGCTCGGCGGACGTGCTGACTGCAAGGAGAACCGACGAATGATGCCACCGAAGACGCCGAATGCCCGACACCGAACCCGCTCCCAGCGTGTCGGAGGGCGGGCCGTGGCAACACTGGTCTCCCTGGCCGTGCTCGGCGGCATTCCGGGCCTGGCGACCGCGCCGTCCGCCGGCGCGGCTCCGGCCAACGCCGGCGCGGTGGCGTCGCCGGCCGCCGTCACCACGACCGCCACTGCCCCAGCGGCGCCTGCCCTCTCGGTGGTGGCAGGCCCCGCGAGTGGAGGCACCTCCGTCGAGCTCTCGGGAGCCGGAGTGGGTGCCGCGACGAAGGTCCTGTTCGAGACCTCCGCCGTCACGTCCGTCACCAAGGTCTCCGAGACGCGGGTCCGCGTCGTCACCCCGGCGCACGCTGCCGGCGTCGTCAGCGTGCAAGTCACCACCCCGGCCGGAACCTCGCCGATCTCGACACGTTCGAGCTTCGCCTTCGACGGGGTTCCCACCGTGACGGCACTCTCCGCGCGGACCGCCACGACGCCCGGCGGCACCGTGCTCACCCTCACCGGAACCGGCCTCACTCGCGCGAGCGCCGTCCTCTTCGGCACCACGCCGGGGACGGCGCTGACCCGGCTCGGCGCCACCCAGGTGCGCGTCACCGTCCCGGCGCACGCCGCCGGCTCCGTCGACGTACGCGTCGTCACCCCCGGCGGCACGTCACCTGTCGCAGTCGTCGGCAGGTTCACCTACACGACGCCGCCCGTCGTCCTGCCGCCGACGGTCACCGGGCTCTCGGCCCCGGCAGGGCCGACGCGCGGTGGGACGGTGCTCACCGTGACCGGAACGCGCTTCTCCGGCACCACCAAGGTGACCTTCGGCACCTACCCGGGCACGCAGCTGTCGGTCCTGTCGAGCACCCAGCTGCGTGTCACCACGCCGGCTCGCCCGGCCGGCGCGGTCTACGTGCGCGTCACGACCGCTGCCGGCACGTCCGGTAGCAGCCCGACGTTCACGTACGACCCGCCGCCGACCCTCACGCGGGTGTCCCCCGCCTCGGGCGGGACCGGCGGTGGGGCGACGGTCACCCTGACCGGGATCGGCCTGGCCCGGGCGTCGGCGGTCCGGTTCGGCACCACGCCCGCGACGTCGCTCACCCGGGTCTCGGCCACGACCCTGCGCGTGACGACGCCGGTCCACGCCGTCGGCGCCGTCGACGTCCGCGTGACGACTCCTGGAGGCACCACCGCCCTCACGTCCGCGACTCGATACACGTACTACCTGCCTCCCGCTGTCTCGGCTCTGTCGGTGCCGTCCGGCCCGGTCCGGGGCGGCACCGTCGTCTCGATCACCGGCGCGCGGTTCACGGGATCGACGCGCCTCGTGTTCGGTGACACCGTCGCCGGGTTCACGGTCGTCTCGCCGACCTCGATCCGCGCCACGGCGCCGGCCCACGCGGCAGGCGTCGTGAGCGTGCGCGTCACGAACCCCAACGGCACCTCGGCCGCGACGGCCGCCACGAGCTACGAGTACGAAGCCGTCCCGACGGTCACCGGCCTCACGCCTGTGACCGGGCCGCCGGCCGGTGGAACCGTGGTCACCCTGACCGGCACCGGCCTCGGCCGCGCCACCGCCGTCAGCTTCGGCACCACCACGACGACGAAGATCGTCCGTGTGTCGGCGACGACACTGCGCGTCACCACCCCGCCGCACGCCTCGGGTCCGGTCGACGTCCGCGTCACGACCCCGGGCGGCCTCTCCCCCGCGGGCGCCGGCGCCCGGTACGCGTACGGCTCGCCTCCGGTGCTCAGCGCCCTCTCCGTGTCTGCAGGTCCCCTCCGGGGCGGCACCGTGGTGACCCTGACCGGAGCCCACCTGGCAGAGGTCGGTGAGGTCCGCTTCGGCACCACGCTCGGCACCGGACTCGTGCGTCTCTCCGACACCAGCCTGCGGGTGACCGCGCCGGCCCACGCCGAGGGCGTCGTCGCCGTGCGTGCCACGAACGCCAACGGGACCAGCCCGGAGACCGCCCGCACGAACTTCGAGTACGTCGGCATCCCGGGCGTGAGCTCGCTGTCCGTGCCTGCCGGTCCACTGGCCGGAGGCGGCGTCATGACGATCACGGGCACCCGCCTGGCCCTCGTCTCGGCGGTCGACTTCGGCGGCCGCCCGGCGACCGGGCTCGTCCGGGTCTCTCCCACCACGATCCGGGTCACCGTCCCGAGCCACGTCGTCGGCACGGTCGACGTGCGGGTCACCACACCGGGCGGCATCTCCGCGGTCGGCCCGGCGGGCAAGTTCACCTACCAGCCCGTCCCGACCGTCAGCGCCCTGTCGCCGGCGCTCGCGCCGACCAAGGGCGGCAGCGTCGTCACCCTGACCGGCACCGGCTACGACCGCGTCGACCGCGTCACCTTCGGCGGCGTGCCGGCCACGACGGTCACGCGACTCTCCGCGTCCCAGCTGCGGGTGACGATCCCCGCCCACGCCGAGGCCGACGTCGACGTCCGGGTCACGACCCCCGGCGGCACCTCGCTGGTCGTCCCAGCCGGACGTTTCGCCTACCAGGACGTCCCGGTCATCACGTCCGTGTCCCCGCCCTCCGGACTGCTCGATGGCGGGAACGTCGTGACCCTGCGCGGCACGTCGTTCACCGTGGTCACCGGCGTCTGGATCAACGGAACCCCGGCCACGAGCGTCACCCGCGTCTCGGCGACGCAGCTCACCGCCGTGGTGCCGATGCGCATCGCGACGGGCTCCGTCCCGGTGAAGGTGACGACGCGCGCCGGCACGGTCACCAGGACCAACGGGTACACCTACATCGCCGGCTCGACACTGGAGACCGGGCAGGTGCTTCTCGGCGGATCCGCGCTCGTGTCCCCCAACGGCCTCTACAAGGCCGGGATGCAGACCAACGGCAACCTCGTCATCGTCTCAGGCGGTGTGGCCCGCTGGAACAGCGGCACGACCGGTGTCGGCAACCGCCTCTTCGTGCGCTCCGACGGTCAGCTCGCCATCATGAGGGCCGACGGCAGCCTGGCCTGGACGGCCGGCACGAACGGCTGGACGGGTGCCACGGTCACGATCACGAACGACGGCCTGCTGCAGCTCCGTCAGGGCAGCACGCCCGTCTGGGACCACCGCGGCGTCAGGTACGACCGCCTCCTGCCCAACCAGGTGCTGCGGTCCGGTGAGTCCATCACCGCGACGAGCAAGGCCTGGTCGATGACCATGCGAACGGACGGCAACCTCGTGCTCACGTCGGCGGCGGGCACCCGCATGTGGGCCTCCTTCACAGCCGGCTCGGGCAGCTACGCCGCGATGCAGACCGATGGCAACTTCGTCGTGCGGAACAGCGCGGGCGTCGTCCAGTGGTCGACGAAGACGTCCGGCGCCGGCTCGGTCATGCGGGTCCTCGGCACCGGCAACGCGGCCGTCTACCGCGCGACGACGGTGACGTGGGCCGTCGTGGGCGGCCCTGCGCCCACGGACTGGTCGTGCTACTCGCGGGCGACCCAGAACTGCATCACGCGCTTCGGCTACTACGGGCAGCGAGCCTGGAACTACCCCGTCGACGCGTGGGGCAACAACTGCACGAACTTCTCGGCGTACCGCCTCTCGCTCGACGGCGTCAAGAACCCGGGCAACCTCGGCAACGCCGAGAGCTGGGACAACAACGCACGGGCCAAGGGTTTCGCGGTCGACCAGGCGCCGCGGGTCGGTGACATCGCCCAGTGGAACTCCAACCACGTCGCGTACGTGGACTGGGTGAGCGCCGACGGCAACCAGATCGCGATCTCCGAGAGCGGCTACGGGGGCACCATCCTCGGCAGGACGTACACGTCGATGAGCGGGCGCCGCATCATCGCCCGCACCAGCTCGTCCTGGCCGTCGAACTTCATCCACTTCCGCTGACGGCAAGCCCCGGACCGAGCGCACGACGCCGGTCCCGGGTCCTTGTCGCATCCCGCTCCGAGTGGGAACCTGCGTCGGTGGCCACCTCGATCTACGAAACCGTCGGCGGCATGGGGGCACTGACCGCGCTCGCGCACGCCTGGCACGAGCGCTGTCTGACGGATCCCGTTGTCTCGCATGCTTTCTCACACGGCTACCACCCTGACCACACCGCTCGTCTGGCGGCGTACTGGGCCGAGGCGCTGGGAGGTCCGCCCACCTACACCGCTCAGGTCGCGAGCGAGAGCGAGGTGGTGCGGATGCACTCGGGCAACGGCCCCCACGTCGAGATGGACCAGAGGGCAGTGGCCTGCTTCGCCGACGCCGTCGACGACGCCGGGCTGGGCGACGATCCGGCCGTACGCGACACGCTCGTCGCCTACTTCACCTGGGCGACGGCATACATGAGCACCTACCACGACTCGGCGGGCGACGTCCCGGACGGCCTGTCCGTGCCGCAGTGGTCGTGGGACGGCCTCGTCGACGGCACCGACCCTCGTTCCGCACAGCCCACCGAGTAGCCGCGGCCGCACCGGGTCCGTGCACGCCTACGACGACGGTACGAAGCGCCGTTCGGGAACGGCCGGCACGATCTCTCAGTACGCGACGCTCATGTGCGCGCGGTGGCGGGCCGGACGCTCGATCTCGTCGACGATCGCGGCGGCGAAGTCCCCTCCGGAGATGGTGGAGCCACCCTCCTCGTCGACGAGCGCCACGTCCTCGCCGACCCTGTAACGGCCGGTGCGCTCGCCGGCCGCCCACGCCCCGTACGCCGCCGCCGGGCTGACGAAGACCCAGTCCAGGGCCTCGGGGGCCTCTTCGGCGAGCAGGACGCGGGTCGCCTCCCCCTCCAGCGCCTCGTCGCGGAACTGCTCCGGGATGTCTCCTTCCACGAAGCGCGGCTCCCCCGGCGCCGGGCGCAGGGAGCTGTACCCGCCGACCTGGAGGTAGCGCGCGCCGGCAGCGGCCGACTGTCGGGCGAGGTCACGGTAGGTCTCCACCAGACGTCCCGCCATGTCGCCACGCGGCGACAGCGCCGCCACGACCGCGTCCGCACCCGGGATCACCCGTCCCGCGACCTGCTCGACGCTTCCGGTCTCGTATCGAACGCCGTCGACCGGGTCCCGCGGCTCGGACCGGCTCACCGACACGACCTGGTGACCACGGGCAGACGCCTCGCGGACGACGTTGCCGCCGGTGTACCCGGTGCCCCCGAAAACGACGACCGTGGCCATCTCGACCTCCTGGCGCTGTGGAAGGTGGGTTGACCTGTGAAGTTACTCGTCCATCCGGCGGAGGGCCAGGACAGCGCCGGTCGTCGGAGACCCGTTCCGCAATCGAGTCCTCCCCACCGGGCCTGGCGCGGAGCGAGCGGGGTCAGCCCCAGTAGTCGTCCATCGAGGACGGCGCCTCGTCGGCGCCCGACGACGTACGCCGCTCGGTGACGGTGAACCGCCCACGGTAGAAGAGCATCGGCCGGCCCGACTCGCCGTCCTCGAGCTCGAGCACGCGTCCGACGACGACGTCGTGGTCACCGGCGACGTGCACCTGCTCGACGGAGCAGTGGACCCGCATCAGCACGCCTGGGAGGCTGGGGCCGCCTCGCTCGGACGGCTCCCAGTCGAGCCCCTCGAAGCGCGCGCCCGCCGTCGAGCCGAAGCGCCCGATGAGCTCGCGCTGCTCGTGCCGCAGGACGTTGACCGTGAAGCGCCCCTGGTCGCGCATGCGAGGCCAGGACCGGCCCCGGTGGTCGGCGCAGAAGAGGACGAGCGGCGGGTGCAGCGACACCGACGCGAACGACTGGCAGGCGAACCCGACCGGCTCGCCGTCTGCAGCGAGCCCGGTCACGACCGTCACGCCGGTCGCGAAGTGCCCGAGGGCGTGCCGCATGCGCTCCGGAGTCGGCTCGCCGGTCACAGGTCGTCCTCCGGGTGGTCCGGTTCGGACGTCTCACCGAAGGCCTGGACGAGCGCGGCGAGCCGTGACGCCTCGAGCCCCGACACGTCGCCGTCGGCCTTCTGGATCGCCATGACCGCCACGGTGTCGCCGTCCTCGAGGTCGAGGCTGACCCACGGTTCACCGCCGCCGAACTGCACGCGCACCACCTCGGCCCAGTCCAGGGTGCGCGTCAGCACGAGGTTGCGCACCACCAGCCCTTCGCGGCTGGGCACCGCGACGATCGAGGCGTAGCGCCAGGCGGCGAACGCGAGAGCCACCCCGAGACCGAAGAACATCAGCCGGTCGCCCAGGCCCCACCGACCGTCAGCCTGCGCGGGCATGACGATCGCGATGGCACCGAAGACGACGAGCGAGGTCCACGCGACGCCGAGGGCGACGGCACGCCCGCGGTGCGGGCGGAAGGGAGCGAGCGGGTCGGCCGCGGGCTTTCGGGGGGCCGTCGGCTGATCGGTCATCGGGTCGTCACCGTCGCCGCGCGTCACAGCCGGCAGGCGGCGATGTCGGTGACGAGGATCGCGCGGGCACCGAGGTCGTAGAGCTCGTCCATCAGCCGGTTGCGCCCGAGCCGCGGCACCATGGCGCGGACGGCGACCCAGGCCTCGTCCTGCAGGGACGAGACCGTGGGCGACTCGAGACCCGGGGTGACCTCGCACGCCCGGTCGACGAGGTCCTTCGGGCAGTCGTAGTCGAGCATCACGTAGGTGCGGGCCGTGATGACGCCGGCGATGCGCCGCTGGAGCACCTCGATGGCCTGAGCCTCACCAGGCCGGTCGCCTCGGATGAGGACGGCTTCCGAGCGCAGGATCGGCTCGCCGAACACCTCGAGGCCCTGCTGACGCAAGGTGGTGCCGGTCTCGACGACGTCGGCGATGCAGTCGGCGACCCCGAGCGTGATGGCTGTCTCGACTGCTCCGTCGAGGCGCACGACGTCGGCCGAGAGCCCGCGGGCGGCGAGGTCGGCACGCACGAGGCCGGCATACGACGTGGCGACGCGCTTGCCCGCGATGTCGGCGACGGTGCCCACGTAGCCCGGCTTGCCGGCATACCGGAACGTCGACGCACCGAAGCCGAGCGCCATGACCTCGACGGCGGACGAGCCCGAGTCGAGCAGCAGGTCGCGCCCGGTGACGCCGGCGTCGACGGTGCCGGAGCCCACGTAGACGGCGATGTCACGGGGACGCAGGTAGAAGAACTCGACGTCGTTCTCGACGTCGGTGACGACGAGCTCCTTGGTGTCACGGCGCGTGCGGTAGCCCGCCTCGCGCAGCAGCTCGACGGTGGCGTCGGACAGGGAACCCTTGTTGGGCACGGCGATTCGCAGCATGGCGTGGACAGTCCTCAGAGGTGGGAGTAGACGTCGTCGAGCGAGATGCCCTTGGCGAGCATGAGGACCTGCAGATGGTAGAGGAGCTGGCTGATCTCCTCGGCGGCCTCGTCGTTCGACTGGAACTCGGCGGCCATCCACACCTCGGCCGCCTCCTCGACGATCTTCTTGCCGATCGCGTGGACGCCGGCGTCGAGCTGCGCGACGGTGCCCGAGCCCTCGGGTCGGGTCTGCGCCTTCTCGGCCAGCTCGGCATACAGCTGCTCAAAGCTCTTCACGGTCGCCCAGCCTACGGGCCGCCGCACGTCGACCTGACCAGTGCTCACGTCGTGGCGGAGCCGGTCGACGAGACCGCCCGGAGGGCGATCACGGTTGCCACCGCGGCGGTCGCGGCCTCGTGACCCTTGTCCTCGGCCGAGCCCGGCAGCCCGGCGCGGTCGAGCGCCTGCTGCTCGTCGTCGCACGTGAGCACGCCGAAGCCGATCGGCGTGGCCGTGCGCACCGACACCTCCGTGATGCCCGACGTCGCGGCGTGACACACGTAGTCGAAGTGCGGGGTGCCCCCGCGGATCACGACGCCGAGCGCCACGAGCGCGTCGAAGCGCTCAGCGAGGGCGGCGCAGGCGACCGAGAGCTCGAACGTGCCCGGCACCCGGACGACGTCGACCTCGGTCACGCCGGCATCGGCGAGCCCGCGACGGGCGCCGTCGAGCAGGCCACCCATCACCTGCTCGTGCCAGCTCGCCGCGACGATCGCGACGCGCAGCCCGCTGCCGTCGGTGTTGATGGTGGGGGCACCGTCCTTCATGCCGTCTCCTTGCCGTGCTGCTCGCTCGAGGCCGGGATGTCGTGGCCCAGCCGGTCGCGCTTGGTGCCGAGGTAGCGCTCGTTGTCCTCGCTCACCGGTCCGTGCAGACGTTCGACTGCGACGACGTCGAGCCCGAGGTGGCGCAGGGCCGACACCTTGGCCGGGTTGTTGGTCAGCAGCACGACCTCGGTGGCGCCGAGGTCGTGCAGGATCGCGGCCCCGGCGGCGTACTCGCGGGCGTCGACCGGGAGCCCGAGCGCCGTCTGTGCGTCGACGGTGTCGGCGCCTCGGTCCTGCTGGGCGTACGCGCGCAGCTTGTCGACGAGTCCGACGCCGCGCCCCTCGTGGCCGCCGAGGTAGACGACGACACCACCCTCGCGGCCGACGCGCGCCAGGGCGGTCTGCAGCTGGGGTCCGCAGTCACAGCGCAGGGAGCCGAAGGCATCGCCCGTGAGGCACTCGGAGTGCAGTCGGGTGACGACGGGCCCCGAGGAGCTGAGTCCCTGGAGCCCCCGCGGGCTCACGAGGGCGACGTGCTCGTCACCGGTGAGCGTGTCGCGGTAGCCGTATGCCGTGAACGTGCCGTGGACGGTCGGGATCCGGGTCGTCGCGAGACGCTCCACGCGGTCGAGCCGTTGCCGGTGGTCGATGAGCTGCTCGATCGTGATGACGGGCAGGCCGAACTCGCGGCCCAGGTCGACGACAGCGTCGAAGCGCATCATCCGGCCGTCGTCGTGCACGAGCTCGCCGATGACCGCGACCGGGGCCAGGCCGGCAAGCCGCGCCAGGTCGACCGCCGCCTCGGTGTGGCCGGGCCGGGTCAGCACCCCGCCGTGCCGGGCCCGCAGCGGCAGGATGTGCCCGGGTCGGATGAGGTCGGTCGGCTGCGACTCCGGGTCGGCCAGCACCTGCACCGTGCGCAGCCGGTCGGCGGCGCTGATGCCCGTCGTGACGCCCGTGGCGGCGTCGACCGAGACGGTGTAAGCCGTGCGCAACGGGTCGCGGTTCTCGGCGACCATCAGGGGCAGCTCGAGGTTGTCGGCGATCTCGTCGGGCACGGGCGCGCAGAGGTAGCCGGACGAGTGGCGGATCGTCCACGCCATCCAGTGCTCCGTGGCCGTCTCGGCGGCGAGAACGAGGTCGCCCTCGTTCTCCCGGTCCTCGCTGTCGAGGACGAGCACCGGGCGACCCGCACGGAGGGCCTCGAGGGCGGCGTCGACGGTCGAGAGAGCGGTCATGATGCGACCTCCTGTCGGTGGGTGAGCAGTCGCTCGACGTACTTGGCGATGACGTCGACCTCGAGGTTGACGACGTCGCCGACTCCCTTGTGCCCCAAGGTGGTCAGGCCGAGTGTCGTCGGGATGAGCGAGACGCCGAACGCGTCGTCGCCGACGTGCGCCACGGTGAGCGACACCCCGTCGACGGTGATCGAGCCCTTCTCGACGACGTATGCCGCGAGGTCGGCCGGGAGCGTGAAGTCGACCGTCTCCCAACGGTCGCCGGGGGTGCGGCCCGTGATGGTCGCGGTGCCGTCGACGTGCCCCTGGACGACGTGTCCGCCGAAGCGGCCGTCGGCGGGCATCGCACGTTCGAGGTTCACCCGGTCGCCCTCCCGCAGCGCACCGAGGCTGCTGCGGTCGAGCGTCTCGGCCATCACGTCGACGGTGAAGCCGGTGCCGTCGTGTTCCGTGACGGTGAGGCAGACGCCGTTCACCGCGATCGACGCGCCGTGGGTGGCGTCGCTGACGACGAGCGGGCCCTCGATGCGGAGGACAGCGGACTCCGCGCCGAGCTCGATGCCGGCAACGGTGCCGAGCTCCTCGACGATTCCGGTGAACATGCCTGTCTCCTCAGGTTTTCTACGCGCTGCGTTCAGTGGTTGGTGGCCGCCGGCGCAAGCAGCTCGGCGGTGTCGGTGGAGTCGGTGGTGCCGGCCGATGCTGCAGCCGGGTCCTGCCCCTCGGCGTGCGGCAGGGCGTGGATGCGCACGTCGCCTCCGACGACGACGACCTCGTCGAGGTCGAGACGACGCATGTCGCCGATGGAGTCGACGCCGAGGTCGGCGACGGCGGCGCGGCCCCCGCCGAGCAGGGCCGGGGCGACATAGGCGTAGACGTCGTCGACGAGACCGGCGCGTAGGAACGCGGCGGCGAGCGTCGGACCACCCTCCAGCCAGACGTCACGAACTCCCTTGTGCCACAGTGACTCCAGTGCCTGGCGCGGGTCGCGAGTCTCCAGGTGGACCACCTCGCCGGGTGCCGCCCACACGCGGGCGTCGTGCGGCACCGGCCGCAGTCCCATCACGACGCGGAGGGGCTGGTCGGGCGCGAGCCCGCCGTCCGGCATACGCACCGTGAGTTGTGGGTCGTCGGCGAGCACGGTGCCCGTCCCCACGAGCACTGCGTCCCGCGTGCCGCGCAGCACGTGCACGTCGGCACGGGCCGCCTCGCCGGTGATCCACTGGCTGGTGCCGTCGGCGGCCGCGCTGCGGCCGTCGAGCGTCGTGGCCAGCTTCCAGGTCACGAGAGGCCGACCCAGCACCACCGTGCGCGCCCACCGGGCATTGAGCGCCTCGGCCTCCTCGGCCAGCACCCCTCCCATGACATGGACGCCGGCCGCGTGCAGCCGCTCGGCACCGCCCGCGGCGTCCGGGTTCGGGTCCGACTGGGCGAAGACGACGCGCGACACGCCGGCGTCGATGAGCGCCTCGGTGCACGGGCCGGTGCGGCCGGTGTGTGAGCAGGGTTCCAGCGTCACGTACGCCGTGGCATCCCGCGCCGCGCCGGCGGCCGCCTCGAGCGCCTCGATCTCGGCGTGCGGCGACCCGGCCCCGTGGTGGTGGCCCTCGCCCATGACCCTGCCGTCAGGGCCGACGATGACGCAGCCGACGCGCGGGTTCGGGTCGGGCCACGGCCCGGACGCGGCGAGCTGCAGCGCCCGTCGCATCCAGGCCGGTGCCGTGGAGTCGCCCATCGTCAGGCCGTCGTCGTTCCGGCCAGCTGGGGCTCGACGTCCTTGGTCTCGACGCGAGAGGCCTTGACCCACTGCGTGAAGCCGTAGACGACGAAGAGGCCGTAGAACGTGTAGAGCACCGCCGTGGGCACGTAGCCGGTGGCGAAGCCGAAGGGCACGCCGACGAGGTCGACGCCGATCCACGCGAGCCAGAACTCGTTCCAGCCGCGCGCCATGGCGTAGGTCGCGACGATCGAGCCGACGAAGATCCAGGCGTCGCACCAGTAGAACCACCACTCGGGCGTGAAGAAGGGGTTCGGCGAGAGGTTCCAGAGCCAGACGAACGCCTGGTGCACCACGACGGTGCCGACGAGCCAGAAGACGACGACGGCAACCCGCTCACGCGGTGTCGCCCAGCGCGGCGTGATGGCGACGCCGCTCCCGTCGTGGGCGTGGTTGAGGCGGCGCACCTGCGACCAGCGCCACCAGCCGTAGAGGCTCGTGATGATGAAGAAGACTTGGCGGCCGGCCTGCCCGAAGAGCGGGATGCGCTCGTCGGCGCCGAACACGGCCCCGAGGTACACGAAGAAGAGCATGACGTTGGCGACGATGCCGACCGGCCACGCCCAGACCCACCGGCGCATGCCGAGATAGGCGGAGGCGAGCCCGATGAGCACGCCGACCAGCTCCAGCCAGTGCAGCTGGTAGGGCCCGATCGGGATCGCGGCGTCGATGGCCTGCTGGAAGATGTTCTTCGTCTGGTCGGCTAGAGCCTGCATGTGGTGTTCGTCCTTGGTCGTTCGTCGGTGCACGGACGAACTCCGGGGTACTCCACACGCCCCACGTGGACCGGAGCCGACAACACATGCCGAAAACCCCAGACCACGACGGCCTGTCTCGCGCTGCCTCCCATCCGGACTTTCACCGTCGGTCCCGGAATTTCACCAGGTCAACCGGCCGCTGGATGCGGTCGGGTCGCGGACTTTAACCGCCGGCTCGGAATTACACCGACCCCGGAGCACGTACGGCCAGTATGCACCTGCGGGCCCCACGTGCACACACCGTGCCCACGTGACGGCGACCACGCCACTGACCGTCCGTCAAGATGTGACGATGACCGCCCCTCGACCGATCGCCGACGTGTCCGGCGCCGACTGGGTCGCCTCGCGCCTGCTGCCGTGGCGCATACCGGCCGGTGTTCCCGTCGGTGCCGTTGTGCCCACCGGCTTCGCATCCGTGGTGCGGGTGCTGCACCCTGCTGGTGGTCGCACCTGGGCCGACGTGGCGGCCACCACGGGTCGCACGGTGCATCTGCTCGCCCAGTGGTGCGGCATCTTCCCGCAGTTCACCGGCTCCTCCCGTTCGTCGGACATCGACCCGGAGGAGGGGTCGGTGCCGATGCCCACCCTGGGCGCGATCCTCGACCACTGCCCCGCCGACGGCGACGTCACGTATGCCGTGTGGTGCGGTTTCGGGAGCTGGCGACTCGACGAGGAGCCACCCACCGCACGCGTGGGCCGAGACTGTTTCCTCTTCGCGGCCCCGAAG
Organism: Terrabacter sp. 05T424; assembly: GCF_056396225.1. Taxonomy (NCBI): domain Bacteria; kingdom Bacillati; phylum Actinomycetota; class Actinomycetes; order Micrococcales; family Intrasporangiaceae; genus Terrabacter; species Terrabacter sp. 05T424. Next base: position 152,495 of record NZ_JBFTLB010000006.1, read on the forward strand.
TCCCCGATCGTCCACTGGCCCGGCATGGAGTCCTCGTGGGAGCAGTCGGCCAACGTCATCTGGCCGGCCGAACGTTCATGGTGCATCGCGACCGAGATCGACTACGACAGCACGCTCGTGGCTGGTCCCCGGTCCGTCACGGAGTCGATCCTGGGCGACGAGAGGCTCGAGGCGTACGAGGTCGGCTACGAGGACGACCCCAGCTGGGCCGGCGACACCATCAACCCCACGCCCACCTGGCTCGCTCGCCTCCGCTGAGACGTGACGGAGCGGCAGGCTCAGTGCCGGTGCGCGCTGGCGAGCGCGCGCAGCTCGTCGACGGCGTTCGCGGCGTCCTCGGCGCCGTAGACGGCCGACCCGGCGACGAACACGTCGGCACCGGCGTCGGCGCACTGCTCGATCGTGTCGGCGCTGACCCCGCCGTCGACCTGGATCCAGATCTCCCCGCCGTGCCGGCGCACGGCCTCGCGCACCTGCGCGACCTTCGGCATCTGGTCGGCCATGAACGACTGGCCGCCGAAGCCGGGTTCGACGGTCATGACGAGCACCATGTCGAGGTCGGGCAGCAGGTCGGCGTAGGGCGCGAAGTCGGTGCCCGGCTTGAGCGCCATGGAGGCTCGGGCACCCGCCGAGCGCAGCGTCCTGGCCAGGGCCCGGGGGTCGCGGGCAGCCTCGACGTGGAAGGTGACCGACTGGCAGCCGGCTTCGGCGTACTCCGGCGCCCACCGGTCGGGGTCCTCGATCATGAGGTGCGCGTCGATCGGGATGGGGCTGACCTTGAGCAGCGCCTCGACGACAGGCAGCCCGAGCGTCAGGTTGGGCACGAAGTGAGCGTCCATGACGTCGACGTGCGCCCAGTCTGCGTTGGCGATGCGGCCCAGCTCGGCCTCGAGGTTCGCGAAGTCGGCGGAGAGGATGCTCGGTGAGATCTGCACGCGCACAGCCTAGGGGCCGCGTGCAGCCGCACGCGTCAACCGCCGGAATGCCCGACCGCCTCGGCGCGTGACGCTGCCGCGGGCCGGCGACGGGTGTGCACCATGAGCACGAGCGCCGCGCTGATGAGCACGAGGTTCTTGACGACGAACTCCCCCGTCTGCGTCAGCAGCAACGGATCCGATTGACGGAACAGCAGATTCGGGGCCATCACGAACGTCAGGAAGGTCCCCCCGAGGTGCAGGACCATCACCGGGAGCACGACGCGCAACAGCAGTCCGGCGACGAGTCCCAGCCCGAGCAGCACCTCGGCTGCGCCGAGGACGGGCACGACCACCGACGGCGGCGCCCAGGGCAGCGTGGCAGCCACCAGCCGACCGACGGGCGACTGGTTGGTCACCTTCAGCAGGCCGAACCAGACGAAGAGCACGCCGAGGACCCCACGGAGCAGGGGGACGACGAGCGGTTTCAGGGTGTCGATGGCGCGGTCCTCGAAACCGTGCACGAGTGCAGCGATCCGCCTCTCCGCGCCGACCGGGCCGGCGACGACGGGACGGACCGTCGAGTGCGGGCGCAGGCCCGCGAGGCCGGTGTGGAACATGGACGTGGCTGGCTTCGAGAACACGTGATCATCCCCTTGGTGGTGCCGCCTCCCGGCAAGGCGTGACAGCCCTAGGGTGATCCCCCCACCTCAAGCAATTCTTAACCTCGAGCCAGACCCTCCTGGAACTGGAGTCAAACGAAAACCTATGAGCGGCAGACGCTTTCGCCCCGAAGGAAAACTAGTCACACGGTTGGCTTGCCCCACACCGACACGTGCGAGTCCGACTCGGAGGTGAACGGCGCTCGCGTCCAGTCGGCCCACCGGTCGCGCAACGTCAGCCCGGCGAGACGGGCCATGAGGTCGAGCTCGGAGGGCCACACGTAGCGGTGAGCCGAGGCCTCGTAGGTCGCGAACCGGCGGCCGGCGGAGTCCAGGCCCGCCTGCGTGAAGTGGTGCGAGACCAGGTGCTGCGTCACGACGTCGACGGTGTCCAGACCGACGTGCCGCTCCCCCACGTGGAAGGGGACGGCATACTGCCCCGGGGGCATTCGTCGCAACTGTGGCACGAACACCTCGATGACGAACGTGCCCCCGGGAGCGAGCTGTTCAGCGGCGGTGCGGAAGCATTCGACCTGCTCCTCCTGCGAGAGCAGGTTGGTGATGGAGTTGTAGACGAGATAGACCAAGCGATAGCCGCTGCCGACCCTCATGGTCGCCATGTCACCGATCGTCACGGGCATGCGGTCACCGCCCGGCTTGCGCCGCAGCTCGGCGACCATGGCCTCGGAGAAGTCGATGCCATGCACCTCGACTCCGCGCTGCTGCAGTGGCAGGGCGACTCGCCCCGTACCCACGGCGAGCTCGAGGGCCGGTCCGTCGCCGGCGAGCTCGTGCAGCACGTCGACCGTGGGGCCGAGGATCGCCGGGTCGAACATGTACGCCGACCCCGCGTCGTAGGTCGGCGCCACGCGCTCGTCGAAGGGGCTGGGGGCGAGGTCGTCCATCGCGTATGCCGTCACTCCCCCACCCTGCCCAGCCACGGGTGCCCGGGTCGAGGGAGTTTCCACGCGCCGACCGACACGACACCCGTTGGACATTGGGCACTCGACCAACGAGTGCCCAGTTCCCGACACGACACCCCGTCGGAAAATGCGCACTCGACCCACGAGTGCCCAGTTCCCGACACGACACCCCGTCGGAAAATGCGCACTCGAGCGTCGAGTGGGCCCTGTGCCGGTCAGTGCTTGCGCAGCAGGGCGAAGAACATCGCGTCGGTGCCGTGCAGGTGGGGCCACAGCTGGACGTACGGCCCCTCGCCGAGATCGTCCAGCGGGCGCCCGGAGGCGGTGACGAACAGGCCTCGGGCGTCGATGACCTCGATGTCGTCTCGCTTCTTGACGGCGTCGGCGACGACGAAACGGGTCTCGTTGAGGTGGGGGCTGCACGTCGCGTAGGCGACGAGACCGCCGGGCGCCGTGGCATCGATGCCGGAGGTGAGCAGCTCTCGCTGGAGGCCGGCGAGGGCGGCGACGTCGTCGGGCGTGCGGCGCCAGCGCGCCTCCGGGCGGCGGCGCAGGGCACCGAGTCCGGTGCAGGGTGCGTCGATGAGCACCCGGCTGAAGCCCTCGGGCTCCACCTCTCCGAGGTCGCGGCCGTCGCCCTCGCGCACCTTGAGACTGACGTCTGCGTCGCGCGCGGCGGCCCTGGCAGCCGACAGCGTCTGCCACACAAGGTCTGCCCGGTGCTCGCTGATCTCGTTGGCCACGAAGGGAACTCGTCGCTCGATGGCAAGGGCGGCGAGCAGTCCCGCCTTGCCGCCTGGTCCGGCGCACAGGTCGAGCCACCGCTCGTGCGTCGCCGCCTGACCTTCCACTTCTGCGGCTGCGAGGGCGAGCACGAGCAGTTGGGAGCCTTCGTCCTGCACGGCCGCCCGCCCGTCGCGCACGGCCGCGATCGCGCCCGGGTCGCCCTCGGGCAGAGTCGCGCCCACGGGGCTGAGACCGGAGCGCCGTGCGCCGTCGTGCTCGAGCTCGTCCAACGAGGCGAGCCCGGGTCGCGCGACGAGCGAGACCTTGGCCGGCTCGTTGTCGCACTCGAGGAGCGCCGTGAGCGACACGTCGACCGTCGAAGCCGAGGCCGTGCCGTGCCCGATGAGCGCCGCGCGCAGCGCCTTGGCGACCCAGACCGGGTGGGAGGTGCGCAGGGCCAGTCGCTCGACGGGGTCGTCGATCTCCTCAGTCACGAGCGAGACCCACTCGTCGGGCGCGCGCTCGCTGATGCGCCGCATGACGGCGTTGACGAAGCCCGAGGCCCCGGCACCGTTGACCTGGCGCGCGAGCGCCACCGTCTCGTCGACCGCCGCGTGGGTGGCGACGCGCATGCCGAGCAGCTGGTGGGCCCCGAGCCGCAGGGTGTCCAGCACGTTGCCGTCGATCTTGGCCACAGGCCGGCCCGCGGCCGAGGCGATGATCGAGTCGTAGAGCCCGGAGAGTCGCGTCGCTCCGTAGACGAGCTCGGTTGCGAAGGCGGCGTCACGGCCGCGGATCTGCTTGTCGCGCAGCAATTTCGGCAGAACGAGGTTGGCATAGCCACCATCAGCCACGTCGCGCATCGCGGTGTAGGCGACCAACCGCGCCGGGTCGGTGCGCCGGGCTCGTTCCGACGGACGCAGCTCGGACCGGTGGCCGGCCGACCGCTCTCGGGCCTGCGGTCGCTGGCGGTCGCCGCGACGGCCGTCACCTCGGCCGGGGCCTGGCCCCTCGCCACGACCTGCGTTGTGAGCGCCGGGTCGGCCGTCGTCGAGTCGGTCGTCACTCATCGCCGACTCGCTCGCCCGCGACGATGCGCATGCCGCGGGCCCAGTCGGCAGCCGCCATCAGCTTCTTGCCGTGGGCCTGGACCTGGCCCAGCCGCACCGGCCCCGTGCCGGTGCCGACGAACACAGCCTGCTTCGTCACGAGGAGTACACCGGGCGAGAGGGACTCGTGCGTCGGTAGATCGTCGGAAGACGCCACGCTCACCGGAGACACCTTGAGACGTTCGCCGCGAAAGGTCGTCCACGCCCCCGGTGCGGGAGTGCAGCCACGAACGAGCCTGTCGACCGCCAGAGCGGGGCGCTGCCAGGCGATGTGGGCGTCGTCGACCTCGATCTTCGGGGCGAGGGACACACCATCGGAGGGCTGGGGCTGCGCCACGAGCTCACCCGCCTCGAGCCCGTCGAGGGTGGCGACGAGCAGCCCGGCACCGGCGACCGACAGCCGCCCGAGCAGGTCGCCTGCGGTGTCCGTGGGTCGGATCGTCTCGGTCATCACCCCGAGCACCGGGCCGGTGTCGAGGCCCCGCTCGATGACGAACGTCGACGCACCGGTCACCTCGTCGCCGGCCATGAGCGCGCGCTGCACGGGTGCGGCACCACGCCAGGCCGGCAGCAGGGAGAAGTGCAGGTTCACCCATCCGAGGCGGGGGATCGTGAGCGCATCGGCGGGGATGAGGTTGCCGTAGGCCACGACCGGGCAGGCGTCGGGGGCCAGCTCGCGCAGCGTGTCGAGGAAGTCAGCGTCCTTCACCCGGGCCGGCGTGAGCACCGGCACGCCGAGCCCCTCGGCCCGGAGGCGCACAGGAGAGGGCTCGAGCCGCCGGCCGCGACCGGACGGCGCATCGGGTCGGGTGACGACGGCGACGAGCTCGTGGCTCGAGGCCGCGACCGCATCGAGGCTCGGCACCGCCGCGTCGGGGGTGCCTGCGAAGACGACTCTCATGTCACATCGCCCGGCCGAAGGTGGAGTGGGGGCTGATGCGCACCTCGGGCGGGTTGTCGGCGAACCACTCGGCCTCGCGGATCGCCCGCATCGCCTCGCGGCGGGCAGCCGGGTCGAGCCGGTCGACGAAGAGGATGCCGTCGAGGTGGTCGGTCTCGTGCTGGACGCAGCGCGCGAGCAGCTCGGTGCCCTCGAGGACGACGGGCTCGCCGTGCACGTTCTGCCCCTTGGCCACGACCGTGAGGGCCCGTTTCGTCTCGAACGCGAGCCCGGGGATCGACAGGCACCCCTCGGGTCCGTCCTGCTCCTCGTCGGAGAGGTCGAGCACGGGGTTCACGAGATGACCGAGCACACCGTCGACCCAGTAGGTGAAGACGCGGAGCCCGACGCCGATCTGTGGTGCTGCCAGCCCGGCGCCGGGTGCATCGAGCATCGTGTCCTCGAGGTCCTTGACCAGCACCCGCAGCTGCTTGTCGAAGTCGACGACCTCGGCGGCCGCGGTGCGCAGCACCGGGTCACCGAAGAGGCGGATGTCCTTGATCGACACGGAGACGGGTCCTTCACACGGGGTCGGGCGGGCAGCGCCGATTCTAGGCCCGCACCGCCCTGGCCGGCCCACCCCCGGCGTCCCGCTCGTCGCAGTAGGCCAGATGGTGGACGCAAGCCACGCGCCAGGCGGGACGTAACGGGGCGAATCCGGCACATCCACTGCACAAAACACACGAACGGGTGCACTCTGGGTGGCGCCGCCGAGCAGTCCCCCCGGCGGCCTCCACCCCCTCAGAGACCACGGAGAACCCCGATGCACCCTCTCCGCCCGAAGCTGCCCCGTCCTTTCCCCCACGCTCCGCGCACCAGCGTGGTGCGCCGCGTCCTGCTCGCCCTGGTCGCGACCGCACTGCTCGTCCCGCTCGGCGCGCCCTCGAGCGGGCAGGCCGTCTCCCGCACGACCAAACACTTCATCAGCAACCTTCGCGGGGCCACCGCCCCGAAGGCGCTCGGCTACAACGTCTTCGACACCGGCGCCTCCGGCGTCGCCGCCCTGCCGTCCGGCGTGCAGGCGCTGGTGTGGCTCGGCCAGAAGTGCCCGACACCGGCTGACGCAGCCTTCCGGGCGACCGTGGACCGGTTCGCCACGGACCGCAGGGTGTTCGGCTACTACCTGTCGGACGAGCCGCACGTCGCCGACTGCCCGCGCGCTGCGGCGGCCCTCGCCAGCCGAGCGGACTACATCCGGGCCAAGAGCCGCGGTGCCCAGAAGTCCTTCATCGTGCTCTCGCGCGTCGCCGACTACAGCGCCTTCCGCCCGGCGGCGACCCACGTCGACCTCGTCGGCATCGACCCCTACCCGTGCTCGGTCGCGTCGCCGGGCTGCCCGGTGACGAAGATCCGCGACAAGGTCACCGCCGCCCGCAGGGCGGGCATCCCCCTCGCCGCGATCGTGCCCGTCCACCAGGCGTTCGGACAGCAGAAAATCGCCCGCGGATACTACCGGCTGCCAACGGCCGCGCAGATGCGGGCGATGCTCGCCGAGTGGGACCGTCTCGTCCCCTCTCCGGTGATGGACTACGCGTACGGCTGGTCGCACCAGTCGTCCTCCAACCCCACGCTGGCGGACTCGCGCTCCCTCCAGACGGTGCTCGCCACCCACAACGGGGTGGTCGCGCGATAGGTCCCGGCCCGGTCAGGCCCTCGCGTCGAGGGCCTGACCGTCGGGGCCGGCGACGGGCGCTACGTTCTGGCCACCCGTGCCACCCATGCCACCCGTGCCACCCGTTGCGCCCGGGCCACCGGTCGCGTCGGTCGCGTCGCTGTGGGCGAGATCGCGGACCGACCCGGACAGGAGCGCCGCGAGCGAGATCGCCACGTAGACGACGGCGCTGATGACCATGAGCGTCTCGACGTCGACGGTCGTCGCGAGCCAGCCGTAGAGGAACGTGCCGATCGGGATGGCGACGAACGACCCGAGGGCGTCGTAGCTCGAGACCCGCGAGAGCACCGAGACCGGCACGTGCTCGTGCAGCGCGGTGTTCCAGCCCACGCCGAAGATCTCCGTCGCGGCGCCGGCGAGGAAGAAGCCGACGGCGACGGGCACGAGCGCCGGGGCCACCCCGAGGAGCACCATCGGGACGGCGAGCACGCAGATCGCGATCATGCCGGCCCGGAGCGGGTGGCGCAGCCGTAGCCGCAGCATGACGACCGTCATGAGCACGGTGCCCACCGCCTCTGCGCTGAGCACGAGACCCCAGCCCGCCTCGCCGATCGCCTCGCTGGACTTGGCGATGAGGGGGCCGAGCACCCCGATGACACCGGTGTGGATGGCGTTGGTCAGACCGAAGGCGAGCACGACGACCCACAGCCACTCGCGACTGGAGAACTCCCCCCAGCCCTCACGCAGCTCGCGGACCATGGAGTGCCGGCGTGCACGCCCTTCCTCCGAGCGCCGCTGGAGACCGACACGGGCCAGGCAGACGATGGCGACGGCATACGTGAAGGCGTCAGCGGCAAGAGCCCAACCGGGCCCCACGCCGACGACGAGGAGGCCGGCGACGGCAGGTCCGATGATCGACAGCCCGCTGCGGCTGAAGGAGAGGAGCGCGTTCGCCTGCTGCAGCCGCGAGCGGTCGACCACGAGCGGGACGACACCCATCATGGCCGGCATCGTGAACGCCGACACGGCACCGTTGACGCCTTCGATGACCGTCAGCTGGGTCAGCGTGGCGTGCCCGCTGATGATGAGGGTCGCGGCGAGCGCCTGGGTGAGGCAGGTGAGCACGTGGGACACCTGGAGCACGACGATGCGCGAGAACCGGTCGGCGACGACGCCTCCGACCAGGAGGAACACGACGAGGGCGAGGGTGCGCACGCCGAGCACCTGCGCGAGCGCCCCGGCCGACTGGTCGATGTGCAGCACGGCGAACGCGAGCGCCACCGGCACCATGACCGACCCTGCGGTCGAGACGGTGCGAGCGGTGAAGTACCACGCGAACCGCCGGTCGCCCAGGACTCCGACCGAGTCCTGCACCTTCATCGCGACCCCTCCTGCTGCTTCTTCGACTTCGGCTCACCCGAGAGCCGGAAGGCGGCGATGGACAGCGCTGCCCTCACGGTCCCCTCGGTGCGTGGCGGTCGCGCGGAGGCGTGCAGCAGCGCGCTGGCCTCGTCAACCAGGGCGGTGACCCGCTCCCACACGTCCGGCTCGACCCAGAGGTCGGCATCGGTGAACCGGCTCCTCGTGCCCTGCTCGCGCTCGGCGAAGCGACGCGGGATCATGTCGGCGAGCACCCGCACGTAGGCAAGACGGTCGTCGTCGTGCCCGGCCTGCGGGCGGACGACCGGGACGTCCCACGGGTGGCGGTACTTCTTGGCTCGTCCCCCGCGCACCGTCTCCTCGCCGGCGATCTCGAGCAGCCCGGCTGCCTCGAGCAGACGCAGGTGGTAGCTCGCGTTGGCCTGCGTGACGTCGAGCTCCCGGGCGACCTCGGCCGCGCTCAGCTCGGCGCCGGTCAGCAGCGAGAGCATCTGCAGCCGCAGCGGGTGGGCGGTGGCGCGCAGCTCGCTGATACGCTCTTCCTCCAAAGACATGTTTGGGAGTATGCCGCCTGGCCACGTCAACCGTCAAGCATCTCTTTGGGGGTTGTGCCGCTCAGGGCTGGGAGTACGCCAAATGCACCACGCCACTGTCATAAGCCTCCGTCTCGGCGAGTGTCAGGCGTACCGGTTCGTCGTCGGTGAAGAGTCGCTCGCCCACCCCGAGCACCACGGGGAACACGAACAGGTGCAGCCCGTCGACGAGTCCGTCGCGCAGCATGGCCCGGACGAGGGTGCCGCTGCCACTGACGTAGAGCGACCCCTCGACCTCGTCGCGCAGCGAGCGGATCGCGTCGGGGTCGTAGCCGCCGATGACCCGCGAGTTGTTCCAGTCGGGATCGCGCAGGGTCGTCGAGACCACGTTCTTGCGGGCGCCGTTGAAGAAGGAGGCCCCAGGGTCGTCGGCGTCGCTGCGCGCCGACCACGCCGGGGCCGAACATCTCGTACGTCCGACGCCCCAGCAGCAGCTCCGAGCCGGGCCCGGTCAGGCGGCCGATGGCCTCGCCCATCTTCGGGTCGAAGGGGTACTCCGCCGTCCAGCTCGGGGTCTCGTAGACCCCGTCGAGCGAGATGAACTCGTGGACCTCGATGCGTCCCATGTCATGTCACCTCTCGGACGAGCCCACTCGTGCGTGGATCGGTGCTGCTGTGGGTGTCGACGCGTGCCACGTCGAAGGTGAAACCCTGGGCGCGCAACCTGTCGGTGAGGGCGTCACCGAGCGCGGTCGCAGGCGTGCCGACCCCGGTGCGACGGGGGATGCCGTCGTCGGTGGCCAGGGCCAGGGCCGTCTCGCCGAACATGATCGCCGTGCCGCCGTAGCCCGGGTCGTAGTCGGCACCGACCCTCGTGCGGTAGTGCGCACCGGTCGTCGTCGTGGCACGGATGTCCATCTGGAAGCGGCCCGCGGCACGCGCAGCGGAGTCGGGCCCCTCCCCCGCCTTCGGCAGGAACCGGTCGAGGACCGCTCGTGTGGGTGTGAACGACAGGCCGGCGACGACGCCGCCGAGACCGACGGCCATCCCGCCGGCCATGAGCGGCGACATCGGGCCCGACCCGAAGTCGGTCACCTCGCGATAGCGCAGCTCGCGCCCGTAGGACCAGTCGCTGAGCGTGTTGGACAGCCGGACGATGCGCGTGTTGAAGGAAGCCATGACGAAGGGCCCCGTCCACCGGCCCGTGCCGGGGTCGCGGTCGATCGGCACCAGGCGGCGCAGCCTGCCCAGCACCCCTGACGGCGCCCGGCGCCCCGACGACGGCTCTTCTGGGCGGCGGGGGCTCAAGGCATACGAGTCACCGAGCACCCGACGGGCCGAGGCGTCGGCACGGGCGGTGATGGCCTGCTGTCGCATCGAGTCGACGGTTCCGCCCGAGAAGCCGCCCTTCATCGACCGGACGAGCAGCGTCGTCTCGGCTAGCGTGCCCTGGCCGTCGGCCGCCGCCTGCTCTGCCGTCGTGAGGACGCCGAGGTCCGAAGGGATCGAGTCGAAACCGCACGCGTGCACGATGGCCGCCCCGGTCTCGCGCGCCCGGACGTCAACCTCGTCGAGCGACCACCGCACGAAGAGCACCTCGCCCGTGAGGTCGGCGTAGTGGGTGCCCTGCTCGGCGCAGGCACGGACGACCTCGGTGCCGTAGGTGAGGTAGGGGCCCACGGTGCTGGCGAGCACACGGGTGCGAGCCGCGAGGGCGCGCAGCCCGGGCGCGTCGGTGGCGTCGACCGCCACGACCTCCCACGACGCGGCGCGTTCACCGAGCTCAGCGCGCAGCGCCTCGAGCCTCGGCCGCGACCGGCCGGCGAGGGCCACCCGGATCTCGGGACCGGCACGGCGGGCCAGGTGCTCGGCGGTGAGGGCCCCGACGAAGCCGGTGGCGCCGTACAGGACGATGTCGAGCTCGCGTGCAGCCATGGCCGCCATGCTGCCACGCGAGGGACGGCGGTGGCCGACAGCAGCAGCGTGACGCGCTTCGCGTCAGAAGGTGTCGAGCGGGTCGACCCGCACCGCGACGACGTCGGTCTCCTTGCGGGCCGAACGGAACGCCTTGAGCGCGAGCATCGCCCGCGTGAGGGCTGCCGTCTCGGCCGACGGCACCCGCACGAGCACGTGGTGGTCGGCGGGGGCGCGGTCGGCGTCGCCGTCACCCGACCCGCGACGCCCCCCGGCGCCCACGAGAGGCACCGGCCCGAGCACCTGCGCGCTGCTCGGGAGGTCGGCCTGCTCGAGGGCCTCCTCGAGCGGGCGACGCCCACCGGTCAGCTGTGCGACGCGAGCGGCGGGTGGAAGACCGAGCTCGCGGCGCTCGGCGAGCTCACGGGAGGCGAGCCAGGCGGGGTCCCAGCGCACGAGGGCCTCGACGGCGGGGAGGGCGACGGCCTCGGGTGCCCCGCACAGCACCACGGCCCGACCTTCGCGGGCCAACGCCGCGGCGGCCATCCAGCGCCGCAGCGCCTCCAGCGGCGCGTCGAGCACCGGGAGGTCCAGGCTCGCCCAGGCGTCGAGGAGCAGGACGGCCGTGTAGCCGCCCTCGGCCACGGGCTCGGCCCCCGGAGTCGCGATGACGAGCGCCGACTCGCGACCGACCGCCGAGAGGACCTCGCCCGAACCCGAGGTGTGCACCGGGAAGCCGGGGAAGGCGCGGCCGATCTCCTCGGCCGTTCGCCGGGCGCCGGTGATCGACGACCGCAGGCGACGCGACCCGCAGTGCCCGCAGGAGAAGCCCTGGTCTGGGATGGCCAGCCCGCACCAGCGACACGCGGGGGCGGCTCTCGACGCCCCGACCGCCACCGGGCCCTGGCACCGGGTGCACCGCACCGGCGTGCGGCACTCGGCGCAGCTCAGCGACGGCTGGTAGCCGCGGCGGGGCACCTGGACGAGAACGGGTCCGTCGACGAGGGCGTCCTTCGCCACTCGCCAGGCACGCGACGGGATGTGGGCACGCGCCGACGGTCCGTCGCGTTCCTCGTCGGCTCCCTCACCGGCGATCGTCACGCGAGGCGCGGCCGACCGCAGGGTCGGCGCATCGGCCTCGACAGGCACCAGGGCGCCGTCCTCGACGTCGACCTGGACGCGCAGGCTCCGTCCGAAGCCACCCGTCAGCAGTGCGGCGCCCGTCGCCCGCGCCCGCAGCGTGAGGACGACGCCGACGTGGTGGTACGGCGCGCGCGGCTCGGCGAGCAGGTCGTCGCCGTCGTCCCAGCAGGCGACGAGGCCGAGGTCGTGCACCGGCGCGAACGCCGCGGCCCTGGTGCCGATGACGACCTTGACGTGGCCGCGGAGCACCTTGAGCCAGGCGGTGTAGCGCGCCTGCGGCCCCTGGTCGGCCGTGAGCCGGACATGCCGACCCTTGCCGAGCAGTGTCGTGAGCGCGGCATCGAGCCGGTCGACGTCGCGATGGTCGGGCACGACGAGGAGGGCACCGCGCCCGCTCGAGAGGGCGGTCGCGGCGGCGACCGCGAGCGCGGCCGGCCAGTCGGCGTCACCGGACCGGCCGGGCAGGGCGCTCCAGGCCGCGGCAGGGCCCTCACCAGCCGCGAGACGGCGCAGCCAGGCGGGACCGGCGGGATAGCCGACCCAGGCGCCGGGGTCGGGGGCCGGCACCGGCTCCTGCGGTGGACAGTCGAGGGCGAGCGCCTTCTCGGCCGTGGCGTGACGCTTCGGCACGGCCAGGCGCAGGACGTCGCTCAGCGTGCCGGCATAGCGATCGGCGACGGCGCGCGAGAGGGCCAGCACCTCGGGGGTCAGGACCGCCTCGGGGCTGACGACGCGGCGCAGCGGCGTGAGGCGTCCGTCGTGCTGCGGCGCGTCACGGCGCTCGACGACGAAGCCGTCGAGCTCGCGACCGGAGAAGCGCACGCGCACCCGCGCTCCGGGCACGGCATCGGCATCGAGCTCGGCGGGCACGGAGTACTCGAAGACACGGTCGAGGTGGGCGAGCGGGGTCTCCACCACGACGGCAGCGACCGGCCCCAGGGCCGGTCGCTGGGTCGTCTCGTCGTCGTCCCCCACGGGGGCGACCCTAGCCTCAGCCGGCGACGGCGGCCCGCAGGGCCTCCACGCGGTCGGTGCGCTCCCACGTGAAGGGGTTCTCGACGCCGTCGGCCTTGGTGCGGCCGAAGTGGCCGTAGGCGGCGGTCGGCTTGTAGATCGGGCGCAGCAGGTCGAGGGCCTCGACGATGGCGGCCGGGCGCAGGTCGAAGACCGACGTGATCGCCGCCTGGATCGAGTCGACCGGCACGGTCTCGGTGCCGAACGTCTCGACGTAGAGGCCGACCGGCTGCGCCTTGCCGATGGCGTACGCGACCTGGACCTCGCAACGCCGGGCGAGGCCCGCGGCGACGATGTTCTTCGCGACCCAGCGCATGGCGTACGCGGCCGAACGGTCGACCTTGCTGGGGTCCTTGCCGGAGAACGCGCCACCACCGTGGCGGGCCATGCCGCCGTAGGTGTCGACGATGATCTTGCGGCCGGTGAGGCCGGCGTCACCCATGGGCCCGCCGATCTCGAAACGACCGGTGGGGTTGATCAGCGCACGGTAGGAGCTGACGTCGAGGTCGGTGCCGCTCTCGCGCAGCTCGGCCAGGACGGGATCGATGACGTGCGCCTTGATGTCGGGCTCGAGCATGCCGTCGAGCGACACGTCGGGCGCGTGCTGCGTGGACAGCACGACCGTGTCGAGCTTGACGGCGCGGTCGCCCTCGTAGGCGATCGTGACCTGGGTCTTGCCGTCGGGGCGCAGGTAGGCGAGCTCCTCGCTCTTGCGCACCTGCGTCAGGCGCTCCGACAGGCGATGCGCGAGGAAGATCGGCAGCGGCATGAGCTCGGCGGTGTCGTCGCACGCGTAGCCGAACATCAGGCCCTGGTCGCCGGCGCCCTGCTTGTCGAACTGGTCCTCGTCGGCCCCGGTGCGGTGCTCGTGGGCCGTGTCGACGCCCTGTGCGATGTCGGGCGACTGCGCACCGATGGAGATGGAGACCCCGCACGTACGCCCGTCGAAGCCCTTCTGCGAACCGTCGTAGCCCACGTCGAGGATCGTCTGGCGCACCAGCTTGGGGATCTCGACGTAGCCCGTCGTCGACACCTCGCCCGCGACGTGCACGAGGCCGGTGGTCACGAGCGTCTCCACGGCGACGCGCGCGTGGCTGTCCTCCGTCAGCAGGGCATCGAGGATCGAGTCGCTGATCTGGTCACAGATCTTGTCGGGGTGACCCTCGGTGACGGACTCGGACGTGAACAGACGTGCGGACACTTGCTCTCCCTGGCTCGGGTGCGTGGGTGGTTGGCGTCGTGCGCTGGTGGCGCAGCCGCATTTGGGGTGAGAGTCTAGTGCTCAGCCCAGTGACGTCGAGATGGCGTCCCAGAGGGCGTCGGCGACGGCGTCCTTGGTGGCCGGACCCACCGTCGTGACCTCGTCGCTGCCGCGCCGCAGCAGGTGGACGGTCGTGACGTCCTTGCCGAACGTCAGGTCGGGTCCGACCTCGTTGACGACCTGCAGGTCGCTGCCCTTGCGCGCGAACTTGGCTCGAGCGTGGTCCATGACGGAGCCGTCGGCGTCGCCGGTCTCGGCAGCGAACGAGACGATGAACGGCGTCCGCGAGCCGCGCTCGGCGCGGGCGGCCACCAGGCCCTTGACGATGTCGGGGTTCTCCACGAGCTCGACCCGCAGACCGGTGTCGGGGTCGGACGACTTCTTGATCTTGCTGCCGCTCACGGTGGCGGGGCGGAAGTCTGCGGGCGCTGCCGCCATGACCACGACGTCGGCCCCGTCGGCCGCCGCGTCGACGGCCCGCTGCAGCTCGAGCGTCGTCTCGACGGGCACGACGTCGATGCCGTCGGGCACGGCCAGCGAGACGTTGGCGGCCACGAGCGTGACCTTGGCCCCGCGCTCTGCAGCGGCGCGGGCGATGGCGATGCCCTGCTTGCCCGACGAACGGTTGCCGAGGTAGCGGACCGGGTCGAGGGGCTCGCGCGTGCCACCGGCCGAGACGACCACCCGCCGCCCCTCGAGGTCCTGCACGGCCGAACCGACGGCCTCGGCGTCAGCGCCCGGCGAGCTCACCACGACGCCACCCGCGCGCTCGACGATGGCGAGGCAGGCGGCATACAGCTGCTCGGGCTCGGGCAGGCGGCCCGAGCCGGTGTCCTTGCCGGTCAGCCGGCCCACAGCCGGCTCGATGACGTGGGCGCCACGGGCCCGCAGGGTGGCGACGTTGGCCTGGGTCGCCGGGTGCTCCCACATCTCGGTGTGCATGGCCGGCGCGAACGCGACCG
The DNA here is from genome assembly GCF_056396225.1 of Terrabacter sp. 05T424. NCBI lineage: Bacteria > Bacillati > Actinomycetota > Actinomycetes > Micrococcales > Intrasporangiaceae > Terrabacter > Terrabacter sp. 05T424. Next base: position 167,588 of record NZ_JBFTLB010000006.1, read on the forward strand.
CGCACCGCGCGGTGAGCAGGGTGTTGGTGAGGAGGTCGTCGGCGAGACCGTGCGCGGCCTTGGCCAGCAGGTCGGCCGTCGCCGGCGCCACCACGACGAGGTCAGCCGACTGGCCGATACGCACGTGCGGAACCTCGTGCACCGAGGTCCAGACCTCGGTGCTGACCGGCTTGCCCGACAGGGCGGACCACGTCGGCGCTCCCACGAAGTGGAGCGCCGCCGCGGTGGGCACCACGGTGACGTCGTGGCCGTTCTCGGTGAACAGGCGCAGCAGGGAGGCTGCCTTGTAGGCGGCGATCCCGCCGCTCACCCCGAGGACGACACGCATCTGCGGCACCGGCCGGCCCTGGGGGCTCAGGCCTCGGTCGGCTCGGAGGTGAGCAGGCCCTCGTTGATCTCGCGCAGCGCGATCGACATCGGCTTCTCGTGGACCTCGGTCTCGACGAGCGGGCCGACGTAGTCGAGCAGGCCCTCCTGCAGCTGCGAGTAGTACGCGTTGATCTGGCGGGCGCGCTTCGCGGAGTAGATGACGAGCGCGTACTTCGAGTCGGCGGCGGTCAGGAGGTCGTCGATCGGCGGGTTGGTGATGCCGATGGGAGCAGCCTGGGTACCGGACACAGTGATCTCGTTTCGTTGGTTTGAGCGGTCTCTGGTGCGTGCTGCGCGGCCGGGCGGGGCGCGGTGGCGACCCGCCGCACGGCACACATCACGTCGGGACTCACCTCTCGGCGCGTCCCGATCTCATCAATGATACGAGTTCTTCGCTGGCACGACGAACATCGTCGTTCACGACGACCTCGTCGAACTCGCTCTGCGCGGCCATCTCGGCGGTGGCGGTGGTGAGCCGGCGCTCCCGCTCGGCCTCGTCCTCGGTGCCTCGACCGACGAGCCGGCGGACGAGCTCGTCCCAGCTCGGCGGGGCGAGGAAGACGAAGAGCGCGTCGGGCCAGGTCTCGCGCACCTGCCGCGCACCCTGCAGGTCGATCTCGAGGAGTGCGTCGCGGCCCTCCCGGATGACGCGCTCGACGGGTCCGCGCGGCGTGCCGTACTTGGCGGCCCCGTGCACGACGGCATGCTCGAGGAACTGCCCCGCCTCGACGAGCCGGTCGAACTCGTGGTCGTCGACGAAGTGGTAGTGGACGCCGTCGACCTCGCCGGGGCGCGGACGGCGGGTCGTCATCGACACCGAGAAGGCGACGCCGGGGAAGTGCGTGCGCACGTACTCGGCGATGGTGCCCTTGCCGACGGCGGTCGGGCCGGCCAGCACGGTCAGACGGCCGCGCGGGCGCTCGGTCTGCTCCGGCCGCTCGGTGCGTTCGGCCGCGTCGTGACGTGTGGGCCCCGGGGTCGGCTCAGTCGACATCACGGCTTCTCGAAGCGGCGCAGCAGCGCAGCGACCTGGTTGGCCCCGAGGCCACGCACCCGGCGCGACTCGGCGATGCCCACCTCGGCCATGATCGCTCTCGCGCGCACGCGGCCGACGCCGGGCATGGACTCGAGCAGCTCGGTGACCTTCATCTTGCCGATGACCGCGTCGGCCTTGCCGTCCTCGAGCACCTCGGCGAGCGAGCCGCTGGAGTACTTGAGCCGGTTCTTGACCGCGGCCCGCTCCCGTCGTGCGGCGGCAGCCTTCTCGAGTGCTGCGGCCCTTTGCTCGGGGGTGAGCGGTGGTAGCGCCACGGTCTTCGGTCTCCTCGCTGCCTGCGGGGATGCCCTTGCGCCCCCGCCGTTCATCACGTCTCGCGTGTTGTCTCCGCCCGAACCTAGCGATCTGCCGGTGCGTGCCGCAACGCGGGGGCGGGGCGACCGGGCGGGCTAGCTCCCGAGATCGACGCCGCACGTCTCGCGAGCGTGCGTCTCGATGCGTTTGGCGGAGCTCTCGAACCCCTCCAGCTGCTTGGTCAGCGCACCGAGGTCGGGGTGCGCCACCGTGAACTTCGCGAAGAGGGTGTGCAGTGCCTGCCAGTCCTGCCGAACCTCGTCGGGTGCCTCCTGCTCGATGCTCGTGACGGTGCGCAGGAACCTGGTGGCGGCAGCCGGGTCGGCGAGCGAGGCGCCGGCGTCCTTCCACTCCGTCTGGGCCGAGGCCAGGGCGTCGCAGTAGCGCCAGGTGGACGACGACGAGCACGCCCCGAGGACGGTTGACGCCAGGAGCAGGGCAGCCACGACCGGCCGTGCGGTCCTGTTGCCGGTCGTTCGCATGGGCACACCGTAGGGGTTGTCGGCTTCTGGCGAAGGGGTGTCAGGGCTGCCGGGTCAGGACAGGTCGATGTTGCAGGTCGACTTGGCGTGCGTCGCGATCTTCGTGCTGGCGGCCTGCATCTTCTCCAGCGCTCCGGCCATGGCGCTCGTGTTGCCGGCGGCTGCCGTCTTCACGAAGTCGACGAAGTCACCCCAGGACGACTTCACCTCGGCGGGCGCTGCGGCCCGGATCTTCTCCAGGACACCGAGCCCCTGCTCGAGGGCCGCCTTGTCGGTGATCTTCGCCGACATCGACTCGAGGTCCTTCTGACCGCTCCTGAGGGCGTCGCAGTAGGCCGCCGCCTCCCCCGAGGCCGACGTAGCTGCTGTGACCGACGTGGCCGCCGTCGCGCTGGACGACGACCCACCGCCGGTGGTCGCCGGCGGAGCGCTGCCGGAGGCGCAGGCGCCGGCGAGCGGGACCACCGCCGCGACGGCAGAGACGGCGAGGGTTCGGCGAAGGGACATCGTGTGAGTCACACTGGATTCATACCCGAGCAGACCGAGGCGGAGTCCTGCCCTGAGCCGGCTGGGTCAGCCCCGCAACGTGTCGGCCACCCGCTCGGTCTGCGCCACGAGGTGGCGAGGCTCGGGGCCGGCGCCGAGGATCTCTCGGCTCGAGGCCGCGAGCACCTGACCGCGGGCAGCACCGAAGGTCGAGCCGAGCGACGCGACGGTGCCACCCTGGGCACCGAAACCCGGGGCCAGCACGGGCGTGGCCGCACCGACGAGGTCGAGGTCGAGGTCCTGCACCGCGGTGCCCACCGTGGCCCCGATGACGAGGCCGACGCTCCCGAGCTCACCACGGGCGCGGKCGGGGGCGTTGTCACGGCCCGCTCCGTGCACGATCGACGCCGCGACGGACTCGCCGTCCCGAACGGCGTGCTGCACGCTCGCCCCCTCCGGGTTCGAGGTGAGTGCGAGCACGAAGAGCCCGCGGCCGGTCCGGTCGGCGAGGTCGATCGCGGGTCGAAGCGACTCGTAGCCGAGGTAGGGGCTGACCGTCAGGGCGTCGGGGGGTGCGACGGCGTCGGCGCCGAGAAAGGCCTCCGCGTATGCCGTCATGGTCGACCCGATGTCGCCGCGCTTCGCGTCGAGGATCGTGAGCGTGTCGGCCTCGCGCAGGTCGGTGAGCACCCGCTCGAGCACGGCGACACCCCGGCTGCCGAACACCTCGAAGAAGGCCGACTGGGGCTTCACCGCCGCGACGCGGCCGGCGAAGGCCTCGACGCAGGTCAGGGCGAAGCGCTCGAGGCCCCGCACGTCGTAGGTCAGCCCCCACGACTCCACGAGCCCGCGGTGCGGGTCGATGCCCGCACAGAGGGGCCCGTGGGCTCGCATGGCGTCGTGCAGGAGCGCTCCGAAGGGCTGCGTCATGGGTCGGTCTCCGCTCAGCGGTCGTGGGTGGGGCGAACGGGCTGCCGTCACCGGTCGTGGGCGACGGCGACGGCGTCGGTGAACCGGTCGAAGCCCCTGGCCTCGAGCAGCTCGCACAGCTCGCGCAGCACCCGGACCGGCGCGGACGGGTCGTTGAAGACCACGGTGCCGACCTGGATCGCGCTCGCCCCGGCGGCGACGAGCTCCAGGGCGTCGCGGCCGGTGCGCACTCCCCCGACGCCGATGATTGGCACGGTGGGGATGCGGCCCTCGAACATCGCCTGGCGCACCTGCCAGATGGCCCGGACGGCGACCGGCCTGATGCCGGGGCCCGACAGGCCGCCGGTGACGCCACCGAGCTGCGGGCGCATGCGGTCGGTGTCGATGACCATGCCCAGCAGGGTGTTGATCATCGTCAGGCCGTCGGCACCGGCCTTGACGCAGGCCGCCGCGATCGCCGTGATGTCGGTGACGTCGGGGCTCAGCTTGGCGAAGACCGGGATGTCTCGCGGGAGCTGCTCGCGCACCAGGGCGATGACCTTGGCCGAGGCCATCGGGTCGCAGGCGAAGACGAGGCCGCGGTTGGCGACGTTGGGGCACGAGATGTTGACCTCGACACCGACGACGGCGTCGAAGGCCCGGCTCGCCCGCAGGGTCGCCGCCACGTGGGCGTACTCGGTGCTCGAGCTGCCCGCGATGGACGGCAGCACGCGGGCGCCGACGGACTTCAGCCAGGGCAGGTCCTCGTCGACGAACGCCTCGATGCCGGGGCCCTGCAGGCCGATGGAGTTGAGCATGCCCGACGGGGTCTCGGCCATGCGCGGCGTGCCGCGGCCCGAGCGCGGGTCGGCCATGACCGACTTCGTCACGAACGCGCCGAGGTCGGAGACGTCGAAGAAGCGGTGCAGCTCCTTGCCGTTCGCGGCGCAGCCCGACGCGGTCATCAGGGGGTTGGGCAGGCGGTGGCCGCCACCGAGGTCCACGGAGAGGTCGACCATCAGCGGGCACTCACCTTCGGGGCTCCGACGGCATCGTCCGGGACCCGGGCGTGGCCGCCGTCGAAGGCATCCCACCTGACGCGGTCACCTCGGAAGACCGGGCCCTCGACGCACGAGCGCACCATGCGCGTACGCCCGTCGGAGCCCACCACGGGCATGACGCAAGTCATGCAGACACCGATGCCGCAGGCCATCGACTCCTCGACGGCCACCTGGGCCACGGCGTCGTTGGCCTCGGCGACCCTGGTGATCGACTCGAGCATGCCCATGGGGCCGCAGCCGTAGACGACGGCCGCCTTGGTGCGGTCGATGATGTCGGGCAGCACGTCGCTGACCCAGCCCTGCTGGCCGGCCGACCCGTCGTCGGTGGTGACGGTGACACCGTCACAGCTGCGCCGGGCCTCGACCACGCCGAAGAGGCGGTCCTCGCTCGCAGCGCCGAGCACCATCTCGACGTGGCAGCCGCGCTCGCGCAGCTCGCCCGCGAGCCAGAACAACGGGGCGCTGCCGTAGCCGCCGCCGACGAGCACGCACGCGACCGGGTCGGTGGGCAGCGGGAACGCCTTGCCGAGGGGTCCGACGACGTCGATCGAGTCGTGCGGTGCCCGCTCGACGATCCAGCGGGTGCCCGCCCCGACGGCGGAGACGACGATCTCGACGGTGCCGCCGTAGGTGCCGCTCGGGCTCACCTTGTGGATCGAGAACGAGCGGCGCAGCAGGTTGCCCGAGGACTCGCCACCGACGGCGAGCGCGACGAACTGTCCGGGGCGGGCCAGCTCGGCGACCCCCGGGGCGACGAGCGTGAGGTGCTGGTAGGCGCCCACCCGGCGGGTGGCGATGACCTCCGCGACCTCCTGGGTCACCCGGGCGCGCAGGTTCCGGTCCGTCGCGGGTGTGGTCACCGGATTGGTCACGGGGCCGGTCACGCGGTCGCTCCCGTCCCGACGAGCGCGTCACGGCGTCCGTAGAGGTCGAGGTCACGGGCGTGGTCCTGCAGGGACTTGACCCGGATCTCCTCGGTCAGGCCGGCCTCGATGCCGAGCACGGCCGCCGCGAGAGTGGCGATCGTGGTGATGATCGGCTTGTCGGCGCTCGTGGTCGCGGCACGGATCGCGTAGCCGTCGGCGCGGGCGTCCTGCCCCGAGGGCGTGTTGACGACCATCTGCACGGTGCCGTCGAGGATGAGGTCGACGATCGACTTCTCGCCCGGGGCGTCGTCGTCACGCTCGGTGATCTTGCGGACCACCGTCGCCTCGATGCCGTTGCGCTTCAGCACTGCTGCCGTGCCGCGCGTGGCGAGGATGGTGAAGCCGAGGTCGACGAGGCGCTTGACGGGGAAGAGCATGGCGCGCTTGTCGCGGTTGGCCACCGACACGAAGATCGCGCCGGACCGCGGCAGCGCCGAGCCGCCGCCCTGCTGGGCCTTGGAGAAGGCCGAGCCGAAGTCGACGTCGATGCCCATGACCTCGCCGGTCGACCGCATCTCGGGGCCGAGGAGCGAGTCGACCGCGACGCCCTCCTTGGTGCGGAACCGCTTGAACGGCAGGACGGCCTCCTTGCAGGACACGGGAGCGTGGTCGGGCATCCGTCCCCCGTCACCGGTGGGCGGCAGCATGCCCTCCTCGCGCAGCTCCTTCACGGTCGCGCCGAGCATGACCCGGGCCGCCGCGCTGGCAAGGGGCACACCGGTCGCCTTCGCGACGAACGGCACGGTGCGCGAGGCGCGCGGGTTGGCCTCGATGACGTAGAGGATGTCCTGTGCGAGGGCGAACTGGACGTTCATCAGGCCGCGTACGCCGATGCCCTCGGCGAGCTTGCGCGTCGCGACCCGCACCCGCTCGAGCTCACCGTCACCCAGCGTCGCCGGCGGCAGCGTGCACGAGCTGTCGCCGGAGTGGATGCCGGCCTCCTCGACGTGCTCCATGATGCCGCCGAGGTACATGTCGTCGCCGTCGAAGAGGGCGTCGACGTCGATCTCGATGGCGTCGTCGAGGAACCGGTCGATCAGGATCGGGTGGTCCGGGCTCGCCTCGGTGGCCTTCTCGACGTAGGTGACGAGCGAGTCGTCCTCGTAGACGATGACCATGCCGCGGCCACCGAGCACGTAGGAGGGGCGCACGAGCACCGGGTAGCCGATCTCACGGGCGACCGCCAGCGCCTCCTCGGCGCTGAAGGCGGTGCCGTGCTTCGGCGCGATGAGACCCGCCTTGGCCAGGACCTGGCCGAACGCGCCGCGGTCCTCCGCCAGGTGGATCGCACCGGGCGGAGTGCCGACGATGGGGACGCCCTCGTCCTCGAGCGCCTGCGCGAGGCCGAGCGGGGTCTGGCCGCCGAGCTGCACGATGACCCCCGCGATCGGGCCCGCCTGGCTCTCGGCGTGGATGACCTCGAGCACGTCCTCGAGAGTCAGCGGCTCGAAGTAGAGCCGGCTGCTCGTGTCGTAGTCGGTTGAGACCGTCTCGGGGTTGCAGTTGACCATGACCGTGTCGAATCCCTTGTCGCGCAAGGAGAACGACGCATGCACGCAGGAGTAGTCGAACTCGACGCCCTGCCCGATGCGGTTGGGGCCCGATCCGAGGATGATGACCGCGGGACGCTCGCGCGGCGCCACCTCGGTCTCCTCGTCGTACGAGCTGTAGTGGTACGGCGTCGTCGCGGCGAACTCGGCCGCGCACGTGTCGACGGTCTTGTAGACCGGGCGCACTCCCAGAGCGTGGCGCACGCCGCGCACGACGGCCTGCGGCATACGCCTGATGCTCGCGATCTGGGCGTCGCTGAAGCCGTGCCGCTTGACGAGACGCAGCAGCTCCGGTGTCAGCTGGTCGGCGTCGGCCAGCATCGCCGCGACGTCGTTGATCAGCGCCATCTGGTCGAGGAACCACGGGTCGATGCCGGTGGCCTCGTGGACCTCCTCGACGGTGCAGCCGCCCCGAAGTGCCTGCTGCACCAGCACGATCCGGCCGTCGGTGGGCACCTTGGCCTCCTCGAGGGCGCGCTCGGCAGCGACCTTCGTGAGCTCGCCCTCCCAGTGGAAGCTCGCGCCCTTCTTCTCGAGGGAGCGCAGCGCCTTCTGGAGGGCCTCGGTGAAGTTGCGGCCGATCGCCATCGCCTCGCCGACCGACTTCATCGTCGTCGTCAGGGTCGGGTCGGCAGCCGGGAACTTCTCGAACGCGAAGCGCGGCACCTTCACGACGACGTAGTCGAGCGACGGCTCGAAGCTCGCCGGGGTCTCGCGGGTGATGTCGTTGGGCACCTCGTCGAGGGTGTAGCCGATGGCCATCTTCGCTGCGATCTTGGCGATCGGGAAGCCGGTCGCCTTGGAGGCGAGGGCGCTCGAGCGCGAGACGCGGGGGTTCATCTCGATGACGATGATGCGGCCGTCGACCGGGTTGACGGCGAACTGGATGTTGCAGCCGCCGGTGTCGACGCCGACCTCGCGGATGACGGCGATGCCGATGTCGCGCAGCCGCTGGTACTCGCGGTCGGTCAGGGTCAGGGCGGGCGCGACGGTGATCGAGTCACCCGTGTGCACGCCCATCGGGTCGAGGTTCTCGATGGAGCAGACGACGACGACGTTGTCGGCATGGTCGCGCATGACCTCGAGCTCGTACTCCTTCCAGCCAAGGATCGACTCCTCGAGGAGCACCTCGGTCGTCGGGGAGTACTGCAGCCCCTGGCCGCCGATGCGGCGCAGGTCGGCCTCGTCGTAGGCGAAGCCCGACCCGAGCCCACCCATGGTGAACGACGGGCGCACGACCACGGGGTACTTGAGGTCCTCGGCGGCCGCGAGCAGCTCGTCCATGGTGTGACAGATGATCGACCGGGCCGACTCCGCCCCGCAGCGCTCGACGACGCCCTTGAACTTCTCGCGGTCCTCACCGAGCTCGATGGCCTCCACGTTGGCGCCGATCAGCGGGCAGCCGTACTTCTCGAGGACTCCGCTGTAGTGCAAGGAGATGGCACAGTTCAGGGCCGTCTGGCCACCGAGCGTCGCGAGCACCGCGTCGGGGCGCTCCTTGGCGATGATCGCCTCGACCACCTCTGGCGTGATCGGCTCGACGTAGGTGGCGTCGGCGAACTCGGGGTCGGTCATGATCGTCGCCGGGTTGCTGTTGACGAGGATGACGCGGATGCCCTCCTCCCGCAGCACGCGGCAGGCCTGGGTACCGGAGTAGTCGAACTCGCAGGCCTGGCCGATGACGATCGGCCCTGACCCGATGACGAGCACGCTCTGGATGTCGGAACGCTTCGGCACGTCAGTTGCCCCCTTCTGTCGCGGAGAGCTCTTGGTGGGTTGTCTGTCGGTTGGTCATGAGCTCCGTGAAGCGGTCGAAGAGGTAGGCGGCGTCGTGGGGGCCGGCGGCGGCCTCGGGGTGGTACTGGACCGAGTAGGCCGGCAGGTCAAGGCATTCCAGCCCTTCGACGACGTCGTCGTTGAGGCACACGTGCGAGACACGCACGCGGCCGTATGCCGTGTCGCTGTCCTCGTCGAGGGGAGCGTCGACCGCGAAGCCGTGGTTGTGCGCCGTGACCTCGACCTTGCCGGTGGTGCGGTCCATCACGGGCTGGTTGATGCCGCGGTGGCCATACTTCAGCTTGTACGTGCCGAAGCCGAGCGCCCGGCCGAGCAGCTGGTTGCCGAAGCAGATGCCGAAGAACGGCAGCTCGCGGTCGAGCACCTCCCGCAGCAGCGCCACCTCTCGGTCGGCCGTCGACGGGTCGCCCGGGCCGTTCGAGAAGAAGACCCCGTCGGGCCCCGACTCCCCCACCGCAAGGACGTCGTCGATCGTCGCTGTCGCCGGCAGCACATGGACCTCGATGCCGCGCCGCGCCATGAGCTGCGGCGTCATCGCCTTGATGCCGAGGTCGACGGCCGCGACGGTGAAGCGCTTCTCGCCGACGGCCGGGACGGCATACGGCTCGGCGGTGGTGACCTCCGCGGCCAGAGCGGCTCCGGCCATCTGCGGGCTCGTGCGAACCGCCTCGAGCAGCTCGTCCTCGGACCGGGCGGCCGCGTCGCCGCTGAAGATGCCGACACGCATGGCGCCACGCTCGCGCAGGTGACGGGTCAGCGCGCGGGTGTCGATCTCGCAGATGCCGACGACACCCTGGTCGGCGAGCTCGTCCTCGAGGTCGCGGGTGGAGCGCCAGTTCGACGCCCGGATGGCGGGGTCGCGCACGACGTAGCCGGCGACCCAGATGCGGGTGCTCTCGTCGTCGTCGGCGTTGACGCCGGTGTTGCCGACGTGCGGCGCGGTCATGACGATGACCTGGCGGTGGTAGCTGGGGTCGGTGAGGGTCTCCTGGTAGCCGGTCATGCCGGTGGAGAAGACCGCCTCGCCGACCGTCTCGCCGAGGGCCCCGTAGGAGGCGCCGCGGAAGATGCGGCCGTCCTCGAGCGCGAGCACAGCGCCCACGCGGGCGCGGCCCGGGTGCCCGTCGCGGGTGGGTACGGTCAGCGGTGTCTGGGTCGTCACAGGTCTGCCCCTGAGGTCGTCGCGTTCGTCAGTTCTCGTCGGTTGCCCGCTCCGTTGCGGGCGTCGTGGGTCAGGCGCCCCGCGAAGACCGTCGCCTCGACGGCCCCGCGCAGCGTGCGTCCGTGCCACGGGTTGTTGCGCGAGCGGCTGCGGCTCGCGGCGGCGTCGACCGTGACCTCGCTGTCGGGGTCGACGAGTGTGATGTGGGCGGGGCTGCCGACGGCGAGTCCCCTTCCCTGGTGGGCGAGCCCACCGATTCGGGCCGGAGCCGTCGACATGACGCGGGCCACGTCGGACCAGTCGAGCAGCCCGCCGTGCACCATGACGTCGCTGACGACGGAGAGCGCCGTCTCGAGGCCGAGCATGCCGAATGCCGCGTCGACGAAGGCGTGCTCCTTGTCGTGGCGGGCATGCGGCGCGTGGTCGGTGGCGACCGCGTCGATCGTGCCGTCGGCGAGGGCTGCCCGCAGCGCCTCGACGTCCTCGGTGGGGCGCAGTGGCGGGTTGACCTTGTAGACGGGGTCGTAGCCGAGCAGCAGGTCGGTGGTGAGGGCCAGGTGGTGCGGCGTCACCTCGGCCGTGACGTCGATGCCCTGGGCCTTGGCCCAGCGGATCACCTCGACGGTGCCGGCCGTCGAGACGTGCGCGACGTGGACACGCGAGCCGGTGTGCCGGGCCAGCATGACGTCGCGGGCGACGACCGACTCCTCGGCGATGCCGGGCCAGCCGGGCAGCCCGAGCCGGCCGGAGACCTCGCCCTCGTGGCAGCACGCCTCGCGGCCCGCAAGGCGCGGGTCCTGCGCGTGCTGGCTGATGACGCCGCCGAACGGCTTGATGTACTCGAGCGCCCGGCGCATGATGCGCGCGTCGTGGACGCAGTGGCCGTCGTCGCTGAAGACGCTCACCTTGGCGCGTGAGCGGGCCATCAGACCGAGCTCGGCCAGCTCGGCGCCCTCGAGTCCCTTGGTCACGGCACCGACCGGCACGACCTCGGTGAGCCCGCAGGCGCGCCCCAGGTCGAGCACGCGTTCGGCCGCCTCGGCGGTGTCGGTGACCGGGCTCGTGTTGGCCATCGCGAAGATCGCCGTGAACCCGCCTGCGGCAGCGGCCGCCGAGCCGGTGGCGATGGTCTCGGCGTCCTCCCGTCCCGGCTCCCGCAGGTGCACGTGGAGGTCGACGAGGCCGGGCAGCGCGACGAGGCCGTCGGCGTCGAGGACGTCGGCGTCGGACGGGGCCGAGACCGAGCCGACCTCGGTGATGATGCCGTCCTCGACGAGCAGGTCTGCTGCGTCGGCACCGAGCAGGCGGGCGCCGCGGATCACCAGGCGGGTCATCGAACGGCTCCTTCGGTCGCCGGTGCGGTCACGGGGCTGGCTGTGGGTGCAGGCGCGGGCGTGTCGTCGCCGGCGAGCAGGTGGTAGAGCACGGCCATCCGGACCGCGACCCCTGCCGAGACCTGGTCGAGCACGACGGACTGCGGTGCGTCGGCCGCCTCGGGGGCGATCTCGAGGCCGCGGTTCATCGGTCCGGGGTGCAGCACCAGCACGTCGTCGTTGCGGGCCACGAGGCGGTCGAGCCGGTCGCGCGTCAGTCCGTAGCCGACGGTGTACTCGCGCGCCGTCGGGAAGAAGCCGCCGCTCATCCGCTCGCGCTGGACGCGCAGCATCATCACGGCGTCGACGGGACCGTGCACGCCTTCGCCGTCGAGCACCGGGTCGAGGTCCCAGCTCGTCGCGAAGCCGTCGGCCGCGCTCCACGCGCCGATGCCGCTCGGCATGAGCGTCGGCGGCGCCACCACGGTCACTCGGGCCCCGAGCGTCTTCAGCGTGATGACGTTGCTGCGGAAGACGCGGGAGTGGGTGAGGTCGCCGACGATGACGACGTGCTTGCCGTCCAAATCACCCAGCCGCGTACGCAGCGTGTACGCGTCGAGCAGTGCCTGCGTGGGGTGCTCGTGGGTGCCGTCCCCGGCGTTGATGACGCTGCAGCGCACCCACTGGGCCACCTGCTGGCAGGCGCCCGAGGCGTTGTGCCGGATGACGAGGGCGTCGACGGCCATCGCGTCGACGGTCATCGCGGTGTCGCGCAGGCTCTCGCCCTTGCTCGTCGACGAGCCCTTGGCCGAGAGGTTGATGGTGTCGGCCGACATCCACTTGCCCGCGATCTCGAACGAGCTGCGGGTGCGCGTCGAGTCCTCGAAGAAGAAGTTGATGACGGTGCGTCCGCGGAGCGTCGGCACCTTCTTGACCTCACGACGCTGCAGGTCGTGCATCGACGCGGCGGTCTCGAGGATGTCCTCGACCTCAGTGCGGCTGAGGTCGGCCGAGGAGATGAGGTGCTTCGTCATCGCGCCTCACCTCCGCTGATGCGCACGACGTCGAGCCCGTCGACCTCTGCGACCCGCACGTGCACCCGCTCCTCACGCGAGGTCGGGAGGTTCTTGCCGACGTGGTCGGCGCGGATCGGCAGCTCGCGGTGCCCGCGGTCGACGAGCACCGCCAGGCGCACGGCCCGGGGCCGTCCGAGCTCGGACAGGGCGTCGAGGGCGGCGCGGATGGTGCGACCGGAGTACAGCACGTCGTCGACGAGGACGACGACCTTGTCGTCGATGCCGCCGCCGGGGATGCGCGACCGGTGCGCGGTGCGCACCGGGTTGCGGCGCAGGTCGTCGCGGTGGAGCGTGATGTCGAGCTCACCGACGGGCACCGGGCGGCCCTCGACCTGCTCGATGCCGGCCGCGAGGCGCCGGGCGAGCGGGACGCCGCGCGAAGGGATGCCGAGGAGCACCAGGCCCTCGCTGCCCTTGTTGCGCTCGAGGATCTCGTGTCCGATGCGCCGCAGCGCCCGGGAGATGTCTCCTTCGGTCATCACGTCGCGAGCGTCGTCGGGGATGCTCGAGCGATCGGTCGATGACTGGGCAGATGCACTCAGGTCAGGGCAGGCCATCGCCGCTGGACCTCCTTCCCCGCCTCACAGGACGGTGGTTAAAGGATGTCTTCGGCAGGGAGTCTAGCCTCCCGCGGCACCGGTCCCGACACCGCGCCACTCCGTGAGAACGGAGGCAACGGCACGCACCGTCGCCGCGGCGCACAGCGTCCACGTGCCGCAGAGCGCGGCGAGCACGACGCCGCCCGCGACGACGACGGACGCGTGCCCGCTCGCGCCCCCGAGGTGGTGCAGGCCGAGCGACACGGTGCCGACCGGGAAGGTCAGGGCCCACCAGCCCGGGCCGAACGGCATCCGGCGGGCGAACCCTCGGGCTGTCACGACGACGGCCCACGCGGCCACCGGCACGCCGCAGGCGAGGACGACGACGCCGTACCCGACGGCCAACGCGCGAACGTCCGACGCGGCCGCCGGCGTGAGCCACGGCGCTCCCGCGGTCGCGAGCGCCTGGGCGGCCGCGACCGACTGTCCGACGATGCCGAGCGGGATCCACGCCGAGGCCGAGGCCGCGACCGGCACCGCGGCGACGCGCCAGTGGTGGTGGTAGCCGACCGCGAAGACGACGAGCCCGAGCCCGAGCGCCACGGGGAAGCACGCCGCCGACGCCGCGAGCAACGCGACGGCGGCGCCCGGGTGGCCTGGCAGATGTGGCACGAGGGCAGCACCGGCCGTCGCAGAGACCATCGGCGGCACGACCGGCAGGCCCCAGAGGAACGACGGCTCGCCCGCGACGCCCCGGACGAGCCCGGCCGTGAACCCGAGGGCCGTGACGAGCCCGAGCGCGGTGCCGACCGACCACAGCACGAGCGCCGTGACGACAGAACCGCGCCCGGGCAGGACCGCGAGCGTCGCCGACCCGACGGACAGGACCCCCATGGCCACGGTCCCCCACATCGCCCGGTCGGACGGGGTCGCCACCGAGGCACGCAGCCGCTCGGGACGGTTGACGGCCCGAACTGCGAAGCCGCCCCCGAGGCCGAGCAGGAGCACCCAGGCGACGACCAGCAGCGACACAGCCGCCACGCGGAGATCACCGGCGCTGCTGTACGTCGCGAGCAGCGTCGTGAGGATGCCGGTCCCCATGACCGACGGGAACCACGCCGGGCCCATCGGTGGCAACGGAGAAGCACCGACGCGCCGTTCGGGCTTCGTGGCTCCTCGGGCGGGGTGGGTGAGCAGGGGTGTCGTCACGGGTCCATCCTCGCGGGCACCCGGCGTCGCCCGGAAGCGTCGACGAGGCGTGTGGCCACAACGCTGACGTTGTGGCCGCGTACGCTGGTGGCGTGCCCTTAGACCTGAGCCACGTGCCCGAGACCGGCCAGCTGCTCGCCCTGCTCGCCGTGGCCCGCTGCGGCAGCATCTCCGCCGCCGCCGACGAGCTCGGCGTCAGCCAGCAGGCCATGAGCACGCGGGTCAGCGCAGCCGAACGGGTGCTCGGCGTGGCCGTCTTCACGCGCACCTCCCGCGGCGTCGAGCTCACGGCCGCAGGGCAGCTCGTCGTCACGTGGGCCGGCGACGTCGTCGACTCGGCCCGCGCACTCGAGCACGGGGTCATCGGTCTGCGCAGCGCCGGCGAGAGCGTCCTGCGGGTCGCCGCCAGCAACACCGTGTCCGAGTGCCTCCTGCCCGGCTGGGCCAGCGCGCTGCGCGCTTCCGCGACCGGAGTGCGCGTCCAGGTGCTCCCGGGCAACTCCGAGCACGTCGTCGCGGCGGTGACAGCCGGTGAGGTCGACCTCGGGTTCGTCGAGGGGCCGACCGTGCCGCGTGGCCTGGCCCGGCGCACCGTCGCCTCCGACGCGCTCGTCGTCGTCGTGCCGCGCGACCACGCGTGGGCGAGGCGCCGCCGAGGCATCAGCGCTGCTGAGCTCGCCGCGACGCCGCTCGTCGTGCGGGAGGCGGGCTCCGGCACCCGGCGCACCTGGGAGCGCGCCGTCCCCGGCCACGCGGCGCCGGCGCTCGAGCTGTCCTCCACCGGGGCGGTCCGCGACGCGGTCGTCACCACCGGCACCCCGGCCGTGCTGTCGGCGCTCGCCGTGCGCGGCGACCTGCGTTCCGGACGGCTCGTCGCCGTCCCCGTCGTCGACCTGACGATGCCGCGCTCGATCCGGGCCGTGTGGAACCCGAGCCAACGTCCGAGCGAGGCGGCCGCCGAGCTGCTCGCCATCGCCGCCGCGACCCGCGGGGCCTGAGCCCCGGTCCCGACCCGGGGCGTCGAGGAGCAGTGGCTCAGCTGGTCCGGAAGGCCACGAGGGTGGCCATCCACTGCCCGCCACCGCTGCCGCTCGCGGCGTACGGCCCCGACGTCGAGGCGACACGGTAGGCCGTCGCCAGGTGGTCTGTGGACAGGCTGAGCCTGGGCAAGGCCGTCCAGCCCGTCGCCCACGTCGGCGCCGTCCCGCTCGACTCGAGCCCGGCCGCCCCGAAGAGCACGTCGTTCGGCGCAGTCGTCGTGGCACTCCCCGAGCTGAAGGTCGCACCGGAGCCCGTCGCGAACGCGTTGCCGTCGAGCCTCGTCACCCCGGCCAGCTCGTCAACGGCCAGATGCGTCTCCGCAGCCGACCCGTACGTCACCGTCACCGTCGCCCCGGCGGGCAGCGCCCGCACTCCGATCGCCACCGCCGTCACGACCCGGTCCCCCGCGGAACCGTCGCTGCCGTCGCGAACCACCACGTACGCGTTGCCCACCGAGTCCTTGACGGACACGGCTGCGGTCAGGCTCGTCGTCGACAGCAGCACCGACACCACCACCGTGTGACCGGCCTGGACCCCGGCCGACCCGACCGTCACCGTGCTCGCCGTGCGAGCCGTAGAAGCCGTCAGCGACCCGACCCGCCCCACGTAGCCGGCCGCCACCGGCGCCTGCGGCGTCGCCGACACCTCGGTCGACGGCGCCGACGTCCCGACCCCGTTGACCGCTGCGACCCGGTAGAAGTAGGTCGTCCCGTTGACCAGACCGGTGTCGCTGAAGCTCGTCCCGGCCACGTTCGCCGCCACCGGCGTCGCGACCTCACCACCCGCGCTCGTGCCCCGGTACACGGAGTAGCCCGTCACCGCGGACCCACCGTCGGACGCCGGCGCCGACCACGTCAGGCCCGCTGTCGTGTTGCCGCCCGAAGCGACCAGCCCCGTCGGGGCCGTTGACACCGTGGCCTGCGGCCTCGCCGAGGCCTCGTTCGAGGGGGTGGACGCCCCGACGGCGTTGACGGCCGTGACCCGGTAGAAGTACGTGGTCCCGTTGACCAGCCCGGTGTCGGTGAAGCTCGTCCCGGCCACGTTGGCCGCGATCGGCGTCGCCGCCTCAGCGCCTGCGCTCGTGCCCCGGTACACGGAGTAGCCGGTGACGGCGGACCCACCGTCGGACGCTGGCACCGACCACGTCAGGGCGACCGTCGTGTTGCTGCCCACCGCGGCCAGGGACTGCGGCGCCGAGGGCACGGTCGCGGCCGCGTGCGGCGTCGCCGACGCCTCGCCCGAGAACGCCGACGTGCCGACGGCGTTCACCGCAGCAACCCGGTAGAAGTACGTCGTCCCGTTGACCACCCCGGAGTCGGTGAAGGTCCTCGCGGCGACGTTGGACGCGATCGGGGCGCTGCCCTCCGCACCGGCGCTGGTTCCGCGGTACACGTTGTAGCCCGTGATGCCGGAGCCACCGTCAGAGGTCGGCATCTGCCACGACAGCGCCACCATCCGGTCGCCCGCGGAGGCGATGAGCCCACCCGGAGCGGACGATACCGTGGCGCGCGGGGTGGCCGAGGCCTCGTTCGACTGCGGCGAGGTGCCCACGGCGTTGGTGGCCGCGACCTTGTAGTAGTAGGCCGTTCCGTTGACCTCGCCGGTGTCGGTGAAGCTCGTGCCGGTGACGTTCGTCGCGATCGGCGTCGGGCTCTCTCCGCCCGGCGTCGACCCGCGGTACACGGCGTACCCCGTCACGGCAGACCCGCCGTTGGACGCAGGCGCCGTCCACGCCAGGGCCACGGAGGCGTTGCCGGCCGTCGCGCTCAGTCCGGTCGGAGCGCCCGGTGCCGTCGGCGCGGTGGTCTGCGGGGTCGCGGACGCCTCGTTCGAGCGGGCCGACACGCCGACGGCGTTCACGGCGGAGACGGTGTAGTAGTACGCCGTCCCGTTGACGCGCCCGGCGTCGGTGAAGGTGGTCGTCGTGACGTTGGTGGCGACCGGACTCGTCCCCTCGCCACCGGGGGTGGTGCCGCGGTACACGTTGTAGCCGGTGACGGCCGAGCCGCCGTCACTCGCGGGTGCCCGCCACGAGAGGTTCACCGACGCGTCGCCGGCCACTGCGGCCAGGCTCTGCGGCGCCGACGGCGTGTTCGAGGCGGCGACGCCGATCTGGGCCCAGGGGTGCGACTCGTCGATGCGCCCCGACACGAAGGTGCCGTTGACGCAGTGCCCGCTGTCGACGCCGGCCCCGTTGAGCACCTGGCCGGAGTCGAGGTAGCTCGTCGTGGTCGTGCCGATGGTGACCCGGACGTCCGGGACGGCGCCGGAGTTCACGCAGGAGGCGGTGTTGCCGCCGTTGTAGGAGTTCGGAGAGAAGTCCGAGGCGTCGAAGTTCGTCGAGTTCTGCGCGCCGGTCTCGGTGAGCACCAGCGTGCCGCCGGCCTTGACGGTCATCGACGCGCCCCACAGGTTGTACGTCTTCGACCCGATGGCCACGACCACGTGCACGCCGGTGACGTCGACGCTGCCCGGGTTGTCCAGGCGCAGGGCAGCCGCGTCCCAGCACGTCGTGCTCGTCGGGTAGCTGGGGCACGGCGAGCCGACGTAGCTCGTCGGGTCGGTGTAGGGCCAGGGCTTGGGCTGCTTGGAGCTCGACGCCACCGAGTGGGTGTCCATGTATCCCACGAAGACGTTGAGCGGGGTCGCGGCCAGCGCCGGCACGAGACCCGCGAGCGCCCACTGCAGCGCCAGGACCGCGGCGGCAAGCACCGCCCCCAGTCCGCCCCGAAGACGCCAGCGGCGCCGCCGGGGAGCATCGGTCGGACGGCCGAGACGTGCAGTCCCGGTGGAGCGACGGTAGAAGCGCGCGAGCCGCATCGCGATCACCTTCTGCGAGATCCCCAAGCACCTGTTCGGAGGATCCCACCGATGCCGTAGCTGCAGCCTCATGCAGATGCAGTAGGCGCGGTGCTGGCCCGCCTCGTGCCTCCCGACACTCGCTCTGGGGCTTCGCTCTCTCAGGGCTCGGAGGTACAGACGAAGGGCACCCACCGGGTTGGTAGGTGCCCTTCGTGCACGCGATGGCGGCGACGCGTCAGACGATCGTCGCCTTGACCTCGGCGAGACGGGCGAGGAGCCCGTTGACGAAGGCCGGCGACTCATCGGTCGACAGCTCGGTCGCGAGGGCCACGGCCTCGGAGATCGCGACGGCGTCCGGGATCTCGTCGTTCCAGAGCACCTCCCACGCGCCGAGCCGCAGGATCGCGCGGTCGACGGCGGGCATGCGGTCGAGGGTCCAGCCCTGGCTGTAGTCGGTCAGGGCGCCGTTGATGTCGTTCCAGCGGCCCACCACACCTCGCACGAGGTCGGCGGTGTAGGGGTTGTTGGCCGCCCGCGACTCACGGTCGCCCAGACGCTCGTCGAGGAGCGCCTCGGCGTTCATCCCGCGCTGGTCCGCCTCGAAGAGGATGTCGAGGGCCCGGGTGCGGGCCTTGCTGCGTGCTGCCAAGGGAGTTCGCGTCCGCTCAGTCGTTGACGCGGCCGAGGTACGACCCGTCGCGGGTGTCGACCTTGACCTTGGTGCCGCTCTCGAGGAAGAGGGGCACGTTGATCTGGGCGCCGGTCTCGAGCGTGGCCGGCTTGGTCCCGCCCGTCGAGCGGTCGCCCTGCAGGCCCGGCTCGGTGTGCGTGATCTCCAGGACGACCGATGCGGGCAGCTCGACGTAGAGCGGGAGGCCCTCGTTGGTGGCGACGATCGCGTTCTGGTTCTCGAGGAGGTAGTTCGCGGAGTCGCCGACGACGGTCTCGGACACGTGCAGCTGGTCGTAGGTGTCGACGTCCATGAAGACGAAGTCGGTGCCGTCCTTGTAGAGGTACTGCATCGTGCGCTTGTCGACGTTGCTCGTCTCGACCTTGGTGCCGGCGTTGAACGTCTTGTCGACGACCTTGCCGGAGAGAACGGCCTTGAGCTTGGTGCGCACGAAGGCCGGGCCCTTGCCGGGCTTGACGTGCTGGAACTCGACGACGGACCAGAGCTGTCCCTCGATGTTGAGCACCATGCCGTTCTTCAGGTCGTTGGTCGTAGCCATCGTTGTGTGTCCACCTTCGTATGCCGGCCGGCCCGGCGCGCGCCGATGGCACACCGCAGCCCCGGGGCGTTCTTGACTTGGGGAGTTGCCGCACGAGTCTAGCGGCGCGCCCGCCCGATCGCGGAATCGTCACGGCCGTCCCGGCGCGCCCGGGGTGTAGGCTCGCTCGTCCCCCTCGAACCCCAGCCCACGAAAGGCGGCTTCGTCATGCCCCCGTCACCGAGCGCCGAGCCGAGCACGGAGACCGCGGAGACGCTGACGGGTGAGCTCGCGAGGGAACAGGCCTACCTCGACGCTGCGAGGGGCCAGCTGACCCGGATGCGTGAGCTGGCAGAGTCGCTCGACGCGTCGAAGGCGAGCGACGCCATCTCCGGCGAGGTGCTCGGCCGGGTGCTCGCGCGACGCATCGCCTCGCTGCAGGACGACCCGCGCACCACCCTCTTCTTCGGCCGCATCGACGTGGACCCGCCGGGCGGCCCTGCCGAGCAGTTCCACATCGGTCGCCGACACGTCTCCGACGAGGCCGGCGACCCTGTCGTCGTCGACTGGCGCGCCCCGATCTCGACCGCCTTCTACCGCGCGTCGCCGCTCGAGCCCATGGACGTCGTGCTCCGGCGCCGGTTCGGCGTCGACCGCGGGCGCCTCACCGCGCTCGAGGACGAGCAGCTGCGCGACCCGGCGCCGCCCGACGGGGGCGCCGGCTCGATCCTTGCCGCCGAGATCGAGCGACCGCGCACGGGGCCGATGCGCGACATCGTCTCGACGATCCAGCCCGAGCAGGACGAGATCGTCCGCAGCGACGTCGCGGTGAGCGTCTGCGTGCAGGGCGCCCCAGGCACCGGCAAGACGGCGGTGGGTCTGCACCGCGCCGCGTGGCTGCTCTACTCCTTCCGCGAGCGCCTCGACCGGTCGGGCGTCCTCGTCGTCGGTCCGAACCGTGCGTTCCTCGACCACATCGGCGCCGTGCTTCCTTCTCTCGGCGAGGTGCGCGTCGGCCACGCGACGATCGAGACGCTG
This sequence comes from Terrabacter sp. 05T424, assembly GCF_056396225.1. Lineage (NCBI taxonomy): Bacteria > Bacillati > Actinomycetota > Actinomycetes > Micrococcales > Intrasporangiaceae > Terrabacter > Terrabacter sp. 05T424. The sequence continues at coordinate 187,907 of NZ_JBFTLB010000006.1, forward strand.
CTCGGCCACGGCCGGGTGCGCGCCGACGAGCCGGCCGACGTCGCGACCCTCAAGGGCGACGCCCGCCTGGCAGCAGTGCTGCACCGGGCGGTCTGGTCGCACGTGGCCCGCCCGACGGAGGCGCTCGTGGTGCCGCGCGGCGTGCGCAAGTGGCGTGTGCCGGCATACGAGGTGCGGGAGATCCTCGGCGAGCTGGCCGCGCGCGGCGTGCGCTACTCCGCCGCCCGCGAGCTGCTGCCGCAGCGGCTCGCGCACCACGTCCTGCTCGAGATGGAGCGGTCGGGCGAGGCCCCCGACGACCGCGTGCAGGACGCCGTCGCCAAGTCGCCGGCCGTCAAGAAGTACGTCGCGACGGTCTGGCCCTCCCTCGACCCGCAGGGCGTGCTGCATCGGCTCCTCTCGGACGCGGACGCGCTGCGCGACGCCGCCGGCGAGGACCTCACCGCGGAGGAGCAGGCGATGCTGCTCTGGGACAAGCCCGCCCGCACCAAGGGCGCTGCACGGTGGTCACGCGCCGACATGGCACTGCTCGACGAGGTCGACGACGTGCTGCGCCGCGTGCCGAGCCTGGGACACGTCGTGCTCGACGAGGCCCAGGACCTCTCGCCGATGCAGCTGCGGGCCGTCGGCCGACGCGCGTCGACCGGGTCGGTCACGGTGCTCGGTGACATCGCGCAGGGCACGACGCCGTGGGCGACCGGGTCGTGGGACGACGCCATGCGACACCTCGGCAAGGACACGCACGACCTCGTGGTGCTCGACCGTGGCTTCCGCGTCCCGGCGGTCGTCATCGAGTACGCGGCCCGCCTGCTCCCGCACATGGCGCCCGGGCTCGGGGCGCCGGTGTCGGTGCGCGAGAACCCGGGCCGCCTCGAGCTTCGACCGGTCGCCGAGGACGAGCTGCACACCGAGGTCGTGCGCGCCGTCGAGGCGGCAGCGCAGGAGCCGGGGTCGGTCGGCGTCATCGTCGCGGACGCCGGTGTCGAGGCCGTGTCATCGGCTCTCGCCGCAGCGTCGGTGCCGCACGGACGCCTCGATGTCGACCACGGCGACGACGAGGACCGGCAGGTCGAGGTCGTGCCGGCGAGCGTCGCGAAGGGTCTCGAGTTCGACCGGACCGTCGTCGTCGAACCCCGTGCCATCGCGGCGGCGGAGCCCGACGAGCGCACGGGACTGCGCCGGCTCTACGTCGTGCTGACCCGAGCGGTCTCCGGGCTGACGATCGTGCACGCCGAGCCACTCCCCGCAGAGCTCACCTGACCAGGTCCGGTCAGACGCCGATGGTGAGCGCCGCGGTGTAGCCGGTCGAGGCGCTGCCCGACATGGTCGCCAGCTGGTGGACTCCCCCGTCGTCGCCGAAGACGTTGTCGCGCGCGAGGCTCACCTGGGACAGGTTGCCGACGCTCTGCTCGTAGCCGCCCGTCGCGTAGACCGCCTCGCAAGCCGTCTGGGGTAGCGCGATCTGCGACGTCTTGACGATCGGCCCGCTCGAGGTGGCGTCCGCGACCTTCGCGTAGACCTCGAAGTGCACGTGCGGCCAGCGACCCGCGTAGCAGCCCGGGTAGATGGTGGTGAACGTCGCGGTGCCGGAGTCGTCGGTGGCCTGCACGCCGCGGAGGTAGTTCTCGCTCTCTGCCCCCTGGCTGTACATCGAGTAGAGCCCGTCGCGGTCGCAGTGCCAGACGTAGACGGCGGCCCCGACGAGAGCCGAGCTGGTCGCGAGGTCCTTCACCGTGAGCTTGATGGTGAGGGGCACACCCTGGGCCGTCGCGGTCGACGCACCGATGCTGCTGCGGATGTCCTGCCGCACGATGCCTGAGTCGTCGAGCACGTTCTGGCCGTTGGAGCCGTCGCCCGGGAAGGGACCCGCCGTCTCGTCCGGCGCCTCGACCAGGCTGGCGTCGCTGGTGGCCGCCGCGGACGTGGTTGCCGACCCCGTTGCCGACGTGGCACTCGCCGTCGCGGCGGCGGTGCTGCTCGCGGTGCTGCTCGCGGTGGTCGTGCCGGTCGTCGCGGTGGGCGTGCTGCTGCTGCACGCAGCGAGGGCGCCCGCTACGCCGAGGCCACCGAACAGGGTCAGCGCCCGACGCCGGTCGACCAGGGTCAGCAGGTCGAAGGAGAGGCCGCGGTCGTGGTCCTCGATCTCGTTGCCGTGCTCGTCGAGCCAGTCGTCCTGTCTGGGGGCCATCCTCGTGCCTTCCGTCGTGGGGCCGGCGACCCCTCCTGAGAAGAGTCTGGGTGTCACAGCCATGTGACCTCGATGGGCCTGCTGTGCGTCCGCTGTGGCCGGCGGCGCCCGGAACGGTCAGACGAGGGCGCGGAGGGCGAGCAGGTAGGACTGCAGGCCGAACCCGGCGATGGTGCCGGTGGCCACCCCGGCCACGACCGACGTGTGCCGGAACTCCTCGCGCGTGGCCGGGTTCGACAGGTGCACCTCGACCAGGCTGCGCCCGCTCGTGGTGACGATCGCGCAGGCGTCGCGGACGGCATACGAGTAGTGCGTGAAGGCGCCGGGGTTGAGCACGACGTCGGCGCCGACGTCGACCGCCTCGTGCAGCCAGTCGACGAGCTCGCCCTCGTGGTTCGTCTGCCGGCAGTCCGCAACGAGCCCCAGGTCACGGGCCTCCCGCTGGACGGCGGCGTGGACGTCGTCGAGCGTGTCGGAGCCGTAGACCTCCGGCTCACGCGTGCCGAGACGGTTGAGGTTGGGGCCCGACAGGACGAAGACCGTGGGTGCCGTCATGGCGGCGAGTCTAGTGAGCCGGACCTCGCCCGGCCCGCGACACGAGGCCGTATGCCGCCTGGAGCAGCACGTCGTCCGGGCCCACGAGACGGGTCGGCTGGGCGAGGCCGTCGAGCACCACGAAGCGCAGCGTCGAACCCCGCGACTTCTTGTCGCGCCGCATCGCCGTGAGCAGCTCGTCCCAGCGTCCCGCGGCATACGTCGTGGGCAGCCCGAGCGAGGCGAGGACCGAGCGGTGCCGGGCGACGAGCGCGTCGCCCTCCGGTCCGGTGAGGTGGCCGGCGAGGCGGGCCAGCTCGGCGACGTAGACCAGACCGACGCTGACCGCCTCGCCGTGACGCCAGGTGTAGTTCTCGACCTGCTCGATCGCGTGCCCGAACGTGTGGCCGTAGTTGAGGATCTCGCGAAGCGAGCTCTCCTTGAGGTCGGCAGCCACGACCTCGGCCTTGACCCGGATCGCCCGCTCGATGAGCTCGCGCAGGTGCGGATTGGCGGCGCTGCGTGCCGTCTCCGGGTCGGCAGCCACGGCCGACTCGACGAGCTCGAGGATGACGGGGTCGGCGATGAAGCCGCACTTGACGACTTCAGCGAGCCCCGCTGCGAGGTCGGCCTCGGGAAGCGTCTGGAGCACGTCGACGTCGCAGAGCACTCCGGCGGGCGGATGGAAGGCTCCCACGAGGTTCTTGCCCTCGGCGGTGTTGATGCCGGTCTTGCCCCCGACGGCGGCGTCGACCATGCCGAGCAGCGTCGTGGGCACCTGCACCACGCGGACACCGCGCAGCCAGGAGGCCGCGACGAAGCCCGCGAGGTCGGTGACCGTGCCACCGCCGACTCCGACGACGGCATCGGTGCGGGTGAAGCCGGCCCGGCCGAGCTGCCCCCAGAGGTCGGCGACGACCGTGGCGGTCTTGGCCGCCTCGGCGTCGGGCACCTCGGCCACGTGCACGGCGAGGCCGCGTGCCTCGAGGGCCGTGGTGACCCGCCTCGTCAGGTCGGGGAGGGTCGGTGGGTGCACGACGAGGACGCGTTCGACGTCCGGGCCGAGCAGGTCGGCCACCCGGTCGAGCACGCCGGCGCCGATGACGACGTCGTAGTCGCTGCCGACGGCGATGGTGGTCGGCGTCGCCTCACCGGTCACGCGTTGGCCGCCTCGAGCGACGCCACGATGGTGTCGACGACCTCGTCGGGGGTGCGACCTGCGGTGTCGACGCGCAGGGTCGACACCCGCTCGTAGGTCGGCCGTCTGGTGTTCATCATGGCCACCCACGAGGCACGCGGGTTGACCGACAGGAGCGGGCGTGAGCGGTCGAAACCGATGCGCTTGCTCGCATCGGCGATGGCGACGTCGAGGAAGACGACGACGTGACCGGCCAGGGCCTCCTCGGTGAGCGGGTCCATCACGGCTCCCCCGCCCACCGAGACGACACCCGCCTGCTCGGCGAGCGACCGCGCGACCTCGGCGCGCTCGAGGTCGCGGAAGACGGCCTCGCCGTCGTCGACGAAGATGTCGGAGATCGAGCGGCCCTGGGCCGCCTCGATGGCGGAGTCGACGTCGTGGAACGCGACGCCGAGCCGGGCTGCGAGGGCCTGGCCGACGGTGGTCTTTCCGGCGCCGGGCGGGCCGACCACGACGGCGACCGGACGCGTCGTCGGGGGCGTCACGTCGTTCACCACGTGCGCAGCCCCTCGCGGATGCCGGCGAGGTAGGCCGTGTGGTTGCGGGCCGTCTCGGTGACCGAGTCGCCGCCGAACTTCTCGAGGCAGGACTGCGCGAGCACGAGGGCGACCATGGCTTCCGCCACGACACCGGCAGCGGGCACGGCGCACACGTCGGAGCGCTGGTGGATCGCGGTCGCGGCCTCGCCGGTGGCGACGTCGACCGTCGAGAGCGCACGCGGCACGGTGCTGATCGGCTTCATGGCAGCGCGGACGCGCAGCACCTGACCGGTGGACATGCCGCCCTCGGTGCCACCCGCACGCCCCGTGCGTCGGGTGATGACCCCGTCGACGATCTCCATCTCGTCGTGCGCCTCGGACCCGCGGCGGCGAGCGGTCTCGAAGCCGTCGCCGACCTCGACGCCCTTGATCGCCTGGATGCTCATGAGGGCCTGGGCGAGCTGGCCGTCGAGCTTGCGGTCCCAGTGCACGTGCGAGCCCAGGCCCGGCGGGAGGCCGTAGGCCAGGACCTCGACCACGCCACCGAGGGTGTCTCCGTCCTTCTTGGCGGCATCGATCTCCGCGACCATGGCCGCGGACCCCGCGGGGTCGAACGCCCGGACGGGGTCGGCGTCGAGACGCTCTAGGTCGTCGGGCGTGGGAAGCGCGGCGTCGGCAGGCACCGCGGCCGTGCCAATGGACACCGTGTGCGAGACGAGGCGGATGCCGTAGGCCTGCTCGAGGAAGCGGGCGGCGACCTCTCCCAGCGCGACGCGGGCGGCCGTCTCGCGGGCCGAGGCACGCTCGAGGATGGGCCGGGCGTCCTCGTGGCCGTACTTCTGCATGCCGACGAGGTCGGCGTGACCGGGCCGGGGTCGGGTGAGCGGCCTGTTGCGGGCGATCTCCTTCTCGGCGTTGACGTCGTCGGACGCCGCATACGCCTCGTCGGTCACGGCCTCAGGGCTCATGACGGTCGTCCACTTGGGCCACTCGCTGTTGCCGACGCGGACCGCGATCGGCGAGCCGAGCGTCACGCCGTGGCGCAGACCGCCGAGGAACTCCACCTCGTCCTGCTCGAACTTCATCCGGGCGCCGCGACCGTAGCCGAGCCGGCGCCGCGACAGGGCGGCCTGCAGGTCCTTGGCGCCGACCTCGACCCCCGCGGGGAGACCCTCGATCATGGCGACGAGTGCGGGCCCGTGCGACTCACCGGCCGTCAACCAACGCAACATTCCTCGATCCTCCCACGCGTGCCGCGACCGGCTCCGACCCGCCCGCTCCGCGGGACCGACGCGGCCCACCGGCGGCGACGGAGGGTCAGACGAAGGACCGCACCTGCACGACGAGGGCGAGGAGCAGGCCGACGAGCATCCACGGTCCGAACGCGATGTCGTCCTTGCGGGTGCCACGCCGCAGCACCAGCCGCACGACGCCGTAGAGCCCCGCGAGGAGGAAGGCTGCGTAGGACGCCACGAGCGTGGTCGACACGCTGACGTAGCCGCTCGCCAGCCCCACGAGCCCGGCGAGGGTGACGTCGCCGAAGCCGAAGCCGCTGCCGAGCAACGCGGCAACGAGTGCGAGGAGGAAGTAGATGGCCCAGAGCACGACACCGGCGACGGCCGCCCGGCGCAGCGCGTCCCAGTCGCCCGAGGCGAGTGACGCCAGTGCAAGCTGGGCGACGAGCATCGGGTATGCCGGACGGGTCAGCCCTCGCGGCAGGCGGTGGACGTCGGCGTCGATCCACGCCAGCGCGACGGCGACGAAGGAGAACCCGAGGTAGGCCGGAGCCAGGGCCCACTCGGAGAGCGGACCGAAGCGCCATGCCACCAGCCCCCACAGCAGCGCGAGCGCGACCGGGATCGCCGCGGACGAGAGCCGAGGAGGGCGACCGAGCTCGTCGTCGAGACGGTAGCCGCCGGTCGCGAGACGCCGACGCAGCACCTCGCCGACGAGGCCGCCGGCGAGGGCGAGCGCGAGGACGAACCACAGCGGCGCACCGGGTGCGTCCACCCACGTCACGGGGAAGGTCACCGAGCCGGGTCCGGCGTCTGTGATGGCCCTCGTACGCCGGTCGTGGGCTCGGTCGTGGGCTCGGTCGTGGGCTCGGTCGTGGGCTCGGTCGTGGCCTCGGTCAGCGCCAGCTGCGCCAGGGCCTGCTCCAACGCCTCCGACATGGCGGCGAGCGGCGCCGGCCTGCCGGTCATCAGGCGTACCTGCTCGGTGGCCTGGTGCAGGAGCATGTCGGTGCCCTCGGCGACAGCCCAGCCTCGCGCGGCGGCGGCCCGCTGCAGCGGCGTGCGGCCCGAACCGTAGACGACGTCGAGGACGACGGGACGCCGGCTGTTGCCGCCGTCTCCCTGCTCGAGGAACCCCCCGAGAGGTGGCACGGACAGCGGGGGCACGGTGCTCACGATGGCGTCGACGTCGCGCGCCGGCTCCCAGTCGCCCATGGGCACCACCTCGACCGCCGTGCCGGCCACCTCGGCCTGCGCCAGCGTCTCGGGGCGCACCCGGTCGCGCACCATGAAGACCACTCTCGCCCCGGGCGACGCAACGGCGGCCAGGGCCGACCGGGCCGTGGCGCCCGAGCCGATGACGAGCAGGCTGGACGGCGTTGGGCACCCTGCGAGCTCGAGGGCCATCCGGATGCCGTGCACGTCGGTGTTGTGGGCGGTCCACGCAGACGGGTCGTCGGCGTCCCTGACCAGGGTGTTGGCCGCCCCCGTGGCCGCGGCCAGTGGGGTGACGGTGCGGGCGGCCCGCAGGCCCACCTCCTTGAGCGGCATCGTCAGCGACAGGCCGCGCCAGGAGGTGTCGAGCCCGCCGAACGCATCGGGAAAGGCCGCCTCGTCGACCTCGCGGCGCGCGTACTCCCAGTCGGCCAGACCCAGGGCGACGTAGGCCGCTCGGTGCAGGAGCGGGGAGAGCGAGTGCGCGACGGGGCTGCCCCACACCGCGCAGCGGTGGACGGCGGACCCCTCTCTCAGCACTTGCCCTTGTTGTCGCTGCACCACTTCTGGAACTCCGCGACGTAGCGCTGGTGCTCGGGGTAGGTCGCGGCGAACTTCGTCTCACCCGTGTCGAGGTTCACCGTGACGAAATAGAGCCACGGCCCGGGCGCCGGGTTGGCTGCTGCCATGAGGGCGCCCACGCCGGGGTTGGAGATGGGGCCTGGCGGCAGCCCGGTGACGCGACGGGTGTTGTACGGGCTCCGGCTGTCGAGCATGTCCTGGGTGGGCACGCCACGCTTGCGGAAGATGTAGTTGACCGTCGAGTCGAAGCCGAGCGACATGTTGGCGGCCAGCCGGTTCTCGACGACCCGTGCGACCTTGGCCCGGTCGCCATCGGTCTTCGCCTCACCCTCGACCAGGCTGGCGACGGTGACGACCCGCTCCATCTGCTCGGGCGTGATGCCGAGCGTCTCGAGGCGCTTCGTCGACTCGGCGACCATCTCCTTGAGCTGGTCGAGGGCCGAGGTGGACGGCGGGAACTCGTAGCTGGCCGGAAAGAGGTAGCCCTCGATGTTGCCGCGTGCCGACGGCGGGAGTCCGAGCTCGTCGACCTTCTTGGCCGCCGCGGTGTACTCGGCGACCGGGATGCCGGACGTCTTCGACAGGCGGGCGTAGATCTCCTCGGTCCACAGGCCCTCCGGGATGACGACCCGCGTGATGAGCCGGTTCTTCGGGTCGACGAGGATCGCGAGGGCGTCCGACGCCTTCATCTGCTTCTTCAGCGTGTAGATGCCGGGCTGGATGCCGGCGCTCTTCGGGTTGTTGTTCGCGGCCTCGATGAACGCCTTGCTCGACTTGACGACGTCCTGGTCGGCCAGGGTCTTGGCGATGACGCTTCCGCGCGCACCCTCGTCGACGGTCACGTTGACCTCACCCGACCCGGGGCCGGGGTAGTCGTTGGACTCGAGGAAGCCCTCGACGACCGGTCGCAGGGCCTTGTAGGCGACGGCGACTCCGCCACCGATGACGGCCAGGGCCAGCACGATGACGAGGAGTCGTCGAAGGATCGAGGGCCGTCCGCGACCACTTCCGCCGGTGGCACCGGCGGCGGCGCCCTTGCGACTCCTCCTGCCGCCCTTGCGCGCGGCCTCCTCGGCGTCACGCATCTCACGGCGGCTCATCGGGGCCGGCGCGGTGTGCGCCTCCTCGAGGTGCTCGAAGTGCTCGCCCGGCTCAGGGTGCTCGAGGTGCTCCTCGTGGTCGCCGAAGATGGAGGTCTCGAGATGGTCCTTCATCGACGACGTTCCTTCTTCCGTTTGCCCCCTGGCGAGACGGTCTCCCCTGCTGGTCTTCCCGATCGTGCCTCGGTGTCCAGCGCAGACTGGAGAATGAGTACTGCTGCGGCCTGGTCGACGACGGCTCGCTGCCCGCGACCCGGAACACCGCTGTCGCGTAGTCTGCGGTGCGCGTCGACGGTGGTCAAGCGTTCATCGACCATACGCACCCCTACAGTACCCAGTCGAGACGCGAGCCGCCCCGCATAGGCCCGGGCGATCCGCGCCGCCTCGCCCTCCTCGCCCGACAGCAGGCGAGGCAGGCCGACGACGACCTCGATGGCCGAGAGCTCGTCGACGAGCGTCACGATGGCCTCGACATCCGTGTCGCCCTCGACGTCGCGGGGCAGCGTGCGCACCGGGTGCGCGAGCATGCCGGACGGGTCGCACGCGGCCACGCCGACGCGGGCGTCGCCCACGTCGACCCCGATGCGCACCCCGCGTCGGGGATGCTCGCCGGGCGAGGTCATGCGCCCCGCTGACGCAGCTGGTCCTCGACGGCTCCGAGCGCCGACGACACCCTGCCGGGGTCGGTGCCGCCGCCTTGGGCCAGGTCGTCCTTGCCGCCGCCTCCGCCGCCGAGCGTCTGCGCGGCGACCTTCACGAAGGCGCCTGCCTTGAGGCCTGCCGCGCGGGCCCGCTCGTTCGTCGCGACGATGACGAACGGCCGGTCGTTGTTGACCGCGGCCATCGACACGAGCACCGGACGGTCGTTGCCGAGGCGCCCGCGCACGTCGGTGACGAGCTTGCGCAGGTCGTCGCCCGTCACGCCGTCGCCGGCGTCGTGGCTCACGAAGGTCACCCCGCCGATGTCGCGCGCCGACGACACGAGCCCGCTCGCCGCGCCGAGCACCTGGCTCTGGCGCACCGCAGCAATCTCCTTCTCGGCGTCACGCAGGCGACCGATGATGGTGGCGACGCGGTCGGCGAGCTCGTCGCGGCGCACCCCGAGGGTGTCGGTCAGCTGGCTGACGATCGTCGCCTCACGCGCGAGGTGGGTGTACGCGTCGGCGCCGACGAGGGCCTCGACGCGGCGAACACCAGAGCCGATCGAGCTCTCGCCGAGCAGCTTGACGACGCCGATCTGGCCGACGCGCGGGGTGTGCGTGCCGACGCACAGCTCGCGCGACCACTCGCCGATGGACACGACGCGGACCCGTTCGCCGTACTTCTCTCCGAACAGCGCCATCGCACCGAGCTTCTTGGCGGCGTCGATGTTCATGATGTCGGCGGTCACCGGGAGGTCGTCGAGCAGCACCGCGTTGATGCGTCCCTCGATCTCGCCCATGGCCGCGGCGGGGACCGCCTGGAGCGACTTGAAGTCGAAGCGGAGCCGGCCGGGTGAGTTCTCCGAACCCGCCTGGGTGGCCGTGTCGCCGAGCTCGTCACGCAGGGCCTGGTGCACCATGTGGGTCGCGGTGTGGGCGCGGGAGATCGAGCGGCGACGGATGACGTCGACCTCGGCCTCGGCTTCCTCGCCGACACCCACCTCACCCTCGAGCACGGTCGCGCGGTGTACGACGAGCCCGGTGATGGGGCGCTGGACGTCGGTCACCTCGATGAGGGCGCCGTTCGCCAGCCGGATGCGGCCGTGGTCGGCCTGCTGGCCGCCGGACTCGGCGTAGAGGGGGGTGCGGTCCAGCACGACCTCGATGTCATCCCCCTGGACCACCCGGTCGACGACCGCGCCGTCGCGGATGAGCCCCCGGACGCGGGTGTCGGTGAGCGTCTGGTCGTAGCCGGTGAACTCGACCTGGCGGCCGAGCGCGTCGGAGAGCTGGCGGTAGACGCTGGTGTCGCCGTGCGCGGACTTCTTCGCCCGGGCGTCCGCCTTCGCGCGGTCGCGCTGCTCGCCCATGAGGCGGCGGAAGCCCGCCTCGTCGACCTGCAGGCCCTGCTCTGCAGCCATCTCGAGCGTGAGGTCGATCGGGAAGCCATAGGTGTCGTGCAGCGCGAACGCCTCGGACCCGCCGAGGGTGCTCGCGCCCGACGACTTCGCCCGCGCGACCGCTGTGTCGAGGATCGTCGTGCCCGAGCTCAGCGTGCGACGGAACGCCTCCTCCTCGGCATACGCGATCTGGCTGATCCGCTGGAAGTCGGTCTCGAGCTCCGGGTAGGAGGCCTTCATCCGCTCCATGCTGACCGGGAGCAGCTGCTCGAGCGTCGGCGCGTCGACGCCGAGCAGGCGCATCGACCGCACCGCGCGACGCAGCAGGCGGCGCAGCACGTAGCCGCGGCCCTCGTTGCCCGGCGTGACGCCGTCGCCGATGAGCATGAGCGAGCTGCGCACGTGGTCGGCGACCACGCGGAACCGCACGTCATCGCCGTGGTCGGCCCCGTAGCGACGACCGCTGAGGTCCTCGGCCGCCGCGATGACCGGGAAGACCTCGTCGGTCTCGTAGATGTTGTCGACTCCCTGGAGCAGGAACGCGACGCGCTCGAGCCCCATGCCGGTGTCGATGTTGCGCTTGGGCAGGTCGCCCGCGATGTCGAAGTCCTCCTTGGACCTGACGTTCTCGAGCTCGTACTGCATGAACACGAGGTTCCAGAACTCGAGGTAGCGGTCACCCGCCTCCCAGTCGCCGTCGGCGCCGAACTCGCGGCCGCGGTCGAGGAGGATCTCGGAGCACGGCCCGCCGGGGCCGGCGACGCCCATGTTCCAGTAGTTGTCCTTGCGACCGAGGCGCACGATGCGGTCGTCGGACAGCCCCGCGACCTTCTTCCACAGCGCGATGGCCTCCTCGTCCTCGTGGTAGACGGACGCGTAGAGGTCCTTCTCGTCGAACCCGAGGCCGCCATCGGCCTGGCTACGCGTGATGAGCTCCCAGGCGAGCCCGATCGCGCCTTCCTTGAAGTAGTCGCCGAAGCTGAAGTTGCCGTTCATCTGGAAGAACGTGCCGTGGCGCGTGGTCTTGCCGACCTCCTCGATGTCGAGGGTGCGCACGCACTTCTGCACGCTCGTGGCGCGATCGAACGGCGGGGTCTCCTGGCCGAGGAAGTACGGCTTGAACGGGACCATGCCGGCGTTGACGAACAGCAGGTTCGGGTCCTCGTGCACGAGCGGTGCGCTCGGGACGACCGTGTGGCCGTTGTTCTCGAAGTAGGAGAGCCAGCGGCGGCGGATCTCAGCGGTTTCCATGTGATGTCCTCGTGGTGGATCGCGGGTGATGGGTCGGGGCGGGGTCGGCGTGCGCCTCAGCAGGGCGCGACCGACCCCCAGCGGGCTCGTGCAGCCACGCTCGCCACCACCGCACTTCTCGTGTCCATCACGCCGACAACCCTAACGGACCACGTGACGCCCGTCCCACACCCCTTGCCGGCCGCGCACCCCCGCCGTCCGTCCACGCAGGTATGCCGCTGGGCCGGCCCCCGTGCGGGAGCCGGCCCAGCGGCATACGCCCTGTCCTTGGCAGCGCGCCGTGGCTCAGGCCGAACCGCTGCTCGCGACCTCGGCGACGAGGTCCGTCTTGACCTCCGGGAAGTGGCACGCCTGCAGGTGGACGCCGCCCTCGCGGAAGGTGCGCGTCGACTCCTCGGCCGTCGCCGAGAGGAGTGGCGGCTCCTGCTGGGCGCAGATGTCCTGCGCCTTCCAGCACCGGGTCCGGAAACGGCAGCCGCTCGGCGGGTCGATCGGGCTCGGCACGTCGCCGACGAGGCGGATTCGCTCCTTGGGGGCGATGCCGCGCGCGACGTTGATGTCGGGCGCCGCCGAGAGCAGTGCCTGGGTGTACGGGTGCTCCGGGGCCTCGTAGATCTTCTTCTTGTCGCCGTACTCGACGATCTTGCCGAGGTACATGACCGCGACCTGGTCGCAGAAGTGGCGCACCACCCCGAGGTCGTGGGCGACGAAGACGAAGGCGAGGTCGAGCTCGTTGCGCAGCTTGGCGAGCAGGTTCATCACCTGCGCCTGGATGGAGACATCGAGGGCCGAGACCGGCTCGTCGGCGACGATGAGCTTCGGCTCCACCGCGAGCGCTCGGGCGATGCCGATGCGCTGGCGCTGCCCGCCGGAGAACTCCGACGGGTAGCGGTTGATGTGCTCCGGGTTGAGGCCCACGAGCTCGAGCAGCTCCTGCACCCTGGCCTTCTCCTTGCCCTTGTGCAGGCCGTGCACGCGCAGCGGCGTGCTGAGGATCGAGCCCACCGTGTGGCGCGGGTTGAGCGAGGAGTACGGGTCCTGGAAGATCATCTGGACGTCGCGACGGATGCCGCGCAGCTCGCGCTCCTTCAAGTGCGAGATGTCGCGGCCCTCGAACTCGATCGTGCCTCCGGTGGGCTCGTCGAGACGCGTCACGAGCCGGGACGTCGTCGACTTGCCACACCCGGACTCCCCGACGAGACCAAGGGTCTGGCCCTGCTTGATGCTGAAGCTGATGCCGTCGACGGCCTTGACCGTCGCCCGCACCATCCGAAGGCCCTGGACCTCACGGAACGGAAAGTGTCGCTGGAGGTCGGTGACCTTGAGCAGCGTCTGGTCGCTCATCGGACTCCCTCGTCGTGCTGAAGCGTGGCCACGGGGTCGGCCAGGTGACAGCGGATCTCACGGTTGGCCAGCCCCGGGGTGGGTCGCCACTCGGGCAGCTCGGTGAAGCACCGCTCGCCCTCGACCTGCGTCTTGAACTCGCAGCGGGGGTGGAACGAGCAGCCCGACGGCAGGTTCAGCAGGCTGGGCGGCGTGCCCTTGATCGCCTTGAGCTCGGCGAGGTCCTCCGAGTGTGAGGGCAGCGACTGGAGCAGTCCGTACGTGTAGGGGTGCGACGGCTGGGCCAGCACCTCCTTGGCGCTGCCCTTCTCGACGCCGCGGCCGGCGTACATCACGAGGATGTCGTCGGCGGTCTCGGCGACGACCGCGAGGTCGTGGGTGATCAGGATGACCGCCGAGCCGAACTCCTTCTGGAGGTCGTTGACGAGGTCGAGGATCTGCGCCTGGACCGTCACGTCGAGGGCCGTCGTCGGCTCGTCGGCGATGAGCAGCTTCGGGTTGTTGACCAGGCCGAGCGCGATCATGGCGCGCTGGCGCATACCGCCCGAGAACTCGTGGGGGTACTGGTTGGCCCGGCGCTGCGGGTTGGGGATGCCGACGAGGTCGAGCATCTCGACCGCGCGCTTGGCGGCGATCTGCTTGCTGACCTTGTTGTGCGCCTGGTACGCCTCGGCGATCTGCTTGCCGATCTTGTGGAACGGGTGCAGAGAGCTCTGGGGGTCCTGGAAGACCATGGCCGCCTTGGTGCTGCGGATCTTCTGGAAGGTCGAGGCCGAGGCCCCGACCAGCTCGAGGCCGTCGAGCTTGATGCTCCCCGTGATCTGGGTGCGCTTCGGGTTGTGCAGTCCGAGCACGGCCATGCTGCTGACGGACTTGCCCGAGCCGGACTCGCCGACGATGGCGAGCGTGCGCCCGAGACGAGCTTGGTAGGTCAGGTTCGAGACGGCCTTGACCACGCCCTCCTCGGTCGGGAAGGCGACGGAGAGGTCGCTGACGTCCAGGACGATGTCGCCCGCGTCATGCGCCTCGGCGGTCTGGGTCGAGATGGTGTTCGCGGTTGCGGTCACGAGAGCCTCACTCGCGGGTCGATGAAGGAGTACGCGATGTCGACGATGAGGTTCATGATCACGACGACCACGGCCCCGATGAGCACCGTGCCCATGATGATGGGCAGGTCGTCTGCCTTGAGGGCTGCGAGGCCGCGACGACCGATGCCGTCGACGCCGAAGATCTGCTCCGTGATGAGCGTTCCGGTCAGCAGGGCGGCGATGTCGAGACCGAGGATGGTGGCGATCGGGCTCATCGCGGCGCGGAAGCCGTGCTTGAACAGCACGGTGCGCTCGTTGATGCCCTTCGAGCGGGCGGTGCGGATGTAGTCCATCGACAGCGTGTCGATCATCGAGTTGCGCGTGTAGCGCACGTACGACGCGGATGTCACGACACCGAGGATCAGTGCCGGTGCGAGCATGCCGAGGAGGTAGGGCCCGACTCCGGCCGAGATCGAGGAGTACTGCGGCAGCAGGTGCCACAGGATGACGGGGTAGAGCGCCGTCAGGAGCGCGAGCACGTAGTACGGGATGGCGCCGAGCACCTGGGAGGCTCCGACAAGCGTGCGGTCGGTCGCGGTGCCGCGACGGACGGCGGCGAAGATGCCGATCGTGACGCCAATCGTGAGGAACACGACCGCTGCCATGAGCGCGAGGACCACGGTGTTCGGGAAGCGGGAGAAGAGCTCGTCGTTGACCGAACGGCGCGTCACGAAGGAGAAGCCCAGGCAGGGCGCGCTGCAGTGGACGGTGTCGCCGGCGTAGACGAAGTCACGCCCGACGAAGAGACCGCCGAAGTAGTCGAAGAACTGGGCGGGCAACGGCTTGTCGAGCCCGAGGCTCTGCGTGATGGCCGCCAGGCGTTGGGGGGTGCACCGGGTCTCAGGGCACATCGCCTGCGCAGGGTCGGACGGGCCCGCGAAGAAGATCAGGAACGTCGACACGAGAGTGGCGAGGATGACGCTCAGGGCGAGACCCAGTCGCCTGAGGATGTAGGTGAGCACGATATGCCTTCCAGGACAAGGTGGGGCGCCGGTGGTGGGGGCCCGGGAATCTCCGGACCCCCACCACGGCGGTCAAATCAGGTTCTACTCTCCCGAGGGAGCGTTGTCACTGATGACTTACTGGTCGAGCCACACGTCGATCAGGTTGGGCATGCCCTTGTTCGGGTTGTTGTGGACGTTGTGCACCTTGGTACCGAAGACCGAGTTGCCCTTGTCGTTGTAGTCCGGGATGGCCAGCAGGTACGTCTCCGTGAGCCACTTGTCCATCTTGCCCCACTCCGGCCCCTGCTCCGTGATGGAGAGCTGCTGGATGCGCTTGATCTCCGAGTCGATCTTGGCGTCGGAGAAGTTGCCGAAGGTCGTGCCACCCTGCGACAGCGCGATCGTGCCGAAGGTGGGCGGGATGATCGAGTCGGCGGACGGCCAGTCGAAGCACCAGCCGCGGGGCGACTGCAGCATGTTGTACTTGCCCTTGGGGTCAAGGACGAGCTTGCGACGCTCCTTGTTCGGGGCGCCGATGTCCTGGACCTTGAAGCCGGCCTGCTCGAGCGCCTGCTTGCGGACCTGGTTGACCTTCTGGGCGGTGTCGTCGTCGTTCGTGTAGTAGTAGATGAGCTCGAACGGCTTGTCGGGACCGTAGCCGGCCGCGGCGAGCATCGCCTTGGCCTTGGCCGGGTCGCCGTCGCCCTGCCCGTTCATCTTGAAGCCCGGGGTGGCCTCGGCCGTGTAGTCCAGGTGGCCGGGGATCTGCGGCGGGATGATCGTGCTGGCGGGCGAGTACGAGTGGGACGTCTCACCGCCGGCCTTGTGGATCGAGTCGAACGGCCACGCGACGGCGATCGCCTTGCGGACGGGCAGCGGGATCTTGCGCGCGTCCATGTTGACCATGATCACGCAGGAGGAGGGGCCCTCCTCGAACTGGGCCTTCTTGTCGCCCTCGATCTGCGGGATGAGTGAGGAGTCGATGGCGTCCCAGTTGAGGCTCGTGGCGTCCTCGCCGTTGGAGGCGAGGATGGCCGTCTGCGTCTTGATGGTGTCGACGCCCCACTTGAAGTGGAAGCCGTCGGGGTAGTTGTGGCGCGCCGGGTCGGTGGCGGGGTCCCAGTTGGGGTTGCGCTTGAGCGTGAGCTCGGTGCCCGGGGTGTACTTGTCGAACATGTACGGGCCGGTGGCCAGCGGGTGCAGCTGGTAGTCGGCCTTCTTGTCCTTCGCCTCGGGGATCGGCGTGAACTGGTTGAAGGAGACGAAGTAGGGCAGCGTCTCGAAGCGCTTCTCGAGGTGGAAGACGATGGTCTTGTCGTCCGGGGCCTCGACGCCCTTCCAGTTCTTGTCGCCCTTGTACGGGCCCTTGTAGTCGGCGCCGCCCTTGAAGAACTCGCGCTGGTAGGTCGGGCCGTTGGCGGCGAGGTCGGGGTCGAACGAGCGCTTGGCAGCGAAGACGATGTCGGCGGCCTTGACCGGCGTGCCGTCCTCGTACTTGATGCCGTCCTTGAGCGTGAAGGTCCACGTCAGGCCGTCCTCGGAGGCCTTGCCGAGGTCGGTGGCGAGGTCAGGAACGAGCACCTGCTTGCCGTCGCGCTCCGTGAACGTGGTCAGTGCGCGGTGCGTCAGCGAGAAGATGACGGCCGTGTCCTGGAAGAACTGGTCGCTCGGGTCCATGTTGGCCGGGGTGCTGGTGTAGGGGACGGTCAGGATGCCGCCCTTCTTCGCACCGGGGACCTCCGGGGCGGGGCCCTTCGCGTCGGGCAGGAGGCCGGCCGAGGCACCCTCGACCGCACCGCCGTTGCCGGCGCCGTTCGTGCCACCGGTGCCAGCGTTGTTGGCGGCCGGCGCGCCGCAAGCTGCGACGAAGCCGAGGGAGGCCGCGGCCCCCACGGTCAGGACTTTGGTCCAGCGCATTGTTGTTTGCTCCCTTTGTGCGTGTCCCGGCGTTTTGCCGGGAACATCTGATGGCCGAGAACCGGTGGGTTATCGGCGGCTGGTGGGGTCGAAGGCGTCGCGGATCGAGTCGCCCAGCAGGCTGAGCGCGAGCACGAGCAGCGACAGGCCGATCACCGAGGGCCACAGCCACAGCGGATACGAGGCGAAGAGGTTCTGCGCATCCGAGATGGTGCGGCCCCAGGAGGCCGTCGGTTCGACCAGGCCGGCGCCGAGATAGCTCAGCGTGGCCTCGTAGGTGATGTAGGCGGGGACGGCGATCGAGGCGGAGACGATGATCGGGCCCACGAGGTTGGGCAGCACCTCACGGAAGAGGATGCCCCGGGTCGGCACACCGATGGCCCGCGCCGCCTGGACGAACTCGCGCTCACGCAGGCTCTTGACCTCACCTCGCACGAGACGGGCCAGACCCATCCAGCCGAAGACGAAGAGGATGACGATGAGCACGACGAAGCGGATCTGCGACGTCTCCTCGGCTGAGAGGTCACCGTTGGACGCGAGGCTCTTCTGCATGATCGGGACGATGGCCAGCACGAGCAGCAGGATGGGCAGCGACAGGAAGAAGTCGATGATCCACGAGATGATCTTGTCGGCGACGCCGCCCAGGTAGCCGGCAATGAGGCCGAGCGTCACACCGATGATCGTCGACGCGGCCGCGGCCACGAACCCGATGATCAGGGACGGGCGGGCGCCGACCGCCCAGCGCGCGAAGAGGTCGCGGCCCAGGCGGGGCTCGACCCCGAGCCAGTGGGCCGCGCTCGTCCCCACGGTCGGGAGACCGTTGATGTCCACCAGCTTGGTGTAGGTGGTGTAGGGGTCGGCCTTGGCTCCCGTCGTCGGGTCGACGGACTCGAGCGAGTAGAGGAAGGGGGCGAAGATCGCCACGACGATGAAGAAGATGATGATCGCGAAGCAGACGATCGCGACCTTGTCCTTCTTGAGCCGGGCCCAGGCGACCTGACCCGGCGAGCGGCCGGTGCGCACCTCCTGGTGCTCACGGACCGGCGTCGAACCCTTCTCGGCGGACTCCTCGGTCAGCACTTCGGCAGAGGGCTCCGGCATGGCGTTCAACGCGTTGTCTCCATCCTGGTGGGATCACATCCAACTCGGGGGAATTCGACACCCGAGTCGCCCCGAGGGGGAGACCAGAGCTGCGCTGCTCCACCCCCGGCGGGACGACGTGAGCCTGCCACACAGATTCGTGCCGTCCAAGCATTGAGACGTGCATGGATGACAAATCGTTACCGAGCACGCGCCCCCGCCACACAATGTCCGCCCACA
The DNA here is from genome assembly GCF_056396225.1 of Terrabacter sp. 05T424. NCBI lineage: Bacteria > Bacillati > Actinomycetota > Actinomycetes > Micrococcales > Intrasporangiaceae > Terrabacter > Terrabacter sp. 05T424. Next base: position 206,343 of record NZ_JBFTLB010000006.1, read on the forward strand.
TCCGGACCACCCGAAACAAACGCCCCTCGCAGCACCCGAGTGCCGGTTCCACGCAGGGCCTCACGGTGCCCGGGGATCACTGCCCTCGCGTACGCCCCAGCCGTGTCGACAGCCATTCCCAGCGGGCGCGCAGGCGCTCCTCGAACCCGCGGTCGGTCGGCCGGTAGTAGCTCACCGTGTCGTGGAGGTCGTCCGGGAGGTACTGCTGCGCGGCCACCCCGTCGGGCTCGTCATGGGCGTACACGTAGCCCTTGCCGTGGCCGAGGCGCTCGGCCCCGGCATACCCGCTCCCCCGCAGGTGCGGCGGCACCACGCCCCCCCGCCCCGCGCGTATGTCGGCGATCGCCTCGTTGATGCCGAGGTATGCCGCGTTGGACTTGGGCGCCATGGCGTTGTGCACGACCGCCTGGGCGAGGATGATCCGCGCCTCCGGCATCCCGATCTGGGCCACGGCGTGCATGGCGGCAACGGCGGTCTGCAGGGCGGTGGGGTCGCCCATCCCGACGTCCTCGCTGGCCGAGATGACGATGCGCCGGGCGATGAAGCGCGGGTCCTCCCCCGCCTCGAGCATCCGGGCGAGGTAGTGCAGCGCCGCGTCGACGTCGCTGCCGCGCATCGACTTGATGAGCGCGCTCGCGACGTCGTAGTGCTGGTCGCCGGCCCGGTCGTAGCGCACGGCCGCCTGCGCGACGGCCTGCTCCACGTTGGCCAGGGTGATCTCGACGGGGTCGTCGGAGAGCCGCCCGGCCGGCTGCGCGTCCAGGGCGACGCCGGCGGCCGCCTCGAGCGAGGTGAGGGCCCGTCGCGCGTCCCCTCCGGCGATGCGCACGAGGTGCTCGGTGGCGTCGGGGGCGAGCGTGTGCGCGCCGTCGAAGCCGCGCTCGTCGGTGAGGGCGGCACCGAGCAGGTCGCCGACCTCCTCGTCGGACAGGGACTCCAGCGTGACGAGCACCGAGCGCGAGAGCAGGGGCGAGATGATGCTGAACGACGGGTTCTCGGTCGTCGCGGCCACGAGGATGACCGTCCGGTTCTCGACGCCGGGCAGCAGGGCGTCCTGCTGGGCCTTGGTGAAGCGGTGGATCTCGTCGAGGAAGAGCACCGTCTGGCGTGCGTAGAGGTCGCGCTCGCGCACGGCGGACTCCATGACCGAACGCACGTCCTTGACCCCGGCGGTGACGGCCGACAGCTCGACGAAGCGCCGGTCGGCCACGGTGGCGACGAGGTGCGCGAGCGTCGTCTTGCCGGTGCCCGGCGGACCCCAGAGGATCGCGGACAGGGGGCCGGCGGCCCCTCCCGAGCCCTCGATCAGCCGTCGCAGCGGGCTCCCGGGGCGGAGCACCTTGCCCTGGCCGCGCACCTCGTCGAGGGTCCGCGGGCGCATCCGGACGGCGAGCGGGGCCACGCCGGCCGACGCCGGCTGGTCGCCGCGCTCGGCGGCGGAGGCCGCCCCGAACAGGTCCTCGGTGCTGTTCGACATCACTGTGGAAGGCTATCCGCGTGCTGAAACCCTCTCCTCCCGGCCCGGGTCCGACCACCCGGCTCGGCCGCCTCGGAGCGCTCGTCGCCCGGCACCCACGCTCGTGGGTGCTGGCGTGGGTCGTCGTCGCCGTCACGTGCTTCGCCGTGGCCGTGGGCGGCGTCACGGGCGAGTCCCTCTTCGAACGCCTCCACTCGGGCGCCCCGACCGTCGACTCCGAGGCCTCGCGCGCCCAGGACGTCATCGCCGAGAGCAGTCCGACGTTGCAGACGCTGACCATGCAGGTGTCGGGCGCGGATCTCGGCGACCCGAAGCTCATTGCGGCCGGGGTCGAGCGCACCCGCGCCGTCGCCGGGGTCCCGGGGGTCAAGAACATGCGCTCGCCGCTGCTGGCGCCCGGCGGCGTCGCCGACCTGTCGGTGGCGCCGCTCCTCAAGGGCGGCTCCCCCAGGGCGGGCGGCTTCGTCACGGTCGTCGACTTCGAGCCCGGACTCGACCGAAAGGCCCAGGACACCGCCGAGGCGGCCGCCGAGAAGGCACTGCTGGCGGTGCCCGAGGCGATGGACGCGACCGGCCAGCTGGGCAGCTCGAACAAGGTGATCACCGCCATCACCAGCACGGTCGAGCGTGACCTGCTGCGTGGCGAGGGCATCGCCCTGCCCCTGACGTTCCTCGTGATGGTCTTCGTGTTCGGTGGCTTCATCGCGGCCGGCATGCCGATCATCGGAGCGGTCGTGGCGATCGGCGGAGGGCTGCTCTCCCTCTTCGGCTTCTCCCACGCGGTCGAGCTCGACGCGACGGTCGTCAACATCGTGACGCTCCTCGGCCTCGGACTCTCCATCGACTACGGGCTGCTCACCGTCAGCCGGTTCCGCGAGGAGCTCGCACACCGCGAGCACGACGTGCCGACGCGCGAGGAGGTGGCGCATGCCACCGAGCGCACCGTGGCGACCGCCGGGCGGACCGTCCTGTTCTCGGGGCTGACGGTCGCGATCGCGCTCGCCGGCCTCCTGACCTTCGAGGCCTCGATCATGCGCGCCATCGGCGTCGCCGGCGTCTCCATCGTCCTCGTCGCCATGGTCGTCGCGATCACGCTGGTCCCCGCTCTGTGCGTCCTCGGCGCAAAACGCCTCTCGCGCAAGGCGATCGAGCGGCCGTCCGATGTCGGTCTCTTCTCCCGTCTCGCCCACATGGTGCAGCGACGCCCCATCCTCGTCATCGCTGCAGTCGTCGTCGTGCTGGTGACCCTGGCGCTGCCGACGCTGTCGATGCGCCTCACCTCTTCGGGAACGGAGCTGCTGCCGAAGGGCGCCGACCAACGCGTGTTCTTCGAGGACCTTGCACGCGACTACCCCGCGCTCACCGCACCGGAGGTCACCGTGGTCGCAGCGTCGTCCGACCGGAGCGCCGTGACGGCGTGGGCCGATGGGTTCCGCACGGCCCCCGGCGTCGAGAGCATCACCGTCCAGCCCCTCGGCAGCACCCACCAGCGCGTCGACGTGCGCATGGCGGGCGGACCCACCTCCGACCAGGCGCAGGAGCTGGTCGCCGCGGTGCGCGACAGCCCGGCCCCGTTCGAGACGCTGACGACGGGGCAGGCGGCCGGCCAGATCGACTTCCTCGAGTCCATGTCGGCCCGCGCCCCGTATGCCGTCGGGCTCGTCGCGCTCGGCACCTTCGTGCTGCTCTTCCTCATGACCGGCTCGGTCGTCGTGCCGGTCAAGGCCCTGCTGCTCAACCTCATCTCGCTCGGCGCCGCCCTCGGCGTCGTGGTGTGGATCTTCCAGGAGGGGCACCTCGAGGGCCTGCTCGGCTTCACGTCGGTCGGGGCCGTCGAGTCGATGGTGCCCTTCCTCGTGCTGGCGTTCGGCTTCGGACTGTCGATGGACTACGAGGTCTTCCTGCTCTCGCGCATCGTGGAGTTCCACCGCCACGGAGCCGGCAACGACCGGGCCGTCTCGCTGGGGCTGCAGCGCACCGGTCGGATCATCACCTCCGCCGCGCTGCTCATCGTCATCGTCTTCGCGGGCTTCGTGGCCGGTGACATCCTCATCATCAAGCAGATGGGTCTGGCCCTCGTCGCGGCGGTCGCCATCGACGCGACCCTCGTGCGGATGCTGCTGGTGCCGGCCACCATGACCCTCCTCGGACGGTGGAACTGGTGGGCTCCCGCGCCGTTGCGCCGACTGCACGACCGGTTCGGCATCACGGAGTGACCGGGGTGCGCGCCGGGCACGGGCTGGCGGGCCTGCTCCGGTGGACCGGCGACAACCCCTTCGTCCGGTGGGAGGTCACCGAGGAGCTCGCCGACACGTGGTGGACCACGTCCGGCGCAGTCGCCTTCCAACGCACCCGCAAGGCCACTCGCCGAACCGTCAACGTGATGGGCGACGAGCGTGGCGTCGCCACCCTCCTCGATGCGCTCCCGCAGATCGCCGACGAGATCGACCCGCAGCGAAAAGCCTTCTCCGTCAGCGTTCCCCAGCATCTCGAGCCTCTCCTGCGCGAGCGCTACCGAGTGTTCGAGGGCGGCGACTGGGAGTGGTTCCATACGACGACGCCGCCACGTGCCGACCCCTCACACGACCTCGTGCTCCCGCTCGACGACGTCGCCCGGTCCGACGAGGTGCGAGCGTTCCTCGAGGAGCACTCGCCCACGGCCGACACCGAGCCCGGCGGCGGTGAGCGGTGGTTCGCCGTGGAAGGGCCCGCCGGAGGAGGCAGGCCCGACCGGCTCGTCGCCGTGACGGCCTGGGGCACCACCCGCGCCGGCGCGCCGCACCTCTCGTCGGTCGCGGTCGACGCGCGCGAGCGAGGGCGCGGCCTCGGACGGACGATCGTCGGCGCGCTCACCCGCCTTGCCGTTGCAGAGACCGGCGTGTGCACCCTCGGGATGTACTCCCACAACGACGTGGGCCGCCGCCTCTACCTCGCTCTGGGCTACCAGCAGGTCTGTGCCTGGTCGAGCCGCCCGGTGGTCGTCGACCCTTGAGCGCGCCCCACGGCACGTCTGCGGTCTTGTCGCCGTCGACGCGCGCCGGGGATGCTGGGGAGATGACGATCGACCTGCGATCCCAGCAACACGTGCAGCGCGAACAGCTCCGCTACGCCGCCACCGCCAAGAGGCTCCGGGCCAGCCGCGAAGGGGCCCTCGTCTGCGACACGACCGAGGCGCTGGTGGTGTGGCTGCCACGCCATGTCGTCCCCCAGTACGCCGTGCCCCGAAGCTCTCTCGGCGACGAGCTGCCCCAGGGTGCCGCGGTCTTCGAGGGCGACGGCGTCGACGGCCACGTGCTGCTGCCGTTCGGCGAGTTCGACTGGCTCGAGGAGGACGAGCCGGTCATCGGCCACCCGCACGACCCCTTCTCCCGCATCGACGTGCTGCACAGCACGCGGGAGGTGCGGGTCGAGCTGGACGGCGTCGAGCTCGCCCGGTCACGGCGTCCGGTGGCCCTCTTCGAGACCGGGCTGCCGACCCGGTGGTACCTGCCGACCCACGACGTGCGCACCGAGCTGCTGGCCCCGAGCGACACGAGGACGACGTGCGCCTACAAGGGTCACGCGTCCTACCTCAGCGCCGAGGGTGAGAACGGCCGCGACATCGCCTGGTGCTACCGCAACCCGCTGCGCGAGGCCGAGCCGGTGCGCGACCTGCTGTGCTTCTGGGCGGAACGCACGGTGACCACGGTCGACGGAGCGCGCGCGCACGCCTTCACCGGTCCGCGGCCGGACGACGCCTGAGACGCCGTGGTACGCACGGATGCCGCCCACCCGGTTGGGTGAGCGGCATCCGGACGTACGCGGGCGGTGGCCCTCGTCGAGGTGCGCCGGTCAGGCGCTCGGCGTGGCCGCCTTCTCGGCGGGCTTCGCGTCGACCCCGGCCTCCTTGCGCTGGGCCGCCGTGATCGGGGCCGGCGCGGCGGTCAGCGGGTCGTAGCCGCCACCGGACTTCGGGAAGGCGATGACGTCGCGGATCGAGTCGGTGCCGGCGAGCAGCGAGACGATGCGGTCCCAGCCGAACGCGATGCCGCCGTGCGGCGGCGCACCGAACTGGAAGGCATCGAGGAGGAAGCCGAACTTCTCCTGGGCCTCCTCGTCGGAGATGCCCATGACGCGGAAGACGCGCTCCTGCACGTCGCGGCGGTGGATACGGATCGAGCCGCCACCGATCTCGTTGCCGTTGCAGACCATGTCGTACGCGTAGGCGAGCGCCGATCCGGGGTCGGTGTCGAAGGTGTCCTCGAACTCCTTCTTCGGTGACGTGAAGGCGTGGTGCACGGCGGTCCAGGCGCTGTAGCCGAGGGCGACGTCACCCGAAGCCGTGGCGTCGGCGGCCGGCTCGAAGAGCGGCGCGTCGAGCACCCAGAGGAAGCTCCAGGCCTTCTCGTCGATGAGGTCGCAGCGCCGGCCGATCTCGAGACGGGCCGCACCGAGCAGGGCCCGGCTCGCCTTGGTCGCGCCGGCCGCGAAGAAGATGCAGTCGCCGGGCTGGGCGCCGACGTGCGCCGCCAGACCCGCCCGCTCGGCGTCGGTGAGGTTCTTCGCGACGGGACCGCCGAGCTCGCCGTCCTCCTGGACGAGGACGTACGCGAGGCCCCGCGCACCGCGCTGCTTGGCCCACTCCTGCCAGCCGTCGAGCTGCTTGCGCGGCTGGCTCGCCCCGCCCGGCATGACGACGGCGCCGACGTACTCGGCCTGGAAGACCCGGAACGTCGTGTCCGTGAAGAAGTCGGTGCACTCGACGAGCTCGTTGCCGAAGCGCAGGTCGGGCTTGTCGGAGCCGTAGCGCGCCATCGCCTCGGCATACGTCATCTGCAGGAACGGCGTGGTCAGGTCGACGCCGATGAGCGACCAGATCTCACGGACGATCGCCTCGCCGAGCTCGATGACGTCGGCCTGTTCGACGAAGCTCATCTCGATGTCGAGCTGGGTGAACTCCGGCTGGCGGTCGGCGCGGAAGTCCTCGTCGCGGTAGCAGCGCGCGATCTGGTAGTAGCGCTCCATGCCGGCGACCATCAGCAGCTGCTTGAACAGCTGCGGGCTCTGCGGCAGGGCGTACCAGGAACCCGGCGCGAGGCGTGCCGGCACGAGGAAGTCGCGGGCCCCTTCGGGCGTCGAGCGGGTGAGGGTCGGGGTCTCGATCTCGACGAAGTCGCGCGCGCCGAGCACCGTGCGGGCGGCCGCGTTGACCTTCGAGCGCAGGCGGATCGCCGACCCGGCCGAGCTGGCGCCGGGGCGGCGCAGGTCGAGGTAGCGGTGCTTGAGGCGGGCCTCCTCGCCGACCGTGACGCGCTCGTCGATCTGGAACGGCAGCGGCGCGGCCGGGTTGAGCACCTCGAGCTCGCTGACGATCACCTCGACGTCACCCGTCGGCAGGTCGGGGTTGGCGTTGCCTTCGGGACGCTCACGCACCTCGCCGGTCACCTTGATGCAGTACTCGTTGCGCACGTCGTGGGCACCGCCCTCGGCGAGCACCTCGTCGCGCGCGACGACCTGGACCACTCCGGAGGCGTCCCGGAGGTCCATGAACGCGACCCCGCCGTGGTCGCGGCGTCGGGCCACCCACCCGGTCAAGACAACTGACTGGCCGACATGACCATGGCTGCCGGCACGGAGCGTGCCGGCCTCGTGAGTGCGGAGCACGGAGGATCCTTCCGAGGACGGGTGGGGGGTGCGACGCGTGGGGCCGCTGGCGTTCTGGTGACCTCGCACGCGGTCGGCGTGCGGCACCGAGGTTTCATCCTAGACCGGGTCCACCCCTAGCCTTGTCCGCGTGCAGCACAGCCGAAGCCGCGACCTCGACGGCGTCCGAGGGCTCGCGATCCTCCTCGTCGTCGCAGCGCACTCCGGCCTGCCGGTGCGCTGGGGTGGCCTGTCGGGCGTGACGCTCTTCTTCGTCCTGTCCGGCTACCTCATCACCAGCCTGCTGCTGCGCGAGTGGGACCGGTGGGGGTCGATCAGCCTCTGGCGCTTCTGGGGCCGTCGCGCGCTGCGCCTCCTGCCGGCCCTGCTGCTGCTCCTGCTGCTCGTGCCGCCGCTGCTGCTGGCCACGGGCGACGAACGCCTCACCGACTACCCCGTCGCGGCGCTCGCGTCGCTCTTCTACGTCGGCAACTGGGTGCGCATCGCGGGCACCGACCTCGGGGTCCTCAACCACCTGTGGTCGCTCTCGGTGGAGGAGCAGTTCTACGTCGTGTGGCCCGCGGTCTTCATCGCACTGATGACCTGGCTGCGCTCGCGTGCCCTCGCCGTCGTCCTCGCGCTGGCCGCGGTCGCGACGTTCTACTCGGTGTGGACGCAGGGAAGCGAGGCCCGTCTCGACATCTCGACCGAGACGAACGCGTTCGCCCTGCTGCTCGGCGTCGCGCTGGCCTTCGTGCTCACGGGGGTGCGGCGCCGTGGTTGGCAGCTGCCCACGACGAGCCCGGCCGTCCCCTTCATCGTGATGGTCGCGGTCTCGTCGTTCCCCGGTCGCGGGCTCGAGGTCGACCACCCGCTCTTCCGGCCACTCGGCGCCGTGTACGCCCTCATCGGGGTGTGGCTCGTGTATGCCGCAGCGACAGGCCGGTCCCGGCTCGTGGGCTCACGGGTCATGGTCTTCTTCGGCACGGTCAGCTACGCGCTCTACCTCTGGCACCAGACCTTCATCAACAGCCGGCTGCTCGGTGAGCACTCGACGCCCCGCAACCTCGTGCTCATCGCCGCGGCCGTGCTCGTGTCGTGGCTGTCGTGGGTGCTCGTCGAACAACCCGTCAGCCGGCTCCGTGGCCGCTTCCGCCTCGACCGGCCCTCGGCCCGCCAGGAGGCGTATGCCGCATCACGCGCGGCAGACATGGAGAAGGAGGGACCACGTCCCTCCACTTCCAACGTATAGCGCACAGGGGGTCTTGCGGCAAGGCCCCGGTCGTGGCCGAGAATCACGGTCCACCCTGGTCGCGACACCCGAGCGGAGCCCACGTGACACCAGACGTGACACCACTGACCACCGATGCCTTCGACCTGCCCGCCCACCTCTCCCACAAGGCCGACCCCGCCCTCATCGCCGGCGACGATGAGCACTTCGCCGCCATCGCGAGGAGCCTGGACCAGACGATCACCGAGCTCTCCGACCGCCTCGACGCCGTGCGCCGTGCGCCGGCAGGACACGGCCAGACCGCCCTCGAGCGCGACCAGGAGGTGCACCGGCTGACCGCACGCCTGCGGGCCCTGCGCCGCTACGGGATCGACCTCACCCTGGGCCGCATGGTCGCGGCGGACGACCCCGAACCGGTCTACGTGGGCCGGTTCGGCCTGACCGACGAGGAGGGCCGGCGCCTGCTCGTCGACTGGCGCTCCCCCGCCGCCGAACCGTTCTTCGGCGCCACGCACGGCAACCCGATGGGTCTGGCCAACCGGCGGCGCTACCGGTGGACCCGGGGACGCGTCGGCGACTACTGGGACGAGGTGTTCGTCGAGGACGGCATCGACCACCACGCTGCCCTCGACGACCAGTCCGCGTTCATCGCCAGCCTCGGCGCCAACCGGTCCGCCCGCATGCGAGACGTGCTCGGCACCATCCAGGCCGACCAGGACGCCATCGTGCGCGCCGGCTCCCGCGGCCCGCTCGTCGTGGACGGCGGTCCCGGCACGGGCAAGACGGTCGTGGCCCTGCACCGGACGGCATACCTGCTGTACTCCGACCCCCGCCTCGGGCACCGCCGCGGCGGGGTGCTCTTCGTCGGCCCCCACCAGCCGTACCTCGCCTACGTCTCCGACGTGCTGCCGAGCCTCGGCGAGGAGGGAGTGCAGACCTGCACGCTCCGCGACCTCGTGCCCGAGGGCGCCTCGGCGCCCGACGAGACCGACCCGGAGGTCGCCCGGCTCAAGGCTTCGATCGAGCTGGTCCGGGCCATCGAACCGGCGGTCAGGCTCTACGAGGAGCCGCCGACCGAGCGCGTCGAGGTCTCGACCCCGTGGGACGACGTGTGGCTCGGACCCGACGACTGGGCCGCGGCGTTCGAGGCGCCTTCGCCCGGCACCCCGCACAACGAGGCGCGCGACGTGATCTGGGACGAGCTCGTGTCGATCGTCGTCGACCGGCACGACGACGAGGAGGCCGCGCCCGAGATGATCCGCGCGGCCGTCGAGCGCGACCGCGACCTCCGCGCAGCCCTCGCCCGGGCGTGGCCGATGCTCGAGGCCACCGACCTCGTCGGCGACCTGTGGTCGGTCCCGGCCTACCTGCGCCGGTGTGCCCCGTCGCTCACGGTCGAGCAGGTCCGTGCGCTCCAGCGGGCCGACGCGACGGCGTGGACGCGGTCCGACCTTCCGCTGCTCGACGCTGCGCGCCACCGGCTCGGCGACCCCGAKGCCTCCGACCGGCGCCGGCGGCGCGAGGCCGCGGTGGCCGCCGACCGCGAGGAGATGGCCAAGGTCGTCGAGCACCTCATCGCGGCCGACGACTCGGAGATGCACCTCATGTCGATGCTGCGGGGCGCGGACCTGCAAGGGGCGCTCGACGACACGGACGACACCGGTGCCGATGCCGACCTGCTCGCCGGCCCGTTCGCGCACGTCGTCGTCGACGAGGCCCAGGAGCTGACCGACGCCGAGTGGCAGATGCTCCTCGCGCGGTGCCCGTCGCGCAGCCTGACCATCGTCGGGGACCGGGCGCAGGCACGGCACGGCTTCACGGAGTCGTGGGAGCAGCGGCTCGCCCGCGTCGGGCTCGACCGCGTCACGTTGAGCTCGCTGAGCATCAACTACCGCACCCCCGAGGAGGTCATGGCCGAGGCCGAGCCGGTCATCCGGACGGCTCTTCCCGACGCGAACGTCCCCATCTCGATCCGCCGGAGCGGCGTGCCCGTCGTGCACGGGTCTCGCACGGACCTCGAGGCCGTCGTCGAGAGATGGCTCGCCGATCACGACGACGGCGTGGCCTGCGTCATCGGCGACTCTTCGTTCGTGCCTCGGCCCCGGGTGCAGTCCCTCACCCCCGAGCTGTCCAAGGGCCTCGAGTTCGACCTCGTGGTGCTCGTCGAGCCCGGGTCGTTCGGGTCGGGGATCGAGGGCGCCGTCGACCACTACGTCGCGATGACCCGTGCCACGCAGCAGCTCGTGGTCCTCGGCGGTGACGCAGCACCGGCCGCCTAGGCGTCAGCGCGGCAGGGCGGCCTCACCCTGGCGGACCACCGTGAGGGCGCCCTCCGCCGCGGGCGTCTCGGCCTCGCCCTCGGCCGCGTGCTCGTCGACGGTGTGGCTGTCGGTGAGCGAGAGCGCGCCCCAGGCGGACACGATGCCGACGACGACGGCCAGGACGGCATACGTGATCCGCTCGCCGTGGAAGAACGACTCGACGAGGGCCTGGCTCCAGGTGCCGCTCGGCAGCTGCGTCGTCACGAGCACGGCGATGAGGGTCCCGACGACGGCAGTGCCGACGCTCGTGCCGACCTCCTGGGCGGTGTCGTTGAGCGCGGCCCCGATCGACGTCCGGTTCTCCGGCATCGCCTCGACGAGGGCCACCGCGCAGATGGTCATCACGCTGCGCAGGCCGAGGGTCATCACGACCATGGCGGCGGCGATCGCCGGGTAGCCGTGGTCGACGCCCCAGGCGAGCCCGGCCAGCGAGAGCGCGAGGAGAGCCGCACCGACAAGGCAGGCGACCCGGTGCCCGAAGCGCCTGGCCAGCCACTCGGAGACCGGGGTCGCGAGGACCATCGTCGCGATGAGCGGGAGGTTCGCCAGGCCCGCGCGCACCGGGCTCCAGCCGTACGCGTACTGGAAGTGCAGGATCAGCCCGAACATCACCCCGGCCATGGCGATCGACGTGCCGACCTGCGCGATCGCCGCGCCCCGCACGGTGCCCCGCGCGAAGAGCCGGAGGTCGAGCATCGGCGACGCGGAGCGGCGCTCGTGGCCGATGAACGCGAGCAGCGCGACGCCGGCTCCGACGACGGAGGCGATGGTCCAGGCCGACAGCCAGCCGTGCTCGACTCCACTCGTGAGGGCGTAGCAGCCCAGGCCGATCGCGGTGATGCTGAGCGCCGCTCCGGGCAGGTCGAGCCGGTCGTGCGTGAGGTCCTCCGACCGGTCGGCGGGGACGCCGAGGCGGATCCCCACCCACGCGAGGAGGGCGATCGGCGCGTTGACGAGCAGCAGCCACTCCCATCGCACGTGGGCGAGGGCGGTGCCGCCGAGCAGTGGGCCGAGGACGAACCCGGCCATGCCGACGACGATCATGACGGTCATCGCTCGCATGCGCAGGGCCTGGTCGTCGAAGAGCCGGAAGACGAGCGAGTTGGTGATCGGCGCCATCGCCGCCGCGGCGACCCCGAGCGCGGCGCGAAGTGCAACGAGCTCACCCGTGGTCGTGACGGCGGCGACCGCGAGGCTGATCACCCCGAAGGCGGCCAGCCCCCACAGCAGGACACGTCGCCGGCCGAGCCGGTCGGCCGCCGAGCCGGCCGTGAGCAGCAGGCCGCCGAACGTGAGCGAGTAGGCGCCGGTGACCCACTGGAGGGCGGTCGTGCCGCTGCCGAGGTCGCGGCCGATGGTGGGCAGCGCGATCGTCAGCAGCGTGTTGTCGACCATCTCGACGAAGAAGGCGAGGCACAGGGCGGCCAGGGGCACCCAGGCGGCACGGAGGGAACGGTAGGTGCGAGGCGCGGTGGGGCTGGTGGTGGTCATGCGGGCCTCCGATCATCGAACGGCGTTCGACTCTCGAACACAGTTCGATAATATAGAACGATGTTCGATCTGATGCAAGACGACGCCGGCGGCATGTGGTGGGATGGGCGCATGGCCCCCCAGCGACAGCGCGACGTGCACCGACCGCGCGAGCGCCGCCGGGCGTCCCACTCCCTCGACGCAGTGCTCTCCGAGGCGGTGGCGCTGCTCGACACGTCGGGTGAGCAAGCCCTCACCTTCCGTGCCCTGGCGGCTCGGCTCGGGGGCGGCGTCGCCAGCATCTACTGGTACGTCTCGGGCAAGGACGAGCTGCTCGACCGCGCCGCCGACCACGTGCTGGAGGACGTCCTCGCCGACGTCGCGCAGGTCGGCGACGGCGACCCGGTCGACGACCTGCGCACCATCGCGACGACGTTGTTCGACGCGATCGTCGAACGCCCGTGGCTCGGCGCCTACTTCATGCGCGACACCGACGTGCAGCCCAACGCCCTGCACCTCTACGAGAAGCTCGGCCAACAGGTGCTCCGGCTCGACCTGACCCCCCGCCAGAGCTTCCACGCGGTGTCCGCCGTCGTCGGCTTCGTGGTCGGCACCGCGGCCGACATGGGGCAGCAGGCGCCCGAGGTGGTGCGCTCCGGCGAGGTGGGGCGCGACGAGTACCTCAGCCGGTACGCCGACACCTGGCGCGCCCTGCCGGCGGACGAGTTCCCGTTCGTGCACCGCATCGTCGACGAGTTCTCCGGGCACGACGACGCCGACCAGTTCCGCGCAGGGCTCGACCTCATCCTCGCAGGGCTGCGACTGCAGGCCGACAGGCGCACCTAGATCAGGGTGAGGTCCCGGGATCCTTCTGCCGCAAGGGATTTCGTGACGGCGGCGAGTGCTGGACTGTCGGTCATGGTCCGTCTCCAGACCAGGCTGACCGTCCGCTCCGACACGGGGTCGACGATCGGCACGGCGACGACCCCTTCGGGTAGAGGCCCCCGCCCGAGGCGGGGCACGAGCGCGATCGCCTCGCCGCCGGCGACGAGGGCCACGTGCGTCGCGAACTCCAGTGCGACGTGACCGATGCGGGGCGCGCGCCCCACGTCGAAGTACATCTTCTGCAGCCACTGGTGGCAGATCGATCCCGGCGCCACGCTCGCCCACTGCTCGTCGAGCACGTCACCGACGCCGATGCTCGCCGAGCCCGCGAGGCGGTGCCCGACGGACACCAGGACGTCGGCCCGGTCGCGCCCGAGGTGTCGCACCTCGAGGTGGTCGGGGATCGCGAGCGGCAAGGGCTCCCAGTTGTGCACGAGCGCGAGGTCGTGCGAGCCGGACGCCACCGCGTCGACGGCGTCCCACGGGTCGATCTCGTCCGGTCGCAGGGTGACACCTGGGGCCTGCTCGCGCAGTCGCGCGAGCGCGCCGACGACGATGCCGCGGTATGCCGTCGCGAACGTCGCGAGGCGCACCGTGCCCACGGCCTCGCCGCTGACCCCGTGCAACCGCGACTCGAGGCGCTCCATGTGCGAGAGCAGGTCGCGGGCCGACTCGGTGAGGGTGCGGCCCGCCTCGGTGAGCAGCACCCCTCGCCCCTGGCGCTCGAGCAGCTGGACGCCGGTCTGGCCCTCGAGCCGCTTGATCTGCTGGGAGACGGCGCTCGGCGTGTAGTCGAGGGCGGCAGCGGCCGCACCCACCGACCCGTGGGCCTCGACGGCGACGAGGGAACGCAGGGCGACCGGGTCGATCATGCAGCAATGCTACACAGTTCGCCGAACAACAGTTTGATGGACGTGAACGGTCATGGTCGCGGACGATGGGCCCATGCGCCGCCGTGACACCGCCCTCGCCGTCCTGGTCGCCCTGATCTGGGGCACGAACTTCGTGGCGATCCGAACCGGCCTCGACTCGGTGCCGCCGCTGCTCTTCCTCGCGGTGCGGTTCGCCGTCGTCTGCGTCCCTGCCGTGTTCTTCGTGCGGCGGCCGGGACTCCCCTGGCGTGACCTCGCCCTCATCGGCCTCTTCACGAGCCTCGGCCAGTTCGCCCTGATGTACCTCGCCCTCGAGCTCGGCATGCCGCCGGGCCTGGCGTCGCTCGTGCTCCAGACGCAGGTGCTGCTCACCGTCGTCATCGCCGCGGCGTGGCTCCGGGAGCAGCCGACGCCGGCGCAGCGCATCGGGGTCGCGCTCGGCGGCGCCGGGCTGCTGACCATCGCGGCGGGCCGCGGGCTCACCGCCCCCTTGCTCCCCCTCGTCGTGCTGGTCCTGGCGGCCGTCTCCTGGGCCGTCGGCAACGTGCTGACCCGCCGCGCCGGGTCGTTGTCCGGCGCGGGCGCCGGGCTCGGCGTCACCGTCTGGTCCGGGCTCGTCGTGCCCGTTCCAGCGTTCGCCCTCTCCCTGGTCTTCGAGGGGCCGACAGCCATCGGCGATGCGATCGGCCACGTGCAGTGGTCGGCCGTCCTCTCGACCGCCTACACGGCCTACCTCTCGTCACTGGTCGGCTACGGCATCTGGAACACGCTGCTCAGCCGTCACCCCGTCGCGAAGGTCACGCCGTTCGCGATGCTCGTGCCGGTGTTCGGCATGGCGGCGGCCGCGCTCGTCTACGACGAGCGACCGCACGCTCTCGAGCTCGCCGGTGGCCTCGTGCTGCTCGCCGGCGTCGCGGTCACGCTGCTGAGGCGGGGGGCCCGGACCGCTGTCACGGATCGGCCTGACGACCGGTCAGCGCTGGTCGCCGTCGACGTAGACCCAGCGGCCGGCCCGTCTGACGAACCGGCTGATCTCGTGCAGGCGGCCCGCGGCCGTCCCGTCGCCGAGGCCGGCTGACCGCTGGTCTGACCGCTGGTCTGACCGCTCGTCGAAGGCTGCGACGAACTCGACCACCCCGTCGGTGTCGTCGCCGGTGCCCCGCTCGGTCCGCACGACGGTGAGGCCCGTCCACCTGGTGGCCGGGTCGAGGGTCAGGTCGTCGGGACGGGTTCGCGGGTGCCACGTGCGCACGAGGTGGTCGACGTCACCCGTGGCGAATGCCGTGTAGCGCGATCGCATCAGCTCCTCGGCCGTCGAGGCGTCCCGCTCCCCGGTGAGCAGCGGACTGCAGCAGCCCGCGTATGCCGTGCCGCTGCCACACGGACAAGGGCCGGTGCACGGGGCGCCACCGCCGAAGGACGAGCCGACGATGGACGACCCGCTCACGGTCGGGCCGCGGAGGAGGCCGCTGCCTGGGCCTCGCGCGCCGGCCAGGGCGCGTCGTGGGGTCGCAGGGTCGACCAGGCGCGGCCACGAGAGAGACCGGCGCTGAGCAGCCCGACCAGCGTGGCCGAGTTGCTGATGCGCCCGGTCAGGGCCGCGTCCACGGCGTCGTCGAACGGCACCCAGAGCGGTCGCAGCGTGAGCTCCTCCGCCGTCCGCTGGTGGGCGTCTGCCTCGGGGACGTCGCTGAGGCCGCGGGCGAGGAAGACGCGTACGGTCTCGGGGAAGGCGCCGGGAGACGTGACGTCGTCGGCGAGCACGTGCCACTCGTCGGCCACGAGGTCGACCTCCTCCGCCAGCTCGCGGGCAGCCGCGTCTCGGGGCGGCTCCCCCGCGACGTCGAGGAGCCCGGCCGGGAGCTCCCAGACGTGCCCGCCGCTCGCGTGGCGGTACTGCCGGATGAGCAGCACGTGGTCGACACCGGCGACCTGACGCAGGGCGAGCACCGCGACCGCGCCGGGGTGCGTCACGAAGTCACGCGTGACCACACCACCGGCGCCGAGGTCGACGCGCTCGCGCACGACGTCGAAGATCATCCCCTCGAAGGGCGTCGAGGACTCGAGGACGGGCTCGGCGGCCCACTCCTCGACGATGTCGGCGCCGGTGCCGATGGGCGCGTCGAGACTCACCTGCTCCCCCGGAGGTCAGTCGGCGTCGGTCGTTCCGGCGGCGACCGACGCGAGCTCGTCGCGCTGGCCGTCGTCGTCACGGGAGCCGGCCGAGTCGGCGGCCTCTGAGGCGCGGTGCCGCTCGACCTCCACGAGACGCTCGCTGCGCTGGCGCTCCAGCGCCGCACCGACGAGGCCCGCGAAGAGCGGGTGCGCGCGGTTCGGGCGCGAGAGGAACTCCGGGTGCGCCTGCGTCGACACGTAGTAGGGGTGCACGTCGCGGGGCAGCTCGACGAACTCGACGAGCGTGCCGTCGGGAGACGTGCCCGAGAAGACGAGCCCGGCCGCCTCGAGGTCGGCGCGGTAGGCGTTGTTGACCTCGTAGCGGTGGCGGTGACGCTCCTTGACCTCGGCCTGGCCGTAGGCCTCGCGGATGACGCTGCCCTCCTTGAGGGCCGCCGGGTAGAGGCCGAGGCGCATGGTGCCGCCGAGGTCGCCGGCACCCTCGACGAACGCCTTCTGCTCCTCCATCGTCGCGATGACGGGGTGGGGGGTCTGCGGGTCGAACTCGGTCGAGCTCGCACCGTCGGTGCCGAGGACCGTGCGGGCGTACTCGATCACCATGCACTGGAGGCCGAGGCAGATGCCGAGCGTCGGAACCTGCTTCTCTCGCGCCCAGCGCAGCGCGCCGAGCTTGCCCTCGATGCCGCGTACGCCGAAGCCGCCGGGGACGAGCACGGCGTCCACGCCGCCGAGGGCGCGCTGGGCACCGGCCTCGGTCTGGCACTCGTCGCTGGCGACCCAGCGGATGTTGACCTTCGCGTCGTGGTGGAAGCCTCCGGCGCGCAACGCCTCGGTGACGGAGAGGTAGGCGTCGGGCAGGTCGATGTACTTGCCGACGAGGGCGACCTCGACGGCGTGCTCGGGGTCGTGCACCCGCTCGAGCAGCTGGTCCCACTCGGTCCAGTCGACGTCGCGGAAGTTGAGCCCGAGGCGACGGATGACGTACGCGTCGAGGCCCTCGCGGTGCAGCACCTTCGGGATGTCGTAGATGCTCGGCGCGTCCACGCAGGCCGCGACCGCGGTCACGTCGACGTCGCACATGAGCGAGATCTTGCGCTTGATCGGCTCGGGGATGTCGCGGTCGGCGCGGAGCACGAGGCCGTCGGGCTGCACACCGACCTGCCGCAGGGCGGCGACCGAGTGCTGGGTCGGCTTGGTCTTCAGCTCGCCGCTCGGCGCGAGGTACGGCACGAGCGAGACGTGGAGGAAGAAGCTGTTGTCGCGGCCGATGAGGTGGCGCACCTGGCGGGCCGCCTCGAGGAAGGGCAGCGACTCGATGTCGCCGACCGTGCCACCGATCTCGGTGATGATGACGTCGGGCGCGTCGGGTCCACCGGTCGCCAGGGCACGCATGCGCGAGACGATCTCGTTGGTGATGTGCGGGATCACCTGCACCGTGTCGCCGAGGTACTCGCCGCGGCGCTCCTTGGCGATGACGTTGTTGTAGACCTGGCCGGTCGTCACGTTGGCGCTGCCGACGAGGTTCACGTCGAGGAATCGCTCGTAGTGACCGATGTCGAGGTCGGTCTCGGCCCCGTCGTCGGTCACGAAGACCTCGCCGTGCTGGAACGGGTTCATCGTCCCTGGGTCGACATTGATGTAAGGGTCGAGCTTCTGCATTGTGACCCTGAGGCCACGCGATCTGAGAAGTCGTCCGAGGCTGGAGGCCGTCAGGCCCTTGCCGAGCGAGGAGGCCACGCCCCCGGTCACAAAGATGTGCTTCGTCGTTTCCACCACGGGCTTTAAGTCTACGTCATAGCGCGGGGGTCTCGGGCATACCGGTCCACCCATCGGCGCGCCTCGTCCCTCGGCGACTCCCAGGAGGCCGCGAGCGCACGGCCCGCGGCGCCCATCCTGGCCCTCTGGGCAGGGTTGGCGAGGAGGCTGTCGACCCCTGCAGCAGTGGCTGCCGGATCGCCAACGGGCACAAGCACTCCCGTCCCCTCGACGAGACCCGGCAGGCCGCCGGTGCGGGTCGCGACGACCGGCACGCCGGCGGCCATGGCCTCCTGCACGACCAGGGCTCGCGCCTCCCAGCGGCTCGTGAGGACGAACACGTCGGCCACCCGCAGCCAGCTCGGCACGTCGTTCCGGGCACCGACGAAGTGGACGCGCGCACGTGCCTCGGCCCCTGCGGCGCCGCCCTGCTCGCGTATGCCGTCTGCCTCCTCCTCGAGGCGCCTCAGCAGGGTGGCGTCACCGTCACCGACGACGACCCAGGAGGCCGCGGCTGCGGACAGGCCGGAGGCGGCGACGAGGGTCGCGAGGTCCTTCTGCGGGGCGATGCGCGAGACGGTGAGCACGACGGGCCGGTCCGGCGGTACGCCTGCGTCTGTGAGCAGTCGTGCCCTCTCGTCGGGTGCGAGACGCTCAGCGACGAGCAGGCAGGAGACGTTCGCGGCAGCGACCTGGGCGAGCACCGCGCGGCGCGCACCGAGCGACTCGGCGAGCACGACAAGGTCGTCGCTGGCGCCCGTGACGAGGTCGGCCCGACGAAGTGCCCAGCGGATGACGCCGCGCGCGACTCCGGCCTTCAGCCGGGACCCGATGGTGCCGGTGGCGGGGGGCAGGTCGTTGTGCAGCGACACCACGAGTCGCGGGCGCGGACGCGCTCGGGCTACGGCCACTGCTGCCACGACCGCGGCCTGGTGCCCGTGGGCGTGGACGACGTCCACCGTGCCTGCCAGCCGCATGATGCGGTGCCAGTCAAGGAGTCCCAGCGGCGCGCGCACGCCGGAACGGACCGGCCAGAGGCGGCGCGCGTCGACCCAGCCGAAGGTGTCCGCCGTCGCGGGGGCCGTCACCACCTGGACGTCCTGACCCTCGGCCCGCAGGCCCGCGACGAGGTCGTCGACGTGGGCGCCGACCCCTCCCGCGGCTCGGCCGACGACCATGAGCACCCTCACGACGCCACCTCCTCGGGGACGGCGCCGGCGCGGGAGCGTCGGACCCGCTGCACGAGGCCCGGGTCGACGGCCAGGGCCACCCCGGCCATGGCGACGAGCGCCAGCACCCCGACACCGGCACCGACCGCAAGGCTCGACCCGAGTGTGTGGCCGATCCCCCGGGCTGACAGCCACGAGCTCACTGCACGGCCGATGGCGGCCGCGACGACCGAACCGGTGACCGCCGCGGTGAGGGGTCGCACGGGCAGCCGCAGCGACGACCAGCCCCAGCTGCGGGCCACCAGTCCGACGAGCGACAGGGCACCGAGCGCCAGGCCCAGGCTCGACCCCGCCGCAAGCGCACGGAGCGTCGCGGGTCCGCCGGCACCCTGGGGGTCGAGGACCAGCAGCGGCAGGACGACGGTTGCGAGCCAGCCGAGCGCCGCCAGCCCGCCGGCGAGGACGGCGCGGCCCCGAACGTAGGACGCGCGGGTGAGCAGCCCCATGACGCCGAGAGCCAGGACCGAGGGGGCGAACGCACTCACCGCATCGCCCATCGCGGAGAGCGTCGCGCGCGAGGCGTCCGAGGTCGAGCCGGCGTCGAGCGCGCTGAAGAAGGCGCCCACCGGTACGGCCACCGCGACGAGGGCAGCCGCGCCGAACAACGAGACGACGACCGTGGCGAGCCACGCCCGGCGCAAGGTGGCGGACGCGTCACGCACCTCGCTTCTCTCGACTCCGGCCCGCGGTCCGGCCTGCGGTGTGGAAGGCGGTCCGGGCTGCTCCCGCGCCTGCACTCCGGTCTGCTGGCGCGCAGCGTGAGCGCCGGCCAGGGACGGGAACGCCGCCGTTGCGAGCGGCACGGCTAGGACGGCATACGGGAGCAGCGTCACCGCCTGCGCGTAGGTGTAGACGTTGAGCGTGCCCGAGCCACCCCGGTCGTTGGCGAGTCGGATGACGACGAGCGTCGCGAGCTGCTGTCCGGCGACCGCCAGCAGGCCCGCCATGGCCAGGGTGCGCACGCGTCGGGCCACCCCGTCGGGAAAGCGCAGCCGCGGTCGGAGCCGGATGCCGGCGCGCCGCACCGGGGCCACGAGCGGCAGGGCCAAGGCGACGACCCCGAGGGTCGTCCCGACCCCGAGCGCGGCCGTCGCGACCTGCGGCACGTCACTGATCGGAGCGGCAGGGTCGGCCACGAGCGCACGGTAGGCGAGGTAGGCGCCGATGACGACGACACTCGAGAGCAGTGGTGCCAGGGCGGGGCCGACGAACCGTCGGTGCGACTGGAGCACGCCGGCGAGCACGATCGCGACCCCGTAGAGCGGGATCTGCACGGCGAAGACCCGGAGCAGGCCGGCCCCGAGGTCGACCTCGCCCGGGCAGCCCGTGCCGAGCAGCGTCGAGGCGACCGGACGGGCCGCAAGGGCCACGACAGCGCCCAGGGGGACGAGGACGACGACCGCCCAGGTGAGCAGCGCCGAGGCCGTCTCGTCGGCGTGGGCGCGGTCACCCCGCGCGAGCGCTCCGGCGACGAGCGGGACGACGACGGCTGCGAGCACCCCACCCGCGGCGATCTCGAACAGCACGTTGGGCACGGCGTTGACCGACTGGTAGACGCTGCCCACGCAGGTGGCGCCGACGGAGTGCGAGAAGGCGAACCATCGGCCGAAGCCGACGACGCGCGCCAGGAGTGTGAGTGCGGCGATCGTGCCCGCGGCGGCGAGCAGCCCCCCTCGCGAAGGGCCCCTGCGCCAGGGAGCGTCGTCGGTCACCGGCTCCCCCGACCCCACTCGTCGAGCCGACGGAGCACGGGGTTGCCGTGGATGACCCGGGTGAAGCTGACGCGTTCCGACGCGAGCGTCAGGGCGGCCAGTCCGCCGAGCAGTGCCAGGCGACCCGGCAGACCGGTGCGCTCCACCGCGGCCAACCCGACGAGGGCGCCGGCGGCGTTGGCGCCGGTGTCGCCGAGCATCGAGCGCGCCGCGAGATCCTCACGCACGACGCCGATCGACGACCCGACGGCGACCGCCCCCGGAAGCGTCCCGAGAACAGGCAGACCGGCGAGCACGGTCACCTTGAGCGCCCGGCCCGGGCGCAGGTCGAAGAGGTTGACGGCGTTGGCGGCGCCGGCGACGACGGCTCCGCCGACCAGCGTCGCGAGCACACCCCCACGGACCTGCCTCCGGGCGTCGACCATGGCAGCACCCACGAGGCCCGCTGCGGCGAGGCCGGCGACCTTCACCGCTCCTGTGGTCACCTGACCCCGCGAGAGCGCACCGAGGTGGCCCTTCAGGCCCTTGTCGTCGGCGCCGCCCGTCAGGTCGTCGAGGGCGCCGAGCGCCCCCGCTGCGAGCGCCACGACGGCGACGCTGCCCGCCGAACCGGCGACAGCGGCCCTCGTGCCGAGCAGGGATCCGGCCAGCGCACCCCCGACGGCACCGCCGACCCAGGCCGGGCCCTCGAGCAGGGTGACGGGGAGGCCGGCATGGTTGGTGCGTTCCCAGCGCTCGGTCGCTCCGGCGGGCAGCCGGCGGCACAGGCGAGACAACGCCCAGGACGTCACCGCGGAAACCGTGAGCGAGCCCACCATCGAGCCCACAGACGTACGCAGCGGCGTCGGGACGGACGCGCGGGCCGGCGCACCAGCCGGCGCAGCAGCCGGCCCGGCGCCGGGCTCGGCGCGACGACGCCCAGGGGTCACGGGCGCACTCGCGGGACGGTGGCCGTCGCACCTGCGTCGACGCCGTAGTGACCGATGCGCTCGTCGAGCACGTCCTCGACAGCCAGCACGACCGCAGCCGGGCCGTCGCCCGACCGGGCGTGGTCGACCGTGGCGGCGACGTTGGCCGTCTCGGACTTCTCTCGGACCGCCTGGACGGCGTTGGACGTGACGGCCTGACCGGCCGCGGCGACGGTGCTGCCGCCCGCGACGACGGTGGCCCGCGACGAGGCCGCAAAGGCCTCGACGAGCGACCGTACGGCGTCGGACCGGGTCGAGACCGTCGAGTCGTCGCCGGCGAAGTCGCCGGACACGATGATCGCGATATCGGCGCTCGGCAGGTCGGGCACGGACGAGTCGAGCAGGCCGGCGTCCACGAGCGCCTTGAGCCCTGCCGAGCGTGCGGGCGATGCGCCGACCGGGGTCTTCGAGACGGTCAGGGCCGTGAACACGCCGGTGAGGAGCGCGTCGCCGGTCGCCGTGGAGTCTAGCCCGAGGGCGGCGGCACCGGTGCGCCCGGCCTGGTCACGTTCGGTGGCCCGGCCGGCGTCGAACCAGTCGGCCCCGATGGACACCGTGCCGGTGAGGGCGGCGCCGCTCTGACGGACGACCTCCTCGAGGTTCTTGACCATGGTGCCGTCGGCGGAGGGCATCACGACCACGAGGACGCGGTGGCCGGTCAGGCGTCCGCCGACCACTCGCGGCTGGACAGCCGTGGCGAACTCGTCGGAGGCGTCGACCAGCTTCTCGCTCGTCGTGAGCTTGTCGTTGAGGCCCTGCTTCTCGGTGCGCAGTGCGGCCACCTGGTCGCTCAGCTGGTCGCCGAGGTTGGCCTGAAGAGGGCCGGCACCCAGCACGATGCCCACGGCGAGCGCGAGGAACACCGAGATGATCGAGACGAGGTGGTAGCGGAAGTCGATCAAGAGAAGATCCCAACGACGGCGGTCCAGAGGTCGTCCCAGCGGGCGGCGAGGACCTGCAGCCAGGCTTGCCCGGCCGGTGTGGAGGCGAGGGCGGCGAAGAACGCGAGCATGCCGACGAGCAGCATGGTCACGAGGAGCCGGCCGGGGATGCGGGCCCGATAGAGCTGGCTCACGCCCTTGGCGTCGACGAGCTTGCCGCCGACGCGCAGCCGTGTGAGGAACGTCGAGGCCTGCCCGTCGCGGCCCTTGTCGAGGAACTCGACGAGGGTGACGTGGGTGCCGACGGCCACGATCAGCTCGGCCCCCGAGTCGTCGGCGAGGAGCATCGCGACGTCCTCGCTCGTGCCGGCCGCGGGGAAGACGACCGGGGCGATCCCGAGGGCCTCGACGCGGGCCAGGCCCGGAGCACGGCCGTCGCGGTAGGCGTGAACGACGATCTCGGCCCCGCTGCGCAGGGCCTTGTCGGAGACGGAGTCCATGTCGCCCACGATGAGGTCGGGACGGTGGCCCGACTCGAGGATCGCGTCCGCGCCGCCGTCGACGCCGATGAGGACGGGGCGGTACTCGCGGATGTAGGGCTTGAGCGCCTCGAGGTCCTCGCGGTAGTGGTAGCCGCGCACCACGATGAGGCAGTGCCGTCCGTCGATCTCGGTCGTGATGGGCGGGACACCGATTCCGTCGAGCAGCAGGTCACGCTCCTTGCGGATGAACTCCATCGTGTTCGTCGCGAAGGCCTCGATCTGCACCGCGAGCCCGGCGCGGGCGTCGTGCATCTGGGCCTGCACGGCCGGGGCGTCGAGCAGGGCTCCGGTGGCGATCTTGCTCGTGCCGGACCACAGGTCGGAGCCGTCGAGTCGCAGGGGCTCGCCGTCTGTGACGGTCATGACCTCGGGTCCGGCGGCGTCGAGCACGGGGATGCCGGCCTCGACGAGGATCTGGGGACCGAGGTTGGGGTATCGCCCCGAGATGGAGGCGCTCGCGTTGACCACCGCGGCCGGGCGGATCGTGACGAGGGCGTCGGCACTGACCTTGTCGAGGTCGGCGTGGTCGATGACGGCGATGTCGCCGGGCTGCAGCCGTTTGGTGAGCCGCTTTGTGCGGCGGTCGACGCGCGCCGGCCCGGAGACGCCGGGACCGGTGTCGCGGGCGCCGGGACGGCGACGGATCGGGAGAGCCATGATGCGCTCAATCGTGCCACGTCGCGCGGACGGCGACCGAAGCGGTCAGGCGGGGGCGGCGCTGCGTGCCGGCTTGCGCACGGTGCCCGACGGACGGCGCGCCGAGGTGCGTGACGAACCGGACGAAACCGACGATGTGCTGCGGGCCGACGCCCGCGACTCTCCGGTCTGTTCGAGCAGGTCACCGGCGTGCGCGAGCCCGGCCTCGGAGTCGGGGTCGCCGCCCATCATCCGCGACAGCTCTCGCAGGCGGGCATCGCCGTCGACCACCGACACGCTGCTCGAGGTGATGCGCCCGTCGTCGGCCTTGTGCACGACGAGGTGGCGGTCGGCGAAGGCCGCGACCTGGGCGAGGTGGGTGACGACGATGACCTGGGCGTGCTCCGCCAGGGCGGCGAGGCGGGCCCCTACGTCGAGGGCGGCGCGCCCACCCACGCCGGCATCGACCTCGTCGAAGACGAACGTCGGCGGGCCACCCGCGCCGTCGGCCGCGGCGCTGCGCGACCCGACGACCTCGAGGGCGAGCATGACGCGCGAGAGCTCGCCTCCGGACGCTGCCTTGGCGACGCTGCGCGGGGCGGCGCCGGGGTTTGCGGCCAGCAGGATCTCGACGTCGTCGATGCCATGTCGGGAGAGGCGGACCCGCTCACCGTCGGGGAGGGTGACGCCCTCGGGGTCGGTGCGGCGACGGACGTCGACCTGGACGACCGCCTTGCCCATCGCCAGGTGTGCCAGCTCCTCGGAGACCCGGGCGCCGAAGTCCTCCCCTGCCGCCCGCCGTGCGTCGGACAGGGCGAGCGCAGCAGTGACCACGGCCTCCTGCAGCTCGCCCACCTCGGCCCCGAGACGCTCGACGCGGTCGTCGGCCGTGACCAGGTCGTCGAGTCGGGCGGCTGCCCGTCCCGACCACTCGAGCACTTCGTCGACGCTCTCGCCGTACTTTCGGGTGAGCACGCCCAGCGCGGCCCGACGCTCCTGGACGAAGCCGAGTCGCTGGGGGTCGAGCTCGACGTCGTCGAGGTAGGCCGTGAGGTCGGCGCTGAGATCGGTCACGAGGGTGCCCAGCTCGTGCAGCCGGGCATCGAGACCCGCCAGCGACTCGTCGTGCGTCGTGGCCGGGGTGAGGGCCCCCCGGGCCGACCCGATGAGGTCACGCACGTTGGGTGCCGGCTCGGCCGCATATTCGTCGCCACTGAGGTCGGCGAGCGCCTGGGCGGCGGCCAGCCGCAGCGTGTCTGCGTGCGCGAGCCGGGCGTCCTCCGAACGCAGGGCCACGTCTTCGCCGGGCTGCGGGTCGACCGACTCGATCTCCTCGAGCGACGCGGTGAGCGAGTCGATCTCGCGGGCGCGGTCGCGGGCTTCGGAGACGAGGCGGTCGTGCTCACGTGCGGCCTCGCGCCACCGGTCGTAGAGCTCGGCCACCCGGTCGCGAAGAGCGACGACTTCGGACCCACCGAAGTCGTCGAGCACGACGCGGTGCGCGTCACCCTGCTTGAGGCGCCACTGGTCGGCCTGGCCGTGGACCGCGACGAGCAGCTGGCCGAGGTCGGCCAGGACCGACACGGGCGCGGTGCGGCCGCCGACGTGGGCGCGCGAGCGACCGGCCGCAGCAATGGTGCGGGCGATGACGAGCTCGCCGTCGTCGTGGTCGGCCCCGGCCTCGTCGGCGCGGACCAGCGCGGGATGGTCGGCCGGGAGCTGGACGACGCCCTCGACGAGGGCGGAGTCGGACCCGGTGCGCACGAGGCCGGAGTCGGCGCGCTCGCCGAGGAGCAGCCCGAGCCCCGAGACGACCATGGTCTTGCCGGCGCCGGTCTCTCCGGTGAGCACGTTGAGCCCGGGGCTCAGCTCGAGGACGGCGTCGTCGATGACGCCGACGCCACGGATCCTCATCTGGCTGAACACGGGACCACCTTAGGGCCGGGCACCCTCACCACCGCCGACGCCGTCCACCGGCGTCGCCGTGTCGCCGTTGCCGCGCCACCCCTCGACCGAGAGGTTGAACTTCGCGACGAGCCGGTCGGTGAACGGCGCGCTCGTGAGGCGGGCCAGCCGGATCGGCCGGATGCCGCGTCGCACCTCGATGCGGGCGCCCGGTGGCAGGTCGACGTGGCGTCGCCCGTCGCACCACATCACGCCGGCACCCTCCGTGGCTGCCTTGATCTCGACCGCCAGGTTCGTGTCGGGTCCCAGCACCAGCGGCCGCGCGAAGAGGGCGTGCGCCGCGCTGGGCACGAGGAGCATGGCCTGAACCTGCGGCCAGACGACCGGCCCGCCGGCCGAGAAGGCGTATGCCGTGGAGCCGGTCGGCGTCGACACGATCACCCCGTCGCAGCCCCAGCTCGACAGCGGGCGTCCGTCCACCTCGACCGTCACCTCGAGCATGCGTTCGCGGGCCGCCTTCTCGACGCTCACCTCGTTGAGGGCCCAGCTGCTGGCGATGAGCTCGCCGTGCAGCCGGGCGTCGACGTGGAGCGTCATGCGCTCCTCGACGGCGTAGTCGTTGTTGGCGATGTGTTCGACCGTCGCGTGCAGGTGGTCGCGCTCGGCCTCGGCGAGGAAGCCGACGTGCCCGAGGTTGACGCCCAGGAGCGGCACGTCGACCCGCCGGGCGAACTCGGCCCCGCGCAGGATCGTGCCGTCGCCGCCGAGCACGACGACGAGGTCGCACCCCTCGGCGACCTGCTCCTCCTTGGACGCGATGTGCACGCGGGCGCTGTCCTTGAGGTCCAGGGCGTGCGCCTCGTCGGCCTGGAGCGACACGTCGATGCCGAGGGCGGTGAGGCGCTCGACGACGGCCTTGGCGACCGTGAGGGCCTCGGGGCGGCGCGGGTGAGCCACCAGCAGGATCCGGCGCGTCACGAGTCTCCCTCCAGGTCGATGGCCTCCAGCATGTCATCCGCCGAGGTCGGGGACGCGTCGGGGACCGGACGGGGCGCGAGCCAGAAGAGGAACTCTCGGTTGCCGTCACCCCCGGTGATCGGGCTGGCGACCGCGCCGTGCAGATGGAGCCCCACCTCGGAGGCGACCTGGGCGACATCGCGCAGCACCCTGCGGTGCTCGTGGCGTGACGTGACCACCCCGGTGCGGCTCAACCGCTCACGGCCGACCTCGAACTGCGGCTTGACGAGGACGACGAGGTCACCGGCATCGGTGACGAGCGGACGCATGGCCGGCAGCGCGATGGCGAGCGAGATGAAGCTGAGGTCCGAGACGACGAGGTCGAACGGCCCGCCGAGGGCGTCGGGGTCGACGTCGCGGATGTTCGTGCCCGGCAGGTCACTGACGCGGTCGTCGAAGGCGATCGAGGAGACGAGCTGCCCGTGGCCGACGTCGAGGGCCGTCACGTGGGCGGCGCCGTGCTCGAGCAGCACCTGGGTGAACCCACCGGTGCTCGCGCCGACGTCGAGGCACCGTCGCCCCTGGACCTCTACCGGCCACAGCTGCACGGCGTGCAACAGCTTGAGGGCGGCTCGTCCGACCCACCGGTCCGGCTCGCGGGTCAGCTCCACGGCGGACGCGTCGTCGACGTGCTGGGCCGGTTTCGTGGCGGGCCGGCCGTCGACGAGGACGACTCCGGCCGCGACGAGCTCACGTGCCTGGGTGCGTGACCGCGCGAGGCCGCGGGCGACGAGCTCGACGTCGAGTCGGGGCGCCGTCACGCCCCACCGAGGCCGCCGAGGCGGCTCTGCAGGCTGCGGTGGGCGTGCTCGCCCGACTCGATGCGCTCGGCGAACGAGCCGGCCTGGGATCGGGCGAGCTGCATCATCGCCTCGTCGACCGCAGCGTCACCCGTGACGGGCGGGACGGGTGTGGCGACGTCCTCCGGCTCCTGCCACGCTCCGCGCCCGGCGTCGTCGACTGCCTCACCGACCGCATCAGCGACGGGCTCGTCGACATGGGCGAGGTCGTCGACTTCCTCGACGCCCTCGACCTGTCCGAGATCTTCGCGCCGGGCGTCACTGTCGCCGAACATGGTGTCCTCCGTGCTGGTTCGTGCCGAGTCCTGCGTCCGCCCACGCTACCTGTTCGGCCCCGTCGGCGAGGTGAGCGGGCTCGCTCCCCCGGTCGGCGCGGCGCCACGAACCAGGGAGTCCAAGGTGTCGGCCGCCGCGCGCGCGAGCTCGTCCCGGGGACGCCCCGCGTCGCGCTCGTGAAGCAAGGCCGCGGCCCCCGCGCGGACGACCTCGACGTCGCTCCCGCCGTCCGCCCGGACCTCCAGCGCGCCATCGACGAAGCGTGCGACTGCCGCCCCGCATCGCCAGCTCTCCGCCTCGGCCACGGGCATGGCGTACGGCTGGAGCAGATCGGACAGGGAGCCGACCAGATACGTCGGTGCCGAGTCCGTCGCCATCAGGTCGGACGGGAGGTCCACCCCCGTGAGCACCCAGACCGAGTCGATGCCGGCGGCCACGGCGCCGTCGATGTCCGTCGCGAGGCGGTCACCGACCGCGAGCGTGCGCGACGGGTCCGTGCCGAGGTGGTCGAGCGCGAGCTGGTAGAGCGGTGGGTGGGGTTTGCCGACGACGTCCGGCCGGCGTCCGACAGCGGCAACCAGCAGGTCGACGTAGGCGCCGTTCCCCGGAGACTGACCCCACGGGAGTGGCAGCGTCGCGTCGTCGTTCGTCGCCACCCAGGGCAGCCCGGACCCGAGCAGCCGCGCCGCGGTCTCGAAGTCCCGCACCCGCAGGTCCTTGCCGTACCCCTGCAGCACTGCCGCCACCGAGGAGGAGGGGTCGGAGGCCTCCTTTGCGGCCTGGACCGGACGCACCGGGTCGAGCCCGGCCCGGTCCAGCGCCTCGACGACGCCATCGCCGCCCAGTGCGAGAACGCGCGATCCAGCGGGAAGCGTTCGCGCGAGTCGTGCCGCCCCCGCCTCCGCGCTCGACACGACGTCATCAGGTGTGGCCGGAGCTCCGAGGCCGGTAAGGTGCTCGGCGACCTCGGCCGTCACGCGAGATGCGTTGTTCGTGGCGTAGACGACTTTGATGCCACGAGATCGTAGACCCTGCAAGGCTTTCGGGGCGTCGGGCACGGCGTCGGCACCGCGGTAGACGACACCGTCGAGGTCGCACACGACCCCGTCGTAGGCCGCGATCAGCGCGGCGTCCGCTGTGTCCGTTGTCATCTGACCTCCCGCCTCGAGCGTAGGGCCGCGCTCGGCGGGACGCGCGCAGCGGGGGCCGGGTCGTCCAGAAACGCGAACGGGCCCGACCTGTGTGGTCGGGCCCGTTGCATGTCAGTGGCGAGAGTCCGCGTCGTCGTCCGCGTCTTCGTCGTCCGCGTCTTCGTCGTCCGCGTTGTCGTCCGCGCGGTCAACAGGACCGAAGTCGTCGTCGTCCTCGTCTCCGAGCAGGTCGGTGACGTCGACCCCGTCGAGCTCCTCGAGGCGCTCTGCCGCGTCCGTGGTGAGCTCGTGGTCGGCCTCGGCCGCCCGGGCGAACCAGTCGCGTGCCGCATCGGTATCGCCTGCGGCGAGCTTCGCGTCCGCGTAGGCGTAGAAGAGGCGGGCCGCCGACGGGCGATTCGGGTTGATCCGCTTGACGAGGTCGCTGAGGGCGGCAGCCGCCGCGTCCAGCTGCCCGAGGTCACGCCGGATCCCGGAGACGACGATGGCCAGCTCGACCCGGTCGTCGATGGCCAGGTTGTTGGCCTCCTCCGACTGTGCGAGCTCGAGAGCCTTGGTGTGACGACCCAACGCCCGCTCGCAGTCGACCATGAGCGGCAGCAGGTGGCTGGAACCCGAGAGGCGGCGAACCGTACGGAACTCCCCCAGCGCGCGGGCCCAGTCGCCGAGCCGGTACGCCACGAGCCCCAGTGCCTCGCGCGCGGCCGGCACGCGGCCCGCACGTCGGACGGCGGTCTCAGCGTGAGCCAGAGCGGCCTCGGGCTCGACGTCGAGCAGCTCGGCGACCATGACCAGGTGCTGCGCGACCCCTTCGGCGTTCTCCTTGGAGAGGGTGCGCAGCTGGTTCTTGACGCCGCGGTCGACCTCGTGGCCGGTGACACCCTCACGGATGGCTGGCTCGGGCTTTCGCGGCGACTTCGGCGTCAGACGAGAACCGCCACGACGCTCCTCGTCCTGCGGGCGGCCGGCGCCGCCGCGGGGACGGTCATCCCGGCGCGGCCGGTCGTCGTAGCGGCGGGGGCCGCGATCATCTCGTCCGCCACCGGAGCGACGGTCGTCGGAGCGGTAGCCACCGCGGTCGTCCCGACCGCCGGTGGCGCGACGGTCGTCGGAACGGTAGCCGCCACGGTCACCACCAGAACGACGGTCGTCGGACCGGTATGCGCCACGGTCGTCCCGACCGCCGGTGGGGCGACGGTCGTCGGAACGGTAGCCGCCACGGTCACCACCAGAACGACGGTCGTCGGAGCGGTAGCCACCGCGATCGTCCCGACCGCCAGTGGGACGTCGGTCGTCGGACCGGTAGCCACCGCGATCGTCCCGACCGCCAGTGGGACGTCGGTCGTCGGACCGGTAGCCACCGCGGTCGTCCCGACCGGCGGTGGAGCGTCGGTCGTCGGACCGGTAGCCACCGCGATCGTCCCGACCGCCAGTGGGGCGACGGTCGTCGGAGCGGTACCCGCCGCGGTCGTCCCGACCGGCGGTGGAGCGTCGGTCGTCGGACCGGTAGCCACCACCGCGATCGTCGCGGCCACCACCTGAGCGACGGTCGTCCGAGCGATAACTGCCGCGGTCGTCCCGACCGCCGGTGGAGCGTCGGTCGCCGGACCGGTAGCCACCGCGATCGTCGCGACGGGGGCCGCCGGACCGGGGGGCGCCGGAGCCTCGGCCGGCGCCCTGGCCGCGTGCGGGCCCGCGCTGACCGCCGTCGCGGTCGCGGCGCTCGCCTCGGCTCTCGTTGCCGTCCTGGTCACTCATGTTCAGCATCCTTCCGCGCCGACCGCGGTCGGCGCCACCTCTGGCGTCATCGAGCACAAAAAAGAAAGAGCGCCCCAGACGGATCAATGAAGTTCCGTCCGGGGCGCTCTGACAAAGTGTGTCCGGCTGCGTCCTACTCTCCCACACCGTCACCAGTGCAGTACCATCGGCGCTGAAGGGCTTAGCTTCCGGGTTCGGAATGGAGCCGGGCGTTTCCCCTTCGCTATGACAGCCGAAACTCTATGGAGATATCAATCAGTGGCCACACATTGCTGTGCTTCCACATCCGGCCTATCAACCCAGTAGTCTAGCTGGGAGCCTCTCGCCCTTGCGGGCCTGGAAACCTCATCTTGAAACGTGCTTCCCGCTTAGATGCTTTCAGCGGTTATCACTTCCGAACGTAGCTAATCAGCGGTGCTCTTGGCAGAACAACTGACACACCAGAGGTTCGTCCATCCCGGTCCTCTCGTACTAGGGACAGCCTTTCTCAAGTTTCCTACGCGCACAGCGGATAGGGACCGAACTGTCTCACGACGTTCTAAACCCAGCTCGCGTACCGCTTTAATGGGCGAACAGCCCAACCCTTGGGACCTACTCCAGCCCCAGGATGCGACGAGCCGACATCGAGGTGCCAAACCATGCCGTCGATATGGACTCTTGGGCAAGATCAGCCTGTTATCCCCGGGGTACCTTTTATCCGTTGAGCGACGGCGCTTCCACAAGCCACCGCCGGATCACTAGTCCCGACTTTCGTCCCTGCTCGACATGTCTGTCTCACAGTCAAGCTCCCTTGTGCACTTACACTCAAAACCTGATTGCCAACCAGGCTGAGGGAACCTTTGGGCGCCTCCGTTACCTTTTAGGAGGCAACCGCCCCAGTTAAACTACCCACCAGGCACTGTCCCTGATCCGGATCACGGACCGAGGTTAGATATCCAGAACGACCAGAGTGGTATTTCAACGTTGACTCCACCATCACTGACGTGACGGCTTCACAGTCTCCCACCTATCCTACACAAGCCGTACCGAACACCAATACCAAGCTGTAGTAAAGGTCCCGGGGTCTTTCCGTCCTGCTGCGCGTAACGAGCATCTTTACTCGTAGTGCAATTTCGCCGAGTTCGTGGTTGAGACAGTGGAGAAGTCGTTACGCCATTCGTGCAGGTCGGAACTTACCCGACAAGGAATTTCGCTACCTTAGGATGGTTATAGTTACCACCGCCGTTTACTGGCGCTTAAGTTCTCAGCTTCGCCGTGAGGCTAACCGGTCCCCTTAACGTTCCAGCACCGGGCAGGCGTCAGTCCGTATACATCGTCTTGCGACTTGGCACGGACCTGTGTTTTTAGTAAACAGTCGCTTCTCCCTGGTCTCTGCGGCCGATCACGCTCGGGAAGCAAGTTCCGTCACGATCAGGGCCCCCCTTCTCCCGAAGTTACGGGGGTATTTTGCCGAATTCCTTAACCACGATTCACTCGATCGCCTTGGTATTCTCTACCTAACCACCTGAGTCGGTTTGGGGTACGGGCGGCTCGAACCTCGCTAGAAGTTTTTCTCGGCAGCATAGGATCACCCTCTTCCCGCATTCGCGGTCACTATCAGGTCTCAGGCTTCATGCGATCCGGATTTGCCTGGATCGCGCCCTACACCCTTGGACGTGGACAACCATCGCCACGCGGAGGCTACCTTCCTGCGTCACTCCATCGCTTGACTACTACCAGATCGGGTCGTGCGCTCCACACACCCGGTAACCCCGAAGGGTTGATGGGCGTGCTTCAGGCACTTAGCATCACAAGGTTCATCATGGGCGGTTCTTCGCCGGTTCCGGAATATCAACCGGATGTCCATCGACTACGCCTGTCGGCCTCGCCTTAGGTCCCGACTTACCCAGGGCAGATTAGCTTGACCCTGGAACCCTTGGTTATTCGGCGGACGGGTTTCTCGCCCGTCATTCGCTACTCATGCCTGCATTCTCACTCGTGTGGCCTCCACGGCTGGTTCACACCGCCGCTTCCCTGGCCACACGACGCTCCCCTACCCATCAACACGCCTGGACACCGAACCCGCAGGTGTCGGTGCCGAGCAATATGTCAATGCCACAGCTTCGGTGGTGTGCTTGAGCCCCGCTACATTGTCGGCGCGGAATCACTTGACCAGTGAGCTATTACGCACTCTTTAAAGGGTGGCTGCTTCTAAGCCAACCTCCTGGTTGTCACAGCAACTCCACATCCTTTCCCACTTAGCACACGCTTAGGGACCTTAGCTGGTGATCTGGGCTGTTTCCCTCTCGACTACGGAGCTTATCCCCCGCAGTCTCACTGCCACGCTCTCACTTACCGGCATTCGGAGTTTGGCTAACGTCAGTAACCTGGTGAGGCCCATTAGCTATCCAGTAGCTCTACCTCCGGTAAGAAACACGTGACGCTGCACCTAAATGCATTTCGGGGAGAACCAGCTATCACGGAGTTTGATTGGCCTTTCACCCCTACCCACAGCTCATCCCCTCAGTTTTCAACCTAAGTGGGTTCGGTCCTCCACGCAGTCTTACCTGCGCTTCAACCTGGCCATGGGTAGATCACTCCGCTTCGGGTCTAGACCCAGCGACTATGGGCGCCCTATTCGGACTCGCTTTCGCTACGGCTTCCCCACACGGGTTAACCTCGCCACTGAGCACTAACTCGCAGGCTCATTCTTCAAAAGGCACGCTGTCACCCCACACGCCCAACGGCGGGAGGCTCCAACGGATTGTAGGCACACGGTTTCAGGATCTATTTCACTCCCCTCCCGGGGTACTTTTCACCTTTCCCTCACGGTACTTGTCCGCTATCGGTCACCAGGGAATATTTAGGCTTAGCAGGTGGTCCTGCCAGATTCACACGGGATTTCTCGGGCCCCGTGCTACTTGGGAAATCCACCGGGAGTCCACACCATTTCGTCTACGGGGGTCGCACCCTCTGTGCCGAGCCATTCAATGCTCTTCGACTATGACGCAGATTTCTTACTCCCTGTTGGCCTGTCAGAGCCAGCTGGCGGGTCCCACGACCCCGAACGTGCAACGCCTGACAGCTATCACACACGCCCGGTTTAGCCTCATCCGCTTTCGCTCGCCACTACTCACGGAATCACTGTTGTTTTCTCTTCCTGTGGGTACTGAGATGTTTCACTTCCCCACGTTCCCTCCACACACCCTATATATTCAGGTGCGGGTGACTGGACTTGCCTCCAGCCGGGTTTCCCCATTCGGAAATCCTCGGATCACAGTCTGGTTATCGACTACCCGAGGCTTATCGCAGATTCCTACGTCCTTCTTCGGTTCCTGGTGCCAAGGCATCCACCGTGTGCCCTTAAAAACTTGAACACTACAAAGATGCTCGCGTCCACTGTGAAGTTCTCAAAATACAACCGGCACCCCACACCCACCACAGACAAACTGTGATCTCGGCRGGGCCCACGACCAGAAGAAACCAGCCGGCACACACCAACGAACCCGGTATCAACCGGGCCCGGCGCGTGTCGTCCGATCCTTCAGGACCCAACAACGTGTCAGGCACCCACCCCGCACCCACCACGTTCCACTGCCCGCCCCCCGAAGGAAGCCGAGCTTGTACTTGTGTATGAGCACCAGGTCGGTGCCAAATAATCGATGTTCCACCCTTGAGCACCCGCTGCCCCACACTCGGGGACAGACCGGGCTGCCATAAATGACTGCTCCTTAGAAAGGAGGTGATCCAGCCGCACCTTCCGGTACGGCTACCTTGTTACGACTTAGTCCCAATCGCCAGTCCCACCTTCGACGGCTCCCCCCACAAGGGTTGGGCCACCGGCTTCGGGTGTTACCGACTTTCGTGACTTGACGGGCGGTGTGTACAAGGCCCGGGAACGTATTCACCGCAGCGTTGCTGATCTGCGATTACTAGCGACTCCGACTTCATGGGGTCGAGTTGCAGACCCCAATCCGAACTGAGACCGGTTTTTTGGGATTCGCTCCACCTCGCGGTTTCGCAGCCCTTTGTACCGGCCATTGTAGCATGCGTGAAGCCCAAGACATAAGGGGCATGATGATTTGACGTCATCCCCACCTTCCTCCGAGTTGACCCCGGCAGTCTCCTATGAGTCCCCACCATGACGTGCTGGCAACATAGAACGAGGGTTGCGCTCGTTGCGGGACTTAACCCAACATCTCACGACACGAGCTGACGACAACCATGCACCACCTGTACACCAGTCCGAAGACGCACCCATCTCTGAGTGATTCCGGTGTATGTCAAGCCTTGGTAAGGTTCTTCGCGTTGCATCGAATTAATCCGCATGCTCCGCCGCTTGTGCGGGCCCCCGTCAATTCCTTTGAGTTTTAGCCTTGCGGCCGTACTCCCCAGGCGGGGAACTTAATGCGTTAGCTGCGGCACGGATCTCGTGGAATGAGACCCACACCTAGTTCCCAACGTTTACGGCATGGACTACCAGGGTATCTAATCCTGTTCGCTCCCCATGCTTTCGCTTCTCAGTGTCAGTAATGGCCCAGAGACCTGCCTTCGCCATCGGTGTTCCTCCTGATATCTGCGCATTCCACCGCTACACCAGGAATTCCAGTCTCCCCTACCACACTCTAGTCTGCCCGTACCCACTGCAAGTCCGAGGTTGAGCCTCGGATTTTCACAGCAGACGCGACAAACCACCTACAAGCTCTTTACGCCCAATAATTCCGGACAACGCTCGCACCCTACGTATTACCGCGGCTGCTGGCACGTAGTTAGCCGGTGCTTCTTCTGCAGGTACCGTCACTTTCGCTTCTTCCCTGCTGAAAGAGGTTTACAACCCGAAGGCCGTCATCCCTCACGCGGCGTCGCTGCATCAGGCTTTCGCCCATTGTGCAATATTCCCCACTGCTGCCTCCCGTAGGAGTCTGGGCCGTGTCTCAGTCCCAGTGTGGCCGGTCGCCCTCTCAGGCCGGCTACCCGTCGTCGCCTTGGTGAGCCATTACCTCACCAACAAGCTGATAGGCCGCGAGTCCATCCCAGACCGAAAAACTTTCCACACCATACCCATGCAGGTTGGTGTCATATCCGGTATTAGCTCCGGTTTCCCGGGGTTATCCCAGAGTCTGGGGCAGGTTACTCACGTGTTACTCACCCGTTCGCCACTGATCAGACAAGGCAAGCCCTGTCATCACCGTTCGACTTGCATGTGTTAAGCACGCCGCCAGCGTTCGTCCTGAGCCAGGATCAAACTCTCCGTTGATGTTCAAACACCCACCCCGAAAAGAGGCGAGCAAACTTTGAACCCGATGAAGGGTCCGAAAACCTGACTGAAGTCGAACAACCAGCCGTAAATAGCTAGAAGTTCAATTCAACCAAAGGATAATTCGTTCCAAAACCAACCCAGACCACCCTCATGGACAGTTCCGAGCCAGCCTCGGGACGAGGTAATTGGCATCGATTTTTGACACGCTGTTGAGTTCTCAAGAATCGGACACACACCATCAACCAACCAGACCGGCCAGCCTCCGGGGCAACCCTTCAAACTTACCCGCCTCACACTTGGGAGTCAAACCCGCGAACCAGCCTTCAGACCGTCCAGATTCAACCCGCTTGGTGCCAGCGGCTCCTACCCTCCAAAGCCTACCGGATCAACCAGTGTGCTTCGGACC
>NZ_JBFTLB010000007.1:0-427399 GCF_056396225.1 Terrabacter sp. 05T424
CGTCACGCAGCAGGGCCTCGGTGGCCAGGTCGCAGCGCAGCTGGTCCAGGGTCCGCGAGTCTCCTCCGCCTCGCGCGGCGCGAGCACGGGTGTCGAGCCGGTCCAGGATCGCCGCGACCGTGCCCGCATCGGCCGTCAAGCTCAGACACCCCATCCCGTCACCGACCATCCGCCCGAACACCCCACGCCGGGCCTTCGCGTGCGCCCGCCGCTCCTCCGCACCCCTCGTGTCCACCGACGCGATGGCGCGAGTCAACCGGGCCGTGAACGTCCGCTGCCCCACCACCCGCCCGTCCCGCGACGGAGCCAGCACCGACTCCTCCACCACCGCGACATCCACATCCGACAGCTGAACCGTGTCGCAGGCGACCTGCACCGCCCGGTACAGCGACGTGCCACCGGCCCGCAACGCGGCCAGGACCCGTCGGTGCCGCCGCGGCGCCGTCGCCAACCCCAGCCGCCGCGACACCTCACCGACCCCGACCCCGGTCGCCAGCGCGATCTCCTCCGCGACCACCCGCTCCGACGAGGCCAGTGCCGCCATCCGCACCGCACTCCCACCGGCTGGCAAGGCCTCGATCTGCTGGGCCTCGATGGTGTGCAACGCCCCGTACGCAGCGAGCAGGTCGGCCTCGACCCGCGCCTTCGCCACCTCGAGCGCCTCGACCTGCGCCATCACCCGCTCACCGTCCCGCAGCAGGCCCTCGGTCACCTCGACCGACCGCGCTCGGTCCGTCGCCGCGACGACATCAGTCGCCTCCGGCCGGCCTGCTGCATCGCCAGCACGCAGAAGACTCTCAGTCACCTCGACCGACTGGGCCCGGTCCATCGCCGCGACGACCTCAGTCACCTCGGCCCGGCTTGCTGCATCGCCAGCACACAGCAGGCTCCCGGCGGCCTCGACCGAACAAGCCCCTTCAGCTCGGTCGGCCTTCTCAACCGTCTCGGCATGGTCGGTGGCTCCGGCGTCAGCGTCCTCGACAAGCCTGACCCTGGCGCGCAGCGCCAGCGCGGACTCGAGGGCCCGTGCGAGCTCGGCCGGCTCGCCGGATGCGCTCACGCGCAGCACCTGGAGCGACCCGAGCAGCTCGGGACGCAGGGACTGGCTCGACGCTGCGATGAATGGCATCGGGCCCCTCCCCTCGGCTCTTTGGACTACCGCCAGTAGAACAGGTGTTCTGCATATCTGCTTAGGTGAAGTAAGATCTGTGGATGACGGCGAATCCGGTTCGGGGAGTGGATTACCCGTCGACGTACCAGCAGCTGCTGGAGTGGTTCCCGGACAACCGGTCATGCCTGGAGTCCCTGGCCGGGCTGCGGTGGCCGGATGGGTTTGTGTGTCCCAAGTGCGCGCAGCGGGAGTTCTGGCGCACGGCTGGCGGGTTGTGGATGTGCCGCGCGTGTGGGCGGCGGACCTCGGTGACGGCGGGCACGATCTTCGACCGCACCCGGACGCCGTTGTCGACCTGGTTCGCGGCGATCTGGTTCCTCACCTCGCAGAAGAACGGGATGTCCGCGCTCGGGCTCCAACGGGTCCTCGGGTTCGGGTCCTACGAGACCGCATGGGCCTGGATGCACAAGCTGCGCCGCGCGATGGTCCGACCCGAACGCGACAAGCTCTCAGGGATCGTGGAGCTCGACGAGACCATGATCGGCGGCGTCACCTCGAACAGTCACGGCGGCTACGGAGACAAGGTCGCGGTCATGATCGCCATAGAGCACAACGAAACCCGCCGCCTGGGCCGGGTCCGGCTCGCCGTCGCGGACCACCCCGGAACGACCCAGCTGGTCGACTTCGCCACCACCGTCATCGAGCCCGGATCCACGATCCGCACCGACGGCGCCCGGACCCTGCGCCGGCTCGCCGACCTCGGCTACCGCCACGAGTTCACCCTCGGCTACACGGCCCTGGACAAGGCCAGCGTCCTGCCCGGCGTGCACCTGGTCGCCTCGCTGCTCAAGCGCTGGCTCATCGGCACCCTGCACTTCCGCGTCGAGGAGGCGCACCTGCCGTACTACCTCGACGAGTACACGTTCCGGTTCAACCGCCGCAACGCCAAGTCCCGCGGGCTGCTCTTCTACCGGCTGCTCGAGCAAGCCGTCGACACCGACCCACATCCGCTCAAAGAACTGCTCAAGCCAGAAACCGGCATACCGGACTTCACCTAAGCAGATATGCAGAACAGGTGTTCGACTGAAATGCAAGGCTATGAGCGCATCTGTGGACAGCGAATTCCGCTGTGCCACAGACATTCTCGCCACGCTGTCGGCCACGTGGCACCCGAGACGCCACAGAACAGCGCGCCCTGGGCCGCTGGCCAGCCTGCGTCAGACCGACTTCGCCTCGTCGACGTAGCGGCACAGGGCGTTCACGGCACGCAGCTCCTCGGGTGTGTGCACCTCGGCGTCCATGAGCAGCGGGCTGCCGACGATGACGGCCATCGCCTTGGCCCGCGAGATCGCGACGTTGAGCCGGTGCAGGTCGTAGAGGAACGAGACGCCTCGCGGCGCGAGCGCGGCTGTCGTGCTGGCCATCGAGTAGATGACCACGGCGCCCTGCTGGCCCTGGATCTTGTCGACGGTGCCGACCCTCGCTCCCTCGGGCAGGGCAGCCGCGAGCGTGGCGACGTGGGCGTTGTAGGGCGCGACGACGAGGATGTCGTCGATGTCGATCGGCCTGATCTCGCCGGCCGCGTCTGTCCAGGTGCCGCGCACCAGGTCGGCCACGAGGTCGCGCACGACGGCAGCCTCCTGCCGGCTCGACTGCTCGCTGGGCTCGTCGTGCTCGACGGGCACCCAGCGGAGCCCGTCGCCCGACAGCGCACCCGGCGCATCGACGTGCAGGAGCTCGCGTCCGGGCGCGGACTCGAGGCGGCCTTCGTAGGCGAGCTCGGACACGAAGGCCGTGAGCGACGGGTGCATGCGGTGGGTGCGGTCGAGGAAGACGCCCCGGTGGGGTGGGATGACGTCGTGCACGCCGCCGTCGGCGTCGGTGCGGAGGTGGTCGAGGGCCGAGACCCCGGAACCGTAGGGGTGCACCGCCTTGGTGGGTTGGGTCAGCTGCTGCGGATCACCCAGCAGGACAAGGGACTTCGCAGCCGGCGCAACAGCGACGGCGTTGGCGAGGGAGAACTGCCCGGCCTCGTCGATGACCAGCACGTCGACGGCGCCGACCATGTCGTCGCGGGACCACAGCCAGGCGGTGCCTCCGACGAGGTTGGCCTCGCCCGTCGCGAGGGCCGCAGCGATCTCGGCGTTGTCGGTGGTGTGCCGGATCAGCGCGTTGGGGTCGTCGGGCTCAGCCCCCTCCTCGGCGTTGGTGCCGTCCTTGTGCCACGCGGGACGCTGCACCTCGTCGAGCAAGTTGAGCACGACGGCGTGTGACTGCGCCGTGACCCCGACCCGCAGCCCGGCGTCGAGCAGCTCGCGGATGAGCGCCGAGCCGGCATACGTCTTGCCGGTGCCGGGTGGGCCCTGGACCGCGAGCACCTCGCCGCGGAGCCCGCGACCGACCCGGACCACGACGTCCTTGGGCGTCTCGCCCGATCGGACAGCAAGCACGTCGGCTGCCGGGACGACACGCTCCAGCAGCCGCGTCGCGAGGTTGCCCCCACCTGCGAGCGCCAGCGCGCCGGTGCGGGCGATGCTCGCGCGGAGGACCTGGTCCATGACGGGCCCCGGCCCCCCGAGGCCGCGCGGGCGCGGCGGGTCGAGCGACTTCTTCATCGACAGCTCGACCCAGCCCTCGACGGGGTCGAGGTCGACCACCTTGCCGACCGGCGCGTGCGTGTCGACGTCGGGGACGTACTTTCCGATCGACACCTTGCAGTCCTGCGGCGGGAACGGGTAGCGCCAGACCTTGGAGAGCTTGACGATGCGCATCTCCTCGGGCTCGCCGAGGTCACCGATGGCCGTGCCGTCCTCGACGAGCTCGGGGGTCTCGAGCTCCTTGTAGCGGAAGAAGTCCCACCACTCGGGGCGCTTCTCGCGGCGGTGCCAGCCCACGAGACCGGCGAGCAGGTGGTGGTCGGCGGCGACCAGGGACTCGGCGAGCTGGATCTCGGCGCGCTCGTCGTCGCCGATCTCGCGCAGCGCCTCCGGCACCGGCCGCGTCAGGGCGTGACCGGAGGCGGCGAGCTCGTCGCGCCGCGCCTCGAGCCAGATGTGGAGGTCGAGGGTCGAACGCACGTCGTCGCGGTTGTAGCGGCGGATGTCGTCGAGGATCGACTGGTCGGCTCGCCCCTCGACCCGACCGGTGAGCCACCGCTCGTACTCGATGACGGACGACAGGCCGTCGGCAACGCCATCGGCCTCGGACGTGCGGGTGTGGCCCCAGTAGAACTCCTCGAGCTTCTTGATCGAGTAGGAGCCCTTGCTGATGCGGACGCCTTGGCGCACGACGGCGTAGAGGTCGACGAAGACCTCGTGGCGCAGCAGCTGGTCGAGCTCCGCCTCGCGTGTGGCGTGCTGGCCGACGAGCCGTTTGAGGGCGGTCGTCTCGTAGGGCGCGTAGTGGTAGACGTGCATGGCCGGGTGGCGCCGCCACCGCTCGGTGAGCCAGTCGAGCAGGTCGGTTGTTAGCCGCCCCTCCTCGTCGAAGTCGTGGGCCCAGAAGTCGATGAACTCCCCCTGGCGCGTCCAGATGCCGGCGAGGTACTCGCGGCCGGCGCCGCCCTCGGCCCAGGGGTCGCCCTCGAAGTCGAGGTAGACGTCGCCGTCGTCGGGCTCGGGCAGCATCTGCAGGCCGCGCGCGGGCTCGGGGTCGAGCAGCTCGAACTGCGCCTGCCCCGTCTCGCGCTCGGCGAGCTGGAGCCGGGCCTGCTGGAGCAGCCTGCGTCGAGTCGTCGTCGAGAGGCGGGGCGCGAGCTGCTCGTCGGTCGAGCCCGCGAGCGCGCGAAGTGTCGGGATGCCCAGGTCGATGAGGGCGGCCCTGTGATCGGTGCGCATGCCGGCGACCTGGATGAGGTCGTCGCGGTCGAGCCACTCCTGCGCGCAACGCTCCTTCCAGCGGCACTGCCCGCAGTGCTGCACGCGGGAGGACTCGGTCTCGCGAGGGTTGGCGATGGCGTCGAGCAGCTCGGCCCGCCGCCGACGCGCGTAAGGTGCGACGTCGACGAGGCGCCACGGGTGCACCTCGGTGTCGCCGGTGACGACCGTCAGCCACTGCGGGGGCACACCCTGGAGCGTCTCGAGCCGTGCGGCATACGTGGCCATCTGCAGCAGCGCTGGAACCTTCAGCCGGCGCGCGAGCTTGGTGTCGGCGATGTCGTAGCGCCAGGTGCCGAACCTGCTGCGCTCACCCTCGGGCAGCTCGACCCGCAGGAGGAAGTCGGCCAGGCCGACCCAGTGCCCGTCGTAGAACGTGGCCTGGTAGACGACGTCGACACCGCGCTGCATGGCGTCGACCGTGGCGGCCTCGGCGGCCACCCCGCGCAGCTTGAGCGCGGCGATGTCCTCGACGACGAGGCCCTCGGACACGAGTCGGTCGAGATAGGCGCGTTCGTGCTCGAGGCCCTTGGTGAAGACGAGGTTGAGCGAGTCGTCGGTGCCGGAGGGCTGGGTGCCGCGACCCCCGCCTGCATCGAGTGCCTCGAGGTCGAGCGTGGTGATGTGCGCGCAGGCCACGTGCTTCGTGAGGTCCGTGGGGCTCAGGACCAGGTGACCGTCGTTGCGCTGCATGCCGCCGAGTATGCCGTCCGCCACCGACAGGAGGACGCCGGCCCAACCCGAGCCCACCGCGCGAAGAGACGGGCCCGTCATGACCCAGAAGGTCGCCGTCGGCGTCTACGGTCGCCGTATGCCGCTCGCGACCTACAAGGACCTCTGCATCGACGCGGTGGACCCCCACGCCCTGTCGGCCTTCTGGGGACCGTTGCTCGGCTGGGAGCCCCACCCGCAC
The DNA here is from genome assembly GCF_056396225.1 of Terrabacter sp. 05T424. Lineage (NCBI taxonomy): Bacteria > Bacillati > Actinomycetota > Actinomycetes > Micrococcales > Intrasporangiaceae > Terrabacter > Terrabacter sp. 05T424. Next base: position 5,900 of record NZ_JBFTLB010000007.1, read on the forward strand.
GACGACGGGGACTCCTGCCTGCGGGTCGGCGACGAGGTGAGGGTGTGGTTCAACCGCGTGCCCGAGCCCAAGACCGTCAAGAACCGGCTCCACCTCGATGTCAACGCAGCCTCACTGGAGCCCGCGCTCGATGCCGGAGCGGTGGTGCACGAGGAGCAGCCCCGCTGGACCGTGCTGCTGGACCCGGACGGCCAGGAGTTCTGCGTCTTCGTGCGCGACGAGTCGGAGACCCAGCCTGCGTACGAGCTCGTCTGGGACGTCACAGGCGACGACCACGCGGCCCACCGACTCACGGAGTGGTGGGCAGACGTCCTCGGTGGCCGTGCCGTCCGCGACGAGGGGTTCAGCCACGTGGAGGACGTCCCTCGCCTGCCCTTCGAGTCGATCGTCTTCCAGCCGGTGCCGGAGGACAAGGCGACGAAGAACCGCATCCATGTCGACGTGACCGTCGCGGAGCTCGGTCCACTGGTCGAGGCCGGCGCGACGGTCGCCCGACCCAAGGGCGACGGTGGGATCGGTTGGACCGTGATGCTCGATCCCGCAGGCAACGAGTTCTGCGCCTTCACGGCCGACTGACCGAAGCCGCTGCCCGGAACGCAGGAAGGCGGCCCTCCGAGGAGGACCGCCTCACTGGTGCCCCAGCGCGTCTGTGGTTGACGCCCCGAGCGGGSGGCSGGGTCGCGACCCGGCCGCCCCACCCGTTCACCGCATGATGCCGTTACCGACATGACGGCCCCACCACTTGCCGAGGCCCCAGGTGTCACCGGCCAGCGTCGCGGCGAGCACCGCGATGCCGAACGCCTCGATCCAGTGGCTGTCGATGAGCGGGTTGGTCATCCCCGAGGCCCCGAGGGGGAACTCGGCGAGGTACATGAGCGCGAGGAGCAGAGCGGCGCTCCAGGCGGCGATCTTGAGGCCCGCACCCGCGAGGAGCGCTACGCCGATGCCGAGGAGGCCGAGCATGAACACCCAGTCGGCCCAGGGGCCGGAGATGTTCTTGAAGAAGCCGGCGAAGGGTCCGTCTGCGTGGGTCATGAAGCCCTGGGCAGGGGTTCCGCCGTGGATCCACGCCTTGGCGGCGGGGGTGGCGTAGCCGAGGCCGAAGAGCTTGTCGAAGAACGGCCAGATGAAGGTGAAGCCGAGCACGATGCGCAGGCCGGCGAGAAGACGACGGGCCACGACCGAACGGACCACCTCCTCCTGGAACGTCACGACGCCCTGGGTGGGGTCGTGCGAGACGATCGCGGGAGTGTGTGTGTCGCGGTGGATGGTGGCCATGGAACTCATCTCCAGAACTCGATGTGTGTTCCCGGCAGGCTTTCTGTCGGTACTACAAAGCGTAGTAATGAAGAATGACTACTACAAGAGGTAGGAGTGTGAGGTGCGAGACAGGTCTCGTCGGGCCCGCACCGGCGCGGGTCAGCGGCGTGAGCGGATGAGGGTCGGCACCTCGAGCTCGCCCGGCGTTTCGACGAGCTCGCGCACGAGGTCGGCCAGGGCGTCCAGCGACTTGCACACGGCGGCATACGACCCGTCGAGGCGGATCGGGCGACACAGGATCCGCGTGCCCGCGTTGCGGATGACGATCTCGGACTCGGGCGCCCGGTCGCTGTTGCAGTGCACGAGCACACCTGTCGGCAGCCCCAGGGCGGTCGTGTACGCGATGAGCTCGAGGTAGTCGCGCGAGGCCATGTAGCCGTCGGCACCCATCGAGTACTTCGCGTCGCCGACCAGCACCACCTCGCTTCCCTGGCGCACGACGAGGTCGGGCGCCATCGTGACGGCACGCCCCTCGTCGAGCCAGACGTCCTCGTCGGTCTCGATGCGCAGGTCGGGGGCGAGGCGCAGGTCGAGCTCCTGCGAGATCCACCGCTGGAAGAGGTCGTCCATGTCGACCATCAGGCTGTTGGCCTGCTGGTCACCGGCCTCGTGGCTCAGCGACATCGCCTGCAGCACCAGGCGACTCAGCCGCATGGCGTCCTCGTAGTGCTCGTTGAGGCGGGTGATCGGCAGCGGCGCCGTGTGCCTCGTGGCCGGCGTGTCGGCGACGCCGTCGAAGCGTCCGAGCACCCGCAGCGCCTCCCGACGCACGTGCGGCGCGAGCTGCGGCCACGCGAGCATCGCCTGGAGGGTGCAGCGGAAGAGCTGGTTCTCGACGATGTCGGCAGTGAAGTCGTCGAAGCGGCACTGCGGCTCGGCGGCGCTCCACGGGCGGCGCGCGAACTCTTCGACGAGCAGCCGCCCGCGGATGGTGCGCATCCGCTCCTCGCGCGGGACGTAGCCGTGGACGAGGCCACGCATCGTCGCAGAGTCGATGAGGCGGATCGCGAAGTAGGCGACGCCGTCGATGAGCTCGTCGGTGTCGCTCCACGTGACGTGCTCGTGGTCGAAGGCATCGGGCGAGACCCCGGCGCCGAGCATCGCGAAGAAGTTGGTGACCGACACCTTCGGCATCACCCGGACGACGAGGCCCGGCACGGCCAGCGCGCCCACCCAGCTTGTCGCGCCGATCGTCACGACGTCGGGATCGGCGGTGGCGTGGATGATCAGCCGCTCCCCCGCGGCGGTCACGAGGGCGGCGCGGGTGTCGCGGGACAGGCGGACCGGCCCCGAGCGTCCGTGCTCGGGGATCGGGGGCAGCTCGATCGTCATCGGCGGGCCGGCCCGACGAGGCGGCCGGAGCCCGTGAGAGGCGTCGGGGTCACGGTCGCGTCAGGTCCAGCTGGGCGTAGCGGGCCTTCACGTTCTCCCAGCGGAACTGAGCCAGCTCATGCTCGCGGCCGTAGAGCTGGTCCTCGATGAAGGGGTAGACGTTGTAGTCCCAGATGCGGCGCAACGTCGCCTCGTCACCGTCGAGACCGGGCCTCATGAAGTACGAGTGCCCGATCTGCAGGTGGGGGCCGCGCAGGGCACGCCGCAGGTCCTCGTTGACGCGGTCGACGAGGTTGGCGACCCAGACCGGGCCGTCATGCGCCTCCAGCCAGCGACGGAGCAGGCCCTCCATGGGCCCGTCGTGCGGCATGAACGGCACGAAGTCGAAGCGGCGGCGCAGGGCGGCGTCGACGAGCGCGATCGACCGGTCGGCGGTGTTCATCGTCCCGATGAAGTAGAGGTTCGGCGGCAGCTCGAAGCCCTCGTCGGGGCGGTAGCTCGTCTTGACCGAGTGGGAGCGGTACTCGAGCAGGAAGAGCAGCTCACCGAAGACGCGCGGCAGGTTCGCGCGGTTGATCTCGTCGATGATCATGATGTGCGGCGTCAGCGGGTCGGCCTCGGCCGCCTCGGCGAGCAGCGCCAACGGACCCTTGCGCAGCTCGTAGACCATCTGGCCCTGGTGGTCGATCTGCGGCCGGAAGCCCTCGAAGAAGTCCTCGTAGCTGCTGCTCGGGTGGAACTGGACGATGTCGCGCTTGGTCGGGTCGGGCTGGAGGGCCTGGGCGAACCGCTGCGCGAGGTAGGTCTTGCCGGTGCCGGGAGGCCCGTAGAAGATGACCTGCTTCTTCTCCTCGAGCAGGCTGCGGATCTCACGGAGGAAGTCCTCCTCGATGAGCAGCTCCTGGGCGGCCTCGCCCAGCGCGTCGTGGTCGGGCATGAGCGCCTTGTCCGAGCGACGCATGAGCCAGTACGCGAGCTGCGCCTGTCCCCACGGGTCGTCGGGCAGGAGCGGGTCGAGCGTCTGCTTGAGCAGGGCGTTGGTCTCGACGTGGGTGCGCCCGCGGGACTTGCCGTCGGTCCAGCGGGCCGGGCCGCCGAGGCGGGTGAGCATGGCGATCTTGCCGGAGTCGCCGCCGAGGGCGAAGAGCGGCAGCCAGTGCGCCGGGTGGGCGATCGCGAAGAGCTTGAGCACGACGCTCTCGCCGAAGCCCTGCACCGGCACGTCGTCGGAGCCGAGCACGCGGTTGATCCGCTCCTCGTCGCGGCCCTCGCCCCACAGCAGGTCGCGCACCATGATGCGCAGCTCGTCGATGCCGGACGCGTCGAGGGCGTTGATGCTGCTGATGAGCACGGACTGGCCGCCGATGTCGCCGTAGCCTCGCGTCGAGACGATGCGCTTGAACGTCGCGAGGTCGAAGTCCTCGAGGCCCTCGCGGGACACGCACGCCGCGAAGACGCGCCGCTGCTCCTGGTGCCAGGCGTCCCGCTCGCTCGGGTAGGGCCGCTCGGACCGGAAGATCTCGACCTCGCTCTGCAGGTCGACCATCGCCGCGAGCTCGAGGCTGGGGTCGTCCAGCGGACCGCGCTGGCTGGAGGTCATGAAGCGCAGCAGCGGCGTCAGCGTGCGGGCGGTGGCGATGATCTCGTCAGCGAAGTCGGCGCGGCCGAGGGCCGCGTCACCCTTCCACCAGCGACCGACGAACGCCTCGCCCGACGGGTACTCGCGCCCGACCGGCTCGAGGCGGTCGGTGCGGCCGTCCTCGTGCACGCGGAAGAAGGTCAGGCCACGGGGCAGGTGCTCCTGCACGATGGTGCCGACCTCGCGGTGCTGCTGGTCGCTCTCGCCTTCCCAGCCACCGTGCAGACCGAACGCGACACCGGACGGGGTGATCCACAGGCGGAAGCCCGGGGCGCCGGCGCCACCGACGAGGATCCACGCGGCGTACAGGTCGGAGCGGTAGGCGGTGTCCTCGCCCGCGTGCTGCTGCAGGGCGAGGGTCGGGGCCTCGAGGTAGAGGCCGGTCTCGGTCGAGAGCCGCTCGATGAGGCTGTCTGAGATGTGGTCGGCCTCGCCGCGCAGCTGGCGGGCCAGGTCGGCCGCCCGCTCTTCACGGGTGCCGTTGCCGTAGCCCGAGGACGGGCGGAAGTCGGCCGCGATCTCGGCGGCTTCCACGCAGACGTCGAGCGCCTTGGGGGCGATGCCCACGAACGCCTCTGTCTCCTTGAGGTACCAGAGAATTCGGGCGGCGTACTTGGCGTCCTCGGGACGCAGGGCAGCGCAGAGGTCGGCGAACGCGACGTAACGCTCGGCGTGGCTCAGGCCGCGCTCGAGCCAGCCGAGCCGCTGGAGCATGTGCGGAGCGTTCTCCCACATGAGCGGCCACTCGCCACCGTCGTCGGTCGACCAGAAGAGCGAGAGGACGTATGCCGTGTGCCCCGGCCCCGGGGCCCGCTGGCCGCGTGCGCCACCGCGAGCGAGGAAGGCCTCCATCGACTGGAGCTTGTCGGCGGCGTCCTGCGGTGACGCGGGGGTCTGCAGGGTCAGCTTGAGCAGGCCGACGACCTCGGCGTACTCCTCCTCCGCGCGTCGCACGAGCGATGCGAGCCACGGGCCGCCGATCGGGCCGAAGCCCACGTAGGGGCCGTCCTTGCGGGTCCACTGGTTCATCGCCTCCTTGAAGGCGAGCAGGTCACTGGAGGCGACGAGGTCGGCGAGGATCTCTCGCAGCTCACCGTTGCGGGACGCACGCTCCGAGTCGAGCTCGGCGAACAGTGCCTGGGCGTCCTTGTCAGCCTCGGCGGCACGTTCGATCAGCGCGTACTTCGCGCGCCAACGCTTGACGTCGACGCTGTCGGTGCGAGACATGGGGCTCCCTTGCACGCCCACTTCTAGGGCGAATAGCTACTGCGCGCGTGGAGGTGCGCGCAGGACCGCGGAAAGGTTACCTGCCAGTCGCCCGTGCTCCGAAACTCGTGGGTGTGTCACCGGTGAGTCCCCGGAATCGCAGCGTCGAACGGCCCCTGACGGCAGCGAATCGTCACCATTGTGACCTGTCGCACGGGAAGATGCGCAGCCGGGGGGCTGTGGATGACGCGGGCGGCTCGGGGTGCGCCTCGGGCAGGATGGTTCTAGGTTCCGAGGAGGAACCACGAGGGCGAAACGCCCTTCACACGACGCAACCGCACGCTGGTCGACGATCGACAGGGGACGCCGATGACCGCCACCGCTAGGGCCCATCGACACAGAAGGCTGATTTCGTATGCCGCCGGGCTCGTCGCGCTGGCAACGCTCGGTGCCTGCACGAGCGCTGAGCCCGGGCCAGGCACGACTACTCCCCCGGTGACGTCGTCGACAGCGGCGACAACGTCTGCTGCGCCGACCATGACGACCAAGCCCACCCCGACCGCGACGGTGGACCCCGTCATCGCCAAGATCCCCGCCGCCGCTCGCCCAGAGACAGAGCAGGGGGCGCAAGCGTTCGCCCGCTATTTCTTCGACTCGCTGAATCGCTCAGCAATGCGCTCTGACCCTTCCGCACTCGAGGGTCTTTTCTCGCCGAGTTGCAAGACTTGCGTCGCCATGCACGATTCGATTGCCGACCTTCAACGCGCAAACCGGCACCACAGTGCTCCGACGATTCGAATCGTTAAGGTATCCACATCTTCGTATGTTACTGAAAAGAGAGTCATACTAGTCGCCGTCGATCAGCGCGCAGTCGATGTTGTCGACGGCAATAACAAGAGGGTGGAACGCACACTGGCCGACCGAGGAACTTTCGCCGTGAGTCTGAACTTCTCATCTGGACACTGGGTCGTTTCTCGCTTGCAGACGGTTGCCTCTCCCTCATGAGTCACAGCGAGAGGCATGTTTCGGTAGGGCTTCTATTCGTCCTTACATGCATCGCGGCGATGAATACTCCCGCGTGGGCAGACGATGACTGTGCGAAGACTTGGGTTGGCTGCGGCACAACTAGTGACCACGCCTATGTGGACTTAATGCCCAGGGCCGAAGTGCTGGCACTCGAGAAATTCCCCGGCGACAGCGGCCACGTGGTGGTAGATCGACCCGCGAGTGCACCTCGGTATGAGTACATGTCGCTCAACGACTGTACGCCTGCAATTCCCGACACAGTTACGGAGGAAGTGACCTGTTCCCACGCGCTGCGCGACTGTCCTCCTGACGAACTTGGACCGCTACTGCGGATCTGGAGACGAACGATCCAAGGCGGCTCTGTCGTTGAGCAATGGAAGACACGCGGATTGACATGCGCCTCAGACATCGCTCCAGGCTCCCGGCCCACTCTGTCTATGGCTGACTTGAAAGCTCAATTTATGCGGACGCCATGGTCGAAACCGCAGATCTCGAGTCAGCCCGCCGGTGATACGACCCTGGTGAATCTGCGGACCTTCTACAAGGTGAACTGGACGCCGAACGGCTTCCAGCCTGGTGAGGTCGACCGGTCCGTGCTGCGCGGCATACCGGTGCAGATCCGGCCCAAGCTCCTCGGCTTCACCTACGTCTTCGGCGACGGTTCCTCGGTCGGCCCCACGACGTCTACGGGAGGTGTCTACCCCGACGGCGACGTCACGCACGTCTACGCCGGCAAGGGCAAGTTCCCCGTCCGCGTGAACACGACGTTCGGAGCAGACTTCAGCCTCGACGGCAGCACCTGGGATGAGATCCCCTCGACGGTGACAGTTCCCGGCCCCAGCACGATGGTGACCGTTCGTGAGGCGAAGGGCGTGCTCGTCAACAACTGAGGCGTGGTCACCCGGCCACTACTCTGCATTGAGTCATCTCGTGACTCGACAGGGATGAGACACGTGTGTCGGCTGCCGGGGTGACCGCGAGTCACCCAGCGAAGCAATGCAGAGGGGCCCGGCGGCAGGCGTACGGCGCATCGGCTAGGCCCGGTTGGCTTGCGAGTCGCCCGGCTTGTCATCGTCGCCGGCAGGCCTGTCGTCGTCGCTGGCGGGCCTGTCGTCGTCGCCGGCGGGCTGGCCGTCGTTCTCAGCGGCGACGTCGTCGAACGTGAAGGTGCCCTGCTCGGACTCGCGTGGCGCGCGGACGGGAGGCTCGTCCTTCTTCACGACCTCGGGATCGACCTCGACGGCGTCGACGGCCTGGACGGCTTCGGGCTCGCCGACCCCCGCCAGGTCGCCGTGGGGCGTGGCCTCCGCGACCGGTGGGACGTCTGCCTCGACGGCCCCGGCAGCGGGCACGGGTTCGTGCGGCAGCAGTGCGTCCTCGTCCTGCGCGTCGCGGTCCCAGCTCTCGGCGGCGCCGACGTCGGACGAGAACTCGGAGGGCGCACCGGCGAAGTCCGACGGGTCCGAGACATCAGGCTCGTCATCGGCGCTGCCGTTCGAATGGGAGGGAGCCGCCGCCTCCAGCGGTTCGCTCTGTGAGACCGCGGGTCCACTGCTCGGGACGGCCGCACCCTCACGCCTCGTCAGGAGCCAGGTCACGACAATGCCGAGCACGAAGGCCACGAGCACCAGCCACCACTTCATCGCTGGCCCCCCGACGTGCTCCCAGCCTGACCCGAGGCCAAGTCGGGCTCAGCGCGCCCCGCCCCTCCTCGACCCGTGACGGCGATGGCCACCAGCGAGCCCACGACGAAGCCGACGATGCTCCAGAGGAAGACGCCCCAGAACCCACCGTCGCCACGCCCTGCGAAACCCAGCAGCACCGTCACGGTCACGAGCGCCGCCCACCACTGCCAGCCGACGGCTCCGCGAGAGCGTGTGTCGGACGTCCCGGGTGAATGGGCCAGCGTCATCGGTCCTCCAAGGTCGGCTCATGGCCGCAACGGCGACCACCGTTTGGACGGTACCCCGATCAGCCGTAATGGAGACGGACGAGGCATCGGGTCGGTCCTCGACAGATGCGCCGGGAACGAGTGCGCCCGCTCAGGCGGCCGCGCTGTCGCGCTGCGCGGGCAGGACGGCAACGGCATCAGGCGCCGCGATCGCCACCGCGTGAAGAGTCAGACCGGCAGTGCGGCAGACGCCCTCGAAGGCGGCGCGCAGGTCGTGGTCGCGCGGCGTGGCCGTGGGGCGCCCGGGCCTCGCGATCGCGATGACGACGTCACGAACGCCCTGGCCCGCGGCCTCGGAGAGTGCCAGCAGCACCCGCTCTCGCACGGCTGAGATCGCGACCCGGCGCGGCTCGTCGGGAAGGAGCACGGGCTGCAGCAGCCGCCGGTTGGGGTGGCACAGCAGCAGATAGGTCGCACCGTCGTCTCTCGCCTGGCCGGTGGCGATGAGGTCGACCACGCCCTCGAGCACGTCAGGGTCGGTGATCGGTCGTTGGGCCCAGTCCCGCGGCAGATCCTCGAAGCGCATGGGTTGAGCATGACGGCGACCGGTGACAGTGGGTCGGCGTTGTCCACATGCCCGGTACCTCTCCGCGCGTGAGAGGTACCGTCTTCCCATCACAGGCCGGATGTCGAGAACTCGTCCGGCGGCCGAGGCGGCTCGACGGCCGCCCACGCGGAAGGACGCCCATGCCGCCGCACCCCTCCGACCGACCCGCTGGTCTCACCGCCACCGACCTCGTCCACGCGTACGCGTCGGGCGACCTCTCCCCCGTCGAGGTGTTGCGCGACATCGCCGACGTCATCTGCGCCCGTGAGCCCGAGCTCAACGCGTTCTGGCAGCTCGACCTGGACGGCGCTGCAGCAGCTGCTCGTGAGAGCGAGAGTCGTTGGCGCAGAGGCGAGCCCGCTGGCCCCATCGACGGGGTGCCCGTCACGCTCAAGGAGAACCTGGGCCGCGTGGGTGTGCCGATGCCGGCAGGCAACGCGGGTGTCGAGCCGGTGGTGCCGACCCGCAGCTGCCCGGTGGCGGAACGGGTGGAGGAGTCGGGCGGTGTCGTCCTGGGCTCCACGGTCATGCCCGACTGGGGGATGCTCAGCTCGGGAGTCTCCAGCCTGCACGGCATCACGCGTTCACCGTGGAACCCGGCCCTGACGACCGGTGGCTCGAGCTCGGGCGCGGGCGCCGCGGCTGCCGGGGGCTACGGCCCGCTCCACGTGGGCACCGACATCGGCGGCTCGATCCGACTGCCCGGCACCTGGCTCGGCCTGACGACCCTCAAGCCAAGTGCCGGACGCGTGCCGCTCGACACGCCCTACCTGGGCCGCGTCGCCGGTCCGATGACCCGGTCGGCCCGCGACGCCGCGCTCCTGCTCTCCGTCATCAGCCGGCCCGACCCGCGCGACTGGACGAGCCTCCCCCCGACCGACCTGGGCGCGGTGCTGCCAGCCGAGCCGCTCGACGTGCGGGGCCTGCACGTCGCTCTGCACGTCGACGCCGGGTGCGGACTCCCGCTCGACCCCGAGGTCCGGACCGCCGTCGAGCGTGCAGCCCAGGTGTTCAGGGACGCGGGCGCCGAGGTCACGCCGCTCCACCCGTTCATGACGCCCCGGATGCTCCGCGACCTCGACGAGTTCTGGCGGGTCCGGTCGCTCACAGACTTCGATGCCCTCGGGCCGGAGGCCCGCGAGAGGGTGCTCCCGTTCATCCGGCGATGGGTGCTCTCGGTGCGCGACGTCGACGGACCATCGGTCATGCGCGACTACGCCAGCATCATGGCCTTGCAGCAGGCGACGGTTGCGGCCACCGAGGCCTACGACCTCGTGCTCTCCCCCGTGGCGCCCGTCGCGGCCTTCCCGGCCGAGTGGCCGATGCCGTGGGGCGACAGCGACGAGGGCATGGCCCACATCGGCTTCACCGTGCCCTACAACATGTCAGGCCAGCCGGCAGCGTCGGTCAACTGCGGCTTCACCGCCGACAGACGCACCATCGGGCTGCAGGTCTCGGGCCGTCGCTTCGACGACGTCGGCGTGCTCCGTGCCGTCGACTGGTACGAACAGCGCCGGGGCACGGAGGCGACGCCCGTCTGGCCCATCCCCCGGGCAGGCGACGGCCGTGCCTGAGACCCCGCCCGCGGTGGCAACCGCCGCCCTCGAAGCTCTGCTCGACGGCTGACCCTGCTCGACGCCGGACCGGGACCGCACGGCAGAATGCGTGACTCGGTCAAGCGTCGGCGACAAGGAGAACAGCCCCGTGAGCGTGCAGGTGAAGGTCGCGTCCATCGAGCGTCGCATCGCGGAGGAGCTCGGCGTCCGCGACGGGCAGGTGACCGCGGCGGTCGGTCTGCTCGACGGCGGCTCGACGGTTCCCTTCGTGGCGCGCTACCGCAAGGAGGTCACGGGGGGCCTCGACGACGCGCAGCTGCGCACGCTCGAGGAGCGGCTCGGCTACCTGCGTGAGCTCGAGGAGCGACGTGCGGCGGTGCTGGCGTCGGTCGAGGAGCAGGGCAAGCTCGACGACGCGCTGCGCACGCAGATCCTCGCTGCCGAGACGAAGGCGCGCCTCGAGGACTTCTACCTGCCCTTCAAACCGAAGCGGCGCACCAAGGCCCAGATCGCCCGCGAGGCCGGCCTCGAGCCGCTCGCTGAACTCCTCCTCGGCTCGCCCGAGACCGAGCCGTCCACGGCTGCAGCGGGATTCGTCGACACCGACCGAGGGGTAGCTGATGCCGCTGCCGCGCTCGACGGGGCCCGCGCCATCCTCGTCGAGCGCTTCGCCGAGGACGCCGACCTCATCGGCGAGCTCCGCGAGCGGGTCTGGAAGCAAGGACACGTCGGGTCCAAGGTCCGCGCCGGCAAGGAGGAGCAGGGCGCCAAGTTCTCCGACTACTTCGACTTCTCCGAGCCCCTCGCCAAGCTCCCGTCGCACCGCATCCTGGCCCTATTCCGAGGCGAGAAGGAGGACGTCCTCTCCCTCGACATCAACCCCGACGACCCCACGGCCGAGCAGCAGCCCGGCCCGACGGCATACGAAAGGGCCATCGCGCGGCGCTTCGGTATCAAGGACGCCGGGCGACCGGCCGACCAGTGGCTCGCCGACACGGTCCGCTGGGCCTGGCGCACGAAGATCCTCGTGCACCTCGGCATCGACGCCCGCATGCAGCTGCGTCGCGCCGCCGAGGAGGAGGCCGTACGCGTCTTCGCCGCCAACCTGCGCGACCTGTTGCTCGCCGCACCGGCCGGGGCGCGAGCAACGATGGGTCTCGACCCGGGCTTCCGCACCGGCGTCAAGGTGGCCGTCGTCGACGGCACCGGTCGCGTCGTCGCGACCGAGGTCATCTACCCCCACGTCCCGCAGAACCAGTGGGACCGATCGCTCGCCACGCTGGCGCGGCTGGCCAAGGAGCACGCGGTCGACCTCATCGCGATCGGCAACGGCACCGCGTCGCGTGAGACCGACCGCCTGGCTGCCGACCTCATCAAGGCGCACCCCGAGCTGAAGCTGACGTCGGCCGTCGTCTCCGAGGCGGGCGCCTCCGTCTACTCCGCGTCGGCGTTCGCCTCGCAGGAACTGCCGGGCATGGACGTGTCACTGCGTGGCGCCGTCTCGATCGCACGCCGCCTTCAGGACCCCCTCGCCGAGCTCGTCAAGATCGACCCGAAGTCCATCGGCGTGGGGCAGTACCAGCACGACATCTCCCAGACGGCGCTCTCGCGCTCACTCGACGCCGTCGTCGAGGACTGCGTCAACGCGGTCGGCGTCGACGTCAACACCGCCTCCGCTCCCCTGCTGACCCGGGTCTCGGGCATCACCGCCGGGCTGGCCGACAGCATCGTCGCGCACCGTGACGCCAACGGTCCGTTCCGCAGCCGGAGGGCCCTCAAGGACGTGCCGCGGCTCGGCCCCAAGGCGTTCGAGCAGGCTGCCGGCTTCCTCCGGGTCCCGGGGGGCGACGACCCGCTGGACGCCTCCGCCGTGCACCCCGAGGCCTACCCCGTCGTGCGGCGCATGCTCGAGTCGACCGGGCAGAAGCTCACCTCGCTCATCGGCAACACCGTTGCGCTGCAGGCGATCCGGCCCGCCGACTACGTCGACGACACCTTCGGCCTGCCGACCGTCACCGACATCATCAGCGAGCTCGACAAGCCCGGTCGTGACCCCCGGCCCACCTTCAAGACCGCCACCTTCAAGGAGGGCGTCGAGGAGATCAAGCACCTCAAGCCGGGTATGACGCTCGAGGGCGTCGTCACCAACGTCGCGGCCTTCGGCGCCTTCATCGACGTCGGCGTGCACCAGGACGGCCTCGCGCACGTGTCGGCGCTGTCCAAGAGCTTCGTCCGGGACCCGCACGACGTCGTGAGGTCGGGCGACGTCGTCATGGTCAAGGTGCTCGACGTCGACGTCGCCCGCAAGCGGATCTCGCTCACGCTGCGGCTCGACGACGAGGTGCCGGCCGACGGGTCGAAGGCCGACACCTCCGGCCGGGATGACTCCCGGCCAGCGGGTGCGGGCGGCCAGCGACAGGGCGGCAGGGGCGGCCGTGCCGGCAGCCCTCGCCAGGGCGAGAACGGCAGCCGGGGCAACCGGGGCGATGGCACTCCGGCTCGCCGCGGCGACGCACCTGCAGACAGCGCCATGGCCGATGCGCTGCGCCGGGCCGGCTACACCGGCTGACTCAGAACCACGGGCAGGCGCAGCTGACCTGAGGGTGACGGCCGACGTAGACGGCCGCGGCACTTCTCAGGCGTCGGGGCCTGCCCCGTGGAAGACGGCCTCGACGTTGTTGCCGTCGGGGTCGCGCACGAAGGCGCCGAAGTAGCCCGGGTGGTACTCCGGCCACAGCCGCGGCTCGTGCAGCGACTCGGCGCCCAGCTCGACGGCCTTGGCGTGGAAGGCCCGCACCGCCTCGACGCCCGTGGCACCGAACGCACAGTGCATCTCGCGGTTGGGCTCGGTGCCCTGCCACGCGCTGATCCAGAAGTCGGGGTGGCCCTCGGAGCCGTAGCCGATGGCGACGCCGACATTCATCTGGCGGCTGTAGCCGAGGATCCCGAGGACCTCGTCGTAGAAGCGGGCGCTGGCCGCCAGGTCGGAGCAGTTGATGCCGAAGTGATCGATCATGGCCGCAGGCTAACCATTGTCTTCCGGCTCAGTCTTTGGTCGACTGTCTGTGGTGGGTCCGGCCCATCAGGGGCCGGTCCACGCGACCCGGAGGTGCCCATGAGCAGTTCAACGCAGTCGATCCCCGAGAACGCTGAGGACGCAGATTTCGAGGGATCTCCCGCGGGCGTGCACTCGACGCTGTCCGTCGGTGCACCCGTTGACCAGGTGTGGCGCCACCTCATCAGCTCCCGCGGCACCGAGGCCCTGCTCGGTTCCGGTGTGACACTCGGCAACAAGGGCGAGTCGTGGCACAGCGCGGACGGTCCCCACGGCGTGGTGCGCAGCTACCACCCGATGGAGCAGATCCGCGTCTCCTGGCACCCGCACGAGGACGGCCCCCTCAGCATCGTCGACCTCCAGCTCAAGCCCGACGGCGACGGCACGCGCGTCGACCTCTACCACGAGGGTCAGGGCATCGCCGAGGACGGCGCGGGCGACAAGTCGCGCTGGGACGAGGCACTCGGACGGTTCGCCCAGTCTTTCGGCTCGTAGGGAACTGGGCACTCGACGCGTGGGGCACGAGACGGGCGCCGCAGCACGCTGAACGCTGACCTGCGTCAGTGGACGACCATGACGGGGCAGGTCGCGTCGTGGATGACCCGGTGGCTGACCGACCCGAGCAGCATCCCGGCGAACCCGCCGTGCCCGCGCGAGCCCACGACGATCAGGCCGGCGGTCGCGCCGAGGTCGGCGAGGGACTGGCCCGGGTCGCCGTAGAGCACCTCCGTCGTGACCAGCACCTTCGGGTGCCGGGCCCGAACCCGGTTGGCGGCCCGTGTCACCGACTGCTCGGCGTGGTCGCGGATCGCGTGGGTCTCCTCGGTGCCTCCCTTGGCCACCTCCGCGTAGGTCCAGGCCTCCATCGAGGCCGAGTGCGCCACGCGCACCACGTGCAGGGCGGCGCCCTCCCGCTCGGCCACCTCGGCGGCCGCGTCGACCGCGCGAGCGGAGCTGTCCGATTCGTCGACACCCACGACGACGTCGTGGTCACGGCCGGGCCGTGCCGGCGTCGGCAGGGCTTCGGACGAGGAGTCGACGGGGCCGCGCACGACGACGACCGGGCAGGTGGCATGGGCCGCGACCGTGTACGACGTCGACCCGAGCAGACCGGCGAGCACGCGCCCGCGCCCTCGGCTGCCGACGACGACCAGGTCGGCGTCCTTCGAGGCGTCGACGAGCTGCGCGGCGGGGCTGCCCAGCCAGTACTGCGTCTCGATCTGGGAGGCGTCGAGCTTCTCGGCGGCGCGCACGGCGCCGTCGTCGACGAGGGACTTGGCCGCCTGCGCGAGCGTGGGCTCGAGCTGGCTGAGATCCATCGCCGGGAAGGCCGGCACGGTCGCGACGTTGACGCTGTGCACGAGGGTCAGGTGCGTGCCCTGCACGCGCGCTGTCTCGGCGGCCCACGCCAGCGCGAGTCGGGATCCTGGCGATCCGTCGTAGCCGACGACAGTGCCGTACGTGGTGCGAGCCTGGCGGTTCATGGTGCGCCCCTTTCTGGGCGTGACGATCGATGTCGCCGGGGCCGCTCGCTCCGGCCACCTCAATCGTCCCGCCCAGGGCAGGTCATCCGAGGGTGGTGTGACCACTCAGACAAGTGGGGACGACCACGACTGCGTATGCCGCCGGGCCGGGTCGCGCGACCTGACCCGGCGGCATACGGGCTCGGTCAGCTGACCGCCTTGAGAGCGTCGACCTCCCCGGAACCGAACCAGCTGTTGTGGCCGACCCCGCCCTGGCAGGTCTGGGGCGCACCGCCGTCGACCGCTGGGAAGAAGGCGTACGCCGACACGTCGGCTGGGCAGGCGAACGGGTTGGTCGCTCGCTGCAGGGCCGCAGCGAGGGTGCTGCCGCTCTGTCCGGTGCGGCTCGCGATGAGCGCGGCGACCCCGACGGCGTGCGGCGAGGCCATCGACGTGCCCTGCTGGTAGCAGTACGTCGCCCCGCTCGCGTCGACCACCTGTCGTGCCGGGAGACAGGTCGCGTTGAGCAGCGCGGCAGGCCAGGTCGACAGGACACGGCCGTTCGGGGACGCGGTGGTCCGCTGCAAGATGGAGTCGCCACCGGGTGCTGCGACGTCGACCGACGACGTGCCGAACGACGAGTAGAACGACTTCATCCGCAGGTTGCCGGTGGCGCTGACTCCGACCACACCGGGGACCTCGGTCGGGACGACCGCGCAGGCGTTGGTGATGTCTCGCGTGACGGGAGTCGCGTTGTCCGGGCTGGTCACGTCCTGCGTCGGGTGGGACAGGTCGTCCGCCTGGTTGCCCTCGGCCGCGACGACGAGGACGCCCTTGTTCTGGGCGTACTTGATGGCGCGACGTTCGGCGTTCCAGATCGCCCGCTGCTCGGGGTCGTTCTTGCAGTTGAAGAGCCACGGGTCGGCGAAGTAGCTGTTGTTCGTGACGTCGACGCCGTGGTCGCCCGCCCATATGAACGAGCAGATGACGGCCTCGGGGAAGAAGAACCCGTTGGCGTCTCCGGCCTTGATGCCCGCGATCTTCACGGTGGGCGCAACCCCGACGATGCCGATGCCGTTGGCTGCGGCCGCGATGGTGCCGGCAGTGTGGGTGCCGTGGCCGTTGTCGTCGTTGGCCGCGACCATTCCGGGCACGGCGAGGCCGCTGGTGCAGTTGGCGCTGGCGCTGTCGTCGACGTTCGCCGCCAGGTCAGGGTGCGTGTAGTCCAGTCCGGTGTCGATGTCGCCGACGAGGACCGACGGGCTTCCCGTGGTCACCCTGTGGGCGTTGCCGACGCGGATCTGGTCCATGTCCCACTGCAAGCCCGACAGGGAGTCGGTCAGCGGGATGACGCCGGCCGCGGCGGCCGTCGCCCTGGGCGCGGCACTCGGGGTCGCGGCGCTGGCTGCTCCCCCGCCACCGACCGCGGTGGCGAAACGCGTTGTGGCGACGGCGCCCTCGACTCCGTTGACCGTCTTCATCCGGGCTGCGAAGTCGACGTTGGTCGACCTCGCGACGACGACACTGATGGGTGCGTAGCTCGCGACGAGCTGCCCCCCGGCGGCGCTCACGGCGGCCGCCGCGCCGGTCGTCGCGTTCCCGCGCGGTAGACGACCAGGTAGGTCGTCATGGCCCCCGCCGCCGTGGCCCCCGTGGCCGCTACTCCGGTCGCCAGCGCAGCGGCAGCGACGAGTGCCTCAGCCCCCACTCCGGCAACCGATCGAACCGTGTTCCGAGATCCATTCCGTGCACGTGACACCGACATGGCCCACTCCTCCGCGGCGGCAGTCTGGTCACCCCACCGCACCGGCCGCCTCCGTGGCGGCCCAACAGATCAGCGTAGAACTGTCTGGAGGGCCGGGCGAGGCCTTTCGTCAGTCACGTGCCGCCGCGGTGGCGCGGTCGTTGGCGCGCTGGATCGCCTCCACGAGCTCGTCCTTGCTCATCCGCGAGCGACCCGCGACGTCGAGGCGCTTGGCGATGTCGTAGAGGTGCGCCTTCGAGGCGTTCGCATCGACCCCGCCCGCGGAGTCCCCGTCGTCGAGGTGGGCCCGCGCCTCCGCACCGCGCCTGGCCGCCTGGGCGTCGCTCGGCCCCTTCTCGGCCTTCTCCTCCCAGTGGTCGCCGACCTTCTCGAAGGAGTGCTTCAGCGACGCGAAGGCAGTGCGGTGCGCCCGCTCCCCCTCGCCGTACTGCTCCACCGCGGCGTCGTGCGTCGCCAGCCACGTCTCCTGGGCCTTCTTCGACGAGCGCTCGAGGGTCGAGGGCAGGTCCGTGCTGCCCGATCGCTTCCTGGCCGGCATGTCGCTCCTCCTGGTGTGCCACCGACGGGCTCCTTCACCCGCCACGCGACTGTCACGTACCCACGAAGCCGTGGATGACGGCATACGGGCGGGGGCGTGGCGGCATACAGGCGACCCGGCACACGGCAGCGCAGGTCACTGAGCACCCTGCGCCCAAGGCGTTGCTCTCGGCACGCCACAGGGTACGGATCGAGACGGTGAGGACGTGGCGCGCACGAACACACCCGACGGTTACAGCGATCGATCAAAGGAGATGTGATGAGCGAGGCTGTCGCACAACAACGCACGGACGGGGCGATCAGAAGCCTGGTCCCGGCGCGCATGGACCGGCTGCCCTGGACGAAGTTCCACTGGTCCGTCGTCATCGGGCTCGGCATCTCGTGGATCCTCGACGGTCTCGAGATCCAGATCGTGTCCGAGTCCGGCTTCCAGAAGACGCTCGGCATGTCGGCCGCCCAGGTCGGGCTCACGGGCACGGTCTACCTCGTCGGGCAGGTCGTGGGAGCGCTGACCTTCGGCAGGCTCACCGACCGGTGGGGACGCCGCAGGCTCTTCATCATCACGCTGGTGATCTACCTCATCGGTTCCGGCCTCGCCGGCTTCGCGCCGAGCATGGGCTTCCTCTGGGTGTTCCGCTTCATCGCCGGAATGGGCATCGGCGGCGAGTACACCGCGATCAACTCCGCCATCGACGAGCTGATCCCGTCGCACTACCGGGGCCGCGTCGACATCGCCATCAACGGGACCT
The DNA here is from genome assembly GCF_056396225.1 of Terrabacter sp. 05T424. NCBI lineage: Bacteria > Bacillati > Actinomycetota > Actinomycetes > Micrococcales > Intrasporangiaceae > Terrabacter > Terrabacter sp. 05T424. Next base: position 24,046 of record NZ_JBFTLB010000007.1, read on the forward strand.
ACTGGTTCGGCGCCTTCTTCGGCGCCCTCGCGAACCTTTACCTGCTCAACCCCGACAACGTGGCCGAGAACCTCGGCTGGCGCCTCTCGTTCTTCATCGGCCCGCTCCTCGGCCTGTCGATCATCTACCTGCGCCGACACATCCCGGAGAGCCCGCGATGGCTGCTCACGCACGGCCGTGCCGAGGAGGCCGAACGCACCGTCGAGGAGATCGAGGAACGGGTGCGCCGCGAAGGCGGAGAGCTCCCCGAGGTCGACGAGAGCAAGGCGATCCTCGTCAAGCCGGAGGACGCGATGGGTCCCAAGGTGCTGTGGGACGTCTTCGTCCACCGCTACGGCAGACGCACGGTGCTGGGCCTCACGATGATGATCACGCAGTCGTTCCTCTACAACGCGATCTTCTTCACCTACGCGCTGGTGCTGACGAACTTCTACCACATCGACAAGGCCGGAACCTCGCTCTACTTCCTGCCGTTCGCGGCCGGCAACCTGCTCGGACCGCTCCTGCTCGGCCATCTCTTCGACACCATCGGTCGACGCAAGATGATCTTCTTCACGTACACGGTCGCCGGACTCGTGCTGCTGGTGTCGGCCTGGCTGTTCCAGGCGCAGGCCCTGACCGCGACGACCCACACGATCTTCTGGTGCGTGTCGTTCTTCTTCGCCTCGGCAGGTGCGTCGGCGGCCTACCTCACCGTGAGCGAGATCTTCCCGCTCGAGGTGCGCGGGCAGGCCATCTCGTACTTCTTCGTCATCGCCCAGTGCGCCGGTGCCATCGCGCCCGTTCTCTACGGCACGCTCATCGGTGAGGGCAAGGACCGTATGCCGCTGACGTGGGGTTACGTCGCAGGTGCCGTCATCATGATCATCGGTGGTGCCGTGGCCCTCGCGATCGGCATCGACGCCGAACGCAAGTCGCTCGAGGACATCGCCGACCCGTTGAGCAAGGTCTCGGAGGAGTCGGGAGCGCCGGCATGAACCTCGCCGCGCTGGGCCGGCCCCACACGATCGTCGTCGGGGTGAGCCCCACGAGCGGGTCGCCCGGTGCGCTGCGTTGGGCCGTCGAGGAGGCCTCGGTCCGCGGCGGGCGGGTCGTCGCCGTGCGGGCCTGGCGGCCGCACGCTCCCGAGACTGCGACTGGCGGCCGGGTGCCGTCGGTCGTCTCCCACGACAGCGCACGTGCCGTCGAGGAGGCGCGACTCGCAGCGGACGTCGCGAAGGTGCTCGGCCATGACCACGTGGTCGAGACCCGCGTCGTCGGCGGGAAACGGCGCGCGGTGCTGCTCGAGGAGAGCCGAACGGCCGACCTCGTCGTCATCGACGCCGGGCGCTCCACCGAAGTCGGCGCGCGATGGCTCGGGAGTCGGATCGCCCGGGCGTCACTGTGCCCCGTCGTCGTGGTTCCGCCTGCCCTCGGTGACCGCGGCACGGGCGCGTTCGGCCAGGCGGTCGGCAGGTTCGGCCGCTCAGTCGAGCGAGCGGCCGGCACCGCCGGACGCCCGGGTTTCCAGCGTCCACCGGTGCGCTGAAGGACCACCCTGCGGACCGTGGAGGTTCGGACCCTCGATGAGGGCGCCGAACCTCCACGGTCCGTTTGCGTGTCCGGGCTCTGCCCGATCCTTCGGCCCCCATGGTCCACATCTGAACGAGTTGTCTGGATTCAGGCCCGCCACGTAGGTCCCGTTGCCTAGAGTCGCGACGCGGGACTGCACAGGGGGAAGAAGACATGGCAGACGGTGGGTCGGCTCGCGCACGGGCGGAGGAGCTCTGGACGCGTGCGGCTGCTGAGCGCGAACGTGAGGACGAGGCCCGTGTCCGGGCCGAGCAGCTCGAAGCCCAGGCCGGCGCCTGGGCGGCGGGCGCCGACGGGGAACGGCGCGTCGCCAAAGCACTCACGGACCTCCCCTCCGGTTGGGTCGTGCTGCACGACCGGCTGCTGCGGCCCGGAACGAGCCTGACCAACCTCGACCACCTCGTCGTAGGACCCGGTGGCCTCTTCCTCGTGGACGCCAAGAACTGGGCAGGCGGCCTCACGGTGCATGACGGCAACCTGTGGCAACACGCCGGGCGCAGCTCGGCAAAGGGGGTGGAGCTCGACAAGCTCGCCGGTTTCGCGGGCGAGATGGAGAAGGCACTGGGAGTGCCGGTGGTCCCGGTCGTCGCCCTGGCAGGCGCCCACGGAGCGAGGTTTCGCGCCCAACGCGTCCGCGGCGTGGAGGTCGTCCCGTGCGGTCGGCTCGCGAAATGGCTGAGGCGACAGCCGATGACAACGGACCCGGTGACCGCGGAACTCCTGTCACGCAAGATCGCGCACACGTATCCATCCGCATCAGCGGACGACTCGGGGGTTCCGCCGTCGGCGACGAGTGAGCTGACCGTGCCTGAGATAGTCAGGGAAAATCGGCCCCGCGGTCGAATCCAGAACAAGCAGCGGAGATCTGCTACAGCCCCAAGACGAAGGCGCCGACCTTCGGTGGTCAGGGCCGTCGTGGGCTTAGCGTTGCTTGTCGGCATCGGCCAGTTGGCGCCTCGCGCTTCTCAAGTTTTCGGCGGGAGTCTGCCGAATTTCTCCTTCCCCCAGTGGAGTTCGCCGGCAGAGACATCTGCGCCTCGCGGAAAGGACTGTCAGGAACTGACGAGGACAGCGATCGCCAAGGCCACCAATGCGAAGGTCGTCCTGGAGCAGGCACGCGCCGGCGACGTCTGCGCGTGGTGGTTGGGCAAGCCGCAGTATGCCAACCAGCGCGCCGACGTGACCCTCACCACCGGCACGTCCGTTCGGGTCAGTCTCTCCATCACCGGCTCCACCGAGTCGAGGATCGACATGATGCCCGGGGAGGTGACCGCCTGGCTGCCCGAGCACACAGCACTCCCGGGATGGAAGGCGAGCAGCAAGGCAACGCAGGCGTTAACGGTGTCGCTGCGGTTCAGCTACCCCGAGGGCGCCACGCCCGCGCAGGCACGTGCGACGGAGGCCGCTGCCGAGAGGACTGTGACACGGCTGGCGGAGCAGGCAGCCATCGCCTTGGCCGGGCGCACGACCGCACCTTGAGAACGGCGCCAGCACACCACGGACGCGTGGAGGTCCGAACCGGCCCCCTGATGAGGGCTCCGAACCTCCACGGTCCGTTTGCGTGTCAGCGCACGACCATGACGGGGCACGGTGCGTCGTGGATGACGCGGTGGCTGACGGAGCCGAGCAGCATCCCGGTGAACCCGCCGTGGCCGCGAGAGCCCATGACGATGAGGCCCGCTGAGACGTCACTCGCGTAGCCGGCGATCGCGTGCCCGGCCGCGCCCGCGACGACGTTGGTGCGGACGTCGAGTCCGGGGTGGGCACGCCGCGCCTCCTCGGCGACGTCGCGCACCGTCTTCTCGAACTGCCTGTGCATCGACTCGACGACCTCCTCCCTACCGAGCATCGTGTCGGTCTCGGGCCAGGCCTCCAGGCCCCCGACGTTGTCGACCGAAACGACGTGCAGCGTGGCCTCGGCCGCTGCCGCGACCTGGATGGCCGTCTGGAGAGCGGTCTGAGCCGGCTTCGAGTCGTCGAACGCGACCACGACGGGATGCGACGGCCCGGCATGGACGACCGAAGGACCACGCACGACGACCGCAGGGCAGTGAGCGTGGGCGGTGACGGCATACGACGTGGACCCGAGCAGCCCCGACGAGATCGTGCCGTGCCCGCGCGACCCGGTCACCAGCAGGTCTGCCTGCGCCGACACCCCCACGAGCTCCGCGGAAGCGTTGCCGACGGCGCTCAACGGTCGGACGTCCTTGCGGCTCAGCTGTTTCGACGCGACGTCGATCGCATCGGCGAGGACGCCGCGCGACAGCTCCTCGTAGGTGTGGGCATGCACACCGGGGTCGTACGCGCGGAACGCCGGGGTCATCGTCAGGCCCACGCAGTGCAAAAGGGTGAGCGGACGGTCGTCGCGTTTCGCGCTCTCGACGGCCCATTCCAGGGCGAGGCGTGCCCCGGGGGACCCGTCATAGCCGACGACGATCCCGTGACTCGTGGTGGTGTTCGTCGGGCTGGCTTCGGCGCCCATCGCTCTCCCCTTCGATGCCGGTCGGGGCCGTGTGCTCCGGCCACCTCCATCGTCCCGCCTGGCGGCCGCCGTGGCGTCGCCCTGTGACCACGGAGACACACCAGCGGACGGGCTGCGTGACGCACGAGACAGCCGCCGTTCTCCGGAGCACCGGATGGTGCGGATGGTGCGGCCTAGCGTCGAGACATGGGCACCGAGACGTGTGCACGTTCGCCGGGCGAGTTCGGCGGGGACGGCGCGCTTCTGCGCGTCACGCCGAACGACCTGACGACGCTGCTGAGCGACCGCGGCCCGGCTCCGATGAACATCGCCGCGGTCCTCGTGGTCGACGGCGGATGCACCCTGGATCCGTCGGCTGTGGCAGCGGCCGTTGCCCGCGGGGTGGCGCGCGTCCCCCGGCTGCGACAGCGTCTGCGGGCGGCGCCCCTCGGGTGTGGTCGCCCCTACTGGCTCGACGACGATGACTTCGTGGTCGAGAGCCACGTCTCGTTCGAACGGGTCGACGGTGAAGGGGACCTCTGGCGCCGCGTCGCCGAGCTCGTGTGCCGACCGCTCCCCCGCGACCGTCCCCTCTGGGCCGCGCACTGGATCGTCGGGTTGCCGGAAGACCGCGCCGCCCTGGTGTTCATCTGCCACCACGTGCTGACGGACGGGATCGGCGGGCTCGCAGTGCTCGCCGCCTTCGCCGACGCCGGGGCCACAGGCGACGTCACCACCGACGTCGCAGGACTGGCCGGCCCTTCGAGCGCCGCAGGGAGCCGGACCGCGCCGACCCGGCGGGCCCAGCGACGCGTGGCGCGGTCGCATGCACGCCATCAGGTCGGTCGGCCCACGACTGCGTCTCGTCCGGTCGGGACTGCGCGACCTGGGCGCACGCGCGGAGCGCCCCCGGCTCTGCCCACCGACATCGCTCAACCAGCCGACCGGGAGGCGCCGGCAGGTCTTCGTCGTCGACACCTCGCTCAGCGACGTCGTCGCGGCTGCCCACCGGCATCGAGCGACCCTCAACGACCTCCTGCTCTCGGCGGTGTCCGGGGGGATCGGCCGAACCCTGGCGGATCGCGGAGAACACCTCGACTCGGTGGTCCTGTCGGTGCCCTACTCCTCTCGCGCCTCGACGACGGGGGGAAGCCTCGGCAACGAGACCGGTGTCGTGCCGTTCCGGATCCCGCTGGCGCCCGACGCGCTCTCCAGGCTCCGGAGCGTCGCGCACCTCACCCGCCTGCAGGGCGATCGGCCGCGGGCCGCCTCGGCCAGACCTCTGGGCGTCGTCTTCCGCGGTCTGGCACGCGTCGGTCTGCTGCAGTGGTTCGTCGACCACCAGCGACTCGTCAACTCGTTCGTCACCAACGTCCACGGCCCTGACGCAGCGCTGAGCTTCTGCGGCTGCCCGGTCGCGCGGCTGGTGCCGGTCGCCGTGACGCCCGGGAACGTCGCCGTGACCTTCGTCGTGCTCTCGTATGCCGGCACGCTGACCGTCAGCGTCGTCACCGACCCTGACATCGTCGAGGACAGTGGCCCGCTCGTGGCGCACGTGAGGGAGGAGCTGGACCTGCTTCTGCGCTGACGCGTGGGGGCTCGTCCGCTCAGCGCGTCATTGCGGGACCGCGGCGCCCAGGATGGCGTCGGCGGACACGTCGATGTCGGCCTCTGTCGTCGTCGCGTTCGAGACCGAGATGCGGATGAGCCGCAGCCCGCGCCAGGTCGTTCCGCCGACCCAGCAGGTGCCCTCGCGCTGTACCCGCTCGATGACGGCGTCGGTGTGCGCCGGATCCCCGACGCTGACGAGCACCTGGTTGAGCACGACGTCGTTGTGGATCGTCGCACCACCCGCGCGGAGCCGCTCTGCCATGCGTCGCGCCAGGGCGCACGAACGGTCGACCAGGTCGGCGACACCATCGCTGCCCAGCTCACGCAGCGCAGCCCAGACCGCGAATCCCCTTGCCCGTCTGGAGGACTCGGGGGTGAGGTCACCGAGGACGAAGTCAGAGGCCGCCCCCGACCCGGTGAGGTACGAGGCGGCATACGACATCGTGGAGGCGTGCAGCGCTGCGTCGGCGCAGATGGCCAGACCACAGTCGTACGGGACGTTGAGCCACTTGTGGGCATCGACGCCCCATGAGTCGGCGAGGTCGAGCCCGTCGACGAGGTGGGCGGTGCGGGGACTCGCGGCCGCCCACAGTCCGAAGGCGCCGTCGACGTGCACCCAGGCCCCGCGGTCGCGCGCGAGCGGGATTGCGGCGCGGAGGTCGTCGCACGCGCCGGTGTTGACGTTGCCAGCCTGCAGGCAGACGACGATCGGCCGCCCGGCAACGGCATCGAGCGTCACGGCGAGCTGCTCGAGGTCGATGGCCCCTTGCGGGCCGGACGCCACGGGCTCGATGCTGGCAGTGCCGAACCCGAGCAGCCGCGCGGCGCGGTCGATCGTGGCGTGGCGCTCGTCGCCCGCGACGATGGCGACGCGCGGCGCACCGAACAGGCCGTCTCGCGCGACGTCCCATCCGGCGTCCGCCAGCACCCGCTGCCGACCCACGGCCAGCCCGACGGTGTTCGCGGCCTGCGCGCCAGTGACGAAGCCGACGGATGCCGTCGACGGCAGGCCCAGCAGCTGCCTGACCCAGGTCGCGGCGGCACGCTCAGCGGCCGCGGCGGACGGGGAGAGCGCCTCGCTGTAGGCGCACTGGTCCCACCCCGTCGTCAGCAGGTCGGCAGTGGCGGCGGCAGGTGACGAGCCACCGATGACGAAGCCGAAGTAGCGCGGGCCGACCGTGCCGACGAGACCCGGGGTGGCCGCTGCGACCAGCTCGTCCACCACCTGCGTGGGCGCGGTCGGTCCGGCCCTGAGCGGTCCCCCGAATGCCTCCGCGAGGGGTGCGGGGTCCGGGTAGGGGTGCACGGGCCGGTCGGCGACGGTGGCGCGGTGCCGGGCCCCCTCGACGGCCGCGTGGGTGAAGAGCTGCTCGAGGTCGGAGTCCATGTGCGCACGTTCCTCGCCCGGGCCCTCGGCGCGCAAGAGTCGCGCGTCGACGGGTCAGGAGGCGGCCGTGAGCGGCTCCGGCAGCCGGAAGACCCCGTCGGCCGTGGCGACGTGGAAGCCGAGCAGCCGCACCCCGTGGGCGGAGCAGCGCTCGATGGCGGCCTGGTGCCACGTGCGGTCGACGTCGTCGGCGACGGTGCCGCGCGGACGGCCTCGACCGATGAGGAGCGAGCCGTGGCGTTCCGCGATGAGCGGCAGGACGAGCTCCAGCAGCGTGACGAGCCCGTCGGCCTCGCGGTCCGCGGGAACGTCGTGCAGCAGGATGGGCTGGACGCCGCGGTGCTGCTCGTCGCAGATCATGAGGCCGACGCAGCCGCCGGCCCGATCGGTCTCGCCGATGATGAGGTCGATGACGTCGCCGGCGACACGGACGTCGGTGAGCGGGATCTGGCTGGCGCGTGGGGGCAGGTCCTCGAAGGTCATGCGTGCCATCGTGGCCGCGCCAGGACCCACCGCGTCAGAGTTGTCCCCAGCGACGCCTCGTCAGCGAGGTTCGAGCCCGAGGCGCAGCGCGACCTGGTCGCCGCCGATCTCACGGACGAAGTCGGGGTCGCCGACGACGACCAGCTGGTCGGTGGCTCGTGACATGCCGACGTAGAGCATCTCTCGGGCACGGTCGGTCGACTTCGCGTTGACGCACAGCACGACGGCGCGCCGTTCGAGGCCCTTGCAGCCCAGGACATGGCCGTAGAAGACGTCGTCGTCCTCCCAGAACGAGCGCCAGTAGCCGATGTGGCCGTCGGCTTCCTGACGCTCCACCTGCGCGGGATGGCGCGACCCCATGGTCAGCAGCGCCACGTGGTCGGGTCGCCACCCGGCGGCCAGCAGGACGTCGACCTGGTCGTCCGCCGCGGCGATGGCCTCGTCGATCGAGGCCGGCACGAAGGTCACTTCGGCGCCGTCTCCGCCGCGCAGCTGCATCCGGGTGGGAGCAAGGGGCCCGAACGCCTTGGCGATCTGCTGGGTGTTGCGCAGGTTGTGGTCGAGCACGAGGGGGACGAGGGGCACCGGCGGCCGCCCGTAGCGCGCGAAGATCCGCTGGTTCTCGTCGCTGTAGACGTAGAGCCCGCCCTCGTCCTCGTCGCGCAGGGACTTCATCAGCGGGTGCCACCAGTGGTCGGCGAAGTCCTGGGCCTCGTCGACGATGACCGCGTCGAACCGCTTGCCCTCGGGCAGCGCCGATGCCACCTCGGCCATCCGGGCGGCGAGGTCACGCTCCCAGAAGGTTGCGTCGTTGCGGTCGTGCGAGGCCGTGTCGATGCCCCAGAGGTTGGCGAGGTCCTCGAAGGACCCGACGAACGCGGGCCGGTGGTTGCGCGGCACCCCGGCGAGCTGCCGCTTGAAGTACTGCGAGAGCCCGATCGAGTAGCAGACGAGGGCCACCCGCTGAGCCTTGCGGTCGCCCTGGCCCCGGGTGAGGTCCTTCGCCTGCGTGAGGGCGAGGATCGTCTTGCCGCTGCCGGCACCGCCCCGGACCTCCATCCTCCGGATGAGCCGCGTGACCTGGAGTAGTGCTGCCTGCTCGAGCGTCAGCCGGTCGGCCGCGGCCTCCCGGTCGTCAGCATCCGCAGCGATGTCAGGCACGGGAAAGCCTCTGCCCGTGAGGATCTCGGCGATCAGCTCGATGTCGTCGCGGGTCGGGACGCGCTGGTCGTTCTCCTGGCGTGCGGCGACGGCGTGGATGCGCAAGGCGAGGTCGTCGAGGTCGCGAGCCCCGCTGATCATCCACCGTGGGCAGTCCGGGGTGGCGAAGTCGTCGGCGACGTCCGTGAACGGCACGACGACCGCGTGGCCGAACCGCACCCGGCTGCGGTGGTTCTTCCAACGCGGGTCGGCCTCGATGAACTCGCGAAGGGCGTACTTGCCGTCGCGGCACTGTTCCACCGGGCGCACCCGGCTCTTGCGGGTGCCGCCGCCGGACCACCAGCAGCCCTGCGCGTCGACGGACACGCTGCCGCCCTTCACCTCGACGACCACGATGCCGACTCCCGGCATCAGCACGACAACGTCGAGCTCGTGGTCCTTGCGCTGCGACGTCAGCCTCAGGTTGGGCAGCAGGACCGTGCCGTCCGCCACCGTGCCGCTCAGCCGCTCCCAGACGAGACGCTCCGACTCGTGCGCGAACCGCGCACCCTCCCCCTGTGCCATGGCCGCAGGCTAGCCACCTGCCGCGACAAGGTACGGCACTTCGGACGTATGCCGTCCGGCGCGGCGAAGGGGCGCACGCGGGCAGCGGGAGCCGCCGAGGGCAAAAACCGCAAAGCCGTCCTGGCCGGTGCACGCGAGCGTACGTTTGGAAGTCGTGTGGGCTTGGTTCTACATGTACGACCCCGGAAGAGGCCTGCGCGACGATTCAGTGCAGATTCCCCCCACGGAGGTGCTCATGCGAAAGATCATCGCCACCGGTGGAGCCGCAGCCATCGCTGCGGCCCTGCTGAGTCTGCCAGGAGCCGCGAACGCCGCCCCTTCTGACACCCGCCAGATCACGTCCTCTGGCACGACCAGTATCCGCAACCTCGCCACCGGCGCGGGCGACCTCCAGCAACCCGAGCTCAGGGCCGGCCCCGACGACGAAGGGCCCGCGGTCCCATCCACGCGGCCCGACCCGCACTTCAAGCACGGCATCTTCCCCAAGCACCCGCTCGAGGCCCCAGCCGTGGCCTCCAGTGCGGTCGTCGGTGCCGGGCCGGCTGTCCGCGCCAGCATCCAGGGCCTCAACCACCGGGACCAGCGCACCGCCAACGGAGGCAACCAGTTCTCGCTCGAGCCGCCCGACCAGGCACTCTGCGTCGGCAACGGCTTCACCGTCGAGTCCGTCAACAGCGTCCTGCGCGTGTACGACTCCAACGCCAACCCGCTGACCGGGGTGCAGGACCTCAACACCTTCTTCGGCTACCCCGCCGCGATCGACCGGACGACCGGCGTGGTCGGTCCCAACGTCATCGACCCGGTCTGCCACTTCGACCCGGACTTCGGGCGCTTCGTCGTGGCCATCACCACGCTGGACGTCGACGCCAACGGAGACTTCAACGGCAAGAACACCATCGACGTCGCCGTCTCCAACACCAGCGACCCACGCGACACCTGGACGATCTATCACGTGCCCGCGCAGAACGACGGCACGGATGGCACCCCGGACCACGGCTGCACCCTCGACGGCACGACGCCGGGACCGTGCTTCCAGGACTACCCGCACATCGGTGGTGACGCGAACGGCATCTACATCACGACGAACGAGTACGACCTGTTCGGGCCGAACTTCAACGCCGCGCAGGTCTTCGCCTTCTCGAAGGCACAGCTCTCGCAGCACCCGGCCTCGGTGCGGGTGACGCTGGTCCCGAACCTGCAGCTCGCCGGCACGCCCGGTTTCACGGTGTGGCCCGCCACGTCGCCGCCCAACCAGTACGCCACCGACGCCAACGGCACGGAGTTCATGCTCAGCTCGGTTGCCGGTGACGGCTCCGAGACCGGCAACCCGACCGGCACGGCCAGGCGCATCGGGCTCTGGGCGTTGACGAACACGGCCTCGCTCAACGCGACGACGCCGGACCTGCGGGTCACCAACCGGGTGATCAACAGCGAAACCTACGTCGTCCCCCCCAAGGCCGAGCAGAAGCCCGGCCCGTTCCCCCTCGGTCAGTGCGTCAACGACACGACGACCGTGGTTGCGGGTCTGACCGGATGCTGGCAGCTCTTCTTCGCGGCCGAGCCGGCTCACGACGAGGTGATCTCCCACCTCGACGCGAACGACAGTCGGATGCAGCAGACCTGGTACACCAACGGCGTCCTCTGGGGCGCCCTGGACACTGCGGTTCGCGTCAACGGCGAACTCAAGGCCGGTATCGCCTGGTTCGCCGTGCAACCGAAGATCAACGGCGCCGGCAAGGTCGGCGGCAAGGTCGAGAAGCAGGGCTACCTCGCGTTGGCGAACAGCAACCTCACCTACCCCGCCATCACGATGCTGCCCAACGGCAAGGGCGCCATCGCGTTCACCGTCGGCGGGGCCGACCGCTATCCCAGCGCCGGCTACGCCGCGATCTCGTCGGCGGGAGCAGTGGGGCCGATCCACATCGTCGGAGCGGGCCTCGGCCCGTCGGACGGGTTCACGAGCTACAAGGCGTTCGTGGGCTCGCCGATCCGCACTCGCTGGGGCGACTACGGCGCCGCCGTCACCGACGGCAGCTCCATCTGGATGGCGTCGGAGTACATCGCCCAGACATGCACACTCCAGCAGTACCTCACCGCGCCGATCGGCAGCTGCAACGGCACGCGGACCTCGCTGGGCAACTGGTCGACGCGCCTGACGAAGATCACACCCTAGTGTCCGCCTGACACGCGGCCACACACGTATGCCGCCCAGCCTCGCGAATCCGGCTGGGCGGCATACGTGCTCGGTGACGGGCGTCGTCAGGCGACGCGCTGCTGCGGCGCGGTCTCCTTCGTCTTGCCCGGGTCCTTCTCGACGATGTCGCCGAGCACGTCGTCGATCTTCGTCATGAGCTCGGGCTCGAGCTTCACGCCGGCGGCCTTGACGTTCTCGGCGACCTGCTCGGGACGTGAGGCGCCGACCAGCGCGGCTGCGACGTTCGGGTTCTGCAGCACCCAGGCGACGGCGAGCTGGGCCATCGTCAGGCCGGCCTCGTCGGCGATCGGCTTGAGGTTCTGCACGCGGGTCAGCACATCGTCGTTCATGAACCGCTTGATCATGTCGGCGCCGCCCTTCTCGTCGGCCGCTCGCGATCCCTCCGGCGGCTGCTGACCCGGCTGGTACTTGCCCGTGAGCACGCCCTGCGCGATGGGGCTCCACACGATCTGGCTGACGCCCAGCTCCTCACAGGCCGGCACGACCTCGCCCTCGATGACGCGCCACAGCATGGAGTACTGCGGCTGGCTCGAGATGAGCTGGAAGCCGAGCTCGTTTGCGAGAGTGACGCCCTCGCGGATCTGGTCGGCGGTCCACTCGCTGACGCCGATGTAGAGCGCCTTGCCCTGACGGACGACGTCGGCGAAGGCCTGCATCGTCTCCTCGAGTGGCGTCTCGGTGTCGTAGCGGTGTGCTTGGTAGAGGTCGACGTAGTCGGTCTGCAGGCGTCGCAGCGAGCCGTTGATCGACTCCAGGATGTGCTTGCGGGACAGCCCGGTGTCGTTCTTGCCGCCGGGGCCGGTGGGCCAGTAGACCTTGGTGAAGATCTCCAGGCTCTCGCGCCGTTCGCCCTTGAGGGCGTCACCGAGCACGGTCTCGGCCTTGGTGTTGGCATAGACGTCGGCGGTGTCGAACGTGCTGATGCCCGCCTCGAGCGCCGCCCGCACGCACTGCGTCGCGACGTCGTTCTCGACCTGTGAGCCGTGGGTCAACCAGTTGCCGTAGGTGATCTCGGAGATCTTCAGTCCACTGTTACCCAGGTATCGAAAGTTCATCCCCACACCGTATGCCGCAGGGAGGGTCAGCAAGGAACGGCCACTTCGGCTGGTGAGACAGGTGTCAAAGGAACTGTCGGGGCGGGTACAGACGTTGCGGTGAGACCAGCGGTCATCTGCTGGCCTCGGCGGAATCTTCATGTTCACTTGAACGTTGTTTCGCATGAGTGACGCGTGGGCAGAGTGCTCACGCCTGGACCTGGAGGGGGTGCACCCGATGCGGCAGAGGAAGTACGAGGAGTTCGAAGAGGACAACGGCACGATGCTGCGCTACGTCCGTCACGAGAACGGCGGCGGATTCGTGGAGTCGCACGCCCACGTCGACCCGACCGCATACATCGGGCCATCTGCGTACGTCGACCGCGACGCGGTCGTCGGAGCCGGAGCCCGCATCGGTAAGGGCACGTGGGTCGACCGTGAGGCTGTGGTCCACCCGCACGCCGTCATCGGCTCGACCGTGCACGTCGGTGCCGGCGCCGTCGTCGGGCGGGACGCCAAGATCGGCGCACGCGTCAAGATCGGCGCCCACGCCCACATCTGGGATGCTGCGCGCGTCGACGACGACGACGTCGTGCCCGATGGAGCGGTCGTCCGTGCCGGTTCACGGAGCCGTCGCGCGGCCTGACGCGCTGCGGTCCATGGCCAGACCCCTCCGTGCCCTGCGGCCAACGCCGGCGCGGGGTGGCCGCCTCCCCGTGATCTGTGGGTCACACCGGTGGCCGGACTCCGTGGAGCCGGCCACCCGGCATACGGCCGGGGCGGCTACGCCGAACCCGCCACGCGGCGTACGGCCTCGGCGACCGCCGGGGCGACCGTGGAGTCGAACACGCTCGGGATGATGAAGCTCGCGTTGAGCTCACCGGGCTCGACCGTGTCGGCGATGGCGGTCGCGGCGGCGACCATCATGTCGTCGGTGATGTCGGAGACCCCCGCATCGAGCAGGCCGCGGAAGAAGCCCGGGAAGACGAGCACGTTGTTGATCTGGTTCGGATGGTCGGATCGGCCGGTGGCCACCACGGCGACATGCTCGCCCGCCGCGATCGGGTCGACCTCGGGGATCGGGTTGGCCAGGGCGAAGACGACGGCGTCGGGGGCCATCGTCGCGATGTCGTCGCCCGTCAGCAGGTCCGGCGCCGACACCCCGATGAAGACGTCGGCTCCGACGAGGATCTCCTTGAGCGAGCCACTCTCGTGCCGCGCGTTGGTGTGGTCGGCGATCCACTGCCGGAACGGCTCCATGTCCTTGTCGCCCTTGTGGACCGCACCGTCACGCCCCGCCGCGACGATGTCACGGGCGCCCTGGCTGAGCAGCAGCCGGATGATCGCGTGGCCGGCCGCTCCGACGCCGGAGACGACGATGCGCACGCCGTCGATCGACTTGCCGACGACACGGAGGGCGTTCTTCAGGGCGGCCAGCACCACGATCGCCGTGCCGTGCTGGTCGTCGTGGAAGACCGGGATGTCGAGCAGGTCTCGCAGGCGCCGCTCGATCTCGAAGCAGCGCGGCGCCGAGATGTCCTCGAGGTTGATGCCCCCGTAGACCGGGGCGATCGCCCGCACGATCTCGACGATCTGGTCGGAGTCCTGCGTGTCGAGGCAGACCGGCCACGCGTCGACTCCCCCGAACTGCTTGAACAGGGCTGCCTTGCCCTCCATGACGGGCAGGGCGGCGAGCGGTCCGATGTTGCCCAGACCGAGCACGGCCGTTCCGTCGGTGACCACGGCGACGGTGTTGCGCTTGATGGTGAGGCGTCGAGCGTCCTCGGGATGCTCGGCGATGGCACGGCAGATGCGGGCGACGCCCGGTGTGTAGGCACGGGAGAGGTCGTCGCGGTGCTTGAGCGGCACCTTCGGCACGACCTCGATCTTGCCGCCGAGGTGCAGCAGGAACGTCTGGTCGCTGACCTTGCGCACCACGGCCCCGGTCATCGCGGCGATGGCGTCGGTGATCAGCCGGCCGTGCGCCTCGTCCGTCGTGTCACAGGTGACGTCGACGACCAGCCGGTCGGTGCGGCTCTCGGCGACGTCGAGCGCGGTGAGGGCTCCGCCCGCCGACGCGACGGCGGTCGTCAGGGCGGCCGTGGCGTTGGACGCCGCCGGCACTTCGACCCGGATGGTGATGGAGTACCCAGGACTCGGTGTGGCCATGGCGGTCCTCTCGCAGGTGCGGCTTGCCGACCAGCCCATCCTGCACCCGTCGGCGCCTTCGCGCCGTGGATGTCTGGTTGGGGGACGTCGCAGTGCTGAGGAGTCATCAGCGCGGAGGCCGCGTCAGCGCCAGGAACTCGGCTCTCGACCGGGAGTCGTCGCGCAGCACGCCGAGCAGGCTCGACGTGATCGTCGTCGTTCCCGGTGCCTGGACGCCGCGGAGCGTCATGCAGAGGTGCTCGGCCTCGATGACCACACCGACCCCCACGGGTCCGAGCTGGGCGTCGAGCCAGTTGGCGACCTGGACGGTGAGGCGCTCCTGCACCTGCGGCCTCGATGAGAAGTGCTCGAGCACGCGGGCCAGCTTCGAGAGTCCCAGGATGCGTTCGCCCGGCAGGTAGCCGATGTGCGCCGTACCGACGAACGGCAGCATGTGGTGCTCACAGAGCGACCGGACCGGGATGCTCCTGGCGACGATGAGCTCGTCGTAGCCGCCGTCGTTCGGGAACGTCGTCATCTGGAACGGCCGCGGGCTGACCAGCTCGACGAGCGCGGCAGCCATTCGTTCAGGGGTCCGCGTCATGGACTCGCTGTCCAGGTCGATGCCCAAGGCCTCCAGCATGATTCGGGCTCCAGCCGTCGCCCGTGCGAGGTCGCGTTCAGCGACCGCCCCCGTGCCGCGCCACGTCGGGTGCTGGCGGTGGCGTGGTTCGGGGTCCGCGGACGGAGACGATGTCGCCGGGTTCATGGGATGAGTCCTCTCTCGGGGTCGGGGGCCTGCTCCGTCACCGTTCGCGGTGGCCGGTGGTGTGCGTGGAGGGCGAGGACGCTTGCGTCGTCGAGCGGCGGTCGGGCCGTGAGCCAGGCGCTGGTGCTGTCGTGCGCCCGGGCCAGCAGGGTGGCCGTCTGGGTGAAGTCCGCCGGGGAGACGGACAGCGGGCACAGGGGCGGGACGACGTGCAGCCTCGCGTCGCCGCGGTAGCCGTTCACCTGCGCCATGAGCTGCCGGTGCAGCAGCAGGCTCAGCGCGGTCAGGGCTGCGCCCAGGGCAGACGTGGGGCGGGCCCCGGCGCAGGGATAGCCCGCCGGCAGGAGGTAGATGTCGCTCACGCCGTGCGCTGCCGTGTGGGCGAGGACGTCGAGCTCGCCGATGGCGCCGTCGACGAGGGTTCGCCCGTCCCTGGTCACCGGGGGCAGGACGCCAGGGACCGCGGCGGAGGCCCGAACCGCGCTGGCGGCAGGACCGGTCGCGAGGACCAGGCCGTGCCCGGTGACGAGGTCGCTGGCGGTGACCTCGACGGGGATGCGCGCCTGCTGGAGGTCGTCGTAGCCGAGGTTGCGACGAAGCAGCCCGTCGAGGCCCGCGCCGTCGAAGAGGGAGGTGCGGGTGCCGACTGCCGCCCCGAACCAGCGCCGCAGGTCGACAGCGAAGATGTCCTGTCGGCGCATTCCCTGCCAGAGCATCGCGAGCGTGCGAAGCCGGTCTGCCTGACGGCCCGGACCGCCGAGGTGGGCCGCGTTGACGGCTCCTACGGACGTGCCGACGAGCAGGTCGGGGTGGATGCCCCGGTCGTGCAGGGCGCTCAGCATGCCGACCTGGACGGCACCGAGGCTACCGCCACCCGTGAGCACGAAGGCGATGGTCACGTGTCCTCCTGCATGCGGGACTCTGGTCAGTCCTGTTAGTGCTGGTGCACGACGCGGGTCTTACCGGCTCCGCGATGAACAGCGCGCACGCGACGAGAGGGCCGAGGACAGGACTACGCCGTTCGACGTAGAGCGAGCCACCACCGCTGCGCGAAGCGTCGCGACCGCGTCGCTACGCACAGTGGGACGCATACGCCGCACTCGGAGCACTCCGGAAGAAGGGGACCCTCGTCATGCTCTGCACGAAAACACCTCGACACGCCATCACCTCCGCAGCCCGACGTGTGGTCGCCGTCGGCGCCGCGGCCGCCGCCGCACTCGTGACGGTTCCGGTCACCTCCGCCTCAGCCGTGGCAACCACCCTGTATGTCCGTCCGACCAGCTGCTCTGACGCGGGGTCCGGAACCTCCGCGCTGCCGTACTGCACGATCGTCAAGGCCGCGAAGGTCGCGGTGGCCGGGCAGACCGTCGTCGTCTCGAGCGGCACCTACACCGGCGAGGTCCTCCCCCTGCACTCCGGCCTCCAGAGCTCACGGATCACCTACCGGGCCGCCACGGGGGCCACCGTGACCATCTCCGGCCCCCGGCACGGGTTCACCATCTCGAACCAGAGCTTCATCACGGTGATGGGCTTCCACATCCAGAACACGACGGGCATCGGCCTGTACGTCTCCAACGCCCGGGGCGTGATCCTGTTCGGCAACTCCGTACAGACCTCCGGACGGAGGGTCAGCGGTTCGAGCGCGTACGGCATGTACCTCAACGGCATGGTCGGCTCCATCGTGAAGAGCAACCGGGTGACCAACAACTCGGCGTCCGGCATCTTCCTGTCGGCGACGTCCAACAGCAACCAGGTGCAGTCCAACGAGGTCTCCAGCAACGCGTACGGCTACGTGCGCAGCGCAGCCGGGATCGACGTGCGCGGGCCCGGCAACCTCATCCAGGGCAACCGGGTCCACCACAACGAGGACCCCGGCATCCAGGTCTTCCCCGGGGGCGACCGCACGCGCATCATCAACAACGTCGTGTATTCCAACAAGGGCTTCACGACGACCGTCCAGACCAACTGCACCCACCCGGCCACCGGCCACACCGCCGGGTGCATGACCGGTGACCACGGCATCGACAGCAGCGGCGTGACCGGCGGGCAGATCGTCGGCAACACGGTCTACGGCAACGCGACGTCAGGCATCAACCTCGAGGGCGTGCCCGCAGGAACCTCCAGCGGCATCACGATCGCGAACAACATCGCCGTCGACAATGCCGTCAAGTGTCCAGACGGAGCAGGTGGCAGTGTGAAGTGCCCGCGCAACGGCGGCAACATCCGTGTCGACACGAACTCTCGCCTCGGCACGAGCCTGGGCTCCGACCTGCTGTTCCTCAGCGCCGCCGGACCCGTGGTCATCTGGGGGACGACTTCGTACACGTCCCTCGCCGCCTTCCGCACCGCGACCGGCCAGGAAGAGCGCGGCCTGCAGGCCGACCCCCGGTTCACCAGCCCGTCCTCGAGCGTGTTCACCCTCGTCGGAGGCTCCCCCGCCATCGACTCGGCCAACTCCGGCGCCCCCGGCCAGACGGCGACGGACGCGCTGGCGCACTCCCGCATCGATGACCCCGGCACCCCGAACACGGGCGTTGGCGTACGCACCTACGACGACCGTGGCGCGTACGAGTTCCAGCCGGCGGGCTGACTCCAGAAGCCGGCGGAGCGGGCACTGGACGCTCAGTCGTGCGTCTCGGGCGGCTCCACGAGGAAGGTGCTCATCGGGCCCTTGCCCTTGACGTCGACGATGCCGCGTGGCCGGACGGAGAAGTCGGCAGCGATGGCGTGGGCGACGGCTTCGGTCACGTGAATCTGTCCGGGCAGGCCGTGCGACTCCATCCGGCTCGCGGTGTTGACGGTGTCCCCCCACAGGTCGTAGATGAACTTGCGTCGTCCGATGACGCCGGCGACCGCGGGCCCGGATGCGATGCCGATGCGCACCTGGAGCCAGCTGGCGTCCTCCTGCGCGAGGCGGGCGATCGCCTCACGCATGCTCAGCCCAACCCTCACGATGGCGACGAGGTGGTCGGGCCGCCGGTCGGGCAGGCCCCCTGCGACCATGTACGCATCTCCGATCGTCTTGATCTTCTCGACCTTCTCGCGGTCGACGACCTGGTCGAACGCCGTGAAGATGCGGTCGAGCAGGGTGACGAGGTCCTCGGGCTGCATCAGCTGGGTCTGCTCGGTGAAACCGACCAGGTCGGCGAACAGGACGGACACGTCGTCGTAGCGCTCCGCGATGACGCCCAGCCCCGCCTTGAGGCGTTGGGCGATGGCCTCGGGGAGGACGTTGAGGAGCAGGCGCTCCGACCTCTGCTGCTCGACCTCCAACGCCTGCCTGACGCGCTCGCGCTGCTCCACGAAGTAGCCCAACATCAGGTAGGCGCAGGTCGTCATGCCGCTGACGTTGAGCACGAAGAAGGCGGTGACCAGGCCACCGGGCAGCTCGGGAGGTCCGTGGGAGATCCGTGAGTCGAGCACCGCGAGCAGCGCCACCTCCGCCACGTAGGCGACCAGCCACGGCACCGAACGCCGCAGCCCGGCCAGCGCCAACGCGGCGAGCGGCACGACAACGGCCCAGAGCACGATGCCGCTCGATGCGATGAGGCCGCCCAACGAGACCTGCAACAGGCCCGGGAGCACCAGGAAGAGCACGAACTGGACCCGGCGGAACCGCTCGAAGTCGTGGGTGCGGGCCAGAACGACCAGACCGGCGACGGTGACGAGCTGGTACGTGGCCGGAATGGCGGCCGAGCGGACCAGGCCGTACGCGAGGTAGATCCCCACCCACACGGTCGAGACGACGGCGATCAGCAGCGAGGCGAGGATCAGGGTGCCCTGGCGCAGGCTCTCGTCCTCGGTCAGGTCCGCCGCTCCGATGCACGACACCCGCTCGATGACGCGCACGACGTGCCGCCGACGCGGCCGGCCCCGAGCGGCGAGGACGTCTGCCCCCATGCTGCCGATGGTACGCACTTCTGCGGGACGTGCCGGGCTGAGCCCCCTCCTGCCGTGAGGTGACCCCGACCCCGCGGGCGCTGAGGCCCGGCACGGGATCCCGCCCGTCAGCCGCTGCCGAAGGTCGCGCCGAGCCCGTCCGTGCTACCGGTGCCCCCGCGGTGCGTGAAGGTGGTGCCGTCGGGCAGCTGCACCGTCCACTTGGAGGCGTTGGGAATCACCCCGCGTCCCGTGAAGCGGCACCCGGGCCCCACCGCGTTGCCCGCCGCGTCGGTGTGTGGCCCGAGGTAGATGAACGCCGTCACCGCCGTGTCCACCGTCACGGTGGCCGTGACCGGGGTGATGGCCGCGGCGCGTCCGTAGGCGGGCTCGGTCGGGGTGAAGCGGACCACGCTCCCGAGGCCCAGGCCCAGCCGGTTCCCGGGGCGGTGGATCGTCAGCGGGCACGCCCGGGACGTTCCGGCCACGAGCGCACGCACATCGTCGTCAGGCAGCTCACCGCCCACCTTGAGGTCGAGGGACATCGTCGTGGTCAACGGCGCCGGCGGGCGCGACGTCGACGGAGCGGCACACGGGTCGCACGACGACGGCGGCCGCGCCGAACACCCCGCCGCCGCGGCCACGACACACGCTGCGAACGCGGCTCGAGCAGCCCGGCGCCACGATGGCCCTTCCATGGGGAGCAGCGTGCCCGGACTGCCCGCGCGGGACCTCGGGTCCGGGACAAGTGAGACGAGACCGTGACACGCTCGTGGCGCAGCAGTGGGCCCGGACGGCATTCGCCGTCCGGGCCCACTGGTCCGGCTGCTGGTCGATCAGCTGCAGCCGCTGGTGCTTCCGCAGCCCTCGCAGACGTAGCAGGAGCCGGCGGGCCGCATCTTCGTGCCGCAAGTCATGCAGATCGGAGCGTCGGCCGTGATTCCACCGAACTTCTCGAGCAGCTCGGCCGAGCTGTGGACGTCGCTCGACGCGGCACGGGCCGAGGCGGCGCCGGCACCGAACTTCACGTCGACGGCCTCGCTCTTCGAGCTGGGCTCCTCAGCCTTCGGCTCGGCCTTCTTGGCGACCGGTGCCGACTGCTGCAGCGACTTGAGCTCGTCCGCCAGCTCCTCGTCGGACTCGTCCGCCTCGGTGGCTTCGTAGGAGCCGGTCTCGACCTGGCGAGCCCGCTCCTCGGCGGTGTGGATGCCCATGAACGAGCGCGTGTCGAAGTCGAGGTAGTCGAGCGCCAGACGGCGGAAGACGTAGTCCATGATCGACTGCGCCATGCGCACGTCGGGGTCGTCGGTCAGGCCGGCCGGCTCGAAGCGCAGGTTGGTGAACTTCTCGACGAACGTCTCGAGCGGCACGCCGTACTGCAGGCCGATCGACACCGCGATCGAGAACGCGTCCATCACGCCGGCCAGGGTGGAGCCCTGCTTGCCGAACTTGAGGAAGATCTCGCCCAGCTGCTTCTCGTCGTAGGTGCCGGCCGTCAGATAGCCCTCGGCGCCACCGACAGCGAACGACGTCGTCTGCGACGTGCGGCGCTTGGGCAGGCGGCGACGGACCGGACGGTACTCGATGACCTTCTCGACCTTGACCTCGGCCGCGGCGGCATCGGCAGCGGCCTTGTTGTTCTTGGCCGTGGAGCCACCGTCGGACAGCGGCTGACCGACCTTGCAGTTGTCGCGGTAGATCGCGAGCGCCTTGATGCCGAGCTTCCAGCCCTGCATGTAGACATCCTGGATCTCCTCGACCGTGGCCGTCTCGGGGAGGTTGACGGTCTTGGAGATGGCGCCGGAGAGGAACGGCTGGGTCGCGGCCATCATGCGCACGTGGCCCATGGCCGAGATCGAGCGCGCACCCATCGCGGTGTCGAAGACCTCGTAGTGCTCCGGCTTGAGGCCGGGGGCGTCGATGACGTGGCCCTTGTCGGCGATGTACTCGACGATGGCCTCGATCGACTCCTGCTGGTAGCCGAGCTTCTTGAGGGCCCGGGGGATCGTCAGGTTGACGATCTGCATCGAGCCGCCGCCGACGAGCTTCTTGAACTTGACGAGCGAGAAGTCCGGCTCGATGCCGGTCGTGTCGCAGTCCATCATGAAGCCGATGGTGCCGGTGGGGGCGAGCACCGAGGCCTGGGCGTTGCGGTAGCCGTGCTTCTCACCGAGCTTGACGACGTCGTCCCACGCCTTCGTCGCGAGCGCGTGGACGTCGGAGTCCATCGCGTCGAGCGTCTTGATGTTGTCGTTGGCGGCCTGGTGCTTGCGCATGACCCGCTTGTGCGCGTCGGCGTTGCGGGCGTAGCCGGCGTAGGGGCCGACGACCGAGGCCATCTCGGCGGACCGCTTGTAGGCGGCGCCGGTGAGCAGCGAGGTGATCGAGGCGGCGAGCGCGCGGCCACCCTCGGAGTCGTAGCCGTGGCCGGTGGCCATGAGCAGCGCCCCCAGGTTGGCGTAGCCGATGCCGAGCTGGCGGTAGTTGCGCGTGGTCTCCCCGATGGGCTCGGTCGGGAAGTCGGCGAAGCAGATCGAGATGTCCATGGCCGTGATGACCAGCTCGGCGACCTTCTGGAAGGTCACTCCGTCGAAGGTGTCGTCGTCGCGGAGGAACTTGAGCAGGTTGAGCGAGGCGAGGTTGCACGAGCTGTTGTCGAGCGACATGTACTCGGAGCACGGGTTGGACGCCGTGATGCGGCCCGTCTCGGGGTTGGTGTGCCAGGCGTTGATCGTGTCGTCGTACTGGATGCCGGGGTCGGCGCACTCCCACGCCGCCTTGGCGATCTTGCCGAAGAGCTCACGGGCGTCGACCGTGTCGATGACCGAGCCGTCGCCGCGCGACCGCAGGCCGAACTCCGTGCCGTCCTCGACGGCCTTCATGAACTCGTCGTTGACGCGGACCGAGTTGTTGGCGTTCTGGTACTGGACGGAGACGATGTCCTTGCCACCGAGGTCCATGTCGAAGCCGGCGTCGCGCAGGGCGCGGATCTTGTCCTCCTCGCGCGCCTTCGTCTCGACGAACTCCTCGATGTCGGGGTGGTCGACGTCGAGCACGACCATCTTGGCGGCGCGGCGCGTGGCGCCCCCCGACTTGATGGTGCCCGCGGACGCGTCGGCGCCGCGCATGAACGACACCGGACCGGAGGCCGTGCCGCCGGAGGACAGCAGCTCCTTGGAGGAGCGGATGCGGGAGAGGTTGAGGCCGGCGCCGGAGCCGCCCTGGAAGATCTTGCCCTCTTCCTTGTACCAGTTGAGGATCGAGTCCATCGAGTCGTCGACGGCCAGGATGAAGCACGCTGAGACCTGCTGCGGGCTCTTCGTGCCGACGTTGAACCACACGGGCGAGTTGAACGAGAAGACCTGGTGCAGCAGCGCGTAGGTGAGCTCGTGCTCGAAGACGTCGGCGTCGGCGTCAGAGGAGAAGTAGCCGTTGCTCTTGCCGGCCGCGACGTACGTCAGCACGACCCGGTCGATGAGCTGCTTGAGCGAGACCTCACGCGCGGCCGTGCCGACGGCGCCACGGAAGTACTTCGTGGTGACGATGGTGCTCGCGTTGATCGACCAGAAGTCGGGGAACTCGACCCCGCGCTGCTCGAAGATCGTCTCGCCGGTCTTCCAGTTCTGCTGGACGACGTCGCGCTTCTCCCACGTCACCTCGTCGTACGGGTGCACGCCGGGCGTGGTGTAGATGCGCTCGATCTTGACGCCCTTGGCGTTTGCCTTGGAGCGTGAGCTGCGGTTACCGATCTCCGTCATTTCGTGCGGCCTCCCTGACCGATGTGCATGTGGTTTGAGTCTTGCTGATGGCACCGACAGTGGTCGGGTCCCGGGCGTTCGTGGAGGGTGGTCACCGCTGGGCGTCGAGCTGCGAGGGAGCCTGAGGCTCCTCCCCCAGCGCGTCGCGCTCGGCTCGAAGGAGCGCGATGGCTCCCTCGAAGTCCTCGAGGCTCTCCCAGGCCTGGTAGACGCTGGCGAACCTGAGATATGCGATCTCGTCGAGCTCACGCAGAGGCTCGAGGACAGCCATGCCGACCTCGTGCGCCTCGATCTCGGCGTTTCCCTGCGACCGGATGGTCTCCTCGACCTTCTGGGCGAGAAGGGCCAGGTCGTCCTCGCTGACCGGGCGTCCCTGGCACGACTTGCGCACGCCGGAGAGCACCTTGGCCCGGCTGAACGGCTCGGAGGCTCCCGACCGCTTGATCACGTTGAGGCTCGAGGTCTCGAGCGTCGTGAAGCGGCGGTTGCACTGCGGGCACTGGCGCCGGCGCCGGATGCAGGCGCCGTCGTCGGTGGTGCGCGAGTCGATGACCCGCGAGTCGGTGTGGCGGCAGAACGGGCAGTGCACGTCTGGTCACCTTCCCTTCCCCGAGACCCAGTCGTTCAGCGTGCGGCCCTCCCGTATGCCGTCCGACCCGGCCCCAGCGCCGCCCGGTGTTCGTGGGACCGGTCGAGGCTGGGGATGGAGCTGGGGATGACGTGGGGATGACCTGTGCGTAACCCCCGTTTGCCTGGGGACTACATGTGGACGTCTTACATCTGTGTAACTACTAGATGTAGGGGTAACTGTAGGCACGCTGTGACCTCGATCGCAAGCGAATCGCGAACCTCCGGCGCGTCGTGGTCGCTGACCTGCACAAACGTCACACGCGCCTCATCCGTCCCGGCGTGTCAGGGCGGCCGATGCGCGACCGCACCCCAACATCTAGGGGTGGCCAGCATCTCGCACACCACCATCTGCGGCCTGCACAGCGCGCCGGAACAGCCCTGCGCGAGCGGTCGGTCGTCGCGGGGAAGGGTCAACCGGTCAGGCATTCACCTCACGGAGGCGCGCCTCCAGCTGCCGCACCCGCGTGACCAGCCCCTTGAGCAGGAGGACAGCGGTGTGCGGGTGCTTGTCGATGAGGTCGTTGAGGGCTGCCTGCGACAGCCGGAAGGCGGTCGCCCCGTCGGCCCCACTCGTCACGGTCGCCGAACGGTCGGCGCCGTCGATGAGGGACATCTCGCCGAAGTAGTCGCCCGTCGACAGTTGGGAGATCCGCTTGCCGTCCACGTCCACCTCGGCCGTTCCGTGGATGAGCATGAGCATCCCGCCGCCGACGTCGCCCTGGCGAACGAACGGGACTCCCGGCCCCACCTCGACGGTCGAGCCCCGGGCGATCATCTCCTCGACGAGGTCGTCCGGCAGCTCGCAGAAGAGCTCCACGGCGCACAGTGAGTCCTTCAAGCTCATCGGCCCTCCTCATCACAGGTGGCGGTCAGATTCCGCCCCTCCGACGGTAGCCCCAGGTGCGGGTCGCGTGGTCCGAAACCCCGAAGCGCGCGAGCCGACGTGCGCGCCACCCGTCTTCATGGGAGCGCGACATGACGCAGCACATCCTTGCCCGGCACCACCTCCGTGACACACGCTTCGTATCGTGACAAACCGGACGGTCGTGGATGAGCAGTCGGACCAGGCGCAGCGGCGCTACGACGTGCTCGGCCGCGCGCCGGGCCGCGAGCTGCAAGCCCTCGTCGACATCGCGGCGCAGCTGTGCGCGGTCCCCACGGCCGCCATCAACCTCATCACCTCGACCGAGCAGCAGCAGATCGCCACCACCGGCTTCGAGCCGTCGATCTGCGCGCGCGAGGACTCGATGTGCGCGGCCGTGCTCGAGCACACCGACCGGGTCGTGGTGCCCAACGCAAGCGTCGACGAACGCTTCCGTGACAACCCGTTCGTCACGGGGATCCTGGGCGACGTCCGGTTCTACGCCTCCGCTCCCCTCACGACCCCGGAGGGCGTGATCGTCGGTCGGCTGTGCGTGTTCGACGACGTGCCCCGTGAGCTCGACGAGGCGCAGGAAGAGGCCCTGGTCGCCATCGCCGAGCGCGTCGTCGACGTGCTCGAGCTGCGCCTGCGCACGCGCGAGCTCGAGGACTCGTTGGCCGCTCTCACCCAGACCCGCGACGAGCTGCACCGCTCCAACGAGGCACTGTCGGTCTTCGCGGGCCAGGTGAGCCACGACCTTCGGACGCCCCTCACCGCGATCATGGCGAGCACCGAGATGCTCGGCCAGCAGGAGGCCGTCGTCGCGGACCAGTGGTCCGGGCGCCTCGTGGCCACGGCGTTCCGTTCCGCCACGCGCATGGCCGGCATGATCGAGCAGATCCTCGCCCACGCCCGTGTCGGCGCCGAGCTGCACAAGTCGCCGACCGACCTTCGCACCGTGCTCGACTCGGTGCTCGAGGACCTCGCCCCGACGCTGTCTGCGCGACGAGCCTCCGTCGAGGTCGGCGACCTCCCGAGCATCCCGGCCGACGCCCAGCAGCTCTACTCCGTGCTCCTCAACATCGTCTCCAACGCGATCAAGTACGCCCGCCCCGACGTTCCGCCGGCCATCGCCGTCACCGCCGACCAGTACGGCCGGTCGTGGCGGATCTGGGTGCGCGACAACGGCATCGGCATCGCCCCGGCCGATCGCCAGCGGGTGTTCGACCTCTTCCACCGGGTCGAGACCTCGGTCGACGGCAGTGGCATCGGGCTGGCGACCGTCAAGCGCATCATCGAGGCGCACGGCGGATCCATCGGGATCAGCCAAGCTGACGGACCCGGCACCGTCGTGTGGTTCGAGCTCCCGGCCGCCGACGACTCTGACGGCGGCCGCGAGTCCTGACCGGCCTCTGTGCCCGCGCAAGCACCAGCCAGGCGACCCCGAACGCCGCGGGCGCACGGAGGTCGATGAACCCGGCCTCGACGAGCAGCAGCACGAACGTCGAGGCCGCAGTTCCGTCGTCCATCGAGCGCAGGAACGACGTGGAGCCTGCCGCCACACCGCCGTCGAGCACCACCGCCGCGGCGAGCACGCCGATCTCGACCAGAGCCGCAAGGGCTGACCAGCGCAACCGCTCCCTGACCGTGCTCGTCGGAGGGCCTTGACGGACCGGTCCCGAGAGCCCTACCGGGCCGCCCGCCCCGCCCGCCCCGAGTGGCCCGTCCGGCTCGGCACGGTGCGGCACGGGAGGCGGCGCGCCCAGCTCGTCGACGGGGCCGCGCACCGGGTCGCTCCTCGGCTGCAGCCCGGACCTGCTCAGGGCCACGGCCAGCGTGACCCCGAACCCCACGACACCCAAGAGCACAGGTGACGACACAGCGATGAGCGCAGCGTCCGCCGCTGCACCCGGGCCGCAGCCGACCCAGGCGATGAGAATCGCTGGAACCGCCGGCAGCACCGCGCTGCCCAGGCACGCCCGGGCGACGAGGGCGTCCCTGCGCTCGCGGGCCTGTCCGGGCACCCATCGCGCCATCCGACGCGGTGTGGCTGGGCCCGGCGTGAGGGGCCTGCTCACGGCACGAGCCTCGGCCACCGCAGCGGGTCGGAACCGAGGCTGGGCCCGGTGGTGGTGCAGGCTCGCTCGTCGGCACCCTGCACGATGCGCAGCTCGGGGCGGCCGGCCGCGACGGCCACCAGGTTGTGCGCGCTGTCGGTGCCCGCCCGCAGGTAGTCCGAGTGGCCCGCCGACGTTCGGCCCGCATCGACGAAGGCCGCGCGGGGCCGCATCCAGTGGTTGCAGCCCGAGCCCGGATGCTTGAGCGCGAACGTCGAGAGCCGCAGGGCGCCGCCGACCTCGGCCGGGCGCGTGCCGTGCACCATCCAGCCGTAGCTGAACACGTCGTCGCCGACAGCGCCCAGCACGTTGAGCGCACCCGGCTTCAGCGCGGTCTGCGCGATGTCGGTGAACGGCAGTCCGGGAGCCCCGAAGACCGCGACGTCGTCGATCGAGCTGGTGCGCAGGCTGGCGAACCCGGCCAGCGTGGCGCCGTAGGAGTGCGCCCACACCGTCTGGTGCGCAGGTCGGTCACGGGCGGTCTCGAGCCCGGTGACGAAGTCCGCGAGGGCTGCTGCGTTGTCGCGGGCAAGCTTGGCGTTGAGGACGTTCCGGTCGATGGACGACGTGATCTCGTGCACCTGGGGCGCGTCGTAGCCCATCCACGTGACGACCGCGACATCATCCCCCCGTGCGATCGCCCGTGCCTCGGAGCGCATCCGGACGAACGTGTCGTCGTAGCGCCGCAGGTCGGCACCGACCATGGTCGAGAGGCCGCCCACGAAGGTGACGACGTGCTCGGCCCGGTCGACGTCTCCCACAGCGACGACGGCCCTCAGGTCAGGCTCGCGAGCGTCCAGCAGGAGAAGCCGTCGCGGCGCCCCGTCACGGCGGGCGAGCACGTCACGCACCGCGCGTATGCCGTCCAGCTGTTCCTGCGCCCGCGTCCGCTCGGCGGCGTTCCAGGGAGAGCCCCGGCGCCGCGCGTCGCGAGCACGAGCGGTCGCCGTGCGCTCCGCGCGGTCGAGGAGGATCAGGTTCGCCTCCTGGCGCGCGGCCGCCGGCACCCCGTCGCGAGGACCGACCCACTCAGGCTGCTCGCGGAGAGCCTGACGTCGCTCCTCGTCGGTGAGGGACCGCCACCACGCCGCCGACGCGAACACGCCGGCGGCCGTCGGGGGCGGCGCCGGCAGGTCGCTTCCGTCGAGGACAGCCGCCCCGGAGGCCGATCCAGCCGCCGGGCCGCCTGCTGCCGCGAGAGAGGTGGCTCCTCGCGCCGCGGCCAGCAGCGCGCGGTGCAGGTCTTCGTCGGTCCGGGTGGCCGCGCGCCGGGCCTGCTGCAGGCAGGCGTCGACCTCGGCCCTGAGCAGGTCGTCGAGGCGCGCCCGGTGCGCCTCCCCGACAGGGTCGCCGAGAGAGGCTCGCACCGGGAGGAACAGGCGACCGTCGTCGTCGACCCAAGCACCCTCGTCAGACGCTCGGTGGTCGGCGCGCCCGATCAGGTCGAGTGCACCCTGCAGGCGTTGGGCGGCGTGGGCCACGGCGTTCCCTGCCACCGCGATGCTGCTCGCGAGCTGTCCCAGCCCGGCCACCACGGTGCCGTAGCGGTCGGCCGCGGCGCTCGAGCCGGCACCGCTCCACCGAGGCGCGGCCGACCGGCGCCACAGCACCAACTCGGCCAGGACGACGAGCCGGGATCGGCGCTGCTCCAGACGCCGGCTCACCTCGAGCAGCAGCTGCGGCCGGCCGGCACGGATGTCGCGCACGGTCAGGCCCGAGCCCACGACCGCGGCGCTCACCGTGTGCCGTCGACGGGGTCGCCTTGGGCGGCGCCAGGCAGGGTCGCCTGCAGGGCTTGCCGGGCCACCTGTTCGACGGCGTCGTAGCCGTCGGCGGCGAGGCTGACGCGACGCCCGAGCTCGCGGAGCTCCCACTGGGCCGTCGACAGCCTCGCCTGCCAGGCAGCCGCCACCTGTGGCAGTCCCGACGCGCAGCGACCCCCCGGAAGAGCCGTTGCCACCGGCCGGAGGTCGTCGGCCACCCCGAGCCGCCGCACCTGCCCTAGCACCTCCTCGATGGTGACGGCGCTGGCTCGCAGCGCCGCCGTGTCGATCTCGTATCTCATCCCTGCTCCCTTCCCGAGGCCAGCCACGCTAGGTCGCGGACGCCGGGTCCGGCTGGCGTCATCCACAGGCTCCGGGCGGCCGGTCGTGACACAGCAGAACGCCGCACCCCTCCTCAGGGGTGCGGCGTCCGGGCGGTCACGACGGGGTCGAAGCGCCGTTACCGCCAGCCGCTGGAGGTGGAGCCAACGCGGCCGATGGGGCGGGTCGAGAGAAGCGGGAGCGAGCCAGGCGGCATACGCACGGAAGCCACGAGCCAGGGAGCTCCCGGTGTCAGCGACCCGGGACGACGAGCTGCTGCCCGACGTGGATCTCGGTGGTGCTGAGGCTGTTGGCGACCTGGAGCTCGACGACACCGTCGGCGACGGACAGCTGCGGCAGCTCGCGCGCCGCGATGCCCGACAGCGTCTGACCCGAGGTGACGGTGACCGTGTGGGAGCCGGACGATGCCGAGGCGAGCTGACCGGCCAGTCCGACCGCCAGCAGCGAGACGACCGCCGCGACCAGGATCGAGACCACGAGCCGGCCGAACCGTGTCAGGCGCAGGGGCGGCTGGGCGGCCCGTGCGGCGCGGACGGCCTCGCGCCCGGTGGGCACGAGCACGAGGTGCGGACGGGCCGGCGGCTGCGTGGTCTGCGGCTGACGAACGGCCTCGAGGACGATGGCGCTCATGGTGACCTCCCCTTGCTCCTGAACTGGCGAACGTGTGTTCGATAGAACGTCTGTACGAGTTGTAGCACGTATGTTCGAGGAAGTCGAGACACGCATCGAACAGGTGTTTGGCAACTGTGTTCGAACCTCGTTACTCTTTCCTCACACCACACACCTCACCAGCCACCACTGACACTGGCCCCCGAGCGGCCCTCGACCTCTCCTCGCGCAGTTCTCGAGCCAGGTTCAGCACACGGTCTGACGAGCCGACGAAGGGGATCACCATGGGCGTGACCGAGCTTCCCGATCGCGAGACCGGCGACGGACTGACCGTGCGTCAGCGGCGCGTGCTCGAGGTGATCCGCAACTCCGTCGACCGCAGGGGCTACCCGCCGAGCATGCGCGAGATCGGCGACGCCGTCGGCCTGGCGAGCCCCTCGAGCGTCTCCCACCAGCTCAACGCCCTGGTGGCCAAGGGCTACCTGCGCCGCGACCCCAACCGCCCGCGCGCCCTCGAGATCGTCTCGCCGGATGCGACGGCCGAAGAGGTCGGCTACCGCAGCGGCGACCACTACGACACCGAGACCGGCTCCGGCGACGCCCGTCCCGAGGCGTCCTACGTGCCCGTTCTCGGGCAGATCGCGGCAGGCGTCCCGATCACGGCCGAGGAGGTCGTCGAGGACGTCTTCCCGCTGCCGAAGCAGCTCGTCGGCGAAGGCGACCTCTTCCTCCTCAAGGTCAACGGCGACTCCATGGTCGACGCCGCCATCTGCGACGGCGACTGGGTCGTCGTGCGCCAGCAGCAGCACGCCGACAACGGCGACGTCGTCGCGGCGATGCTCGACAACGAGGCCACGGTGAAGACGTTCAAGCGCGTCGACGGGCACGTCTGGCTGATGCCGCACAACGAGGACTTCTCCCCCATCGACGGCGACGACGCGACGATCCTCGGCAAGGTCACCGCCGTCCTGCGCCGAATCTGACGCGCGGGGTCGCCCGCGGCGACGCGACCCCGCTCCAGCAGGCGTATCGCCACGGCGGCCGCCACACTCTGACGAGTGAGTCCTGCAGAGGAGACCGCCATGGCATCCGGGCGCACCCGCGACGTCGTCTACACCTACCGCTACCTGCGGGGCGCGATGATCGCCCTGCTGCTCATGCTCCTGCTGTCGGTGGGCTACGAGTGGTGGTGGGAGACCGAACACAGCTGCTGGCTCGGCTCGATCAGCGCCTACTACTACACGCCCGCGCGGACGGTCTTCGTCGGCTCCCTCTGCGCCCTCGGCGCGAGCCTCATCGCGTACAAGGGGCACTCGTCCGAGGAGGACGTGCTGCTCAACTTCTCCGGCTTCATGGCGTTCGTCGTCGCCATGGTGCCGACCGTCCCCGACGACCGCTGCGGGCCGAACGCCTACACGCAGACGCCCGCCGAGATCGCCGCGGCGGTGCGCAACAACATCTGGTCGCTCGTCGTCGTCGCGGTGATCGCGGCCGTCATCGTCGCGGCGCTCAAACGAGGCGCGATGCGGCGCGATGCCTCCGCGCGCCCGACGACGCGGTCGGTGCTGGTGACCCTGGCCTGCGCAGGCGTGCTGCTGGTGGAGCTCACCCTGTTCCTCGTCCTGCGCGACCGTTTCATCGCCCTGAGCCACGGCATCGCCGCGGGCACCATGGTGGCCGGGGTCATCGCCGTCATGGTGTTCAGCGCACTGCGCACCGAGGAGCGCCACCGGGCGGCCGGCGACGACGACGGGCGCGGCTACCGCCGCATCTACCTCGCCATCGCGGTCGCGCTCACGGTCGCGCTCGCCGCGACGGTCGTCGCGGCGCTGACGGTCCAGGGCTTCGCCCACCTCGTCCTCGTCGCCGAGGTCATCGTCATCGTGCTGTTCGCGACCTACTGGGGCGTCCAGACCAAGGAGCTGTGGGACCTCGGCGAGGTCTCCGCCGACGAGGCACGCGACCTCGGGGCCCGTGCCGAGTAGCCCCTCCGCGGCTCACGACAGGGGCGTGGGGTCGCCGAGGGCCCCGAGCCACCACGTGCCCGCATCGCCGTACTCCGCCCGCTCTTCTGTCGTCATCGTGGCCACGACCCGCAGCCAGGACTCGGCGCGCGCGAGCCGCCCCAGGTGCAGGGCCGCGGGCAGCGCCTGCCGGAGCCGGGTCGAGGGAACGACGTCGCTCCAGACCTCGAGTCCCGCGTCGGCCACCCGTCGCACTCGCGGGTCGTCGGGCCCCGCCTCGAAGCGGTGCAGGAGCACGTTGAGCGGGATGAACAGGGCGGTGAGGGGGTGCGCGAGCACCGCGTCGCCGAAGTCGAAGAAGCGCATCCCCGCTGGCGTGGCAAAGACGTTGTTGGCGTGCAGGTCGTTGTGCACGAGGTTCACGCCCAGGCCGAGCGCGTCGAGCTCGGTGCCCCACCGCTCCACCGTCGGAAGCAGGCACTCCAGCCGTGCCGCCACCTCCGGCTCCATCCGCCGCGGGTCGCCCGCGGGAAGCGCGACGAGAGAGGCCGTCCGGCCGCTCACGTAGGCCGCCGCGTGCGTCGGGCGCAGGAGGCCGGCGCCGGCCGCCCCGAGCTCACGCTCGTGCCCGACGAGCTCACGCTGCAGGTGCATCGCTTCCGCAGCGACGCGGCACCACGCGTCGACGTCGTCGCCCGCGACGGTCTCGGCGAAGACCGGGCCCTGGTCGGGCACGAGGTGCAGACCTCGCTCGAGGTCCGCGGCGACGACCGGCACCACGCGGTCGGGGGCGAGTCGGTCGAGGACGACGAGCAGCGCGGCCTCGAAGGACTGGTGAGCGCAGTTCTGCTTGGCCCAGTAGACCGTGCCGTCGGCGGCTCGGGCCCGCCACACGGTCGACCACGGACGTTGGTGCACGGGCTCGAGATCGACAAGTTGGCTGCCGAGCCCGTCGAGGGCGCCCTCGAGCCACGTACGCAGCTCGTCGGCGAACTCCTCGGACACCCACCGCACCGACGGGCCGGGCCCGTCCTCAGGCAGGACGGCATACTCCGTCGGTTCGTCCCCGCGGCGGTGCGCACCGCCCTCCGGGTCAGTGACCGAGGGCATCGCGCAGCGCGGTGAGAGTCTCGCCCAGCGGGGCGTGCAGGCGGATCGTCGCCTCGGCATCGCCGCGGGTCGCCGACCGGGTGAGGATGGCAACGGGCACGTGGCGCTGGTGGGCGCGGCGCACGAAGCGGTAGCCGCTCATGACCGACAGTGACGAACCGAGCACGAGCACGGCGCCGGCCGCCTCGACGAGTCCGAAGCAGCGCTCGACGAGCGCCTTGGGCACGGACTCGCCGAAGAAGACCACGTCGGGCTTGACGGTGTCGTTGCCGCAGACGAGGCAGCGCGGCGCGTGGAAGGACTCGACGAGGGCGTCGGCCAGCACGATGTCGCCGTCAGGCCGCACCTGCTCGCCCCACTGCGACCCGACGGACGTCGCGGCCTCGGCGAAGCGTGCCATGAAGCCGGGGTTGGCCTCCGTCATCCTCTCGTGCAGGCCGATTCGCGAGGTGTACTCGCCGCAGGTCAGGCACACCGCGCGCTCCAGCGACCCGTGCAGCTCGACGACGTCGGTCGCGCCGGCAGCTTGGTGCAGGCCGTCGACGTTCTGGGTGATGACCGGGCCGAGGTAGCCCGCACGTTGGAGGTCGGTGACGACCCGGTGGCCCTCGTTGGGGGACGCGGCTTTGAACCGCTGCCACCCGATGTAGCTGCGGGCCCAGTAGCGGCGGCGCGCGTCGCTGCTGCCCGCGAACTCGCCGTACGTCATCGGCTCGACCCGGCGCGTCCCGTCGGGACCCCGGTAGTCGGGGATGCCCGACTCGGTGGACAGGCCCGCGCCGCTCAGGACGACCACGCCACCGGCACTGACGAGGTCGACGAGGTCGTCGAAGGTGCCGAGGTCGTGCGTCTGCAGCGGCAGCGTGCGCGACGTCKACAGCCGGGTCGTCGCGCCCACCGCGCCCGCAGCGCCTGTCGGGTGCGTCGCCCGAGGGGGTATGCCGGTCGGCTGGTGCACCCGGCCAGCCTACGTGGGCGACGCGACCCCTCTCGAGCGCGCGGAACTCACAGGATTCCATAATCACCGGTTATGATCGGTGCATGATCGACGCTGCTGGCCTCCGGGTCATGAAGGCCATTGCCGACGAGGGAAGCTTCACGAGCGCCGCCAACGCGCTCGGCTTCACCCAGCCGGCCATCTCCCAGATGGTGCGGCGCCTCGAGCAGCGCACCGGCACGGTGCTCGTCGAGCGCTACGGCCGGCAGGTCCGCCTCACCGAGGCGGGGCAGGTGCTGGCCCGCCACGCCGTCGGCGTCCTCGCCGCGCTCGACGCCGCCGAGGAGGAGATCACCGCGATCGCCGGGCTGCGCGCCGGTCGCGTGCGCATGCAAGCCTTCCCGAGCTCGTCGGCGACCCTCGTGCCCCGCACCCTGGCGATCCTCAAGTCCAAGCACCCCGACATCACGGTGACCTTCACCGAGGCCGAGCCGCCCGAGTCGCTCGCCGCCCTGCGCAACGGCGACTGCGACGTCGCCGTGGCGTTCGCCTACGAGGGCGCTGACCTCGGCGAGCTCGAGGAGGACCTCTCGCTGCTCGTCACGCGACGCCTCATGGACGACGAGGTGCGCCTCGTCGTGCCGGGCCACCACCCCCACGCGGGCGACGCGGCCGCCGTGCTCACGGACTTCTCCGGCGACGAGTGGATCGCCGGCTGTCCCCGGTGTCGCGGCCACCTGCTCTCGCTCGCCGACACGGCCGGCTTCCGACCCAACGTCGCCTTTGAGACGGAGGACTACGTCGCGCAGCTCGGCCTCGTCACCGCAGGCCTCGGTGTTGCGCTCGTGCCCGACCTCATCCTCAACGCGGCCAAGCACGACGAGGTCGCGACCCTGCCGCTGTCGCCCGCCTCACGTCGCCAGATCCTCGCGGTGACCACCCCCGACCTTCAGCGAGTGCCCGCCGTGGCCGCAGCGCTCGACGCGCTCTGCGAGGCCGCCGGCGCCGACCCGGCGACGTCCACGGCCAAGCTCGTCGGCGCCAAGGCCTGACACTCACACTCTTCACACCGCGCCGGACGCGCTCGTGACCGGCAGAATGCGGTCATGACACGGGTCGCTCTCGCCGCCACCGGTCCGGCTCCACTCGAGGCCGGGCTCGAGGCCGCGGCCGACGGCGGCAACGCGGTGGATGCGGCCATCGCTGCGGCTCTCAGCGCGATGAGCACCGAACCGGGCGTCGTCAGCCTGATGGGGGGCGCCTACGTCAACGTCTGGCCGGCCGGCTCCGACCCCGTCGTCGTCGACGGCAACGTCGAGATGCCCGGCCGCGGCCTCGACGGCACGGCCTTCGGTCACGGCGTGCGTGAGGTGCGCACCGACTACGGCGGCGGCGTCACCATCGGCGCCGGGCACGGCTCGGTCGCGAACTCCGGTGCCCTGCAAGCCCTCTCGCTCGCACGAGACAGGTTCGCGGTGCTGCCGTGGCGGCGGCTCGTGGAGCCGTCTGCGCGAGCCTGCCGCGAGGGCTACCGCATCGGGGCGGCCGCGGCGCTCTACCTCGGCATCGTCCGAGACACCCTCTTCGGAGCCGACGCCGAGGCGCATGCCCTCGTCACCGGGGCGGACGGCGGCGCCGTGCAACCCGGCGAGACCTGCCTCAACGTCGACCTCGCCGACATCCTCGAGCTGCTCGCCGTGCAGGGCGTCTCGCTCTTCACCACCGGCGCCGTCGGGCGGGTGCTCGTCGACGACATGGCCGCGAACGGAGGGCTCGTCACCGCAGCCGACCTGACGGCGTACGAGGCCGTGGTGCGAGCCCCGACGATGCGGTCGGTCGGCACCTGGAGGGTCGCGCTCAACCCGCCACCGTCCGTCGGTGGTCCGATGCTGGCGGCGATGCTCGGGCAGCTTGCACGCCACGAGCACTGGACCTGGCCCGAGGTGATCGACATCCAGCGCCGCGTCCTCGCCTACCGCCTCTCGGTGCACGACCGGTCTCGCGACCTCGACGCCGACGGACATGCCCTGCTCGAGTCGGTCGAGCGGCACGGGCTCGCCGGCCTGCCGACGTCGGCCTCCACCGCCCACGTCTCCGCCGTCGACGAGCAGGGGAACGCTTGTGCCATCACGATGTCGGCGGGCTACGGCGCCGGCATGGTGATCCCGGGCACCGGCATCCTGCTCAACAACGCCCTCGGCGAGCCCGAGCTGAACCGGCTGGGGCTGCACGCGGTCCCGCCCGGAACCCGGCTCGCCTCGAACATGGCACCCACCACCGCCCGGAGCGCGATGGGGTCCGCGCTCGCGGTCGGCTCCCCCGGCGCCGACCGCATCACGACGGCGTTGATGCAGGTGCTGGGACGCAGCCTTCTGCTCGGCGATGAGCTGCAGCACGCCATCGACGCACCGCGCCTGCACGTGCGCTTCCTCGACGACGGCTCGCCGCGCGTCGAGCACGAGCCGTCGGACGACATCGCCGCGGCCGCTGCGGCGGGGGGCCTGCCCGCGCACCGCTACCCGGGACCCCACATGTACTTCGGCGGTGTCGGTGCAGCCCTGCTCGGAGGCGACGGCCTGCTCGCGGCGGGCGACGCGCGGCGGGAGGCGGCCGTCGGGGTATCTCCTTGATGGCTGACGCGACCCACCGCCTCCCGGCACGACGCACCGCCTCCCGGTGCGACGGACGCCACGCGGCGCGGCACCAATCCGGGCCGCCGCCTGCGCCGAACATCTCGCGTCGACCCCTACGAGAGGCCACCTGCGATGACCATGACCGACGACCGCCC
Source organism: Terrabacter sp. 05T424 (assembly GCF_056396225.1). Lineage (NCBI taxonomy): Bacteria > Bacillati > Actinomycetota > Actinomycetes > Micrococcales > Intrasporangiaceae > Terrabacter > Terrabacter sp. 05T424. Next base: position 60,210 of record NZ_JBFTLB010000007.1, read on the forward strand.
CGACGCCGAAGCCTCCCTGACGGCGCCGCCGAGGCCCGCCCGACCCGACGCGGTCGCCGCCCGGGTGGCCGCCGTCGTCGCTCCGCTCTTCGGGGGCCGGCTCCCGGTGCGCCTCAAGGCCTGGGACGGCAGCGTCGAGGGCCCGGCGGACGCTCCCACGGTCGTGCTGCGCGATCCCGGGGCTCTGCGCCGGCTCGTGCGCCATCCCGGCGAGCTCGGGCTGGCCCAGGCGTACGTCACCGGCGAGCTCGACGTCGAGGGTGACCTGCTCGACGGGTTCCGTCGGGTGTGGTCGACGGCGCGCTCGCTCTCCGGCGGGCGGCCCTCCGCCGCCACCCTGGCCTCCGTCGCGAGGACCGGCATCAAGGTGGCGCTCGACCTCGGCGTGGTCGGCCTCCCGCCCGAGCCCCCGGTCTCGCAGGCGCGGCTGCGAGGTCGGCTGCACACGAAGTCGCGCGACCGCAGCGCCATCGAGCACCACTACAACCTCTCCAACGACTTCTACGCCCTCATCCTCGACCCGCACATGGCGTACTCCTGCGGCTACTGGACGAACACCGACGCCGGCTACACCGTCGAGGACGCCCAGCGCGACAAGCTCGACCTCGTCTGCCGCAAGCTGGGCATCCAGCCCGGCGGGCGGCACCTCGACATCGGCTGCGGCTGGGGCTCGCTCTCCCTCCACGCCGCTGAGCAGTTCGGCGCGCAGGTCGTCGGTGTGACGATCTCGAGCGAGCAGAAGGCGTTCATCGACGGGCGCATCCGCGAGCGTGGGCTCCAGGGTCGGGTCGAGATCCGACTGCAGGACTACCGCGAGGTGCCCGACGGGCCGTTCGACACCGTCAGCTCGATCGAGATGGGCGAGCACGTCGGCCAGCGGAACTACCCCCCCTTCACCCGCCAGATCGAGCAGCTGCTGCGTCCGGGCGGCCGTGCGCTCATCCAGCAGATGTCGCGCACGTCGCGGCCGGGGGGCGGCCCCTTCATCGAGGCGTTCATCGCCCCCGACATGCACATGCGGCCCGTCGGCGAGACGATCGGGCTCATCGAGCAGGCTGGCCTCGAGGTGCGCGACGTGCACGCTCTGCGCGAGCACTACGTCTGGACCGTGAACGCCTGGTACGACACGTTCGAGGCCAACTGGGACCGCGTCGTCGAGATGGTCGGCGAGGAGGTCGCGCGGGTCTGGCGGCTCTATCTCGTCGGCGGCGCCCTCGCCTTCGAGGAGGGTCGGATGGGAGTCGACCAGATCCTCGCGGTCAAGCCCACGCGCGACGGGCTCAGCAGCATGCCGCCGGTCCGGGCCTGGTGACGGCGTGGGCTTCGTCGGGGTGATGCTCAGCACGGCTCTCGCCGTCGTCGTGATGCTGGGAATCACGTTCCTCGCCGCGCTGCGGGTCGGGAAGCAGGCGGTCATCGACGTGACGTGGGGGCTGGGCTTCGTCGCGATCGCCCTCACCGCGTTCGTCGTGACCGGCGGACAGGGCGACCCGCTGCGTCGGTGGTCGGCGCTGCTGCTGACCGCGGCGTGGGGGCTACGGCTGGCCACGCACATCTACCTGCGCTCGCGCGGGAAGGGCGAGGACCCCCGCTACGAGGCGATGCTCGCCCGAGCCGACGGCAACCCCAACGCGTACGCCCTCATGCACATCTACCTGCCGCAGGGCGTCATCATGTGGTTCGTCTCGCTGCCCGTGCAGGTCGCGATGGTCGTTCGTGGTGGCCTCGGGTGGGTGCTGTGGGTCGGTGTGGCCGTGTGGGCGGTCGGGTTCTTCTTCGAGTCGGTGGGCGACCTTCAGCTCACGCGGTTCCGGGGCAACCCGTCCAACAAGGGCAAAGTGCTCGACACGGGCCTGTGGCACTACACGCGTCACCCCAACTACTTCGGCGACGCGTGCGTGTGGACAGGCCTCTTCCTCGTGGCCGCCAGCGCCTGGCCCGGCGTGCTGACGATCCTTTCGCCGGCCGTGATGGTCTGGAACCTCTACGGCGGAACGGGAAAGAAGCTGCTGGAGAAGGACATCGGCGACCGTCGACCTGAGTACGCCGAGTACGTCCGCCGCACGAGCGGCTTCTTCCCCCTACCTCCGAAGCGGGCCCGCTGACCCCTCGCGGTTCGTTCGGCCGCGCGCCACGAGGTAGGCCGCCGAATCGACGAAGATGGGGGCATGCGCCCGCCACTCGCCGACGTCCTCGACCTGCAACCGCACCCGGAGGGCGGCTGGTACCGCCAGACGTGGGTCGCCCCCGAGACCGTGACGCTTCCCGACGGCCGCACGCGGGCCACCGCGACCCTGATCCACTTCCTGCTGCCGGCGGGTGAGTCGTCTGCGTGGCACCGCGTCGCCTCCGACGAGGTGTGGATCGCTCACACGGGCTCGGTCGTGCTCGAGCTCGGTGGTGGCGGTGGCGCGCCCGACGCATCCTTGCAGTCGGTCGTCGTCGGCCTCGATCTCACGGGCGGCGAGGTGGCCCAGGCCGTCGTGCCTGCCGGCGTCTGGCAGCGCACCGTGCCCGGGCCGGCGGATGCGCTCGTCAGCTGTCTCGTCTCCCCCGGCTTCGACTTCGACGACTTCGAGCTGGTCGAGGACGCCGACGTGCAACGAGCCACGGCGGGCCCGGAGGACGAGCCCATCGCCCCCGAGGCGCCCACGAACCCAGCCTGAGCGACGGGTCAGCCAGACACGGCTGAGACTTCGGTGCCGTCGGCGCCGTCGGTGACGATCGCGACGTCACCCTCGGTGTCGGTGCGATGAACGGCAAAACCTCTGTCCTGCAAGGCTTTCATGGTCGCCGGGGCAGGATGGCCGTAGTCATTGCCCTCTCCGACACTGATCACAGCCAGACGGCCTGCGACCCGGTCGAGGATGCGGTCGTCTCGGTTGCTGGAGCCGTGGTGAGCCACCTTCAGGACGTCGATGCTGCCCCAGCGCGCCGGGTCGAGCTGCGACTCGCGCACCACCTGCGCGGCGGCCTCCCTTTCGATGTCGCCGGCGAGAAGCACGGTGACACCACGGACGTGCATCGTGAGCACGACCGAGCCGTTGTTCGGGACCGAGCCCGCATCGATGCGACGCGCCGGCCACCACACGTCCGCGGTGACGCCGCCGACGCTCAGCGACTCGCCCGCTCGCAGCTCACCGAGAGGTGTGCGGTGGGCCGCAGCGAGCTGGGACACGCGCCGTGCCTCGGCAGGAGGATCGAGCACCGGTGAGCCGCGGATCTCCGCCACCGGACGCTCGAGCACCGCGGTGAGGCCACCCACGTGGTCCGCGTGGTAGTGGGTGAGCACGACGAGGTCGATGGCAGTGGCCCCGATGCGGTCGAGGCACCGGCGCATGGGCTCCGGCTCGGGACCCGTGTCGATGACGACCACGTGACCCGCGCCGTTGTCGGCAACGAGCCCGTCTCCTTGCCCGACGTCGCAGGCGATGAGAACCCAGCCGGGCGGCGGCCACGAGATCGCGGTCGTCGGCACCGCCATACCGGATGTCAGGACGACGACTGCCACCGCGACCGTCGGCCGGTGCCGGGTGCGGTGCCAGGCCCAGGGCGCCATCGCGATGACGGCGACCGTGATCGCCGCCAGCAGCAATGCCGCACCGGCCGAGTCGCCCCAGCCGACGCTCCCGAACGGCAGACCTCCGCTCCAGCGTGCGACGGTGGCGATCGCCTGCGCCGGCGCGGCTGCTGCCCACGCCAGCCAGGTGGCGCCCGTGATCCAGGCCACCGACACGACGGCCACCGCGACCCCGACGACGGTGGTGGGCGCCACGAAGGGCGCGGCGAGCAGGTTCGCGAGCACGGCGACGAGCGAGACACTGCCCTGGAGCGGCACGACGACCGGCGCGCACACGGCCTGTGCGGCGAGCGGGATGGCGAAGACCGGCCCGAGAGGCTTGAGCGGCCCCGGCAGCAGGCGGGAGATGGACCTCCCCCACGAGGCCGCGAGGACGAGCAGGCCGAGGGTCGCGATGCTGGACAGGGCGAAGCCGTAGGAGCGGGCGAGCCAGGGGTCCCACACGAGGAGCAGGGTGATGGCGCCGGCGAGCGCCGGGATGCCCGCGCGCCGCCTCGAGGTCGACAGGGCCAGCAGGCCGACGAGTCCCATGACGGCGGCGCGCACGACGCTCGGCTCGGGCCTGGCGAGGATGACGAACCCGAGCAGGGCAAGCACCGCGACCGGCGGACGCCATCGGCGACGCACCCCGACGAGGCTGCAGCCCCACATCACGCTCGCCAACACGAAGGTGACGTTGCTGCCCGAGACCGCGCTGAGGTGTGACAGTCCGGTGTCGAGCATGGCCACCGTCAGGTCAGGAGGGGTGCGCGAGGTGTCGCCGACGACGAGGGCCGGAACGAGCCCTCGGGCATCGGGCCAGACGGCGTCGGTGGCCGCACGGAACCTCTCGCGCACGACGTCGGCGGCCGCGAAGACGCCCCCCGCGTGAGCCACCAGCGTCGTCGGCCCCTTGGGACTCGCCACGGCGACGACGTCGTCACCGGGCTCTGCCGGCTCGAGCCGCACGACGGCGTGGACCTCGTCGTGCCACCGCAACCCGGCCCAGGCCGGACCGCTGCCGATGACCAGCACCGGCGAGGCCACGGTGGTCATGCGTCCCCGCCCGACCACCTGGGTCACGTCGAGACGCACCACGCTCAGGGCCGGGGCGCTGCGGCCTGGACCACCGCCGCGGTCGGTGCGCACCGGACGAGGCTCGGCAGCGACGGTGGCCGTCAGGGTCACGACGGCCCGTTCGGCCGCCAAGGTTTCGAGCGGGCCCACCGAGGCCACGGCTCGATGACCGGCTGCGGCACCCAGCAGCAGGGCCAGGACCGCGCAGCCCACCCCCAGGCCCCGCACCGCCGCCCGGCCCCTGACGAGGATCGCGACGACTGCGGCACCGATGGCAGCCAGGGCCACGCACCAGACCGGGGCGACGAGTCCCCAGAAAGCCATGACCGGCCAGGTGACGAGCACGGGCACGAGCAGCCGCAGGTCGAGACGTCGGCCGGTCAGAGGCCGCACCCGGCGCACGGTCGAGCGACCTGTCAGGACCACGAGCGACGGACCTCGCGGTTGCTGCTCCCGTGCTGCCCCGCGCGCTGCCTGCCGGGCCGCACTCCCGGTCGGTGCGCGGCCGGCCGTCACAGCGTGACCCGGGGACGGAGCCGCTCGAGCAGCTTGTCGCCGATGCCGCTCACCTCGCCGAGCTCGTCGACGGACGTGAAGCGGCCGTGCTCTGCGCGCCAGTCGATGATCCGCTGCGCCAGAACCGGGCCGACGCCGGGCAGCGAGTCCAGCGCAGCGGTATCCGCCGTGTTGAGGCTCACGGACGCCCCTGACGCCGTCCCGGACCCGGATCCGCCACCACCCGCAGCGGACCCGCCACCTGTTCCCGCCTCACGACCCGCTGCGGCGACGGCGTCGCCCGGCCGGGGCACCCTGATCTGCTCCCCATCCACGACGAGACGAGCAAGGTTGAGGGCGGCGACGTCGGCGCCGGCTCGCGCACCTCCAGCCTGCTTGATCGCGTCGGCGACCCGCGAGCCGGGACGCAGGCGGACGAGTCCCGGACGCAGGACCTGCCCGACGACGTCCACGACGAGCTCGGCGCCGGCCGTGGGAGTGGCTGCGCCGGTGGGCTCGCCCGCGCCCGTGGACCCCAGGCCACCGGTTGCGGGCATCGAGGCCCGGGCGGGAGCCGTGCCGCCGACGACCTGGACGGAGCGGGACGGACCCGGCGCGACGTCGGGCGTCGACGCGGACCTCTCGGCCCAGAGCACCCGCAGCACGAACGCGCACCCCACGGCCACCACGAGGGCGAGCAGCGAGACGAGCGCCGCGCTGCTGACGGCGCGCCGACCCGACCGCAGCTCGTCGGGAACGGTCAGCAGTCCCGGCCGACGCGCGCGACGCAGGTCGGCGTCGAGCTTCGACACCTCGTCGTCGGGCGCGCGCGTCATCCGGCGGCGCACGGCAGCCTCGGCCGCCGATACCGAGCCAGCCACAGAGCCCGCCACCGAAGCCGGCGACAGCGACCTCGACGCTCCCGGAGGCGGTGGCACCCAGCCCCCGTCGGGCGGCAGCTGCACCGCCCCCTCCCCCGGGTCGATGACCGGATCGTCCGCCTCCTCCATCGCCCGACCAGAGTCGAGATCAGCGGGCCAGACACCGTCGGTGTCGTGCCGACGCGCACCGAGCACCCGAGCCGCCCGCTCGAGGTCGGTCGGTCTCTGGGAGGCACGGAACGGCATACGTCGACGGTAGGAAGCCCTTCACACCTGGGCCGGAAGCTGGCACGGCACTGGGGACAACGGGCCCCGGCGCCGAGGGGGTGTGGACGGCCACAGCCCGAGACGGCCCGCGCGTCGATTCACGCCAGCCCGGCCGGCTGGGCCACACTGCTCCAATGGCTCGGCACATCATGACCCTCACCTGCGACGACCGCCCCGGCATCGTCGCAGCCGTCTCGTCGGCGCTGCTCAAGGTCCAGGCCAACATCGTCGAGAACCAGCAGTACTCCGACGAGGACACTGACCTCTTCTTCATGCGCACCGTCTTCGACGCCGAGGCCGAGGACGTGGAGCAGGTGCTGGACGCCCTCCGCGAGAGCCCGGCCATCGCGCACCAGCACCTCGCCGTGCGCCCAGAGGACGAGCACTGCCGCACCATCATCCTGGTGAGCAAGTTCGACCACTGCCTGCTCGACCTGCTCTACCGCTGGAAGTCAGGCGACCTGCCCATCGACATCGTCGGTGTCGTCTCCAACCACGAGGACTGCCGCGCGCTCGTCGAGTACTACGGACTGCCCTTCACCGTGATCCCGGTGACGGCGGACACGAAGGCTGACGCCGAGGCCGAGCTGCTGCGCCTCGTCGACACCAACGGCGTCGGGCTCGTCGTGCTCGCCCGCTACATGCAGATCCTCAGCGACTCGCTGTGCCGCGCGCTCGAGGGTCGCGCGATCAACATCCACCACTCGTTCCTGCCCGGCTTCAAGGGTGCCAAGCCCTACCACCAGGCGCACGACCGTGGTGTGAAGCTCATCGGGGCCTCCGCGCACTACGTGACCGCCGATCTCGACGAGGGCCCGATCATCGAGCAGGACGTCGTCCGCGTGACGCACGCCGAGACGCCCTCCCGGCTCGTCGCGCTCGGCCGCGACGTCGAGCGCCGCGTCCTCTCGCGTGCCGTCCGCGACCACGCCGAGTCACGGGTCTTCCTCTCGGGGCGCCGCACGATCGTCTTCTGACCGACCGAGGACGTATGCCGCCCGGCGGGGTCATCCCGTCACCGCCGGTAGCGTGCGTGGCATGAGCGACAGGGAGTTCGTCGTCGGTCGGCCACACTTCGGGCGCTTCACGCGAACGCCCGAGGAGAACGCGGAGGCCCTGGCGGAGGCCCGCGACGCCCTCACCAGAGCCCTTGCCGCCGACCCCACGCAGCCCGGGGCCGCCGACCTGCTCGATGCCACCGTCGACCTGGCCGAGGCCCTCACCATCGCGGGCCGCGAGACCGAGGCGATCACGCTGGCAGGCCCGGCCGCACAGCTCGCCCGCGACGCCGGCCGCACCGAGAGCCTCGGCTGGGCGCTTCTGGCACTCGCGACGGCTGAGCACTACGCGGGGCGTCCCGCCGACGCCGGGCCGCACTTCGACGAGGCGCTGAGGGCGGCCCGGACGGTCGCAGACCGCGTGCTCGAGCACTACGCGTTGCACCACCTCGGCCGGTTCCTCGTGGACGAGGGACGCACCGACGAGGCCGTCGAGGCCTTCACGGCGTCGTTGGCCATCCGCGAACGGCTCGGCGAGCCACGTGCGGCGAGCACCCGCGCCGCCCTCGAGGCGTTGCTCAGGTCTCGCCGCTGAGGTGCCGCTGACGCCACCAGCCGACGACGTTGTTCTTGTGGCGGGCGAGCACCAGCAGCCCGATCGCCGTGAGCCACAGGCCGGTCCACACATCGCCAGGTGCCCGCCCGGTCCAGATGACGACTGCCACCACGAGCATCGCGAGCGATCCGAAGATCGAGCCGGCCGCGACCCATCGGGTCAGGGCGACGCCCACCGCGAAGACCACGACGACCACGAGCGCGACCCACGGGTGCACGCCGAGCAGGGCGCCGAGCGTCGTCGCGACCCCCTTGCCGCCGCGACCCCTGAGGTAGGGCGACCAGATGTGGCCGAGCACGGCGGCGACACCCGCGGCGTAGGCCAGGTGTGCGCCACCGAACCAGTGGCCGGCCACGAACGCCGGCACCAGGCCCTTGAGCACGTCGAGCACCCCGACGACGACGCCCCACTTGCGCCCGAGCACCCGACCGGCATTGGTGGCCCCGGGGTTGCCGGAGCCCGATGAGGCGAGGTCCTTCCCGAGCAGCCTCGCGATCATCGTCGCCGGGTTGAGCGCTCCGATGAAGAAGGCCCCGAGGACCACTGCGGCCCAGGTGAGCACGGTGGCGGTGCTCACGACCCGGCGTGCCCGTCGGGAACCTGGGCCGGCGGCTCGGGGAGGGGCTCGCCCGGGTGCGGGGACACGGCGATGGCCACGGTGCCGGGACCGACGTGGGCGCCGACGACGGCACCGAGCTCGACGACGACCACCTTCGGCGAGCCGGGGACCAGCTCGCGCAGCTCGGCGGCGATCTGCTCGGCTCGCGCGGCGGCGTCGAGGTGGTGCACGGCGACGTCGGCGACGTCTCCGCCCTTCTCGACGTGCTCGACGACCATGGCCTCGATGCGGGCGACGGCTCGCGAGGAGGTGCGCACCTTCTCCACGGGGACGATGCGGCCGCCGCGCACGGCGAGGATGGGCTTGATCGCGAGTGCCGACCCGAGCAGCGCCGAGGCAGCCCCGATGCGACCGCCCCGCCGCAGGTGCTCGAGGGTGTCGACGTAGAAGAGGACGCCGGAGGGCTCCAGACGTGCACGGATGACCTCGAGAACCGTTGGCACGTCAGCGCCCCCGGCTGCCGACTCCGCGGCCGCGACGACCGCGAAACCCATCGCCATCCCGATGGTCTCGCTGTCGACCACCTCGACGGGAACGGACGCTTCTGCGGCCGCGAGCCGGGCAGCCTCGACGGTGCCCGACATCTGCGAGGAGAGGTGGACCGAGACGATCGCGGTCGCGCCCTCGTCGGCGAGGCGTTGGTAGGTCTCGGCGAACACCTGCGGGGTCGGCCGCGAGGTGGTGACGATGGTGTAGTCGCGCAGCGCGGCGGCGACCTGCTGGGCCGAGATGTCGCGACCTTCGATGTGGTCGCGGCCGCCGACGACGACGTGCAGCGGCACGACCTCGACGTCGTGCTGCTCGATGACGTCGGCCGGCAGGTAGGCCGTCGAGTCGGTGACGATCCGCGTGGTCACGTCGCGCTCCTTCCGCAGGTCGGCCGGTGGCTGGTCTCAACCTAGCGTCGCCCGCCACGCGCACGCGGCAGCCCGCGCGCGGTCGTGCACCAGATCGGGCACCAGATCGGGCGCTCGGTCAGACGGGGACGACGTTGACGAGCTTCGGGGCGCGCACGATGACCGTGCGGATGCCGCCCTCGGTCGCGGCCCTGACCTTCTCGCGGCCGAGTGCCAGCTCGCGCAGGTCGTCCTCGGAGATGTCGGGGCTCACCTCGACGCGGTCGCGCACCTTGCCCTTGATCTGGATGACGCAGGTGACCTGCTCCTCCACGATCTTGGCGGTGTCGCTCACGGGGAAGGCGGCATACGCCACCCCGCCCTCGTGGCCGAGCCGCTGCCACATCTCCTCCGCGATGTGCGGCGCGACGGGCGCGAGCATGAGGACCATCGCCTCGACGACCTCCCGCGGAGGCGCGTCGAGCTTCGTCACGGCGTTGTTCAGCTCGATGAGCTTCGCGATGGCCGTGTTGAAGCGCAGGCCCTCGAAGTCCTCGCGGACGCCGGCGATCGTCTGGTGCAGCTGGGTCGTCAGCGCCTGGCCGACCTCGACGTCGGCGACGCGCACCTCACCGGTCGACTCGTCGACGACGTTGCGCCACAGCCGCTGCAGGAAGCGCTGCGAACCCACGACGGCGCGGATCTCCCACGGCTTGGACAGCTCGAGCGGGCCCATCGACATCTCGTAGACGCGGAAGGTGTCGGCGCCGTACGCGTCGTACATCTCGTCGGGGCTGACGGAGTTCTTCAGCGACTTGCCGATCTTGCCGTACTCGCGGTTGACGGGCTCGCCCTCCCACGTGAAGGTCGGCTCGGTGCCGTGGCTCCCCGCGTGCTCCTCGACCTCGGACGCCGTGACGTACTGGCCGCGGCTGTCGGTGTAGGCGTACGCCTGGATGTAGCCCTGCGAGAAGTACTTCCGGAACGGCTCCTCGCTGCGCACGTGGCCGAGGTCGAAGAGGACCTTGTGCCAGAAGCGCGCGTACAGCAGGTGCAGCACGGCGTGCTCGACGCCGCCGACGTAGAGGTCGACGCCGCCGGGGTCGCGCGTGCCGGCGGGCGCACCGGCGACCGCCTCGTCGTGACGGCCCAGCCAGTACGCCTCGTTGGCCGGGTCGACGAACGCGTCGTGGTTCGCCGGGTCGAGGTAGCGCAGGTAGTACCAGCACGAGCCGGCCCAGTTGGGCATGGTGTTGGTCTCGCGGCGGAACTTCCGCAGCCCTCGCCCGTCGCCGAGGTCCTTCTCGACCTCGACCCACTCGGGCACGCGCGACAGCGGCGGCTCGGGGCTGCTCTGGGCGTCGTCGGGCTCGAACGTCTTGGGGCTGTAGTCGGGCACGTCGGGCAGGGCCAGCGGCAGGTCGTCCTCCGGCACGGCGTACGCGACGCCGTCCTCGTCGAACAGGATGGGGAACGGCTCGCCCCAGTAGCGCTGGCGGCTGAACAGCCAGTCGCGGATGCGGTAGCTGATCGTGCCCTCACCCATGCCCTCGGCCTCGAGGAACTCGATGGTGAGGGCCTTCGCGTCGGCAACGTGGAGGCCGTCCAGCGAGACCCGGTCGTTGCTCGAGTTGATGGCGACGCCGTCGCCGAGGAACGGCTGGTCGTCGGGGTGGCCCTCGTCGGGCTGCACCGTGCGCACGATGGGCAGGTCGAACTTCTCGGCGTACTCCCAGTCGCGGGTGTCCTGGCCGGGCACGGCCATGATCGCGCCGGTGCCGTAGCCCATCAGCACATAGTCGGCGACGAAGACCGGGATGCGCTCCCCCGTAACGGGATTCGTCGCCCACGAGCCGGTGAAGACACCGGTCTTGTCCTTGCCCTCGGTCTGGCGCTCGACGTCACCCTTGCGCGAGGCAGCCAGCTGGTATGCCGTCACGGCCTCCCTCGGGGTCGCGATCGCGTCGGCATCCGCGCCCTTCCAGGCGTCCTTGGTGCCATCAGGCCAGTTTCCTTGCGGCACCAAGGAATCCACGAGCGGATGCTCGGGAGCGATGACCATGAACGTGGCGCCGAAGATCGTGTCGGGGCGCGTGGTGAAGATGTCGATGCCGTCCTGCTCCCCCGTGCCCGTGACGACGGGAAAGGTGACGCGAGCACCCTTGGACCGACCGATCCAGTTGCGCTGCATGAGCTTGACCTTCTCGGGCCAGTCGACACCGTCGAGGTCGTCGGCCAGCCGGTCGGCATACGCGGTGATGCGCATCTTCCACTGGCTGAGGTTGCGGCGGAAGACCGGGAAGTTGCCGCGCTCGGAGCGGCCCTCGTTGGTGACCTCCTCGTTGGAGAGCACGGTGCCGAGGCCCGGGCACCAGTTCACCGGCGCCTCGGACGTGTAGGCCAGGCGGTGGCGCTCCAAGACAGTGGCGCGCTCGGTCGCGGACAGGTCGGCCCAGCCGCGACCGTCGGCCTCGACGACCGCACGCCGGCCGGACTCGAACTCCTCCACGAGCTCGCTGATCGGGCGCGCCCTGCCTCGCCCGCCGTCCTCACGCACCGCATCGACGTCGTACCAGGCGTCCCAGATCTGCAGGAAGATCCACTGCGTCCAGCGGTAGTACTCGTCGTCGATCGTCGCGAAGGTGCGGCGGTTGTCGAAGCCCAGCCCCAGACGGCGCAGCTGGCGCTTCATGTTGGTCATGTTCTCCTCGGTGGTCTTCCGAGGGTGCTGCCCGGTCTGGACGGCGTACTGCTCGGCGGGCAGCCCGAACGCGTCGTAGCCGAGGGCGTGCAGGACGTTCTTGCCGAGCATCCGGTGGAAGCGGCTGTAGACGTCGGTCGCGATGTAGCCGAGAGGGTGGCCCACGTGCAGGCCGACACCTGAGGGGTACGGGAACATGTCGAGGACGATGAGCTTCTCGCCGCGGGCCGCGACCTTCTCCGGCTCGGCCCACGGGCCGGCGGGGTTGGGGGCGTTGAAGGTCCCCTCCTCCTCCCAGCGGTCCTGCCAGGCCGTCTCGATCTGCTGCGCCATCGCGGCCGTGTAGCGGAAGGGAGTCTCGTTCGTCTGCTCGCTCATGTCGTCTCTCTCGTCGCTGCTCGTCGGGGCAAAAGAAAACCCCTCACACAGGAGGGGAAGCCGCGTTGATGTCGGGAGTCCCGACGTTCGTCAACGCGGCTGCGGAAGGAGCAGCAGGCCAGCCATGCGCCAAGGTTAGCGCAGCCCGTGACGAGCCCGCGTGGCGGTTTCGCCGGCCGTGCGCGCCAACGGCCCGACCGGCTCTGCCGGGAGCGTCAGCGGAGGAGCGCGACGACGATGAGGGTCTGGGCCAGGTGGTAGGTGACGATCACCGTCAACGGTGCCCAGCGGCGCTCCCGCACGAAGCGGTCGTGCCCCAGCACGGCGTCGGACGTGACGAAGACGGCGCAGCCGAGCAGCAGCAGCCAGTCGCCCCGCGAGGCAGCGACGAGCAGCAGTGCGCTGAGGACGAGCTGGTAGACGAGCACCGGCACCTTCTGCGCACCGGAGTGGCGCACGATGTCGCGGCCGACCTTCGCGTGCAGCAGGACCACCGCCGGCACCGCGACGAGCAGCAACCAGGGGAAGCCGTCGGCCGCCGGCGTCTCGAGGATCGCCCAGACGTAGGCGACATGCGCGAGCAGGAAGGCGCCCAGCCCCACGAGGAAGCGGGTCTCGGTCGAGTCGAGCAGCGCGACGTCGCCGACGAGGCAGAGGCCGAGCGCCACCAGGACCGGCAGGAGGGGCGGCGACCCCGGCACCCGCCCCTCGAGGAAGAGCGACCACGCGAGGCCCAGCAGCAGCACGACGACGAGGGGCTTGGTGACGCGTTCGACGACCTGCTCGCCGAGCAGCACGGAGCGCCAGTTGATGAGCGCCGTCACGGCGAGCGCCACGCTGAGGACCCAGAGGTGGGTGGTCACGGGGGCCACGCTCTCAGCCGCGGACGGCTTTCGCCTGCCGAACACGCGGCGTGCGCGCACCACCTGTCGAGACGAGTCGGCAGACGATCCGTTCTCTGCCAGACTCGTCCAATGCCCATGCGCAAGTTCCAGCACACCGTCACCGCAGACGACACGGCTGCCCAGGTCGGCAGTGGTGACCTCGACGTCCTCGCCACGCCACGCATCATCACGTGGTGCGAGAGCGCCGCCTTCCAGGTCTGCAAGCAGAACGTCGACTCCGACCACACCACCGTCGGCACGATGGTCAAGATCGAGCACATCAAGGGCAGCCCCGTCGGCTCCGAGGTGACCGTGCACTGCGCCGAGCCGATCAACGACGGCCGTCGTCTCGTCTGCCACGTCACCGTGACCGACCCCGAGGGCGAGGAGCTCGCCAAGGGCGAGATCCACCGCGCGGTCGTCGATCCCGACCGCTTCATGAGCAAGTGCCAGCGCGTCCTCTGACGCGCCCGGCTCACCGACGACGCAACCGCTCGATCTCGGCGGCCACCTGCACCTCGCTGGGGTCGTCACGCACGTACGCCTCGTAGAAGTTGGCGACGAGCCCGATGCCCCATCCGGCGAGCACGAAGACGGGCCAGAAGAAGCCATGGCTGGTCATGGCCCACACGACGAGGACCACGGCGTTGACGAGGCAGTAGATCAGCAGGTGTGGCCGGACGCCGAGCGTGCGGCAGATCACCCTGTGCTCAGGCCGACAACGGTCAGAGCACGTACGCGTCGCCGTCACGGCGCAGACCGAGCCCCGCATAGTACGGCTCGACCATGCCGGGCGGGGGCAGGAACCGGCGGTAGCCGCGGCCGCGCAGCAGTCCGTCCTTGCCGAGGATGAACTCTCCCGGCGAGAGGTCGCGGTGCCGGGGCGTCACCCAGTCGAGGAGCAGCTGGGCGGTGCCGTTGCCGGCGTCGCGGCCGATGACGACCCCGACCGTCTCGTCGCCCTTGAGCACGAGGTAGCAGACGTCGCCCGAGAACGGGTCGTAGACGAAGTCGGGGTTGTATCGGCGGACGTCGGCCTCGTGAATACGCAGCACGTGGCGCAGGTAGGTGTCGTCACCGGCCACCTGGAGCACCTCGTACGCGCGGGCGTCGTGCTTCTCGCGCGACATCCGCGCGAGGTAGAAGACGTTGATCCCGGCGAGGACGACGTTGAGCCCGACCATCGGCCAGACGTGGTTGACGGTGTTGTAGCCGATCAGGACGACGCAGCCCACGAGGTTGATGATGCGCAGCCGGCGCAGCTGCGTCTGGAGCAGCGACCAGACGAGCACCGCCGACCCGATCCAACCGATGACCTCGAGCCACCACGAACCCATGCGGTGACACTAGTGCGACGGAGCCAGCGCGGCGAGTGCTTCGCCGACCGGGGTCGGCGAGGCACTCGCCACCGGCTCAGGCGTCCGGCGCCACCAGCTCGGGCAGCGTCGCCTCGAACTGCGTGTCGAGGGTGCGGGACGGAAGGACCTGGCCCTGCTTCTGGGCGGCCTTGGCCACCGACCATCCCCACGTGGACGCCCGGAGCCGCTGGTTCGGCGTGCCGTGGTGCCCGTCGCTCGCGAAGTTGCAGTCGCCGACCTGGAAGAAGGATTGTTCCGCCTCGAGGACACGCGCGGCGTTGAGCGCGAGACCGCGCTTGTGCGTCACGAAGTACGTGCCGAAGGCGTCAGCCATCAGCTCGGTGCGGCGGGTCGCCTCCGCGCCCGTGAGGGGCGAGGGCGTGAGGTTCGCGTCGTACTGCACGTGGTGGGCGTACTCGTGCCCGAGCACGGCGCGCGGGCCGACGTCACCCACCCCGACGGCCTGCAGCGCGTCGAGCATGCCGTCGCCGAAGACGAGCTTGTCGGGGATCGCCGAGATGACCGGGTCGGTCTGGCCCGCGGCGGTGAAGGCGAACGCGTTGAGCGTGAAGATCGGGCTCTGGCCGCCCTTCAGCCCCGGGTCGGCGGCGACGACCTGGACGAGGATCGCCGCAATGCCCTGCGCGTCCGCCCGAGGCAGCCCGAAGAGGGTCTCGAGCAGCCGGGCGAGACGGGCCGGGTCGGTCATGAGGTCACCGTGCATCGCCATGAGCTGGATGTCGGAGCCGTCGGTGTCCCAGAACTTCTGGGCGGCGCGGAACGAGTGGGACAGCTCGCCCACGTACGCCTTGGGCAGGGCGTAGCGCGGGTCGCCCGGTGCCCCGAAGAGGATCGCGTCGAAGGTCGCGAAATCGAACGCACCGACGCTGCCGAGGACGGCCAGGCTCGTCGGGTCGATGCCCGAGAGGACGCCGCCGACGTACGCGTCGAGCCGGGTCGGGGCGCACTGGTACTGGGTCGGGTCGATGGCCCGCTCCACGGCTTCCTGCGCTGCCGACCGCTCGACCCCGAGCTGGCTGAGGGCGGCGGTCTGTCGGGCCGTCCAGTCAGCCGGCAGCTTCGCCCGGAGGGCGGCGAGCAGGCTCGCGGCACCCGGGTCGGTGGTCGGACCGGCTGCCGCCGCACTGGCGCCCGCGGCGCTCATCGACGTCGGCGTGGCTGCCGAGGCGACGGCTGCGCCGGTGGCCCCCGAGATGGCCAGCGACGTGACGAGAGCGATCGACCAGGTCGTGGTCCTGCGCACGTGAGAGTCCCTTCGTGTCGTGCCCCGGCCGACTGCCGCGGGCGACGCGCCCATCATCACCGGGCACTCCGACATCGCACCACGGAACCGGACAACCAGGTCCACTTCCCGGCAACCGGACCGGAAGACCCATCCGGTCAGCATGGCCCGGTCAGGCCTCCGGCGACTCCGATCGGGCCGGCCCCGACCCGGACGCGGGGCCTGACGACTCGGGCTGGTGCGGCGTCTCGTGGCCGACCAGCTTGAGCCCGATGACAGCTCCGACGATGCCGGTCAGCAGCAGCACCCGGACGAGCGAGAAGGCCTCTCCGCCCGTGGCCATCGCCCACGTCACCGTCAGGGCGGCACCCACACCGGTCCAGACGGCATACGCCGTGCCGATCGGGATGACCCGGACCGCGCGGGCGAGCCCGACCATGCTGAGCGCGCCCGCGACGATGAAGACGCCGGTGGGAACGGGGCGGCTCAACCCGTCCGAGGCGCCCAGGGCCGAGGCCCAGACCGCCTCGAGCACGGCGCTGGCGAGAAGCACGACCCACGGCATCACGCCACCGCCTTGAGGCCGGCGACGCACGCCACGAGGACGAGGAGCAGCACGGCACGGGCCGCGCCGAGGCGTTCCTCGCCCCGCGCGACCGCGAGCAGCACGGTGCCGACGGCACCGATGCCGACCCACACGGCATACGCGGTGCCCGTGGGGAGTCCCGTCATCGCCCACGCGAGACCGAGCATGCTCAGCACGAGGGACACGGCGAAGAGAAGGGTCGGTCGGCGGCGACGGAAGCCGTCGGAGGCGGCGAGCGCAGTGGCCCAGACCGCCTCGAGCGCGCCGGAGAGGATGAGGACGAGCCAGAGCATGGCGTTCCGATCTGGCCGTCTTGTCGCTGGGCGGGTACGGCTCCCTCGTCCGCGAACGCGGCGTACGCGTTCGGCACAATTCTACCGACACGACGCGTTCGGGTCGAAACGACGTATCAGGCAGGCACCCCCGGCGTACTGTCTTCTGCAAGCGCGTTCCTGCGGACAGAGGATCGCCATGGGTCGTGAGTACTTCGACTTCGACGTCGCCGTTACCCGTGAGGGCCAGGGATATACCGCCCACGTGGTGGCGTCGCCCGCCGGTGAGACGTCGGCTCCGTTCACCCTCCCGTTCGCCGCGACCGACCTCGCGCAGTTCATGATCGCCGTCGGGCCGCCCCGGGTTGCGTCGCGCCGGCTCGTGCCGGCCGAGGCCCGGGTGGTCGACGTCAAGGAGTACGGTCGGCGGCTCGGCGACGCGCTGCTGGGCGGCGACGTCGGACGCGTCTTCCGCGAGAGCTTGACCACCGCCGGCGAGCAGGGGCGCGACCTGCGGCTGCGGCTGCGGCTCGACGCCGTGCCCGACCTCGACCCGGTGCCGTGGGAGTACCTCTACGACTCGAGGCTGGGCCGGTTCCTCACCCTGTCGCAGGAGACCCCCGTGGTCCGGCTGATCGACTCGCTGGAGCGGCCACCGGTCGTCACCGTCGACGCGCCGCTGCGCGTGCTGGTGATGGTCTCCAGTCCGAGCGACGTGCCCGCGCTTGCCGTCGACCGCGAGGAGCAGCTGCTGCGGGCCACCACCGGAGACCTGGTCGCGAGCGGCCGGCTCACCATCACGGTGCTCGACGATGCGACCCTGACCGGGTTGCAGCGGGCGCTGCTCGACGACTACCACGTGTTCCACTTCATCGGCCACGGCGGCTTCGACCCGCAGGCCCAAGAGGGCGTGCTCGTGCTCGAACGCGAGGACGGCACTGCCCACCGGGTCTCCGGCGCCCGCCTCGGAACCCTGCTCCACGACGCCCGGACGATGCAGCTGGCCGTGCTCAACGCGTGCGAGGGCGCCCGCACGTCGGGCCGCGACGCCTTCTCCGGCGTGGGGCAGGCACTCGCGCGGCAGGGGCTGCCCGCCGTCGTCGCGATGCAGACGGAGATCTCCGACCGGGCCGCCCTCGTCTTCAGCCACGAGTTCTACTGGTTCCTCACCCGGGGCCTCGGCATCGACGCCGCCATCTGCGAGGTGCGCAAGGCGATGGCCGTCTCCGACGAGGCCTCCGAGTGGGGCACCGCGGTGCTGCTGCGGTCGGGCGCCGACCAGCCGTTCAGCTTCACCGCGAGCGCCACCGCAGCAGCGGACCGTCCCGAGAGCCGGCTCGAGTCCCTCTACGACGCCGCCCAGGGAGCGATCAAGGCCGACGCCCCGGCCATGGCCCTGCCGCTGCTCGAGCAGATCGCCAGGCAGCGCCCCGACTACCAGGACGTCACGCAGCTGCTCGAGCGCGTGCGACCGGCGGCCCAGCAGGAGCTGGACGCCGGACCTGAGCCGATCCCGCGGTCCGGACCGGCCACGGCCGAGCCCACCCCGCCGATCGCGACCGAGCCGATAGTCCGGCCGATGGCGACCGAGCAGATCGCGACCGAGCCGATCCCGGCCGAGCCGAGTCCCTCCCCCACCCGCGACCAGGCGGATCGCCGCCGGCGGAAGCGGCCGGTCGGCACGTGGGTCCGGGCGATCCTGCTCGTGGTGGTGCTCGTGGCGGGCTGGTTCGCGTGGCGTGTCCTGCCGACGCTGCTGCAGAAGGCCGACCCGCTCGTGTCGGCGGCCTGCGGGTCCAGCGCGGCCAAGCCCGGGACGACCGACCTCATCATCGGCTGCGCCCCGATCGCGCCGACGGTCGACGGCTCGTTCGACGACTGGAGGTCGGTTCCGGAGCATGACATCGACGCCGCCGTCTTCGGCGCAGCCAACCGGCGGCCCGGTCTCACGGGCACGTGGCAGGGCCTGTGGGACGGCGAGGCCCTCTACCTCCACGCCGTGGTCGCCGACCCGGTCGTCACTCCGGCTGAGGGGGTGGCGCCGCAGTGGTGGAACGGCGATGCCGTCTCGTTCGAGATCGGTCCCGACGCGCGCACGCTCGGCCGCACCGCTGCCCTGCGCAAGGGACAGGACTTCCACGTCATCCTCGCCGTGCGCGGCGGCACCGACCGTCGAGCGGCGGCCGACGTCAACACGGTCGGGCTCAGCTCGAAGGGCAGGCCGGTCTTCGCGACGGGCGCCGAGCAGCCGAAGATCTCGGTCGTCGCACGCTTGGGCGACGGCGGCTACGAGCTCGAGGCGCGGGTCCCGTGGTCCGCAATCGGGCGCACCGTCGCGCCGCAACGCGGCGACGTGCTGGCGATGAACGTCAACATCAGCGACGCAAAGGGTTCCGGTGCCGACTGGACGCTGCGCACCATGCTGAGCAGCAATCCGCAACGCACCGGTCCCAACCAGAACCTGCCGGCCCGCTGGCAGAGCGTCGCGCTCGGCGACTCGGGCTGACCGGTGGCCGGCCGGCTCTATGCCCTTCTCGTCGGGATCGACGCCTACCCGTCACCGATCCCGCCCCTGTCGGGGTGTGTCAACGACGTCGACGGGATGGCGGCCCTGCTGCGAGAACGTGTCGGAGACGCGGACCTCGACCTCACCGTCCTCGTCGACGCGGAGGCGACCCGGGTGGCCGTCACCGACGGGTGCGCGCAGCACCTGGGCCGGGCCGGCCCCGAGGACGTCGCGCTCTTCTACTACAGCGGCCACGGGTCGCAGCAGGCCACGCCCGAGGAGCTCTGGGACCTCGAGCCGGACCACCGCAACGAGACCCTCGTGTGCGTCGACAGCCGCACCGAGGGCAGCTGGGACCTCGCCGACAAGGAGCTCGCCGGCCTGTTGCACGGCATCGCCTCGTCGGGCTGTCACACGCTCGTGGTCCTCGACTGCTGCCATGCCGGCGACGGCACCCGCGACGCCGACGACGTCGTGCGCCTGGCCCCGCCCGACCCGAGGCCCCGGCCGGCATCGACCTTCCTCGGCCACGACCTCGGCGAGGCAGCGCCGGCCAAGCGATCGGGGCGGTGGACCCCAGCCGGCCGGCACGTGCTGCTCGCCGCCTGCCGCTCGTCCGAGACGGCCAAGGAGGTCACGATCCAAGGCCGTCAGCGTGGGGCCCTGTCGGCGGCACTCGAGGCCGCCGTCCTGGACACGGACGGGCGACCGTCCTACAGGGACGTCCTGCGCATCGTGACCGCCGACGTGTCGAGCCGGGTGCGAGACCAGCACCCGCAGGTCGAGACCGCCGACGCGACCGAGCTCGACCGACCCTTCCTCGGCGGCGCCATCCCGTCCACGCCGCGACCGCTCACCCTGAGCCGCCTGCCCGACGGCTGGTCGATCGACTCGGGGGCCGTGCACGGCGTCCCCGCCCCGATCGGCGACGACACGACCGAGCTCGCCGTCTACCCGCTCGGCGGGGAGACTTCCGGGTCACCGCTCGCGACCGCGGCAGTCACGAAGGTGCTGCCCGATCGCAGCATCGTCGCCCTCACCCCGGCCCTCGACCCGGCCTTCGTCTACCGCGCCGTCGTGACGTCGATCCCGCTCAAGCCGGTGCTCGTCGGCGTCGTCGGCGACAGCGCGGGCACGGCCGCCCTCCGCAAGGCTGCCGACGAGGCCGACCAGACGCTCCTCGACCTCGCCGAGGGCACGGAGGCGGCGCAGGCCGACCTGCTCGTCGAGGCGACCGCCGACGGGTTCGTGATCACGCGTCCCGGCGTGACGCGACCACTCGTGCCGGTCGTCGAGGGCGACGCCAGGGAGGAACGCACCATCCGTGCGCTCGAGCAGGTGGCCCGCTGGCTGCGCCTGTCGGCCCTCGCCAACCCGGCCAGCCGCCTGCCCGACGACGCGGTGCACGTCGAGGTCGACGCCGGCACGGGGGCCGTCCGAGCGGGAGGCACCCTCACGGTCGCGTATGCCGGCAGCGCACCTCCACGGTTCACCGTACGTCTCGCGAACACCACCACCCGCCCGCTCTGGGCCGCCCTCATCGACCTCACCGAGACGTACGGCATCTTCACCGACGCCTTCCCGGCCGGGTCGGTCGCGCTCGGCCCCGGGGAGTCGACCGCCCTCGACCTCGTCGGGCAGGTCGCGGACGCCCTGTGGCAGGCCGGGACCGTGTCGCTCCGCGACCAGCTGATGGTCGTCACCAGCACGATCGAGTTCGACCCGCGCAGTCTCGAGCAGGAGGAGCTCGACGTCAGCGTGGCGCCGTCGATGACGGCGGGCGCGAACCGCAGTGCCGACACCCCGGCTGTCGCTTCGAACCTGGAGCGGGCGCTCAGCGGCACGAGGACCCGGCGGCTCGGGGCGAGCACCGGCACCGCCGCGGTCGCCGACTGGCGCACGGACTCGGTCTTCGTCGTGACCAACCGGGCCCGGCCCTGAGCCGGTGGAGCTGAGGGAGCCGTCGGCTCCGCCGCACTCCACCTCCCCCGAGTCCCCATGCTTTCCGCAAACGCAGAGAAGGACCGGACGCCAAGCGCGTCCGGTCCTTCTTCGTTTTGTGGAGCTGAGGGGACTCGAACCCCTGACCCCCTGCATGCCATGCAGGTGCGCTACCAGCTGCGCCACAGCCCCGTTCGGGTGGCCGCTCCGTGAAGCGACTGCGTAACCATAGCGAATGGTCTGCCCTTCGCCAAAATCGGGGGCGGCCCTCGGCGTCAGACGTTCCAGGGGCCGAGGTTCCAGCCACTGATGCGCCACCGGGTGAGCGCGGAGAAGCTCTTGCCGACCTCGACGAGCTCGATCCAGTGGCAGTTGCCAAGACCGCGGAAGACGGCGTCCGACACGTCCTGGTCGAGGCCGACGAGGTCGCTGGCCGCGACCCGCGCAGACACCCCGTGGGCCACCACGACGGCGGTCTCACCGGGCAGCAGCTCGCGGGCGACCTCGCGCAGGACGGCCCCGGCCCGCACGGCGACCTCGGCGCGGGTCTCGCCCGTGACACCCCGCGGCGGGTCCTCTCCGCGGTCGAGCGCGGCGACGAGGTCGGGGTACTGCTCCCGCACGTCGTCGGCGTGCATGCCCTGCCACTCCCCGACGTGCACCTCGCGCAGCCTGTCGTCGAGGCGCACCTCGACACCGGTGAGTCCGGCGATCGCGTCGGCGGTCGAGGCCGCTCGCTGGAGGTCGCTCGAGACGATGAGGACCGGGTCGTAGGCCGCGAGGTGCGGCGCCGCGGCCGCGACCTGTTCGCGCCCCAGCTCCGAGAGAGCGGTGTCCTTGTGGCCCTGCCAGACGCGCGCCGCGTTGTCGACGGTCTCGGCGTGCCGGACGAGGACGATCCGCCGCGGAGCCGGCGAACCGGACGTCACGCCTCCTCGACCTCGGGCTCTGCGTCGTCCGCCGGCTTGGCCGGTGCGTCGACGGTCGACAGGTCGATCTCCGGGCAGTCCTTCCAGAGGCGCTCGAGCGCGTAGTACTCGCGCTCCTCCTCGTGCTGCACGTGCACGATGATGTCGCCGAAGTCGATGAGCACCCAGCGTCCCTCACGCTCGCCCTCGCGCCGCACGGGCTTGCTGCCGAGGTCGCGCAGCCGGTCCTCGACCTCGTCGACGATGGCGCCGACCTGACGCTCCGACGGCGCCGACGCGATGACGAAGACGTCGGTCAGCGGCATCTGCTCGCTGACGTCGATGGCGAGCACCTTCTCGGCGAGCTTCTCCTCGGCGGCGAGGCCGGCGGCCTTGGCGAGCTGGAGCGAACGGTCTGCTGCGGTCACGGGTCTCCTTGTGGCACTGCCGACGACGTCGCCGGCGCGGGGCCTGCGCTCGCCAGGTCGGCGGCATACAGGCGGTACTTGTTGATGTACTGGACGACCCCGTCGGGGACGAGGTACCAGACCGGCTCACTGCCGGCGACGCGCACCCGGCAGTCGGTCGAGCTGATCGCCATCGCGGGCACCACCTGGAGGGTGACCCGGTGCTCCGGCAGTCCCTTGTCGGACAGCTCGTGCCCCGGCCGGGTGACGCCGACGAAGTGGGCCAGCTCGAACAGCTGCTCGGCGTCCTTCCAGGAGAGGATCTCGGCGAGGGCGTCGGCTCCGGTGATGAAGAACAGCTCGTCGTCAGGACGTTCGGCCTTGATGTCGCGCAACGTGTCGATCGTGTAGGTCGGTCCGGGCCGGTCGATGTCGACCCGGCTGACCGTGAAGCGCGGGTTGGACGCCGTCGCGATGACGGTCATCAGGTAGCGGTCCTCGGCTGGGGAGACGTGGCGGTCGGCCTTCTGCCAGGGCTGACCGGTGGGCACGAAGACGACCTCGTCGAGGTCGAAGAGCGACTGGACCTCGCTGGCGGCCACCAGGTGGCCGTGGTGGATCGGGTCGAACGTCCCACCCATGACGCCGAGGCGCATGGTCAGTGATGGGCTCCGTCGGATCCGCTCGCCGGGCCGTGCGTGCCCTCGCCGCGACGCGGCGCCTGCACCTTGTAGGCGGTGTTGCGGAAGCTCCACGTCACGGCCAGGGCCACGAGGAAGAGCGCGAAGGTGATGAGGAAGTAGGCGATCACCGGCATCGGAAGCTCGCGCGCGGCTTCCTCCCCCTCGGTGACGAGTGCGAGGACACGATCAGACATGCGGCCAGCCTAGCGCCCGGAGCCGTGCCCCGACCCACCAGCCGCCCCGGCGCCTGCCGAGGCCCGCCGCAGCCAGTCGTGCCCCACTGCCGCTCGGTGGTCAGGTCGACGTGGACGCGGACGTGCTTCGACTCGGGATAGAACCCGGCGGCATACGCCCCGTCGTGCGGCACGAGGGACACCCAGGCGTGCTCCTCGATGAAGTCCGCCCCCGGCCGCACGCAGCGGGTCCCGGCGGGCGCGTACCACCAGTGCCCGGACTCGTCCGCGCCCAGCTAGTGACCGACCCACAGGGCGCAGGCGACAGCCCGGCCACAGCGGGGTGACAGCGGCAGCCCCACCAGCGGCCGTACCCTTGTTCGCATGGTTCCTGAGTTGTCCGTGGTCATCCCGATGTACAACGAGGAGGAGGTGCTCCCCCTCCTGGTCGAACGGCTCCGTCCGCTTCTCGACGGCATGGGCACGACCTACGAGGTCGTCGCGGTCGACGACGGCAGCAAGGACCTCACCGCGGCACTGCTCCAGCGCTACCACCGTGAGTGGCCGCTGCTGCGTGTCGTGCGACTGCGCGCCAACGCCGGCCACCAGGCAGCCATCTCCGCAGGACTGGTCAGCGCCCTCGGCGACTACGTGGTCACCATCGACGCCGACCTGCAGGACCCGCCCGAGATCATCCCCGAGATGCTCGCGGCGGCGAAGGACGACGGTGTCGACGTCGTCTACGGCGTGCGCAACGACCGGTCGACCGACACGTGGTTCAAGCGCGTGTCGGCGCAGGCCTTCTACAAGCTGATCGGCCTCATGTCGCAGACCTCGGCGCACGCCGACGCCGGCGACTACCGCCTCATGTCACGGGCCACCATCGACGCCATCAACAGCCTCCCCGAGCACAACCGGGTGCTGCGCTTCATCGTGCCGGCGCTCAACTTCCCCTCCGACACGGTGGAGTACAAGCGCGAGGAGCGCGCGGCCGGCGCATCGAAGTACCCCCTCATCAAGATGGTCAAGCTCTCGCTCGACTCCCTCACGGGCTTCTCGACGGCCCCGCTGCGGCTGGCCACGTTCGCCGGCTTCGGCGGCGCGGTGCTCGCTGTCCTGCTCGTGCTCTACACCCTCATCTCGCGGTCGCAGGGGCACACCGTCGCAGGCTGGACCTCCACCGTGGCCATCGTCGCCGGCGTCGGCGCCGTCCAGCTCGTCTGCGTCGGCATCCTCGGCGAGTACATCGGCCGGATGTACTCCCACATGCAGGGGCGCCCGACCTACTTCATCGCCTACGACTCGCTCACGACCGACACAGGGGCGCACGGCCCGACCGACACGCCGTTGCCCGCGCAGCCGAGCGAGGCCCACATCCCCACGACGAGCGCGGCCGCGACGGCGTCGACGGCTGCCGCCACGGCTTCCTCCGGGCTCGCGCCGGCCACCCCGGCCGCAGCCGGGTCGGCAGCCACGGCCAACGGGTCGGCGCAGGCCGCCGAGCCCGCCCGGAGTCAGCTGCGCGGCTGAGCCCGCACCAGCAGGCTGACGCCCGGCAGCTGCTTGACCGGCAGGTAGCGCTCGGCGGTGATGATCGTGCGCAGCCCGAAGTTCACGACGGGGTGCAGGTCGTCGAGGTCAGAGCCTGAGCTCACCTTGCGACGCATCGCCACGACCGGGCGCAGCAGCACGTTCCAGGAACGCACGTCCTTGACGTCGAAGCCGCCCCGGTCGAGCAGCGAGAGCAGCCCGTCGCGGGTGTAGCGACGCACGTGGTCGACGGCCTCGTCGTGGCTCGACCACAGCTTGGGGTCGGCCGGGACCGCCACGAGGTAGGTGCCGTTGGGCTTGAGCACGCGATGCACCTCGCCGACGGCGGCGTCGTCGTCGTGCAGGTGCTCGAGCAGGTCGAAGGCCATGACGAGGTCGAGGGAGTCGTCGGCCAGCGGCAGCCGGGTGGCGTCTGCCCGAAGGGTCGCGAGACCTCGCCTCTGGGCGACCTCGGCACCGTCAGAGCCGTACTCCAGAGCCACCGCGTCCCAGCCGTGATCACGCAGGACGCGCGTGTTTCCGCCTCCCGCCGCTCCGATGTCGAGAGCGCGTCCGGGGGTGAGCCCCGAGATGGCCTTGGCCAGGAGGTGGCGCCGCTCGCGGTACCACCAGTGGTCGTCCTCCAGCTCAGCGAGCTTGCGGACCTCGGTGCCTTCCATGGACGGACATCATGCCACCCGGCCGGGGTGGGCGTTCCGGCGCCCGTCAGCGGGTGTGGCCGTCGCCCTCGACGACCCATTTCGTCGTCGTCAGCTCAGGCAGGGCCATCGGACCGCGGGCATGGAGCTTCTGCGTCGAGATGCCGATCTCGGCGCCGAAACCGAACTCGCCACCGTCGGTGAAGCGCGTACTTGCGTTGACCATGACGGCCGCTGCGTCGACCTCGGAGGTGAAGCGTCGGGCTGCCGCGCGGTCCTCCGTCACGATCGCCTCGGTGTGGCCGGTGCCGTAGCGGCGGATGCGGTCCATCGCCTCGTCGACGTCGTCGACCACGGCCACGCTCATCTCGAGGCCGTGCCACTCGGTGCCGAAGTCGGCCTCGCCGGCGAGGTCGTATGCCGCACCGGCGGCCTCGGCGTACTCGGTGACCTCGGGCGCCACGTGCAGTCGCACGCCCGCGCCGGCCAGGTCGGTGAGGGCCTTGGGCAGGAAGTCGGCGGCGACGTCGCGGTGCACGAGCAGGGACTCCGCTGCGTTGCAGACGCTCGGTCGCTGGGTCTTGGCGTTGAGGGTGATGGCCTGCGCCTTGTCGAGGTCGGCGGCGCGGTCGACGTAGACGTGGCAGACGCCGACGCCGGTCTCGATGACGGGCACGGTGGACTCGCGCACGACCGTCTGGATGAGGTCGGCTCCGCCGCGCGGGATGACCAGGTCGACGCGGCCCCGGGCGGTCATCAGGGCCCGGGCGGCGTCGCGACCACCCTCCTCGAGCAGGGTGATGGCTTCAACCGGAAGCCCTTGCGCCGCAAGGGAGTCGCGCATCGCCTGGACGAGGGCGTGGTTGCTGCTGGCCGCGGCGGACCCGCCTCGCAGCAGAACCGCGTTGCCGGACTTCAGGCAGAGACCGGCGGCGTCCACCGTGACGTTGGGCCGCGCCTCGTAGATCATCCCGATGACGCCCATGGGGACGCGCACCTGCCGGATCTGGAGGCCGTTGGCGAGCGTCGAGCCGCGGACGATCTCGCCGACCGGATCGGGCAGGGCGGCCACGTCGCGCAAGGCCTGGGCCACCGCGGCGACGCGTGCCTCGTCGAGAC
Organism: Terrabacter sp. 05T424; assembly: GCF_056396225.1. Taxonomy (NCBI): domain Bacteria; kingdom Bacillati; phylum Actinomycetota; class Actinomycetes; order Micrococcales; family Intrasporangiaceae; genus Terrabacter; species Terrabacter sp. 05T424. The sequence goes on from NZ_JBFTLB010000007.1 coordinate 86,906, forward strand.
GAAGGCGGTCCTGCAGGCTCTCGCTCATGCCACCGGCCCGACCGCGCTCGATGTCCTCCGCGTTGGCCTCGATGATCGCCGGGGTGGCGGCCTCGACGGCATCCGCGAGGCGCAGCAGCACGGCGTCCTTCTCGGCGCGGGACATGAGGGCGAGCCGCCGGGAGGCGACGCGGGCCCGCTCGGCGAGCGCCGTCACCTGTTCGACGACGGCGGGATCGATCGTCTGGGACATGCGACCAGCGTAATTCGTGCCGGCGTAGGCGCGCCGAGGCTTCCGCGCCATGGACGACATGTGGTCGCTCCGACTGCCGGCCGACGGCCGTCACTAGGCTGGCCACGTGTCTCCTCGGTCCGTCATCAGCAGCGCGCGCCGACTCGTCATCAAGGTCGGCTCGAGCTCGCTGACGGGGGTCGACGGGGGCCTCGACCACGCGCGGCTCGTGGCTCTCTCCAACGCCCTCGCCCGCAAGCACCTCGACGGCACGCAGATCGTCCTGGTCAGCTCGGGCGCCATCGCGGCCGGCATCCACCCGCTAGGCCTCGCCACCCGTCCCCGTGACCTCGCGACCCAGCAGGCAGCGGCCTCCGTCGGCCAGGGGGCGCTCCTGGCGGCATACACCCTCGCGTTCGCCGGGCACGACATCACCGTCGGCCAGGTGCTGCTCACCGCCGACGACGTCACCCGACGCACCCACTACGCGAACGCCCGCCGCACGCTCGAGCGCCTGCTCGACCTCGGGGTCCTGCCGATCGTCAACGAGAACGACACGGTCGCCACGAGCGAGATCCGGTTCGGCGACAACGACCGGCTCGCCGCGCTCGTCGCGCACCTCATCGACGCCGACGCCCTCGTGCTGCTCTCCGACGTCGACGCGCTCTACGACGGACCCCCGAGCCATCCTGGCGCCCAACGGATTCCGATCGTGCGCGGCCCCCACGACCTCGTCGACGTCGTGATCGGCGGCACGGGGTCGAAGGTCGGCACCGGCGGCATGACGACGAAGATCGAGGCCGCACGCATCGCCACCGCCGCCGGGGTCATCACCTCGGTGACCGCCGCCGACCGTGTCACCCAGGTGCTCGCAGGCGAGGACGTCGGCACGGTCTTCCTCCCCATCGGCGTGCGTGGCCGATCGCGCCGGCTCTGGCTGCAGCACGCCACCACCGCGCGCGGACGCCTCGTCATCGACGACGGCGCCGTGGCCGCACTGGTGCACCGCAAGAAGTCGCTGCTCCCCGCCGGCATCACCGCGGTCGAGGGCAGCTTCCACGACGGCGACCCGGTCGACGTCTGCTCACCCGACGGCACGCCCGTCGCGCGGGGCCTCGTCAACTACGACTCGAACGAGCTGCCCGCCCTGCTCGGCCGGTCCACCAAGGACCTCGCCCACGACCTCGGGCCCGAGTACGAGCGAGAGGTCATCCACCGCGACGACCTCGTCATCCTCTGACCCGCGACGGTGGCACGTGTGCGCGGTTCGGCCAGGAGTGGGCGACGCACCGTCCATCCGTAGCGGAAGCCCGCACCTCTGACGGCAGAGTGCACCCCGGACATGCGGGTGGCCGTGCACCTCGCGGTGCACGGCCACCCGACCACTGGTCGCTCCCCTGTCGATGCGACCTCAGTGCTTGGTCGCTGCTTCGGCGCCGTGGCCGGTGAGCGAGCGGACCTCCATCTCGGCGTACTTCGCCGCGTTGTACTCCTTGCTCGTGACGGTGCCGATGTAGCCGAGCAGGAAACCGAGCGGGATCGAGATGATGCCCGGGTTGTCGAGCGGGAACCAGTGGAAGTCGACGCCCTGGAGCATCGAGGGGCTCTTCTTGGTGACCGGGTCGATGGCCTTGCCCGAGACGACCGGGCTGAAGACGATGAGCGTGATCGCGCTGACCAGGCCGCCGTAGATGCTCCACAGCGCACCGCGAGTGTTGAACCGCTTCCAGAACAGCGAGTAGAGGATCGTCGGCAGGTTCGCGCTCGCGGCGATGGCGAAGGCGAGGGCGACGAGGAACGCGATGTTCTGTCCGAGGGCGAAGATGCCACCGACGATCGCGATCGCGCCGAGCACGAGTGCCGCGATGCGGGCGACCTTGACCTCCTCCTCCGGCGTGGCCCGGCCCTGCTTCACGACGGTGTTGTAGATGTCGTGCGACAGGGAGGCGCTGGCCGTGATGGTGAGCCCCGCGACCACCGCGAGGATCGTCGCGAACGCCACGGCGGAGATGATGCCGAGGAGGATCTCGCCACCGAGCTTGAAGGCGAGCAGCGGGGCGGCGGAGTTCACGGCGCCGGGCGCGTTCTTGATCTCTGCGGCACCGACGAGGTCGGCTGCACCGAAGCCCAGCACCAGCGTGAACAGGTAGAAGATGCCGATGAGCCAGATCGCCCAGACGACCGAGCGACGGGCCTCGCGCGAGGTCGGCACCGTGTAGAAGCGCATCAGCACGTGGGGCAGGCCCGCGGTGCCGAACACCAGCGCCATCGACAGCGAGATGAAGTCGATCGGGTTCTTGTACTGCAGCCCGGGCTGGAGCAGGTCCTTGCCGCCGGCGGACTGCGAGGCCGTCGAGGCGTCACCGAGCAGCGAGCTGAGGTTGAGTCCGAACTTGCCGAGCACCCAGACCGTCATGATGCCGGCGCCGATGATGAGCAGCACGGCCTTGATGATCTGCACCCAGGTCGTGCCCTTCATGCCGCCGTAGATGACGTAGAAGATCATGATGATGCCGACCACGACGATGACCAGCCGCTGGCCGACCGCACCCTCGATGCCGAGCAGCAGCGCCACCAGGCCGCCTGCTCCGGCCATCTGGGCGAGCAGGTAGAAGAACGAGACGACGAGGGTCGAGATGGCAGCCGCGATGCGCACCGGGCGCTGTCGCAGCCGGAAGCTGAGCACGTCGGCCATCGTGTACTTACCGACGTTGCGCAGCAGCTCGGCGACGAGCAGCAGGGCGACGAGCCAGGCGACGAGGAAGCCGATCGAGTAGAGGAAGCCGTCGTAGCCGTTGAGCGCGATGGCGCCCGCGATGCCGAGGAACGATGCGGCAGAGAGGTAGTCGCCGGCGATGGCGATGCCGTTCTGCCGACCGGTGAAGGCACGACCGCCGGCGTAGTACTCGGCCGCGCTGCGGTTGTTGCGTGACGCACGGATGACGATCGCGAGGGTCACGACGACGAACAGGGCGAAGATGCCGATGTTGATCGCCGGGTTGCCGACGGTGGTCGCCGCTGGTGCGATGGACGGGGCGGACACGACGAGCGCGCTCACTTCTGCTCCCCCATCTTGCGGGCGAGGGCTTCGGCCTCGGGGTCGAAGACGCGGTCGGCCCAGCGGGCGTAGACCATCGTGATCACGAAGGTCGACACGAACTGCAGGAGCCCCAGGATCAGGCCCCACGTCACGTTGCCGACGACACGGGTGCCCATGAAGTCCCTGGCGAACACGGACAGCAGGACGTAGAGGAAGTACCACGCGAGGAAAAGCGCGGTCAGCGGGAAGACGAACTTGCGGAACTTGCTACGCAGCTGGGCGAACTCGTCTGAGTTCTGCATGGCGACATTGGCGTCGTCCACCACGCGCTCTGGAGCTTCTTTGCTCACGGGCCACCTCCGGGGCGGTTGGTCGTCACGGCCACACGGCCGGCGACACCCAAGGTAGGAGCGCGCGAGCTCCCCCGGCAGCCGCAGCATCCGGGCCATCGCCCAGTGGCGCCGAGCGCTCGCCGTGCGCGGGATCAGCTGCGACGAACGGTCGTTCCCGGGCGACGAGCGGTCGGCTCACCGTTCCCGTATGCCGGATGCTGCCCCGTCGGCGTCGGCGTCGCCGCGGTCGCGGGGTCGGTCGGCTCAGAGGAAGGCCGGGCCGTGGCGGCGTCGAGCGAGGCGCCAACGGCGCGGGCGGGCCTGCGGTTCCAGCGTTCTGGGTGGAACGAGCCACGGTTGAGGTCGATGTGCTCCGGAGCGTGGAGCCGGACCATCGTCTGGGCCACGTGCTCGGGAGCCCGCGACCGGGTCGCGAGCGAGACGAGAACCATCGTCGCGAACGACAGGGGCACGCTGACGGCTGCCGGCTGCGTCATGACGACACCGAACCACCCGGCGCTGCCGAGACCGAACGTCGTCGAGAGCACCGCGCCCATCGAGAGCCCACCGCCGACGAGCAGACCTGCCATCGCGCCAGCGGCGGTCAGCCCGCGCCACCAGATGCCGAGCAGGAGCATCGGGCAGAACGTCGACGCGGCGACGGCGAACGTCAGCTCGACCGCTCTGGCCACCGGGACGCCTGCGGCCACGAGGGTGAGCCCGAGCGAGACGGCGACGACGATGACGGTCGAGATGCGGAAGGCGCGAATTCCCTGACGGTGACCACCTCCCCACCGCACGAGGTCCTGGCTCAGCACTCCTGCGACAGAGACGACCAGGCCGGTGGACGTGGACAGGAAGGCGGCGAACGCGCCGGCGGCCAGCAGCGCCGTGAGCCCCTCGGCCAGTGGCCCGTCGAAGACCCGGCTCGGCAGCTCGAGCACCACCGAGTCGGCACGGCCGGCAGCCACGAGGTCGGAGGCGAACCAGCGCCCGAGCGCGCCATAGGCGACCGGCAGCAGGTAGAAGCCGGACAGGATCACGAGCACCGCGAGCGTCGTGCGGCGCGAGGCCCGGCCGTCGGGGTTGGTGTAGAAGCGGACGACGACGTGGGGCAGCCCCATCGTGCCGAAGAAGGTCGCGAGCACGAGCGAGTAGGTGAGGTAGAGCGCGTTGTCGCCACCGAGCGGCTCGACCCAGTCGGAGACGAAGACGGCGCCGACGTCGGGACCGCCGCTGCGCGAGCCGACGGCGCCGAGGAAGAAGAAGAGCGGCGTCAGCAGGGCGAACAGCTTGAGCCAGTAGTGGAATGCCTGCACGAGCGTGACGCTGCGCATGCCGCCGGGCAGCACGTTGAGGCAGACGACGAGGGCGACCACGAGCTGTCCGGTCCAGGACGGCGCCCCCGTCAGGGTGCGCAGGGTCAGGCCCGCACCCTGGAACTGCGGGATGAGGTAGAGAAGGCCGATGGCCACCACGAGCAGGCTCGAGACCCGGCGCGCGACGACGGACTCCAGCCGCAGCTGGGCGAAGTCGGGCAGCGTGTAGGCCCCGGAGCGGCGCAGCGGTGCCGCGACGAAGACCAGCAGCAGCAGGTAGCCCGCGGTCCAGCCGATCGGCAGCCACAGCATGTCGACACCACGAGCCAGGATGAGACCGGCAACGCCGAGGAACGATGCGGCAGAGAGGTACTCGCCGCTGATCGCGGACGCGTTGAGCACCGGGCTGACGCCCCGGGACGCGACGTAGAAGTCGCTCATGGTGCGGGAGAGACGCAGCCCGAAGGCGCCGACGCCGAGCGACGCGATCGACACGAGGATGACGGCGACGATGCTGGCGGTGTTGCTCACGACTCGCTCCCCCACGTTGCGCGCACGGCCCTCACCGGCCCTCGAGCAGGTCGCTGAAAGTCGCCTCGTTGCGCTCGGCGCGCCGCACGTAGACCCACCCGAGCGTGATGATCTCGGCGAACGCCACGACGGTGAGAAGCAGCCACGGCAGGGGCACCCCGAGCAGGTCGATGCGTCCGAGCTCGGGGAAGAGGTGGAACGCGAGCGGGAGCAGCCCGAGGGTCGACGTGAGCACGAGCAGCACCCCGAGGGCGAGGCGCAGCTGGCTGCGCATGAGGGAGGTGATGTAGACCTCGCCGAGCCGGGTCTGCTCGTCGATCTCGGAGGCGATCGAGACCGTACGCGTGCGCGCGGCCGAGGTGCGCGGGCTCGTCACCCGCACCCTCGCGCGCGGCGGACGGGCATCGGGCGTACGCGGGTCGGAGCCCGGCGGGTCGACCTGCGGGCGCTCCCCCTCACCCGGCGGCATACGGCCTGGGGCTGCGTGGTGCTCGCTCACGACCCACCCCGCCCGAGCGGCTGCGCGCGGCGCACCAGCAGGTCGCGCAGGGCGCGGGTGTGCCGACGGCTCACGACGAGCTCGTGGCCGCCCACGACGACCGTCGTGCGACCACCCTCCGTGCGCCACTCGCTGATGTGGCCGAGGGCGACGAGCGAGGACCGGTGGATCCGCACGAACCCGGCCTCGCGCCACTGGTCGGCGAGCGTCGACAGCGGCACGCGCACGAGGTGGCTCTCGCCGGCCGTGTGCAGACGCGCGTAGTCGCCCTGGGCCTCGACGTAGAGCACCTCCGACCGCGGAACGAGCCGGCTGACCCCGGCCAGCTCCACGACGATCTGCTCGTCGTCGTCGGTCTCGGCCGCGCTCTCACGGCCGTGCAGCTGGCGCACCACGCGGCGTACGGCCTGGTCGAGCCGCTCGTCACGCACCGGCTTGAGCACGTAGTCGACGACGTTGAGCTCGAACGCATCCACCGCGTGCTGCTCGTGCGCAGTGACGAAGACAACGGGTGGCTGCGTCGAGAACCGCGAGAGGACGCGCGCGAGGTCGAGTCCGCTGAGGCCGGGCATCTGCACGTCCATGAAGATCGCGTCGACCTGCTGCTCGTGCAGCACCCGCAGCGCGGCCTCACCCGACCCGGCGGGCACGACCTGGCGCACGCACGCGTGGCGACCCAGCATCCAGACGAGCTCGTCGAGGGCAGGAGCCTCGTCGTCGACGGCGAGCACCCGGAGCAGCTGGTTGCCGTCGGTCTCCGGGCTGTTCGGACCGGTGCTCACACGTGCACCCCCGGCCTGAACTTCGGCAGCCGTACGACCACCTTGGTGCCCGCTCCCGGTGCCGTCTCGACGACGAGCCCGTAGTCGTCGCCGAACGCCGTGCGGAGCCGCTCGTCAACGTTGGCCAGCCCCACGGAGTCGCTGCCGGGATCGCCCGCGAGCACCCGGCGTACGCGCTCGGGGTCCTCCCCGACCCCGTTGTCCTCGATCGTCACGACGCACTCGTGGTCGACGTCCTGGGCGAGGATGCTGATCTGCCCGTCGCCGGCGCGGCCCTCGATGCCGTGCTGCACGGCGTTCTCGACGAGCGGCTGCAGGCAGAGGAACGGCACGACGACGGGCAGCACCTCGGGAGCGACCCTCACGGTGACGGTCAGCCGGTCGCCGAACCGGGCCTTCTCGATGACGAGATAGGCCTCGATGGAGCGCAGCTCCTCGGCGAGCGTCGTGAACTCGCCGTGCCGACGGAAGGAGTAGCGCGTGAACTCGGCGAGGTCGACGAGCAGCTCACGGGCCCGCTCCGGGTCGGTGCGGGTGAACGACGCGATCGCGGTGAGCGAGTTGTAGATGAAGTGCGGGCTGATCTGGGCGCGCAGGGCACGCACCTCGGCCTCCATGAGGCGGGTGCGCGAGGCATCGAGCTCGGCCAGCTCGAGCTGCCCCGAGACCCAGCGAGCCACCTCTGTGGTCGCACGCACCAGCCCCGCGGAGGCGTTGCCCGTGAAGACCTGCAGGGTGCCGACGACCTTCTCGTCGACGTCCAACGGCGCGACGATCGCCTGCCTGATGACGCACGACGCCTCGAGGCACGACACGTCGGCGCCGTCCACGACCGTCGTGCGACCGTGGCCGAGAGTGCCCGCGGAGATGACGGCCGGCTGGTGCGAGTGGTGCGACCGTCCGCCGTCCCAGGCGAGCAGGCCACTCGTGTCGGTCATCGCCACGGCCGGCGCCCCGAGCAGGGATCGCAGGTGCTTGAGCGAGCGCTCGGCCGCCGCCGGGGTGAGGCCCGACCGCAACGGTGGCGAGGCCAGCAGGGCGGTGTGCAGGGTGCGGTAGGTGGCGCGGTCGGCCTCGGTGCCGAGGTGACCGCGACGCCACAACGCGCCCCACGAGCTCATGCGGACACCCTAAGGTGCGGAGCGACGACGCAGGCCGGCATCCGCCATCGCGCACGCGCTCGGCCCCGCAGATCCTCGTCGAGTGCCCACTTTCCGACGTAGGCAATTGCGCCTTGGACTGACCTAAGCCGTCGAGAACTGCGCACTCGACCGACGTACGCCGTCGAGAACTGCGCACTCGGCGTGGGGCGAGCTGGTCTACCGTCGAGTGSCCACGGTCGAGGTGCCACAGGCCGGAACGACGCTCGGCCTCGAGCTCCTCCTGGGTGGCGGCGCGCGCGGCGTACCGGTCCTTCTGGGCCTCGCGCTTCTCGTCGCGGGTCGGGCGTGAACCCTCCGCGAGCCGGAGGTCGGTGCCGCGCGAGCCGAGCAGCTCGGCGCCGGCCTGCAGGGTCGGCTCCCAGTCGAAGACGACGGCATCCTCGGCGGTGCCGATGACGACCGTGTCGCCGGCGACGGCGCCGACCTTGTAGAGCTCGTCCTCGACGCCGAGGCGACCGAGCCGGTCGGCGAGGTAGCCGACGGCCTCGTCGTTGCTGAAGTCCGTCTGGCGCACCCAGCGGTACGGCCGCTCCCCCGCGACCCGGAAGATCGGCCCGTCGGGTCCGTTCTCCTTGACGATCGTGAAGCCCTTGTCGTCGACCGACTTCGGCCGCAGCACGACGCGCTTCGGGACGGCGGCCTCGGCCTCGACCTCCGCGCGGGCGGCCTCGACGTGCCGGGCCATCGCGTAGGTCAGCTCGTTTAGGCCCTGGTGGGCCACCGCCGAGACGATGAAGACCTCGATGCCGCGCGCCTCGAGGTCGGGCTTGACCATCTCGGCGAGCTCGCGGGCCTCGGGCACGTCGGCCTTGTTGAGCACGACGATGCGGGTGCGGTCGGAGAGCGGCTTGCCGCCGAGGTCGGCGTCGGGCACGTAGAGCGACAGCTCGTTCTCGATGACGTCGAGGTCGGACATCGGGTCGCGGCCCGGCTCGAGCGTCGCGCAGTCGATGACGTGGACGAGCACCGAGCAGCGCTCGACGTGGCGCAGGAACTCGAGGCCGAGCCCCTTGCCCTCGTGCGCGCCGGGGATGAGACCGGGCACGTCGGCGACGGTGAAGCGGGCCGAGCCGGCGGTGACGACGCCGAGGTTGGGCACGAGGGTTGTGAACGGGTAGTCGGCGATCTTCGGCTTGGCGGCCGACAGCACCGACACGAGCGACGACTTGCCGGCGCTCGGGAAGCCGATGAGCGCGACGTCGGCGAGCGTCTTGAGCTCGAGGACGACGTCGACCTCCTCGCCCGGCTCGCCGAGCAGGGCGAAGCCGGGCGCCTTGCGGCGGGCCGACGACAGGGCCCTGTTGCCGAGACCACCGCGGCCACCGCGCGCGATGACGTGCTCGGTGCCCATGCCGACGAGGTCCATGATGATGCGGCCCTCGGCGTCCTTGACGACCGTGCCCTCGGGCACAGACAGCACGAGGTCGTCGCCGTCGGCGCCGTTCTTCTCGTCACCAGCACCGGGCAGGCCGTTGACCGCCTTGCGGTGGGGGTGGCGGTGGTAGTCGAGCAGCGTCGTCGCCTGGGGGTCGACGCGGAGGATGACGGAACCACCGTGGCCGCCGTTGCCGCCATCGGGACCGCCCAGCGGCTTGAACTTCTCGCGCTTGACGGAGGCCACACCGTGGCCGCCGGCGCCGGCGCTGAGGTGCAGCACGACGCGGTCGACGAAGGTCACTGCCATGGGGGTCACTCTTCCAGATCAAGGTGGGCTGACGACGTTCCGGAATGAGGTGGCGCTCGCAAGCTCGCGAGTGCCACCTCCCCGGCTCCAGCCATCAGCCGGGAAAGGCGGAAGGGCGGGCCGCGCGGGCCCGCCCTTCCGGATGAAACTCAGTCGGTGATCAGGCGATCACTCAGCAGCGGCCGTCTCCGGCTGCTCGATGTTCACGGTCTTGCGGCCGCGCTTGGTGCCGAACTTGACGGCGCCGGCGACGAGGGCGAACAGCGTGTCGTCGCCACCGCGACCGACGCCCTCACCCGGGTGGAAGTGCGTGCCGCGCTGACGGACGAGGATCTCGCCCGCGTTGACCTTCTGGCCACCGAAACGCTTGACGCCGAGGAACTGTGCGTTCGAGTCGCGACCGTTGCGGGTCGAGGACGCACCCTTCTTGTGTGCCATGTCAGTTACTCCTTGAGAGGTTCTGTGCCGAGCCGGTCAGGCGTCGATCACGCGGTGATGTCAGTGATCTTGACCTGGGTCAGCGGCTGGCGGTGACCCTGACGCTTGCGGTAGCCGGTCTTGTTCTTGTACTTCATGATGACGATCTTGGGGCCCTTGGCGGCCTTGACGACCTCAGCCTTGACCGACACCTTGGACAGCTTGTCGGCGTCGGACGTGACGGTCGTGCCGTCCACGAGGAGCAGCGGCGTGAGCTCGATGGCATCGCCGGGCTGACCCGTCACCTTGTCGACGAGCAGGACATCGCCCACCGACACCTTTTCCTGGCGACCGCCAGCGCGAACAATCGCGTACACAGTGAAACTCACTCTCTCATCAGGATTCGGAACGCCGCTTTCGGCACCGGCCCGTCAACACGGGCCCGGTGGGCGCACCAAGGAACAAGATTACCGGCTGGGACGGCCCAGCTCCAAACCGAGGTCAGCCCTCGCCCGCGGACTCGGACCCACCGCTCGCGCGGGGCGGCCCGGCAGGTGCGACGACACGGCCCCGACGGCGACGGCCCCGCGGCGCCGGCGCCACCTCGACGACCGCCTCGACCGGCGCGGTGCCGTCGGACTCGACGGTGGCCACAACCTGCGGCTCGGCCTGCTCGATGAAGGCGTCACGGCCCGGGCCGGACGTCGCATCGGCGCCGGTCTCGTCGGTCACGTCCGACTCGAGCTCGACGTGTGAGCCGCCCTGAGTTGCCTGGTCGTCGGACGAACCCTGCTCGTGGGCGTCGTCACCGGACCACGGCCCCGAGTCATCGGGGAACGCGTGCGCGTGGCCGTCAGCGTGGGCATCGACCGAGCTCTGGGCGCTCACCTCGGCGATGGCCTCGGCGGCGGCCTCACCAGCGGGCTGGCCGGAAGCGCTCTTGAGCGCCGCCGCATGGGCCGCCGCTGCGATCTGTGCGGCGGTGGGCCCGCTCGGCTTGCCCTCCGCGGCGGAGGCCTGCTGGTCCTTGCCCTGGGTGTTGCCCTGCGAGGCTCCCTGCGAGGCACTCTGACCGCCGCCCTGGCTGCTCCCGGACGAGCTGCCGCCCTGGTTGGTGCCCTGGTTGGTGCCCTGGTTGCTGCCCTGGCCTCGCCCACGCCGGCGGCTGCTGCCCCCGTCACCCTGCGCGGGCTCGTGCGGGTGCGCCCCACGGTCGACAGGGTCGGTGTGGATGATGAAGCCGCGCCCGTTGCAGTGGTCGCACGTCTCGGAGAAGACCTCGATCAGGCCCGAGCCGACCCGCTTGCGCGTCATCTGGACCAGACCGAGCGAGGTGACTTCGGCGACCTGGTGCTTGGTGCGGTCGCGACCGAGGCACTCGAGCAGGCGCCGGACGACCAGCTCACGGTTGCTCTCGAGCACCATGTCGATGAAGTCGATGACGATGATGCCGCCGATGTCGCGCAGCCGGAGCTGACGCACGATCTCCTCGGCCGCCTCGATGTTGTTCTTGGTGACGGTCTCCTCGAGGTTGCCGCCGGATCCGACGAACTTGCCCGTGTTGACGTCGACGACCGTCATCGCCTCGGTGCGGTCGATGACGAGCGAGCCACCGCTGGGCAGCCAGACCTTGCGGTCCATCGCCTTGGAGAGCTGCTCGTCGACGCGGTGGTGCGTGAAGAGGTCCTCCTCCGAGGTCCACTTCGTGACGCGGTCGGCCAGGTCGGGCGCGACGGCGCTGATGTAGGGGTGGATCTCGTTCCACGCCTGGTCTCCGGCGACGACGAGCTGCTTGAAGTCCTCGTTGAAGACGTCGCGGATGACCCGGACCGTCAGGTCGGGCTCGCCGTGCAGCAGCATCGGGGCCTGGCCGCCGGTCGCGGAGCCCGAGCCGCCGTTCTTCTTCTTGCCCTTGCTCTTGCCGGCTCGGGGCGATGCCGCCCCTTCCGCCTTGGCCTGGATGTCCTCCCACGTACGCGTGAGGCGCTCGACGTCGGCGCGCAGCTCCTCCTCGCTCGCTCCCTCGGCAGCGGTGCGCACGATCACGCCGGCCGAGTCCGGGACGACCTCGCGGAGGATCTTCTTCAGGCGGGCCCGCTCGGTGTCGGGCAGCTTGCGGCTGATGCCGGTCATCGAACTGTTGGGCACGTAGACGAGGTAGCGGCCGGGCAGCGAGATCTGCGACGTCAGGCGGGCACCCTTGTGGCCGATCGGGTCCTTCGTCACCTGCACGAGCACGGTCTGGCCCGAGCCCAGCGCGTTCTCGATGCGCTTGGGCTGGTTGGCCTCGAGGCCGGCGGCATCCCAGTTGACCTCGCCGGCGTAGAGCACGGCGTTGCGGCCCTTGCCGATGTCGACGAAGGCGGCCTCCATCGACGGCAGCACGTTCTGCACGCGGCCGAGGTAGATGTTGCCGGCCATCGACACGTTGGTGGCCTGGTCGATGTAGTGCTCCACGAGGACGCCGTCCTCGAGCACACCCATCTGCGTGCGGCCGTCCTTGTTACGCACGACCATGACGCGGTCAACGGCCTCCCGGCGGGCGAGGAACTCGGCCTCGGTGATGACCGTGCGCCGGCGTCCGGCCTCACGACCCTCACGGCGTCGCTGCTTCTTGGCCTCGAGACGGGTCGAGCCCTTGACGGCCACCGGCTCGTCGCTCTGGGTGCGCGGCTGGCGGACGCGGGTCGAGACGTTGGGGGTGTCGTCGCCCGAGTCGGTCGAGGAGCCCGCGCGACGGCGACGACGGCGTCGTCTGCTCGAGCCACCCTCGTCGTCTGCGTCGCCCTCGGCCTCGCCGGAGGCGTCGTCGGACGCCTCGGAGTCGGCGTCGTCGTGGTCGGCGGCAGGGCGACGCGAGCCGCCCTCCTCGTCACCCTCGTCGGAGGACTGGTCCTGCGACTCGTCCTCGTCGGAGGCGCGGCCGCGCCTGCCCTTGCCACCGCGGCGGCGGCGCGAGCGGCGGGGCGTGCCCTCGTCGTCGGTCTGATCGTCCGACGCGGCCTGGTCGTCCTCGGTGTCTTCGGGCTCCGGCACCTCGTCGGCGGGCACCACCGCCTGCTCGGGCGCGGTGGCAGCGCGCCGGCGACGGGTCGGGGTCGCCGTGCTGGCGTCGGGTGCCTGGAAGAGCACGCTGAAGCTGGGGACGGCGGTCGGCCGCTCGTCCGAGGCGTCGGAGTCCGAGCCCTCGGCACCGGTCTCTCCGAACGTCTCGTCGGTGCCCTCCTCGAGCGCCTCGACGTCGATGAGGTCGTCGAGTGCGCTCGGGTCGAGCTGCGCCTCGACGGGCACCGCTGCCGACACGTCGTCGGACCGGGTKCGCGAGGTGTCGGCGGTCTCGACCTCGGCCACGAGCTCCTCCAGGGCCGCTGCAGCCCTGTCGGCCTTGTCGGCCTTGGCGCGTGAGCTGCGACGCGTCGTCGTCTTCGCGGCCGGAGCGGTCTCCTCGACGTCAGCAGCCTTCTTGCGCGTCGCCCGCTTGCGGRCCGGACGCTTGGCAGCCGGTGCGTCGTCGGTCGCGACGTCCGTGCCCCCTGCGCCAGCGGCCTCCGCGCCGTCAGCCTGCACGCCGTCAGCCTGCACGTCGGCGGGCTCCGTGGCGGGCTCAATGGTCGGCTCGGGGGACGTCTCGGCGCCCGGCTCGGTGGCCGGGTCGGGCTGGGCCGTGGCCTTCTTCGTGGTGCGGCGCGTGGCCCTGCGGCGGGGCGCCTTCTCGGCGGCGGGGGCCTCGGCGGCGAACAGCGTCGCGTCGCCGGAGCTGCCGTCGTTGCTCTCGCCGGTGGTGTCGCCGTGGATGTTGTCGTTGGGTGCCATCAGGCAGTCTCCCGTCAGGTGCGGTGTGACCCACACGCGGCCGGGGCCGTCAACACCGCACGAGTGCGGTTGCAGTCGTCGCGCCGCGTGTGCGGCGGGACGGAAGTCGTCTCGCTACACCCGAAAACGGTTCGCGCTGGGCGCGGCCCCGTGATCGAATGCCGTCGGCGTTCTTGTCGGCAACCGCTTCGTCGTCATGACCTGGTGGGTCATTCCAGCGGGTCGGTCACCCTCACGTTTGCGGTGTCGAGCGGTCCCTGCGCCAGACGCGTCACCAATGGCGGACGCGGAGGCTGCAGGTCGGCGGTCTCACGCAGCGCGGTCAGAATGTCGTCGGGGCGTACAGCAGGTGTGGTGTGCCGTACGACCATGCGCAGTATCGCACAGTCGGCGCCCGCAACGTGAGTCGCCACGACGTCGGCGAGCGCGTCCGCCGAGGTCAGCACGCGTGCTGACACGATGGATCCCCGCACGTCGAAGGTGCGCGGGCCCGACTTCGTCAGGCGTGTCACCTCGGCCGTGTCGCGAGCCAGGAGTGCACTGACGGCCGACTCGAGGACCTCGGTCGACAGGCCGGCGAACTCGAGCACCCAGTCGCTCGCCTCGAGCCGGTCGGCGAGCGCCCCGGGCGTCGCCTCGACGACCTGGAGGATGTCGATCCCCTCGGGCAGGGCCTCGTCGAGGGCCTCACGGACGGACTCGACGTCGACGCGCTGGGTCACCGAGATCTCGAAGTACTCGGCCTCGCTCGCCGTGCCCGTGGCCGCCGCGTTCGCGTAGCTGATCTTGGGGTGGGGGTGGAAGCCGGCGGAGAAAGCCATCGGCACGTCGGCGCGGCGAAGGGCCCGCTCGAGCGCTCGCTGGAAGTCTCTGCTCGAGGTGAACCGGAGGCGCCCCCGCTTCGTGTAGCGGATCCGGAGCTTCTGGACCGCGGCGTCCGGGGCCGGACCCTCGGGGACGCGCTGACGTGCCTGACGAGCCATGCCCGGAAGGCTACCCGCGCCCGTGCGGTGCTCCGTCCAGCCCGCGGCCAGACCTTCTGGCGCCCGGAGCAGCCCGCCCCGCGCAGTCCGAGGGCGTCAGGAGTCTGACGAGAAGCCGCGTCGCTCGGCGGCCCGACGCTGCCGCTCGGCCGACTCGGCCTCGTCGAGCCGGCTCGCCTCGGCGAGGGTCGGGGCCGTGCCGCCCATGCTCGCCGGGAGGTACTTGAGATCCGGACCTGTGAGCGGCTCGTAGGCCGCCCGCGCGATGTCGAGCATGTGGGCCATCACGGCCTTGTAGCGGGCGGTCACCTCCTCGGGGTCGGCGTTGGCAGCGACCGGGATCGGCTCGGCGACGGACATGATGATCGGCACGTTGGTGCGTCCGAGGCGCTTCGGGTGGCCCTTGGTCCAGACCCGCTGCGAGCCCCAGATGACGACGGGCAGGATGGGCACGCCGGCCTCGGCGGCCATCCGGGCGGCGCCGGTCTTGAACTCCTTGAGCTCGAACGACCGCGAGATGGTGGCCTCCGGGAAGACGCCCACGATCTCGCCGGCCCGAAGCGCGTCGACCGCGGCGGCATACGAGGCAGCCCCTGCCGTGCGGTCGACGGGGATGTGCTTCATGCCCCGCATCAGCGGCCCGCTGACGGCGTGCGAGAACACGCCGTCCTTGGCCATGAACCGCACCAGTCGGCCGGACTTCTGCGCGGCCAGTCCCGCGTAGGCGAAGTCGAAGTAGCCAGTGTGGTTGACGACCATGACGGCGCCACCGGTGCGCGGCACGTTGTCGTCGCCGAGGATGGTGAACTTCAGCCCCTGCATCGCGAAGACCCCGCGGGCGACGCCGATGACGGACGAGTAGACGGGCTCCATGAGGGACACTCTGCCCTGCGCGGCTACGCTTCGGCACGCTGATGGCCCGCACGCCTCGTGGCGCGGGCTGACGACAGGGGACGACGTGAGCAGCATCACCGGGCAGGTCATGGCGTATGCCGCCGTCCCCGCCCTCGTGGACCGTGACACCGTCGTGGGCGCCTCGCTCCTGGGACTCGTCCCGCTCGCGCTCGCCGGTCTCGTCGTCCTCGTCAAGTGGTGGCGCGGACGCGACGAGGTGTTCGACGCCGTCACGCCCGGCCTCGTGCCGGACGACCCCCAGCACGCTCCGCGACACCGGGCGCGCGGCGGCGAGTGGTCGGGCACCGTGGCGCCGGCCTTCGCTCCCCCGCGCGACGTGCGGCCGGGCGTCGTCGGCACCGTCATCGACGGCGTCGCGCACGCGCATGACGTGAGCGCGACACTGGTCGACCTCGCCGTACGCGGGTGGTTCCGGATCGTCGAGGTCGGCGCCGAGGGCCCTGTGTCCCACGATGCGACCGAACGGGCGGGCGACACCGGTCGAGGCACGCCCCGCGACTGGGAGCTGCGCCGGGCCGACACCGCGCCGGACGAGACGCCGAGCGACTTCGAGCAGCTGCTCCTCGACCGTCTCTTCGACGGACGCGACAGCGTGCGCCTCTCCAGCCTCCGGGGCACCTTCGCGATGACGATGCGCGAGGCCCAGATCGGGCTGTACCGCGAGGTCGTCGACCGCGGCTGGTACGCCCGGCACCCACGCGCCCGCAACGGGCGCACCCGGGCGATCGGCCTCTTCGTGCTGGTCCCCCTGACGCTCCTCGCAGCCGGGGTCGTGGTCACCGACCTGGCGGACGCACACGACTGGTCGCTCACACCGCTGCTCGTGGGGCTCGTGCTCGCCCTCGTGGTCCTCGCCCGCTGGGGCGGCTCCCGCACACCTCGAACGGCCGAGGGCAGCGCGCTGCGCATCCAGGCGCTCGGATTCCGCGAGTACCTCGCGACCGCAGAGGCTGACCGGCTCCGGTTCGAGGAGAAGCGCGCCCTGCTGAGCGGCTACCTGCCGTATGCCGTCGCGTTCGGACTCACCGGCCACTTCGCTGCGCTGCTGCGCGAGCTGGCGAAGGACAGCCACTGGACCGACTACGTCGACGGGCTCGACTGGTACGACCTCGGCGTCGGAGATGGCGACGTCTCGCTCGGCGACGCGCTGTCCGACCTCGGCGACGCGACCGGCGACCTGGGCGACCTCGTGGACGTCGGTGACGTCTTCGACGGCGTCGACGGGTTCACCGACTCGACCGACTCCCTCTTCTCGTTCGACGGCCTGGCCGGCTGCGGCGACGGGTTCGACGGGTTCAACGGCTGCGACGGGTGCGACGGGTGCGACCTGCCGGGCTGCGACTTCTGACCGGCGCCGGCCGCACCGGTCGCGTTTCGGGCGCGCACCCGGCCGGACGGCATACGCCCTGAAAGCCGGTCGAGGGCACCCGTTCGCCCATGGAAGGATTGGGCGCATGACTGACGCACCTGACACCACTGACTCGCGGATCCCCGAGCGGCCCACGCTCGACGGCCTCGAGGAGAAGTGGATGCAGGTATGGGCGCAGGAGGGCACATACTCCTTCGACCGCGAGAAGGCCCTGGCGGCGCCGCGCGAGCAGGTCTTCGCCATCGACACGCCCCCGCCGACGGCGAGCGGGTCGCTGCACGTCGGACACGTGTTCTCCTACACGCACACCGACTGCATGGCTCGCTACAAGCGCATGCAGGGCTTCGAGGTCTTCTACCCTATCGGCTGGGACGACAACGGGCTGCCGACCGAGCGCCGCGTGCAGAACTACTACGGCGTGCGCGGCGACGCGACGCTGGCGTACGTCGACGGCTACGAACCGCCGTTCAGCGAGGGCGTCGACGCCAAGGGCAAGGCGATCAAGGCCGCCGACCAGCAGGCCATCAGCCGCAAGAACTTCATCGAGCTGTGCGACATCCTCACCGTCAAGGACGAGGTGACGTTCGAATCGCTCTTCCGCCGGCTCGGCTTCTCGCTCGACTGGGACATCACCTACCGCACCATCGACGAGCGCTCCCGCGCCGTGGCGCAGCAGGCCTTCCTGCGCAACCTCGAGCGCGGCGAGGCCTATCAGAGCGAGGCCCCCGGCCTGTGGGACGTCACGTTCCAGACGGCCGTGGCGCAGGCCGAGCTCGAGGCCCGCGACTACCCCGGCGCCTACCACCGGGTCGCCTTCCACCGCACGGGCGACGCCGGCGAGGCCATCCACATCGAGACGACCCGTCCCGAGCTCATCCCCTCGGTCGTGGCGCTCATCGCCCATCCCGACGACGAGCGCTACCAGCCGCTGTTCGGCACGACCGTGACGTCGCCGCTCTTCGGCGTCGAGGTGCCCGTGGTGGCCCACCGGGCCGCCGAGATGGACAAGGGCGCCGGCATCGCCATGTGCTGCACGTTCGGCGACCTCACCGACGTGATGTGGTGGCGCGAGCTCCAGCTGCCGATCCGCTCGATCATCACGCGCAACGGACGCCTGCAGGCCGAGACGCCCGAGTGGATCGCCGGGGGCCCCGGCGAGGCGCTCTACGCCGAGTCGCTCGCCACGAAGACGACCTTCAGCGCCCGCGAGGCGGTCGTGGCGGCGCTGCGCGAGTCCGGCGACCTCGACGGCGAGCCGCAGAAGACCCAGCGCAAGGCGAACTTCTACGAGAAGGGCGACAAGCCGCTCGAGATCGTCACGTCGCGCCAGTGGTACATCCGCAACGGTGGCCGTGAGGAGTCGCTGCGCAGCAAGCTCGTCGGCATGGGCGACGCCGTCGACTTCCACCCCGCCTTCATGCGGTCGCGCTACAAGAACTGGGTCGAGGGCCTCAACGGCGACTGGCTGATCTCACGCCAGCGCTTCTTCGGGGTGCCCTTCCCCGTCTGGTACCCCGTGACGGCCGAGGGTGAGACCGACTACGACCACCCCCTCGTCGCGCCCGAGGCCGCCCTTCCCGTCGACCCGCAGGTCGACGCGCCCCTCGGCTACGACGAGTCGCAGCGCGGCGTGCCCGGCGGCTTCGTCGCCGACCCCGACATCATGGACACGTGGGCCACGTCGTCGCTGACGCCCCAGATCGCGGCCGGGTGGCCCGTGCGCGAGGGGGCGCCCGACGGCGATCGCCTCGGCTCGGACGAGCCCTTGTTCGCGTCGATCTTCCCCTACGACATGCGTCCTCAGGGCCACGACATCATCCGCACCTGGCTCTTCGCGACGGTGACCCGGTCCTTCTTCGAGCACGGCGTCGCGCCGTGGCGCCACGCCGCCATCAGCGGCTGGATCCTCGACCCCGACCGCAAGAAGATGAGCAAGTCCAAGGGCAACGCCGAGACGCCGGAGGACGTCGTCAAGGCCAACGGCGCCGACGCCGTCCGCTACTGGGCTGCCTCCGGCCGCCTCGGCACCGACGCCGCCTACGACACCGGTCAGATGAAGGTCGGCCGACGGCTCGCGATCAAGGTTCTCAACGCGAGCAAGTTCGCCCTCGGCTTCGGTGACGTCTCGGGCGACCTGCGTGCCGCCGTCACGAATCCCCTTGACCTGTCGATGCTCTCGGCCCTCGCCGAGGTCGTCGACAAGGCCACGCAGGGCTTCGAGGGCTGGGACTACACCCGCTCGCTCGAAGTCACCGAGACATTCTTCTGGACCTTCTGCGACGACTACCTCGAGCTCGTCAAGGACCGTGCCTACGGTGGTCAGGGCGACGAGGCGGCGGCGAGCGCCCGGGCCGCCCTCCGTCTCGCGCTCGAGACGCTGCTGCGCCTGCTCGCGCCGTTCATCCCGTACGCCACCGAGGAGGTCTGGTCGTGGTTCGGCGATGGCTCGGTGCACCGCCAGACCTGGCCGACCCGTGACGAGCTGCCCTCCGGAGGCGACGCTGCGGTGCTGCCCGCGGTCGGGGCGGCGCTGGCGGGTGTCCGCAAGGTCAAGTCCGAGGCCAAGGTGGGCATGCGAGCGGAGGTGCGCACGATGACCCTCGTCGCTCCCGCGGTCTCCGTGGAGCGCATCCGGGCGGCGGAGGCCGACCTGCGGGCGAGCGGCCGCATCAGTGAGCTCGCGTACGCCGAGGGTGAGGCCGTCGAGGTGCGTGACGCCGAGCTCGTCCCCGTCGAGAAGCCGCCGGCTCAGGCCTGAGCCACGGGTCGTTGCCGTCCCGACCTTTCGGGACGGCAACGATCCGTGCCCAATCGGGGGTCTGCGTGCCCCCTCTGCAATATGGTTTCGCGCATGCCGAGACGGGGGGTGCAGCTGGCCATCACCGGTGGTGTCGTCGTCATGGCCGCCCTCGTCGTGGCGTCCACCGGTCGACCGGTGCCGCTGCTCGTGCGGCCCTCGGCCGCGCTTCCCACGATCCCGCCGGGGCCCACCGCCACGACGTCGCGCGCGACAGAGACCGCGCCGTCGCTGACCATCACCCCGACCGGGGCGCCCTTCGAACCCTCGCCGATCCTCGTCGCCTTCGTGCAGATCCTGATCGTCGGCGCCGCGCTGGTGCTGCTGCTCGCTCTCGCGCGGCTGCTCGTTGCCGTCGTGCGCAAGCCCCACCTCACCGTCCACGAGGAACCGACCTTCACCGTCCCGCTCGTTCCGGCCGAGCTGCTCGAGGCAGCGCGCCGCCGGCTGCACGACCTCGACTCGGGAGAACCCCGCAACGCCATCGTCGCGGCCTGGCTCGACCTCGAGGGGTCGGCGGCAGCGACGGGTCTGCCCCGGCTGCCTGCCGAGACCTCGACGGAGTACACCGAGAGGGTCATCACCGTGTGGGCCGTCGACCGCGAGTGCCTCGCCGACCTGGCAGCCCTCTACCGCGAGGCACGCTTCTCGGTGCACCCCCTGGGTGAGGAGCACCGCGCGCGGGCGATCGGCGACCTTCGCGTGCTCATCGCAGACCTCGAGCGCGTGGCCGACGAGCAGGCCGGCGCCGACGTGGCTGCGCACGCCGCTGGCCGGCCCGCGCACGCCGATGGCCGGGGCGGCGCAGGCGTGGTCGGTCGACGAGACCCGGGGTCGCCATGAGCGTCCAGCCGTCGCGCGTCGAGGCGCTGCGGATCGCCCTGCGACCGTGGAGGCGCCGACTCGTCGGCCTCGGCGTGGCCTGGGCGGGCATCGCGCTGATGACGGCCGCTCTCGGCCTCCAGCCCGACGTGCCGGGCCTTCTCGCGGTGCTGCTCGCCATCGCGCTCCTCGTCTGGCACGTCCTCGACCACACCGCGCCGCAGCACCTCACCGTCTGGCCCCTCGTCGACAGCGAGCTCGGCAACCTGGGCCGCGGAAACGACTTCCGGGTGGCCAACCTCGCCGGCCGGCTCGAAGCCGCGGACACGAGGGGCGAGGGCCGCGAGTCATTGGTCCACGACCTGCACCTGCAGCTGCAGGTGCTCATCCGGGAGCGGCTCTTCGCCAAGCACGGCATCCTCGCCGAGGAGGAGCCCAAGTGGGCTCAGGGAGTCACCCCGCCCGACCTCTGGGACCTCCTCGTCGGGCTGCCGCCGCCCGACCTCTACCGTCCGCAGCGACTCGACCCCATCCTCCGACGAATCGAGCAATGGTGACCATGACCGACATGCCCCTCTCCCGCGTCAGCGAGCGCAGCCGCGCGGTCCTCGACGAGGTCGGCCGGGCCGTCGTCGGCAAGGACGAGGCGCTGCGGCTCGTGCTCTCCGGCGTCCTCGCCGGCGGCCACGTGCTCATGGAGGACTTCCCGGGCCTCGGCAAAACGCTGGCCGCCCGCAGCTTCGCGCAGACGCTGGGGCTCGAGTTCAAGCGGGCACAGTTCACACCCGACCTGTTGCCGGGTGACATCACGGGGTCGTTCATCTACGACCAGCGGGTGGGCGACTTCGAGTTCCGAGCCGGTCCCCTCTTCGCCGGGCTGCTGCTCGCCGACGAGATCAACCGCACGCCGCCCAAGACGCAGGCAGCCCTGCTCGAGGCGATGCAGGAGAAGCAGGTCACCGTCGAGGGGCGGACCTTCCAGCTGCCCCGGCCCTTCCACGTGCTCGCGACCGCCAACCCCGTCGAGTACGAGGGCACCTATCCTCTGCCCGAGGCCCAGCTCGACCGCTTCCTGATGCGCATCTCGTTCGGCTACCCCTCTCTCGACGAGGAGTGGCAGATCCTCTCGAACCGCATGGCGCGCCAGCAGGAGGAGCAGCAGCTGCAGGCCGTCGTCGACGCGGAGACGCTGCTGCAGATGCAGGCCGCGATCGAGGCCACCGTCGTCGACGAGTCGATCGGCCGCTACTGCGTCGCCCTCACCGCCGCCACGCGCAGCCACGGAGACGTCCTCATGGGCGCGTCGCCGCGTGGTGCCCTCGGCCTGCTGCTCTGCTCCCGGGCGTATGCCGTCGTCGACGGACGCGACTACGTGACCCCCGAGGACGTCAAGGCGGTGGCGGTGCCCGTGCTGGCCCACCGCATCACCGTCAAGCCCGAGCTCTGGATGAGCAACGCCTCCGGCACGGGAGTCGTCGAGAGCCTGCTGCGCACCGTCACCACGCCGTCGGCGCGTGAGGCCGTCGTCCCGCGTCCCACGGCAGGCTGACGACCTGTGCCCACCTGGCGACCGCACCGCACCGCCTCTCGCCCTCTCGGCGTCTGGGAGTCGACCGCTGCGCACCAGCGGGCGATCGTCCTCGGCGCCGCGGGTGCGGTCACCGCCGTGGTGGGCCGTCGCCCCGACCTGCTGGTGATCGTGACGCCCCTGGTCGTGGCCGCAGTGTGGGGACACCTCACCCGGCCACGCACCGAGGTGACGGGCACGGCACGGCTCGGCGACACGACGCTGCGCGAGGGCTCGGTGACCGGCCTCTACGTGCACACCACCCCGGTGCTGCCCGACGTGCACGGCGTCGTGACCGTGGCGCGCGTGCGCTGGGTGGAGCGCAAGCCGTCCAGCGGCATCGCCGAGCTCGACGACGGCTCGGCGACCATCGGGCTGCGCTCCACCCGGTGGGGGCGCCGCCGCATCGGGACCGTCAGCATCGCCCTCGTCAGCTCCTGGGGAGCGTTCCGGGTCGGGCCCGTCGACCTGCCCGACCTCGACTCGGCCACGCTTCCGGTACCGGCCTCGTTCGACGCGAGCGCGCCGACACCCCATCCCCGAGGGATCGTCGGGCTCAACCGCTCGAACCGTCCCGGGTCGGGGTCCGAGTTCAACACGATCCGCCGGTTCCACCCCGGCGACCGGCTGCGCCGCATCCACTGGCCGGTCTCGATGCGCACCGGCAACCTGCACGTCACCTCGACCTTCACCGACGAGGACGCTCACGTCTTCCTGCTCGTCGACTGCTTCAGCGACCTCGGGCCCCGCGAGGGCATCGACGGGCGACCGACGAGCCTCGACGTCACCGTCCGGGCCGCCGGCGCCATCAGCGAGCACTTCCTCCGCAGCAACGACCGGCTCACGCTGAGGACCGTCGGGGCGGTTGAGGTGCCCACACTCGGCGTCGGCTCGGGCACCAACCACCTGCGGCGCGTCCTCGACACCCTCGCGGCGATCGCCCCCGCGACCGAACGCCGCGACACCGGTGAGCACGCCATCCGCGGGGTCGACCCGATGGCGCTGTGCCTCGTGCTGTCCCCGCTCGTCGAGCCGACCATGGTCAAGCTCGCCCACACGCTCGCCGCCCGGGGCATGACCGTCGTCGTCGTCGACACCTTCCCCGGCCACCTGGTCAACGACCCGAAGAGCGTCTACCCGGCGCTCGCGTGGCGGATCCGGCTCCTCGGTCGTGAGGCGGACGTGCACAACCTCCGGCAGCGCGGGGTCCCGGTCGTGCCGTGGCACGGGCCCGGTTCCCTCGACAACGTGCTGCGCGACATCGCGCGCCGCGCCTCGGCGCCGCGCCTGGCGAGGCGGTTACCGTGCTCCCCCAACCACACGACCGCCCCGACGACCCCGTGCACCCCGGCCACCCGAGCGACCCTGCGGACGCCGTCGGACCCGCTGAACCCGCCGCTCCCGGCACCGCCGTCCGGACGGCTGCCGTGACCGGGCCTGTCGCACACCACCCGGTGCGCCGCACCGTGCACTTCGGCGCCGGACCCGAGTGGTCGCTCAGCCAGCTCGGCGCGACCGCAGCGGCCATGGGCGGCGTGCTGGTCTACCTGGCGAGCCTGTCCCTGGCCGCCGGCGGGTTCGACCCCGTGTGGTGGTCGCTGGTCCTGCTGCCCCTGGTCACGATGGTGTGGACGGGGTCTGCTGCACCGCTCTTCTACTGGGGGCTGCTGCTCTTCGGGTGGTTCACCCTGACCGCCGCCGGCAGCTTCTCGTGGTGGTCGCTCCCGGCCGCAGCCGGGTGCGTCATCGGCCATGCTGCCACGGCGTTGTCCGCGTCGTCCCCGCCGGCAGGCTCGTTCACGGCCCGCACGGCACGCCGCTGGGTGCGGCACACCGCCGGCGCCCTGCTGGCCGCGCTGCCGGTGGTGCTCCTCGCCGGGCTGCTGTCCGGGCGGTCGATCCCGCTCACGCCGGCGGCATACGTCATCGGGCTGCTTGGCGTGTCGGTCGGGGTGTGGTTGGTGCGCACGAACCCTCCGACCGAGCGCGAATGACGGCGTCGGTCGGCGGCTGACCGGCGTCGTTTGCAGTTTGCCGATTCGCGTTCTACTCTTTGGATGAAACGAAACAGTTTCGTTTCATCGAGTCGAGAGGGGGCCGGATGAGCACGAGCCCAAGCACCGCGGGCACGCAGCCCGCCAGCCGTCCACGCGTCGCCGGTGACCGCGAGGTCGAGATCCTCGAGTCGGCCATCGACGTGCTGCGCGACCGCGGCTACGACCGTCTCACCTTCGATGCCGTGGCCGCGGCAGCGCGGGCGTCCAAGGCGACGCTCTACCGGCGCTGGCCGCACAAGCGCGACCTCGTCATCGACGCGGTGGGTCTGTTCATCGACTGTCCCGCCGAGCAGGACCCCGACACCGGCTCGCTGCGCGGCGACCTGCTCGCGCAGGCGTGCGCCGACGGCGGGCTCGACGACGAGGTCGTCATCGGCACCTGGAGCGCCCTGCTCCCGGTCATCCACCGCGAGCCCGAGCTGGCCTGCGGCATCCACGAGCGGTTCCTGGCCCCGAAGATCGCGGCCACCCGCACCATCTTCGAGAACGCCCGACAGCGAGGCGAGGTGGGCGCCGACGCCGACCTCGACACCCTGCTGATGATCCTGCCGTCCCTGTCGATCCACGAGGCGCTGCTCTCGGGCAGGCGGCCAGGACCCGAGCGCATCGCCGAGTTCGTCGACACCGTCGTGCTCCCGGCGTGCGCCGCCACGTTGACACCCGCACCGGCCGACGGCTGACGCGGAGACCGCACCACCGCACCACCAGCCGCACCGCACCGCACCACCGACTCAACGCGGGCCCTGACCCGGCCCCGACGCCATCGCGCCCGTCAACGCTGCCGCGCGCCGATCACGCACGCGCTCACCGCGCACACCGTTCCGCACGCCTCGACGCGCGCTCCCGAGAGGAAAACCCATGTCTTCGACCACGGCCGTGGAGGTGCAGGAGCCCACCGGCGACTTCACCTCCCACGACAGCCCACCCAAGCGGCTCGGCCTGGCGCTGTTCGTCATCTGCGCCGCCCAGCTCATGATCGTGCTCGACGGCACGATCGTGAACATCGCCCTCCCCCACATCGAGACCGACCTCGGCTTCAGCCAGGCCAACCTCCAGTGGGTCATCACCATCTACACGCTCGCCTTCGGTGGCGTGCTGCTGCTCGGCGGACGCCTCGGCGACCTCTACGGCCGCCGCCGAATGTTCGTCTGGGGCGTCGCGCTCTTCACGCTCGCCTCGCTCGTGGCCGGCGTCGCCCAGAACGAGGCGATGATGCTCGGCGCCCGCGCCCTGCAGGGCCTCGGTGGCGCCCTCGCGGCCCCGAACGCGCTGGCACTGATCACGACGACCTTTCCCGCCGGCAAGGAGCGCAACCGAGCGATGGGCGTCTTCGCCGCCATGTCGGGCGCCGGCGCCGCGATCGGCCTCATCCTCGGTGGCGCGCTCACCGAGGTCGACTGGCGCTGGAACTTCTTCATCAACCTGCCGATCGGCATCGTCGTCGCCTTCTTCGCGCAGCGCATCCTCACCGAGTCCGAGGACGGGCGTGGCTCGCTCGACGTACCGGGCGCGATCACCTCGATCGTGGGCCTGTCGGCCCTCGTCTACGGCCTGACGCACGCGGCGAGCACCTCATGGGGCGACACGACCACCGTCACCTACCTCGCGATCGGCGTCGCCCTCCTCGTGGCCTTCGTCGTCATCGAGACCCGCGTCGCGCACCCCCTGCTGCCGATGCGCATCCCCGGTGACCGCACCCGCGGCACGTCCTACTTCGTCATGCTCGTCGTCGGCGCCGGCATGTTCGCGATGTTCTACTTCCTCGGCATCTACATCCAGACGATCCTCGGCTACTCCCCGCTCAAGACGGGCCTCGCGTTCCTCCCCTTCTCGGTCGGCATCGTCGTGGCCGCGCAGGTCGCGTCGTTCCTCATCGCCAAGGTCGACCCGCGCTGGATCTCTGGTGCGGGCGCGGGCTTCGCGGCGCTCGGCATGTGGGGCTTCACCCACCTGACGCCGCAGAGCACGTACGCCGCGAACCTCCTGCCGTGGATCGTCGTCCTCGCCTTCGGCCTGGGCCTGATCTTCGTGCCGCTCACGCTGACGGCCGTGCACGGGGTCGCCCACGAGGACTCATCGGTGGCCTCGGCCGTGCTCAACACGATGCAGCAGGTCGGCGGCACGCTCGGCCTCGCGACGCTGAGCACGATCTTCGTCAACAACATGGGCGACAAGGTCGCCGAGCTGACCGCGAAGATGCCGCAGGGTGGTCCGGCTCCCTCCAAGGAGGCGGTGGCCGCGGCCCAGAAGATGATCGCCGACGAGGCGTTCAGCTATGGCGCCAGCCGCGCCTACCTCGTCGCGGCCATCATGATCGCCGTCGCCGGCGTCATCACCCTCGTCGCGCTCAACGTGCGGCACAAGGAGCTCGCGAGCGACGGAGCCGCCCCCGCCCACATGGGCTGAGCGCCCAACCGTCGAGAGGCCGGAGTTTGCGGCCCCGTTGCAGTCGAGAGGCCACTGTCCGTCACGGACAGTGKCCTCTCGACGTGCGCGAGGCCGCGAAGAATGGCCTTTCGACGGTTTCTAGGTGCTCGGGTCGGCCCAGACGGCGGCCCAGGGGTAGTCCCAACCGCCGATCTGGAGGCGACGCTCGACGAAGGCGTGCTGCGGCAGGTCGACCACCCGCCCGGCCGACGGCTCGTAGACGTCGAGCTCCTGCTCACCCGTCGGGGGCATGACGAGCACGACGTGACGCGGGCTCCACGCGTTGCCGACGTAGAGCAGGGCCGGACGGCCGCTGCGCACGCGAGCGCGCAGGTCGGCATACGTATGCTCGAGGCCCACGCGACCTCGCTGGCGGAACCAGCTCACGTCGTAGTCCGCGTCGGGCTCGGATGCGCCGAACTCGAGCTCGCCCCGCGCACCCCAGGGTGGGGTGCCGAGCGCTCGCGGCCACGGCAGCTGGAGGCGCCGGCCCGCACCGACCAGTGCGTTGGTGCGGGCTGCGACGACCTGCTCGTAGGCGGCGAACCGCTGCACCTCGGTGCCGGCGTCGGGAACGTCTCCCTCGCGCGCATCCTTGCGTGTGCCGTCACGGATCCACGCGGCGAAGGCCGGGTTCACGAGCATCCGGGCGACGGTCAGCGACGCCGAGCCGCAGGTCGTCTGCGTCTGCTGGACCGGCGCGTGATCCCCTGCGACGAGCCGGAACGGGGCGGCCACGGTCAGACTCCGCTCTGCCGGCCGCCGGTCAGGCGGGACTCGGCGGCCACTTCGACGACACCGGCTCGGGGGACGCCTCGACAGGACCGCGATCGCTGGGTGCCTCGGGGGCCTCGAGTGCCTCCGGGGTATCGGCGGCCTCTGGGGAGTTTCGCTCCGAGGCGCCGTACTTGCCGCGCAAGGCTGCTGCGATGTCGTCCGGGTGCTTCTCCTCGACGACGGCAGCGAGCCGGGTGCCGGGGAGGCCTGCGCGAGGACCGTCGTCGCCGCCGTCGACGCGAACCAGGAAGGTCGGCCGCTGCATCGACCGGAAGTGGAGTCGGCCGATGTACTCCCCGAGGATGCCGATCGACAGCATCATGGCGCCGCTCAGGATGGCGAGCATGGACGCGAGCGTGGTGAACCCGGCAACCGCGATGTCCCCGGAGATGAAGCGCACGAGGACGACGAGCAGCAGCACGAACCCCAGCGCCGAGCAGGCGAACCCCAGCCACGTCACCAGCTTCAGCGGCACCGTGCCGTAGCCGGTCACCATGTTCATCGCGTGCCGCGCCAGCGAGGCGAACGTGTAGGAGGAGGAGCCGATGGTGCGCTGGTCCATGCTGATCTGCACCCTGCGGATGGAGTTGGTGGTCCAGCTGAGGAGCACGTCGACGGAGGCGAACGGGTCGGCCACGTGGGCGAAGCCGTCGCGCAGGTCAGTGCGGAACGCCCGGAAGGCGCTCACGTCCCTGGCGCTGGGAACGTCGGCGGCGGCCAGGGCCGCCTTGACCATCCGGGAGGCCAGCGAGCGGAAGAAGCCGTGCTCCTCCTCGTCGGGCACGCCGTAGACGAGGTCGACCAGCGGGTCCGACAGCGGTGCGATCAACGCGCCCAGCTCCTCGGGACGATGCTGGAGGTCGTCGTCCATCGTGACGGTGAACTCGTACTGCGCACGGGCCAGTCCCGCCAGCAACGCGTTGTGCTGGCCGTAGTTGCGGCGAAGGAGCACGGCACGCACCGTTGCCGGGAACTCGAGCTCGAGGCTGCGTGCCACCGCGTAGGTGTCGTCCGGTGACCCGTCGACCACGAGGATGATCTCGTACAGCTCCGCGACGCGCGGCAGCTCCTTCTGCAGACGTCTGACGAGCTCGGGGAGCGTCAGGCGCGACCGGTAGCACGGGATGATCACGGAGAGGTTCACGGGTGAGTCGTCCACGATGCTCACCGCCTCGGCGCCACGTCGTCGGACCGCTGGGTGCCCGACGGTTCGACGCGCGTGCGGAAGGAGAAGAAGCGGTGTCCGAGGTACGAGGCGACCGCGATCACCACGATGGCCAGCACCTGAGCCACGAGCGGCTTCATCCCGAACACCTCGACGAGGAAGGGGGTGGCGACGACGCCGGCGATCGCACCCGACGACCACACCGAGAGGAAGCGGACGAAGTCGCGCTTCACGGTGCCCTGGGACTCGAACACGAGGGTGCGGTAGGCGGGGAACGCCGCAGCAATGGTGACGACCTGGGCCGCGAGGATGGCGATCATGTAGTGCCAGCCGGCCAGCAGGCCGAGGGACACGAGAAGGAGGTAGCCGGCAGAGGTGGTTCCAGCCACGAGGAGATAACGGACCTCGTGGTGGGACCAGAGCGTGCGGGCTCGCTCCGAGATACGGGACACCCGCACAGGTTAGCCAAGCACCGTATGGGAGGCTAACCGGATGGATCGGATCATGTTCTCCGAGCCGTTTCACGCAGGAAACGAGCTCGCGTACGTCGAAGCGGCACTCAAGTCCACCGTCTGGCACGGTGACGGGCCCTTCACCGACCGAGCCACCCGCTGGCTCGTCGAGCGCACCGGGACCAAGCACGCCCTGCTCACGACCTCCTGCACACACGCTCTCGAGCTGGCCAGCCTCCTGCTCGAGCTCGAGCCCGGCGACGAGGTCATCTGCCCCTCCTTCACGTTCTCGTCCACTGCTACCGCCATCGCGGTACGCGGGGCGGTCCCCGTCTTCGTGGACGTCGACGAGCAGACCCTGAACATCGACCCCAGCTGCGTCGAGGCCGCCGTCACCGATCGCACCAAGGCCATCTACATCGTCCACTACGGCGGCATCGCCTGCGACCTGCCGGCCCTGCAGGCGATCGCCGACAGGCACGGCCTGTCGATCGTCGAGGACAACGCCCACTCGCTCGGCGCGTACTACCGCGGCCAGCACCTCGGCACGTTCGGGACCTTCGGGACGCAGAGCTGGCACGACACCAAGAACGTCACGAGCGGCGAGGGAGGCGCCCTGCTGATCAACGACGACCGCTACGCGGAGCGCGCGGAGATCATCCGCGAGAAGGGCACCAACCGCTCGCGCTTCCTGCGTGGCCAGGTGGACAAGTACACCTGGGTCGACCAGGGCTCCTCGTACCTGCCCAGCGACTTGCTGGCGGCCCTGCTGGTGGCGCAGCTCGAGCGGTTCGACGACATCCAGGAGCGGCGCCACGCGGTCTGGAGCAACTACCACGAGAACCTTCGCGGCTGGGCCTCCGACGGCGGCGTGCAGCTCATGACGATTCCCGACGGCTGCGAGCACCCCGCGCACCTGTACTTCGTGACGATGCCCTCCCACGAGCACCAGCTCGGGCTGATCGAGCACCTCAAGGAGCGCGACATCGTCGCCACGTTCCACTACCAGCCGCTCGACTCCTCCGTCGCGGGGGTGCGCCTCGGTCGCACCCCCGCACCGTGCACGGTCACGGCGGACCGTGCGCTGCGCATCGTGCGCCTCCCGCTGCACGCGGGCATGTCGGCGGCGGACACGGAGCGAGTGGTCACGGCCGTGAACGAGTACCGCACCCGATGAGCTGGGACGCACTCCAGGGTGCGACCGTCACCCGGGCGGGCAGCGCCGTCGAGAGCGACCGGTTCGGCCTCACGATCGGTCGGGTGGTGGTCGGTGACCAGTGCCCGGAGCCGCAGGCTTCGCAGGCCCTCGGCACGGTGCTGGAGCAGTCTCCTGAAGAGCTGCTCGTCGTCCGGTGGCCCACCCGGCTGGTGGCCCTCGGAGCGGTTGCGGCCGCCAGCTCACGAGCCATCATCCCTGCCGACGTGCTCATGTACTGGGAGGTGCCGGTGAGCGACCTCCAGCCCGAGCCGGCGGCGCTGGCGCGCGACGACCTCCGCGTCGACGTCCCCTCCGAGGCCGACGACGCGAGCCGTGCCGCCCTCGAGTCCGTCGTGCGCGACTCGTTCACCGGCTACGGCAACCACTACACGGCCAACCCTCGCCTCGACCGCGGCCTCGCCCTCACCGGCTACCTCGACTGGGCGCGACGCGCGCTCGACGAGAACCCGCGCGACGTCGTGCTCCTGCAGCACCGCGACGAGCCGATCGGCGTGGCCACCCTCACCACGGGCGCAGACGGGCAGGATCTCGAGATCCTGCTGGCTGGGCTGACGGGGTCCACCCAGGGGCAGGGGTGGTACCGCCACCTGCTCGCGGGAGTCGGCGACCAGGCTCGCGCTCGCGGGTGCTCACGGGTGATCATCTCGACCCAGGCCCACAACATTCGTGTGCAGCGAGCATGGGCCAGGTCCGGCTTCCGGCCCTTCGGCGCTGTCACCACCGTCCACGCGATGCGCCGGCCGGACTGAGCAGACACGGCCGGGTGCCCCGCGGTCACGGCCTTGCCCTGTCAGCGCAGGCGGAAGATCTTGACCGTGCCCGACTCGTGCACCAGGTCCGCCTGCTCGCTCAGCCGTGGTGAGACGGTGCCGGCCTTCGTGTCGGCGAAGAGCCACCGCACTCCCTTGCCCTTGAGCGCGGCCAGGGTCTCAGCGGTGGGCGCGCGGAACGCCCCCTCGTTGAGCGCGAGCAGCTTGGGGTTCTCGAACGGCTGCTGGGAGTACGGACGGCCGCCCACGCCATGACGCTCATGCGCCGATGCGGTGTAGGCCCAGCTCTCCACCAGCGACCGCCTCTGGGTGAGGGCGCTGACCCAGAAGGCCCGCGAGTCGCAGTGTGCGACCGTCTTGCCGGCCCGGCAGTGGACGTTCGTGGCGACGACGTCGTCCGGTTCGGAGTTCGCCTCCAGCCACTGGGCGGCGCTGGCCTCGGCCATCGAGACGCGCAAGACGCTCTTGATGGGCGCGGCCTCCATGGCGGTGTGGAACAGGCCGGCCACCTGCACGACGAGTGCGACGGTGGCGAGACCCAGGAGCACGTTCGCCGTCACCGTCGCGGCGCGGCGCGAGGCCTGCCCTCGCCGCGGCACCCAGAACTGCGAGCCGACGGCCGCCGCGGCCAGCACGAGCCCGGCCACCACGAAGGTCGTCTCCGTCCCGGTCGGCAGGGGGCCACCCACGCCCGGCATGGCACGCGGGACCAAAGCGGCAGTCACCGCCAGCCAACCGACTGCGAGGAACGCCAGCGACCCGCTCGACCCGCTCGACCCTTGGCCGGACCTCCGGCCCACCACGACGGCAACCAGGGGCACGCAGGCGACGACGGCGGGCACGACCAGCCCCCGCACGAGCGAGCCGTTGAGGCCCGCCGCCGTGGGGGTCGGCCCGCTCAACGTGCGCCAGACGAGGAGGAGGGCCGGTGCAGTGCCGGCACCGACCAGCGACCACCGTAACGCCGCGCTGCGTCCGGCACTGGAGGCGGCCGAGTCCCAGGCGAGGGACAGACCCCACCCGGCGAGCGGGTAGAGAGCCACCACCGCGCCGGACATGAAGTACACCTGAGACAGTCCGTCCTGGCTCAGCAGCATCATCGCCGCGAAGCCCCCGAGCCCGACTCCCAGAAGCAGCCAGCCACTGAGGTCACGCCCCTTGAGCGCCTTGAGACCGGGGACCACCCAGGCATAGCCGAGGGCCCAGGTGACCAGCACGAGGGCGAGCAGCTTCGGAGCACCTTGGGCGCCCAGCCCCGGGAGCACGGACGCCTTCGAGAAGGGTGAATTCGTGCCCGTCAGGATCACCCACGGCTGGGTGGCCCGCACGGTGGAGAAGAGCTGGACGATGACTCCGGCGCTCGAGCCGCCGGTGAGCAGCGCCGTGAGCACCACCAGCACCAGGGAAAGGCCCAGCACGGCGAGCAACCGGGGCACCAGCGCCCGGTGCGTCACCAGCGCGACGAGCAGAGCGAGCGCCACGCCGCAGACGAGCACGGGAACCACGGAGCTCTTCGCACCGGAGGCACCGGCGAGGGCCAGCACGAGCAGCACCCATCGCCCGGGAGCCACGCGGCGGTCGCGGAGCACGCGGATGAATGAGTCCAGCGCGAGCCCGATGATCGGGATCGAGAACACCTGCGACGGGCTGTGCAGGCCGAACGGGGCGAAGCCAGGCAGCGTCAGCCACGTCGGGAACAGCGCCGCCTGGGAGCCCAGCAGCAGCGCGGCCACGGCGCCGGGCCAGGTGCGGCGCGCCAGCTGCTCGGTGACGGCGAACACGACCCCGACCGCGAGCGCGATGACGGGCGCCATCCACAGGCGCAGGAAGACGACGGGGAGGTCGAGGCCGGTGGTCCACGTCATCGCGGCGATGTGGGCGTTGCTGAACCAGTGGTAGAAGAACGGGCTGCCGGCGAGCTGCGGGATGTCCGGCGGGACGCTCCGCATGAGCTCGGCGCTGAGGGCCAGGTGCCAGAGGTCGTCCGGGTACCAGATGTTCGAGGCCGGCGGCAGGTTCGTGGTGCTGAAGAGACCGACCGCGAGCGCGAACACGGGCAGCAGGTAGGCCACCAGCGTCAGCCAGGCCGCCACGGGGTTGACGGTCCGCCGGTAGGGAGCGAAGGTCCAGTGCCGGCGCAGTCTCGGGGCCACCGCGAAGGGGATCACGACGGCGAGCGGCCAGAGGACGAGCCAGCCGGCGACGTGCGCGCCGGTGAAGGCCACCCACGCGACGAGCTGCAGCACGAGTCCCGTGGCGCCTCCGAGGGCCAGGTCGGACACGGCGGATGCCGGACGGCCGCAGAGCGCCCTGTGCACGAGCACCCCGGGCACCATCACGGACCAGGCGAACGCCACGAGGTAGAGCGCCACGGAGCCCAGCGGGACACCCGCCGAGACGGTGAACCAGACGGTGGCAGCGAGGGCCACCAAGCCCGGGCCGAGCCTCGACCACCTCACGGAGGAGGGAGGCTCGATGTCGTCCCTGGCGCGCAGACGCGCGACGTGGCTGTGCGCCAACCCGACTCCTTCAGTCTCGTGCTGCCCCGGTGACAGCCCCGAACGCGCGCGCTCCCCCGGGCCGAGTCGTGCTCAGCCAGGCTGGTCTCGAGCGCAACCGCCCACCTGAGCGCTCGATGGCTCGGGCGCCTCAGACGAGCCGAACCACCCGACGAGGGCGAGAACCGCGTGGCGCCGATGCCCTGCACACCTGGTGTGGCGCCCGGCCGAGCAGCCAGAGCGCGTGCGTTCCGGGAGAACTCTATACGGTGTGGCCCGTTCCGCCCGAACGCCGAGATCGGGGCCCGCGCGTCAGGCGGATTCCTTGCGCTGACGCTTGGCACGCGGCTCGGCCTCGCGCCGCACGATCGTGGGGTTGACGTTGTCGAGGACGACCTCGCGGGTGACCACCACACGGGCGATCTCGTCGTCGCTCGGCACGTCGAACATGACCGGAAGGAGGACCTCCTCCATGATCGCCCGCAGTCCACGGGCGCCGGTGCCGCGCAGGAGGGCCTGGTCAGCCACCGCCGCGATGGCGTCGTCGGTGAACTCGAGGTCGACGCCGTCGATCTCGAACATCTTCTGGTACTGCTTCACGAGCGCGTTGCGCGGCACGGTGAGGATGTTGACGAGGGCCTGCTGGTCGAGCGGCGCGAGCGTCGTCAGGACGGGCAGGCGGCCGATGAACTCCGGGATGAGACCGAACTTCAGCAGGTCCTCGGGCATGACGTCGGAGAAGCTGTCGCCGAGGTCCTTCGGGTTGTGCAGCGGCTGGCCGAAGCCGAGGCCCTTGCGACCGGAGCGCGACTCGATGATCTTCTCGAGGCCGGCGAAGGCGCCACCGACGATGAAGAGCACGTTGGTCGTGTCGATCTGGATGAACTCCTGGTGCGGGTGCTTGCGGCCGCCCTGCGGGGGCACCGACGCGGTCGTGCCCTCGAGGATCTTGAGGAGTGCCTGCTGCACACCCTCACCCGAGACGTCTCGGGTGATCGACGGGTTCTCGCTCTTGCGGGCGATCTTGTCGACCTCGTCGATGTAGATGATGCCGGTCTCGGCCTTCTTGACGTCGTAGTCGGCGGCCTGGATGAGCTTGAGGAGGATGTTCTCGACGTCCTCGCCGACGTAGCCGGCCTCGGTCAGGGCCGTCGCGTCGGCGATGGCGAAGGGGACGTTGAGCATCTTCGCGAGGGTCTGAGCAAGGTAGGTCTTGCCGGACCCGGTGGGCCCGATGAGCAGGATGTTGGACTTCGCGATGTCGACGTGGTCATCGTCGCGCTTGACGCCCTCACCAGCCTGGATGCGCTTGTAGTGGTTGTAGACGGCGACGGCGAGCGACTTCTTGGCGACGTCCTGGCCGATGACGTAGTTCTCGAGGAAGTCGAAGATCTCGCGTGGCTTCGGCAGGTGGTCGAGGCCCAGCTCGCTGCTTTCGGCGAGCTCCTCCTCGATGATCTCGTTGCAGAGGTCGATGCACTCGTCGCAGATGTACACACCGGGCCCGGCGATGAGCTTCTTGACCTGCTTCTGGCTCTTTCCGCAGAAAGAGCACTTGAGGAGGTCTCCGCCTTCTCCGATGCGTGCCACCGATTCGCTCCTGGTTCGTCGGCGCCGAACGCTGGGGTGCACCCGGCCGACCCCAACCTAGGGGCCGACTCCTATTAGACGACGGAGGGACCCACCCCCGCTCGCGCAACGCCGTTTGTCCGCTGATGGCGGACAAACGACGCCCGTGTCACTTGAACGGGATTCCAGTCGAATCTGGCTGGGCCGCGGCCCGATCCGCATCGCGCCGCCGCCGCGGGCCACCGACCGCCAGACCGGACAGCAACGCGAGGACCAGT
Organism: Terrabacter sp. 05T424; assembly: GCF_056396225.1. Taxonomy (NCBI): domain Bacteria; kingdom Bacillati; phylum Actinomycetota; class Actinomycetes; order Micrococcales; family Intrasporangiaceae; genus Terrabacter; species Terrabacter sp. 05T424. The sequence continues at coordinate 122,362 of NZ_JBFTLB010000007.1, forward strand.
CCGCCGAGCGCGACGAACCGCACGGCATACGCCCTCATGTCGCGAAGCGTACGTCGCCGGCGTCAGCCTGCGGTGAGGTCGCGCACGATCGCGACGTACTGCTCCTCGGCCGCCTCGGGGGCCGTGCCCGAGAGCTTGGCCCAGGCGTCGTACTTCGCGCGCCCGACGGGGTTGGTGAACCCTGGCCGTGAACCGCTCGCGTCGCCCTCGGTCACCTGCTTGAACAGCCCGTAGAGCCTCAGCTTCACGTCATTACCGGGGTCGACAGTCAGACCCTTGACCGCCTCGACCGCCTGCTCGAACTCCGCACCGGCCATGCCTCAAACCTCCACGCTCGACGTCAGGTGCCACCCATCCAAGCAGGTATGCCGCCGGGCCCGGTCGCGTGMCCGGGCCCGACGGCATACGCGGGGTGCCTGAGGCTCAGACCTCGAGCGAGGCCTTGCGCGAGGCGAGCACCTCGTCGATGAGGCCGTACTCCATGGCGTCAGCGGCGGACAGGATCTTGTCGCGCTCGATGTCGCTGCGCACCTGCTCCGACGTGCGCCCGGTGTGGCCGGCGAGGGTGTCCTCGAGCCAGGTGCGCATGCGCAGCACCTCGTTGGCCTGGATCTCGATGTCGGAGGCCTGGCCGTAGTCGCCGCCCGAGAGCGCCGGCTGGTGGATCAGGATGCGGGAGTTCGGCAGGGCGAAACGCTTGCCCGGCGCACCGGCGCCGAGCAGGACCGCGGCGGCCGAGGCGGCCTGACCAATGACGAACGTCTGGATGTCGGGCCGGACGAACTGCATCGTGTCGTAGATCGCCGTCATGGCGGTGAACGAGCCACCCGGGCTGTTGATGTACATGAGGATGTCGCGGTCGGGGTCGAGCGACTCCAGCACGAGCAACTGGGCGATGATGTCGTCGGCCGACGCGTCGTCGACCTGCACGCCGAGGAAGATGATGCGGTCCTCGAAGAGCTTGTTGTAGGGGTCGGACCGCTTCATGCCGTAAGAGGTGCGCTCCTCGAACTGCGGCAGGATGTAGCGGCTCGACGGGGCGGCGCTCGCGAGGCGGTTGGTGGGTTCGATGTTCATGCGTGTGGTCTCCAAGTCCTGTTCAGGCCGCGGTCAGTTCTCGCCCTTGGCGTCGGCCTGGCCGACACCCTTGCCCTCGACCGCCTGGTCGGACCGGCTGAACACGTGGTCGACGAAGCCGTACTCCTTGGCCTCCTCCGCGCTGAACCAGCGGTCGCGGTCGGAGTCCTTCTCGATCTGCTCGACGCTCTGGCCGGTGTGCTCGGCGATGAGCTGGGCCATCTGCTTCTTGACGTAGAGCATCTGCTCGGCCTGGATCTTGATGTCGGTGGCGGTGCCGCCGATGCCGCCCGAGGGCTGGTGCATCATGACGCGGGCGTGGGGCGTCGCGTAGCGCTTGCCCTGCGTGCCGGCCGAGAGGAGGAACTGGCCCATCGATGCGGCCATGCCCATCGCGACGGTCGCGACGTCGTTGGGGATCCAGTTCATCGTGTCGAAGATGGCCATGCCGGCCGAGATCGAGCCACCGGGGCTGTTGATGTAGAGCCAGATGTCCTTCTCGGGGTCTTCTGCCGAGAGCAGCAGGAGCTGCGCAGCAATGGCGTTCGCGTTGTCGTCGCGCACGTCGGACCCGAGGAAGATGATGCGTTCCTTGAGCAGGCGGTTGTAGATGTGGTCGTCCAGACCACCCGGCATGCCGTTGCCGTTGGCGGAGGTCTCCGAAGTCACCCAAGTCTCCATCGTCGAAGTGGTCCAGCCTCTCGCCGCGGGATGCGGTGCCGGCTGGCTCGTCACTGACCCTAACGCCCGACCCCCGGGCCAGATTTCCCGAACCGCACCCTGTTCGCCCTGAGCGCACAACCTTGAGCCGGTCGCGCGCAACCAGACGCACGGGACCCCGCCGACGTATGCCGTCCGGCGGGGTCCCAGGGGCTCGTGGCCTACTCGCTCAGCCCGTTGTCCTGACCGGAGTCCCCGGCGTCCGTGTAGGAGGCGAGATCGCCTCCATCGGCGCTGGCGGTCGAGGGGTCGCGCACGGCGTCGGAGGCGTCGTCGAGCGCGTCCTCCCGGGTCGTCTCGCTCGGCGTGCTGCCGTCGAGGTTGCCGCGCTCCGCGTCGGAACTGTCGACGCCKGGGCCCTGGCTCGTCTCGTCGTCGGCGCCGCCGAGCGCGTCACCGAGGTCGCCGTCGCCGCCAGGGTCGCCCGTGGGGTCGACGGTCTGGTCGTCGCCACCGATCTCGCCCGGCGTCTGAGCCGCGCCGCCCGGCTGGGCGGCGAGCGACTCGGCGGGGCTGTCAGGTGGGCCCTCGGGGCTCGAGTCGGTCAGGTCGTCGTACGCGGTCATCTCGGCTCCTTCGTCCAGGTCACGAGTGGTGGTCCCCGATGACTGAGGACCAGCAGCCACGTACCCGCGTACCAGTGATCGGAACCACAGCGCCGGAGACGCCGCTGGGCCGGCTCCCGTGCGGGAACCGGCCCAGCGGCCTTGCGAGGTGGGGACGCTCAGGCGTCGGCCTTCTCGGTCTCGGCGTCGTCGATCTCCTCGATCTCGACGAGCTCGTCACCCTCGGTGCCGGGGACGGACTCGTTGAGGTCGATCGTGTTGCCGGCGGTGTCCTTGACGGAGACCTTCTCGAGGACCGTGGCGAGCGCCTTGCGGCGGGCGACCTCGGCGACCATCGCGGGGATCTGGCCGTCCTGGTCGAGCGACTGCGCGAACTGGTTCGGGTCCATGCCGTACTGCTGCGAGCTCATGACGAGGAACTCGATGAGCTCCTGCTGCTCGACCTTGACCTCTTCCTTCTCGGCGATCGCGTCGAGGACGAGCTGGGTCTTGAGGCCCTTGCGGGTGCTCTCGTCGACCTCGGCACGATGCTCGTCGTCCTCGAGACGACCCTCGCCCTCGAGGTGGCTGTGCACCTCGGACTCGACGACGCCCTCGGGGATCGGGACCTCGATCTTCTCGAGGATGGCCTCGAGGAGCTTGTCGCGGGCAGCGACGCCCTGGGCGAACTTCGCGTCGACCTCGGCCTTGGCCGTGAGGTCGGCCTTGAGCTCGTCGAGGGTGTCGAACTCGGAGGCCAGCTGGGCGAACTCGTCGTCGAGCTCGGGAAGCTCGCGCTCCTTGACCGCGGTGACGGTCACGGTGCAGTTGGCGTCCTGGCCCTCCTGGTCGCCACCGGCGAGCGGGGCGGTGAACTGCTTGGTCTCGTCTGCTGTCATGCCGATGAGCGCCTCGTCGAGGCCCTCGAGCATGTTCTTGCTGCCGACCTCGTAGGAGACCCCGGTGACGGAGTCGATCTCGTCGCCGTCGATCTCGGCGGAGAGGTCGAGGGAGACGAAGTCGCCGTCCTGGACGGCGCGGTCGACGCCCTTGAGGGTGCCGAAGCGGGCGCGGAGGTCGGTGAGGCGCTGCTCGACGGCCTCGTCCTCGACCTTGGCCTCGTCGACGGTCAGCTCGATGTCGGAGAAGTCGGGCAGGTCGATCTCGGGACGCTTGTCGACCTCGGCCGTGAACGTGAAGTCCTCGCCGTCCGTGGCGGGCACCTTGAGGTCAGTGATCTCGGGCTGGCCGAGCGGACGCACGGCGTTCTCCTCGAGGGCCTGGCCGTAGAACGTCGGGAGGGCGCTGTTGACGGCCTCCTCGAGGACGGCGGCGCGACCGACACGCTGCTCGATGATGCGGGCCGGGACCTTGCCCTTGCGGAAGCCGGGCACCTGGATGTGCTCACCGATGTGCTTGATGGCCGCGTCGAGGCTCGGCTTGAGCTCCTCGAACGGGACCTCGATGGTCATCTTGACCCGGGTCGGGCTGAGGGTCTCGAGCGCACTCTTCACTGCGGGGTACTCCTGGGGTGGTGCCGACGTGGTCGTCGACGGTGAACTGACGGGCCAGCGCACCATGCTATAGGGCACACGGCCGATGGCTAAATGCGCGGATCGTCCCCGGTCACCCGACGCCTATGCTCGGTGGCCATGAGCACACCGCCGTCCCCCTTCGCCTCCTCCGCGAACGCCGCCCTGCGGCCCATCCAGATGGTGTCGGTGGCCGTCGGCATGGGGGCGCTCATGATCAGCGCGGTGCGCATCATCGTCGACCCGTCGGCGCCCCTGCCCTCGCCGTGGGCCGTCGCCGTCACGCTCGTCGCGCTCGTGGGCTCGGCCGCGCTCATCCGCTACGCCGGGTATGCCGTCCCGGCCCTGCCCCTCGGCCTGCCGCGCGAGAACGCGGAGACGACGAGCCTGCGCTACTTCACGTCCACGACGACGCTGCGCACCGCACTCGCGGAGGCGCCGGTGCTGGTGGCGTTCGCGTGCTCGTTCGCGTTCACGCCGCACTCGTGGCTGCCGCTGCTCATCGCCCTGCCGGGCGGGCTGGCGCTCTTCTGGGTGCACGGATGGCCCTCGCCGCGCACGGCGGCAGCAGTCGAGGCGAGCCTCGAGGCCGACGGCGCCGAGAGCCACCTCAGCGAGGCGCTCGGCTTTCGCTGAGCCTCAGTCGACGGTGCCCCCGGCGCGCCAGTAGATCCCATCGGCACGGTCGAGGAAACCCTCCTCGACGAGGTAGCGCCGCAGGGCCGCGACATCGGGATGGAAGGCCCGCAGCCGGTTGTTGACCTGCGTCTCCTCGTACTTCTCCCCCGGCTCGAACTCCTGCGAGAGCAGGTCGAGCACGACGAGCCGCTTGCGAATCTTCGTCGGGATGCTCGTGAGCGTGCCGTCGGGCGCGAGGAACGACCGGAGCACCGCGTCGCGGTCGCGGAGGGCGTCCTGGAGATCGGGGCGGAACATGGACTCCACGGTAGGAAGCCGCGGCCCTGGGGCCAAGTGGGTTTCGGAGCGGGCGACGAGAATCGAACTCGCGTAATCAGTTTGGAAGACTGAGGCTCTACCATTGAGCTACGCCCGCAGGCCGCCGGACGGTGCCGACGATCCGAGGCGAAAGCCTACTGGGTCGCCTCCGGTCCACCGAATCGACCCGCCCGCGGGCTGTCCCGGCTCGGCTCGTCACCCGCACGTCGGCTACGATTCCGACGCCACGGGGTGTGGCGCAGCTTGGTAGCGCATTGCGTTTGGGACGCAAGGGCCGCAGGTTCAAATCCTGTCACCCCGACAATTCACGAGGGCCGCACTCGGAGCGACGGAGTCGCCCGAGTGCGGCCCTCGCTCATGTCGGGGCGCACAGGATGCCGGGAGGCCGAGCAGGTGCGGCGAGGAACGAGCCGCGGCAGCGAGGTCGGCGTCCTGTCACCCCGCGAGGCAGCAGACCGGACCTTGACGACAGTCGTGGAGCTCTACCGGCACCCGGTGCCGGAGAGACTCCTCGACCCTCGAACCGGTCAGTCCACGAGGTCGAGGCGCAGCTCGTTGATCGTGCGGCCGGCCGCGATCCCCTTGGCCTCGAACCCGTCGCCCGGACGCCATGCCGGCCGCTCGACCCGCCGGGCCTCGAACCGGGGGTGCGCAGCGACCTCCGCGAGGGCGTGCTCCGCGTAGAAGTCCTGGTCGGTCGCCACCAGCACGTGCCCGCCGGGCTTGAGCACCCGCGCGAGCAGGTCGAGGTTGCCTGCGCTGACGAAACGGCGCTTCGTGTGCTTCTGCTTGCGCCACGGGTCGGGGAAGAACAGGTGCACGGCATCGAAGGTCGAGTCTGCGACGCGCTCCTCGAGGAACAGCACGGCGTCGCCGATCTGGACGCGGAGGTTGGGCACGCCGGCCTCGTCGGCGTCGGCCAGCATCCGCGCGAGACCGGGAGTGTGGACGTCCATGGCGAGGAGGTCGTGCTCGGGGAACGCGGCGACATACGCGATGGCCGCGTGGCCGTGGCCGCAGCCGATCTCGAGGACGACGGGTGCGACGCGCCCGAACGCGGCCTGCGCCTCGAAGCGTCCCTCGGGCAGGGAGCGGGCCGGGCCGAGGCGCTCGACGCGGTCGCGGGTGAGGGTCGAGAGACGCCCGCGACGCACGAAGGTGCGCACGCGCGCCGGGCTCACCCCTTCGGGCAGCTCGGGCACCTGGTGGTCCTTGCGACGGCCGGGCAGGGAGGGCCCATTCGGGTCGGACACGTCGGCCGAGGGGTCGCTCGCGTTGTCGGTCACGCGGGCATCGTAGTGAGCCCGCTGCCTCTGCCCGAACCGTGCGGTTCGCACGGGTCACCGCGACAGTCTGCGGGTCTAGCGTGGAGTCTGCACGGGGGCCGGACAGCGGTCCTCGACGACCGAGAGGCAAGTCATGAGTGTCTTCGACAACATGAAGGACCAGGTCAGCAAGCAGGTCGACGAGCACGGAGAGCAGGTCGGAGACGGCGTCGACAAGGCCGGTGACTTCGTCGACGAGAAGACGGGCGGCCAGTACGCCGACAAGGTCGACCAGGGCCAGGAAGGCCTCACGAACGCTCTCGACGGCCTCGACGGCCAGGACGACGACATCAGCTGACGCCCGTCGGCAGCACGTCGGGGCCGGTCACCGCGCGGTGTCCGGCCCTCCGTGTCTCAGGTGCGCCAGATGGTGACGACGGCACGGTCGTCGCCGAGGCCGGCAGCGGCCTGGTCGCACAGTCGCTGGGCGAGCCCCTCGAAGCCGGTGCGGATGAACGACTCGGCCCGGCCCAGCATGCGGTCGATGCCGTCGTCGAGCGCCTTGTCGCGTGCCTCGATGACGCCGTCGCTGTAGAGCACGAGCGCGTCTCCCCGGCGCATGGTGCCCGTCTCGCGGGGGAACTCGGCCCGCTCGATGACCCCGAGCAGCGGGCCTCGGCCGCCCGCGAGCATGCGCCAGCGGCCAGACCCAGCGGTGAACTGGGCGGCAGCCGGGTGGCCGGCATACCCGATGGTGAAGTTGCCGGTCTCGAGGTTCACGGCGACGTGCACGGCCGTCGCGAAACCCTCGCTCCAGCGCAGCCGCAGCAGGTGGTTGTTGGCGGACTGCAGGAAGCCGCGCTCGCTCAGCTCGCCGAGGAGCCCGCCGAGCGCACCGGAGAGCAGCAGGGAGCGGGCGCCCACCTCGCGGCCCTTGCCCGAGACGTCGACGAGCGCGACCTCCAGCGTGCAGCCGTCGGTGGAGCGGCTCGCGACGACGAAGTCACCGGAGAAGCCGTCACCGAAGGCCGACTCGAGTGCGACCTCGGCACCCCACGACGGCGGCAGCGGGGGCAGCTCGCCCTGGGCGCGCAGCCGGTCGCGCATGTCGACGAGCATCGACTCGCCACTCACCCCCACGACCCCGACCTGGGCCCGTGCGTGCGAGAGCCAGAGCATCAGCATCATCGTGGCGACGGTGACGATCTGCGCGCCGGGGGTCGTCGGCTTGTCCTGTCCGAGGTAGGCGCCGAGGATCGCCATCGACAGGAAGAGGCCGATGTAGACGACGAGCAGGAAGCGTGGCTCGAGGAAGAGGCCGGCGAGCACGACGACGAAGCCGTAGACGCCCCACGGCACCGTCTTCGGCGCGAAGGCGACGGCGGCCGTGACCAGGATGCTCAGGAGCAGGAACAGGCAGACGAGCGCCCACGGCGCCCGACTGAGCCACGGCCCCAGCAGGTGAAGGCGTCTGATCGGTCCGGCACCGTAGCGCGAGCGTCGAGAGACGACGCTCTCGTTGTGGGCCACGGGCCTCCCTTGCGGCGTTGAGGGGACGACAGGGGGAAGGGGATCGCGGCAGACAGAGTCAGTGAGCGCCTGCGTCCGGCAGTGCTGGCAGATCCCCCGAGTTCTCGTACGCGGAAACCATACCCAGACGCCGGCTGTGGCGCGCCTCATCCGAGAACGCTGTCGACACGAACGTGTCGACGATCTCCTTCGCGACGGCGTCGGCGGTGAACCGTGCCCCGATGGAGACGACCTGCGCGTTGTTGTGCTCGCGGGCCAGGCTCGCGAGCTCCGCGTTGTAGGCGAGGGCGGCCCGGATGCCCGACACCTTGTTGGCGGCGATCTGCTCGCCGTTGCCCGACCCGCCGAGCACGACGCCGAGCGAGCCCTCCTCTGCGGCGACGGCCTCGGCGGCACGCAGCACGAAGACCGGGTAGTCGTCCTGGGCATCGTAGCCGAACGGGCCGTGGTCGACGACGTCGTGCCCGGCCGCGCGCAGGTGCGTGACGAGGGACTGGTGGAGCTCGTATGCCGCGTGGTCGCCGCCGATGTGGATGCGCATGTGGGTCCTTGGGTGCGTGGGGTGGTCAGTCAGTCAGTCGGTCAGTCGGTCGATCAGTCAGGGTGCCGAGCGCGGCGGGCCGGGCCGGCTCGTCGGGTCAGTCGAAGATCGGGCCGAGCGTACGGGTGCGCTTGAGCTCGAAGAAGCCGGGTGTGCTCGCGACGAGGACGCACCCGTCCCACAGCTTCGCCGCGGCCTCGCCCTTGGGGGCGGGGGTGACGACCGGGCCGAAGAAGGCGACCCCTCCGACCGAGATGATCGGGGTGCCGACCTCGGTGCCGACGAGGCTGATGCCGCGTTTGTGGCTGCGGTGCAGGGCGGCGTCGAACTTCTTGTGGTGGGCCTCCTTCGCGAGGGCGGCCGGCAGCCCGACCTCCTCGAGCGACTCGAGGATGACCTGGTCGAAGTCGTTCATCTTGCGCAGGTGGATACGCGTGCCCATCGCGTCGTAGAGCGGCTTGATGACCGAGTCGCCGTGCGCCTCGACCGCGGCGATGATGACGCGGACCGGGCCCCACGCCTCGTCCATGCGCGCCCGGTAGGCGGCGTCGAGGTCGTGCCGGTGCTCGTTGAGCACGGCCAGGCTCATGACCGACCAGGTCACGTCGATGTCGCGCAGCGTCTCGACCTCCATCAGCCAGCGCGACGTCATCCACGCCCACGGGCAAATGGGGTCGAACCACATCTCGACCGAGTCGCGGCTCGTCTTCGGGCTGTCGTTCACATCGGCCATGCGGCCCATCATGGCACTGCCCGTCGCGGCCCGATTGCGGTGGTGGACGGGTCGGGGTTCCGTGCGAGGATGGCCCGCGACGGCGCCGTCGGACCGATGCTGCGCCGCGCTCCCCACACCTGTCCCAGGAGGTCCCCACGTGCCCGGCAAGAACCTGACCCGCGACGAGGCGGCGAGCCGCGCAGGCATCCTGCGCGTCGACGCGTACGACGTCAGCCTCGACCTGACGACGGGTCCGGAGAACTTCCGCACCGTCACCACGGTCGCGTTCTCCTGCTCGGAGCCCGGCGCCGACTCGTTCATCGACCTCATCGCGGACTCGGTCGAGCGGGTCACGCTCAACGGCGTCGACCTCGACGCTGCCGAGGTCTTCGCCGACTCCCGCATCGCCCTGCCCGGCCTCGCGGCCCAGAACGAGCTGACGGTCGACGCGACGGGCCGCTACACCAACACCGGCGAGGGCCTGCACCGCTTCGTCGACCCGGTCGACAACGAGGTGTACCTCTACACGCAGTTCGAGGTGCCCGACTCCCGGCGCATGTATGCGGTGTTCGAGCAGCCCGACCTCAAGGCGTCCTTCCGCTTCACGGTGACCGCGCCCGCGCACTGGAAGGTCATCAGCAACTCGCCCACCCCCACGCCGACGGCAGCCGGCGTGGCCGACGGCATCGAGCGCGCGACGTGGTCGTTCGAGCCGACGCAGCGCATCTCCTCGTACATCACCGCCCTCGTCGCCGGGCCCTACGACGAGGTGCGCGACGAGGTGCAGACCCGGAACGGCGTGGTGCCGCTCGGGGTGTTCTGCCGCAAGTCGCTGACGCAGCACCTCGACGCCGACAACATCTTCGACTGCACGAAGAAGGGCTTCGCGTTCTTCGAGGCCGAGTTCGACCAGCCCTACCCGTTCGCGAAGTACGACCAGATCTTCACGCCCGAGTACAACATGGGCGCGATGGAGAACGCCGGCGCCGTCACCTTCACCGAGATCTACGTCTTCCGGTCGAAGGTCTCCGAGGCCAAGATCGAGCGCCGCGCGCTGACGATCCTGCACGAGCTGGCCCACATGTGGTTCGGCAACCTCGTCACGATGAAGTGGTGGGACGACCTGTGGCTCAACGAGTCGTTCGCCGAGTGGGCGTCGACGACCTGCCAGGCCGAGGCCACCGAGTGGACGAGTGCGTGGACCACCTTCGGCACGTCGGAGAAGGCCTGGGCCTACACCCAGGACCAGCTCTCCTCGACGCACCCCATCGCGGCCGACATGCGCCACCTCGAGGACGTCGAGGTCAACTTCGACGGCATCACGTACGCCAAGGGCGCGTCGGTGCTCAAGCAGCTCGTCGCGTACGTCGGCCGTGAGCCGTTCGTCGCGGCGCTGCGTGAGTACTTCCGGAAGCACGCGTGGGGCAACACCACGCTCTCCGACCTGCTCGGCGAGCTCGAGAAGGCCTCCGGGCGCGAGCTGACCGAGTGGAGCAAGCTCTGGCTCGAGACGGCCGGCGTCAACACGCTGCGACCGGTCTTCGACGTCGGCGCCGACGGCCGTTACAGCTCGTTCGCGATCACCCAGACAGCGACGGAGGAGTACCCGACCCTGCGCCCGCACCGCATCGGCATCGGCCGGTATGCCGTGCGGCGCAGCGAAGGTTCGGGCGACCTCCTCGAGCGCATCGGCTACGACGAGGTCGACGTCGCCGGCGAGCGCACCGACATCGCCGAGCTCGTCGGCCAGGAGCAGCCTGACCTGCTGCTCCTCAACGACGACGACCTCGCCTACGGCAAGATCCGCCTCGACGAGCGGTCGCTCGCAACGGCTCTCGCCCTCCCCCGCGGCTTCCAGGACTCGCTGCCCCGCTCGCTCGTGCTCGGTGCGACCTGGGACATGACCCGCGACGGTGAGATGCCGGCCCGCGACTTCGTGCGGTTCGTCCTCGAGTCGCTGCCGGGCGAGACCGACTCGACGCTGCTCCGCGTCCTGCTCGGCCAGGCCTCCACGGCGGCCCGCCTCTACACGGCCCCCGAGCACCGCGCCGAGGTCTCGGCCCTGCTGTCGTCCTCCCTCCGCTCCCTCGCCGAGTCGGCCGAGGCGGGCAGCGACGCCCAGTTCCAGCTTGTCGAGGCCTGGGCGGGCAGCACGGCCGACCCGGCCGACGAGCCCCGCCTGCGGGCCCTGCTCTCCGGAGAGGAGTCGCTGCCCGACCTCACGGTCGACACCGAGCTGCGGTGGACCTTCACCAAGGCGCTCGCGGCGCTCGGTTCCGCGGACGAGGCCGAGATCCACGGCGAGCTCGACCGTGACCCGACCGCCACGGGCAAGGAGCGAGCCGCCGAGGCACTGGCAGCCCGTCCGACGGCCGAGGCCAAGGCAGACGCCTGGGCCAAGGCCGTCGAGCGCAACGACCTGTCCAACCAGATGGTCGAGGCGATCGGCGCCGGCTTCCGCCGCAGCACCGACCTGTCCCTGCTCGAGCCGTACGTCGAGCGCTACCACGCCATGCTCGTCGACGCGTGGGCCGAGCGCAGCGTGGCCATCGGCGAGAGGGTCGTCGGCGGCTTCTACCCGTTCTCCCTCGCCAGCGAGCAGCTCAAGGCGGCATCGGACGCCTGGCTCGCGGCCAACCCCGACGCTGCTGCGGGGCTTGTGCGCACGGTCGCCGAGAACCGCGACACCGTCGCGCGCGCCCTCGTCGCCCAGGAGCGCGACCGCCGCGGCTGATGCAACCGTCGTGGGGGGGGGGGCCCCACCGCCGACGGCACACCGCCGCCCACTCCGACGCCTTCCCCGTCTCCCTCGCAGGAGCTGCCCATGGACCTCTCGATGCCCAACCTCTCCAGCGTCACCTGGTCCGGCGTCGGTGACTGGCTCCTGGGCACCCCACTGCTCATCATCACCGTGCTCGTCGTCGGCGTGCTCGCCCGGTTCCTGCTTCGAAGGCTCATCAACCGGGTCGTCGCCACGGCGACGTCCCGCCGGGCCGAGCGCCTCGCGAGCCTGCCCGGGGCCGGCCGCGCGCTGCAGGCCGTCGGCGTCGCCAACGTGCGCCACGTCCAGCGCACCCAGACGATGGGCGCGCTCCTCAAGAGCATCACGACGTTCGTCGTCGGGGGGATCACCGCGCTGACCGTGCTCTCACTCGTCGGCATCCCGCTCGGTCCGATGCTGGCGTCCGCGAGCGTCGGCGGTGTCGCCCTCGCGTTCGGCGCGCAGAGCCTCGTCAAGGACTTCCTCTCCGGCGTCTTCATGATCGTCGAGGACCAGTACGGCGTCGGCGACGTCATCGACACCGGCGAGGTGGTCGGCACCGTCGAGAACGTCTCGCTGCGCGTCACCCAGCTGCGCGACGCCGGCGGGATGACCTGGTACGTCCGCAACGGCGAGATCATCCGCATCGGCAACAAGACTCAGGGTTGGTCGACCGCGATCGTCGACATCGCCATCGCCTACGACCAGGACGTCGAGAAGGCGATCAAGGTCATCCGTGACGTCGTCGGGGTGATGGACGACGACGGGCCCTACAAGGACATCCTGCTCGAGGAGCCGGAGGTCGTCGGAGTCGAGTCGATCGCCAACGGAGCGATCACGATCCGCATCGTCGCCAAGACGGTGGCCAACGAGCAGTTCGGCGTGCAGCGCGAGATGCGTGAGCGCATCAAGGTGGCCCTCGACCGTGAGGGCGTGCGCAGCCCGCTGCCCGTGATGCCGCCCTACGGCGGCCCCCCTCACAAGTGAGCCGCCCACCGGCTCTGGGAGACTGGCCGACGTGACCTACTACGACGACTTCGGCGGGCACGAGACCTTCGCCAAGCTCGTGCGCGAGTTCTACCGGGGTGTCGCCGACGACGAGGCTCTGCGCGCCCTCTACCCGGAGGACGACCTCGGCCCGGCCGAGGAGCGCCTCCGGATGTTCTTCGAGCAGTACTGGGGTGGCCCCACCACCTACTCCGAGCAGCGCGGTCACCCACGCCTGCGGATGCGGCACATGCCCTTCCAGGTCACGCCAGACATGCGCGACCGCTGGCTGCTGCACATGATGGACGCCGTCGACACGCTCGGCCTCTCCCCCGAGAACGACGACCGCCTGCGCGACTACCTGACCCGCGCCGCGTACTCCCTCGTCAACGCCCCGGGACCTGACGGCACGTTCTGAGCGCGCCGACCTGTCGGCTGGACTCACAGCAAGTCACAGCCGGTTCACGGGTGCGAACACCAGGCGTGGGTGTTCGCTGGATCCAGGCGAACTCACCGTCGGGCCGTCCGTCCGACGCATGACGACAAGGACGCGACATGGTGTCGATCAACAAGAAGGCTGCGAGCGTGGCCGTGGTCGGCGCCGCAGCCGCCGTCATCGGGCTCGGCGTCTCGCAGGTGGCGAGGGCCGACGACACGACCACGACCACCCCGACGCCGTCGGCCACCTCGACCCAGGGCGACCCCAACAAGGGCACGACCGACAGCACGACACCCGGCAACCGGGACCGCGACGGCCGGGGCTGGGGACCGGGCGGGCGCCATGGTGGTCCCGGTGGACCCGGTCTCGGCCGCGGCGCCGACCTCTCGACCCTGGCCGCCAAGCTGGGCGTCGACCAGACGAAGCTCGAGGACGCCCTCAAGGCCGTCCGCGACGAGCTGCGGGCCGCACGGACCCCGGGTCAGGCCCGGCCGCACGCCACGGCGCTGCAGGACGAGCTGGCCACCAAGCTCGCCGCCAAGCTGGGCATCGACGCGGCCAAGGTTAAGACGGCCATCGCCGACCTCCGTACGGCCCACGAGGCCGACGAGCAGAAGGCCTTCGACGACCGGCTCGCGCAGGCCGTCAAGGACGGCAAGCTGACGCGGGCCGAGGCCGACGCGGTGAAGAAGGCGGCCAAGGCGGGGATCATCGGGATGCACGACGGGCCTGGCTGACCCTCCGGACCCACCAACCCTCCCGCGACCCGCGGCCGACGACGGCCGCGGGTCCGGTGTCAGGGAGTCGCCAGGTGCGAGCGGAGTGCGGGCACGACGTGGTTGCGCAGCAGCGGTGCCAGGTCGTCGGGCAGCGCGTGGTCGAGGCCGAGCCACCGCTGCTCGGCGATCTCGGCCAGCGGGGTCGGCGCGTGGCCCGGCTCCAGGTCCGCGACGAAGACCGTTGCATCGACCCACGAGTCGGGCTCGTTCGCAGCGACGTCATGGAACCGCCCGAGGGGCAGTCCGATGCCGGTGACGTCGACGCCGACCTCCTCCATCACCTCGCGGACGGCGGCCTCGCGCGCTCTCACCCGGGTCGATCTTGCCGCCGGGCAGCATGAACCGCACCGAGCCGGCCTTGCGGACCGTGAGCAGCTGCCGGTCGCGGACGAGGCAGAAGGCAGCCGTGACAAAGGTCGTCATGCCCCAGACGGTAGTGCCGGGTCAGCGGACGGCCCCCACTGCACCCGGTGGCCGGTGACCCACGCCGTCGACCTCTCGGTCACGAGGTGGCGGAAGACGAGTCGCATCATGGCGTCACGGACTGCGCGGCCCGCGCGGCCGGGGATCTTCGAGCTGCTGCTCCGTGCCCCTGCCGCGACGATCCGCTCGACGCGGGCGCGCCGCGCCTTCTCGTATGCCGCCAGGGCCGCCTCGACGCTCCCGGTGTCGCGCACGCTCGTGGCGAGCACCACCGCGTCCTCCAGCGCCATGGAGGCACCCTGGCCGGAGCTCGGCGCGGGCGCGTGCGCGGCATCGCCGACGATGACGACCCGCCCGCGGCTCCACCGGGCGACGCTGGGCAGGTCATGGGTGTTGTCTGCCCAGAGCTCGAGGCGCCCGCTCCGGATGAGCTCGGCCGCGGGACCGGCGTCCTGCTCGAACAGGTCTGCGAGCTCGGCCTGCCAGTCGTCGGGGCCCCTCCGTGCCCGCTCGTCCGGCGTGATGAGCGGTCGCGGCTGGTTGACGAACCAGACCACGTCACCACTCGGTGTCGGATGGGCTCCGAAGAAGGCGCGACTGCCGAACACGAAGTGCCACTGACGTGCCGGGAGACGCGCTGCGACAGGCGTGTGCGTCGTGATGCCGCCGAAGTTGGTCAGACCCACGTAGCGCGCGGGAGCCGCGGTCGGGTCGATGGCTCGGCGCACGACGGAATGGACRCCGTCCGCGCCGACGACCAGGTCGGCCTCGAGCGTCGACCCGTCGGCGAGCGTCGCCTGCGCGCTGTCGACCCCGGGACTCACGTCGACGACGCGAGCGCCGTGCCGCACCTCGATGCCCCGTCGCCCGGCCTCGTCGGCGAGGGCCCGGGCGAGACGGGAGCGCTTCAGGGTCAGGGCCACCGTGCCGTCGTCGAGCGGGATGCCGAGGGACAGGTCGCCGAGCACGGCCCCGGAAGCCCCGACCATGACGTTGCGCTCGCTCGGCACGCCGAGCTCGGTGGCGAGGTGCCGGGCGCCGAGCAGGTCGAGGGCGTGGAGGCCGTTCGGCGCCAAAGTGAACCAGGACCCGGCCTCACCGTCACTGCGCAGCCAGGCCTCCAGCACGGTCACGTCGGCGCCGACCTTTGCGAGTGCGAGGGCCCGTGGCAGGCCCCGCGATGCCACCTCCCACGACGAGAGCCTTCATCTTGGTAGCCTTTCCTTACGAGAATCAAATGATTTGATATTCGAAAGTTAGGCTCGATGTCCGGGTCTGGTCAACCCCCTCGCGAGGACCTCGTCCACGCCCTCGGCGATGCCATGCAGCGCTACCAGCGCTCCGTCCAGGCGTTCGACGACACCGTCGGCCGGCGTCTAGGCCTGGGCCCGGCCGACCTGCGTTGCCTCGACTGGCTCGTCGACGGCCCGAAGTCGGCTGGCGTCCTCAGCGCCGCCACCGGGCTGCGGCCCGCAGCGACGACGGCGCTGATCGACCGGCTGGCGCGCCGCGGTCTCGTGCGCCGGCTGAGGTCCGAGACCGACAGACGCACGGTTCTCGTCGAGATGACCGAGCTCGGCCAGCAGCTGACCTGGGAGGCGTACGGCCCGCTCGTTCGCGCGGGTCAGCCGGCGCTCGAGGAGCTGTCCGCCGAGCAGCTCACGTTCCTCACCACACACCTCGAGCGCATCACCGCGCTCACCGACGAGCACCGCGAGCTGTTGGCGAGGCAGGGAGTCCGAGACGTCTGACCCGGCCGTCGGAGGCGCCCCCGGCCTACCGGACCCAGGTCTGGCGTTGGGCTCGTTCAGCGCAGCGCCGGCGGGCCGGCCTCGACGCGGCGACGCACCTCTGCCAACCCGTCGGCACCCTGGGGGATGTCCCACCAGCTCTCGACCCACCACGTCGCGCCGGCCTGCTCCCACGCCGCCGGCTCGGCCGGCTCGAGGCGGGTGAAATCGCCCCACGAGTCGGCCTCGATGACGACGTCGTAGCCCTCCCACGGCAGCCCCTGCTCTGCGCGGAGCCGGCGCACGGGCTCGACGACGCCGGCGAAGGCGTCGAGGGTCTTGGGCTTGTCGTCCGTTGAGTGGATCGCGGGTATGACCCCCTGCCAGCGGGCCGCCCGCTCGAGCGAGCGCTGCCGGCCCCCACCGGGGGTCGGCGCCCCCACGACCCACACCGGCGGGTGGGGGCGCTGCGGTGTGGGCGGCGGCAGCATGAAGTCGTTGGCAGCGGCGCTGTAGTGCTCACCGGCATACGTGAACGAGCCCGCGTCGCCGAGCAGGCCGGCATAGATGTCGAGGCACTCGTCGAGCTTCCTGGCGCGGACGGCCCGCCCCTCGTCGGCCTCGTAGGCGAGCCAGCCGGGATGCAGCGCCCCCAGTCCGACGGACATGAAGGCCCGGCCCCCGCTGATGCGGTCGACGGAGCCGACCTTCGAGGCGAGGTCCCAGGGCCGGTGGCGCGCGGCCGGAGTGAGCAGGGTGCCGAGGCGGATGCGCTCGGTCACCATCGCGGCCGCACCGAGCTGCACCCACGCGTCGACGCCGTAGAGCGCCTCCCAGCCGAACACGGCGTCCCAACCGCGTTGCTCCCCCAGACGAGCCAGGTCGGCGAACTCGAGCTCGGTGGCATACGGGACGACGAAACCGCTCCTCATGCCCTCGTTCCTACCAACGAGCACCGACATCAGGGGTCGAGCGACCGTTCTGCAAGAAGTTGCAGTTCTTTCTTTGAGTTTTCGGCCTGATGCGGAACGATGGTGGCTCGTGACGCGATCAGCAACCCAGACCCTGACCCACCCCCTCGACGACCTCGAGGTGCGTGAGGAGACCACCCCGGTCCACGCGGCCGACCGGCCCGATGCCGCTTGGTGGCGACAGGCCGTGATCTACCAGATCTACCCGCGCTCGTGGGCCGACGCCGACGGCGACGGCCTCGGTGACCTGCCGGGCATCACGTCGCGCCTGCCCCACCTCCGCGCCCTGGGCGTCGACGCCATCTGGCTCTCGCCGTTCTACACGTCGCCGCAGGCCGACGCCGGCTACGACGTCGCCGACTACCGCGACGTCGACCCGATCTTCGGCACCCTCGCGGACGCCGACGCCATGATCGCGCGAGCCCACGAGCTCGGCCTCAAGGTCATCGTCGACATGGTGCCCAACCACAGCTCCGACGAGCACGTGTGGTTCCGGGCCGCCCTCGCCGCCGGGCCCGGCTCGGCCGAGCGCGAGCGCTACATGTTCCGCGAGGGTCGCGGCGAGCACGGCGAGCTGCCCCCGAACAACTGGGAGTCCGTCTTCGGCGGCGCCGCGTGGACGCGCGTCACCGAGGCCGACGGCCGACCGGGCCAGTGGTACCTGCACCTGTTCGACCCCAAGCAGCCCGACTTCAACTGGGAGCACCCCGAGGTGCGCGCCGAGTTCGAGTCGATCCTGCGCTTCTGGCTCGACCGGGGCGTCGACGGCTTCCGCGTCGACGTCGCGCACGGCCTCATCAAGCAGCAGGGCCTGCCCGACACCGAGGAGGAGCGCACCGTCATGCTCGGCCACGCCGAGCACGACGACGACGCCACGCCCGCGGTGGCCCAGCCGGAGGACGCCCCGCACATCGACCACACGAAGCGCAGCCCGATGTGGGACCAGGACGGCGTGCACGAGATCTACCGCGCGTGGCGAAAGATCCTCGAGTCCTACGGCACGCCCGACCGCATCCTCTGCGCCGAGGCGTGGGTCGAGCCGCAGGAGCGTGCCGTCAAGTACGTCCGCTCCGACGAGATGCACCAGGCGTTCAACTTCGACTTCCTCACCTCCTCCTGGGTCGCCAAGGACCTCAAGGCCGTCATCACCTCGTCGCTGCGCGCGGCCGACTCGGTCGGCGCTCCCTCGACGTGGGTGCTGTCGAACCACGACGTCGTGCGCCACGCCTCGCGCCTCGGCTACGCGCCGGGCACCCCGCGTATGAACGGCATCTCGGCGACCGACCCGCAGCCCGACCGCGCTCTCGGCCTGCGCCGGGCCCGCGCGGCGACCACGCTCATGCTGTCGCTCCCGGGCGGCGCCTACATCTACCAGGGCGAGGAGCTGGGCCTTCCCGACTCGACCGACATGCCGGCCGCGTTCCGTCAGGACCCGACCTTCGCGCGCACGCACGGCGCCGAGACGGGCCGCGACGGCTGCCGCGTGCCGATGCCGTGGTCGGCCGAGGGCCCGTCGCTCGGCTTCGGCCCGAGCGCCCACACCTGGCTCCCCCAGCCCGACGTGTACGCCCAGTACGCGGTGGACCAGCAGGAGGGCGTCGCGGGGTCGACCCTCGAGCTGTACCGGTCGCTGCTCGCGAACCGTCGCACGCTCTCCCTGGGCACCGGGTCGCTCACGTGGGTCGACGGGTATGCCGCCGACGTCGTCGCGCTGACCAACGGCGCCGACCAGCGCGAGCGGCTGCTCGTCGTCGCCAACCTCGGCGCCGAGCCCGTGGCCCTGCCCGAGGGTGCCGAGGTCGTCGTGGCCTCGGGTCCGCTCGAGGACGGGCTCGTGCCCACCGACACGACGGTGTGGGCCATCTGGTCCTGACCGACTGACCGGTCACCGGGCCGGTGACCTCGTGAGGCCCCGTCCGCCCGGACGGGGCCTCACGGCATACCCAAGCCTGAGACGCCGGTCGGCAGTGGGTCCTGCGTGGTCATTGCCTCGACGACTGGGATCTTGCTCCGCCCAGCGGAGCAAGATCCGACGTCTCCGAGGAGACCGCGCCGAGTGCCCGGAACGGCCGATAACCTCGGCGACATGGCGACGCTCAGGCCCTACCTCGACCGCACACCTGTGGCGCTCGCCCACCGTGGTGGCTCGCTCTACGCCCCGAACGTCGGCTTCGAGAACACCATGACCGCCTTCGGCAACGCCGTGGCCCTGGGTTACACGCACCTCGAGACCGACGTGCACGTGACCCACGACGGGATGCTCGTCGCCTTCCACGACACACGGCTCGACCGGGTCAGCAACACGCGCGGGCTGATCCGCGACCTGCCGTGGTCGCAGGTCTCCTACGCAGTGGTCGGCGACGGCGAGCACGTCCCCTTGCTCACGGACGTGCTCGATGCGTGGCCCGACATCAACCTCAACATCGACCTCAAGGCTCCTGGCACCGCGCTCCCGTTGTGGCGGCTCATCGAGGAGCGCGGACTGCACGACCAGGTCTGTGTCGGCTCGTTCTCGCAACGCCACATCTCCCAGTTTCGGCGTCTGTCACAGGGCCGCGTCGCCACGGCCGCGGCGGAGGTGGGCACCGCACTGGCCCGCTTCGGTCCGCGATGGCTGACGGCCCTGCTGCGCACTCCTGCCGACGTCTTCCAGGTCCCTCCGACCGTGCCCCTGCGCGGCCGGTCCGTCAAGGTCGTCACGCGCGGCCTGGTCGACGCAGCCCACCGCCACGGCAAGCAGGTGCACGTGTGGACCATCGACGAGGCGGACGAGATGCACCGCCTGCTCGACCTCGGGGTCGACGGCCTCGTCAGCGACCGCATCGACGTGCTCAAGGACGTCCTCGTCAAGCGCGGGTGCTGGACCGGACGGCCCTGAGCTCAGCGCACCAGCACGTGACCTCGGTCCGTGCTGAGCCGCGTCCACCGGCCGTGGGCGGAGATCGAGGCCGGCTCGCCCGCGACCGTGAAGCCGAGCACGTGGGCCCCGAACGCCAGACCCGCCGCGATCGGCGGCGCGGTGTCACTCATCGCCGCCCACGTGCGGCGCCGCAGCGCATCGATGGCATGCGCTCCGGCACCATCAGGCGTCCCTTCGGCCACTTGCGAGATCCCTTGCCGCGCAATCGAGTCCACGGCCGCGCCATCGAGCTTGCCGACGGGCTCCCACCCGTCGCGCGGTGGCGTGAGACCGCTCCACGGGGCACGCACGGTCGTGGGAGGCACGCTGAGGACCGAGCCTGCACCGTCACGGGCCAGCCGGTCCGAGACCGACGCGAACGACACCGTCGCGTCGACGGCGTCAGAAGGCGCGATCGCCACCACTCGCATGCCGAGCACCGTGCCCTCGCCCATCAGGCCGCTGCCCTCGATCACGGCAACCGTCGTGACGAGCAGGCTCCCGACCACCTGCAGGCGCACCGAACCGTCAGGGTTCGCCTTGCGGGCGCGGCCCAGGTAGGTGGCGAGGTCTGCGAGGCCGCGCGGGTCGCCGAAGTCGATCTGCACGGTGCCGGTCACCGGCGCCTCCGGCGGAAGGGGGCAGGCTCGCCCTCGTGGGCGCGCAGCGAGGCGCGCTCCTCGGGGCGCATGCGACGGGGCGACTCGCTGGTGAAGTCGTACAGGGCCAGCTCGGTCTCGGCCACGGCGTAGACACGCCGCTCGCCCTCGGCGGTGTCGACGCCGTCGGGGTCGGTGACGATGTAGGCGACGTCGAAGCCCGCCCCACCGACCCGCGACACCCACATCTGGATCTCCACCGGCTCGTGCCGGAAGCCGAGCGGCCGGCGGTACTCGATCTCGTGGCGCGACACGAGCACGCCCTCGTCGAGGAGCGACTTGTCGCCGGCCCCTCCGCCGTCGAACCAGTCGCGGAAGGCGATGACCCGGGCGTCCTCGAGCAGGCGCAGGAACTGGACGTTGTTGATGTGGGCGTACGCGTCCATGTCGGACCAGCGCAGTGCCACCTGAGCTGCGTAGGGCCTCGCCTGCGGGTCGCCGGTCTGCGTCATGTCCCCATCCTTCCAGCCGCCGGCATCGCGGCTCGTCCACATCCCCCTGACGGACGGGCTCCAGCTCCACAGGCCGGGTATGCCGGTCGGCGAGGTCGGCACCGCCACGTAGGTTGGGGGCCATGTCGACCTCACCCGCAGCCCTCTCCGCAGCCGACGTCGACCCCGGGCTTCGCGAGCGCGCCACGACGGCTCTGCATCGCCTCGTGGGTCGCGACGACGTGGACTTCCGCGACGGGCAGCTCGAGGCGATCAGCGAGCTCGTGGCGGGTCGTCGCCGGGTGCTCGTCGTCCAGCGCACCGGGTGGGGCAAGTCGGCCGTCTACTTCGTCGCTACGGCTCTTCGACGAGCCGAGGGCGCGGGCCCGACCGTCATCGTCAGTCCCCTGCTGGCACTCATGCGCGACCAGATCGCCGCCGCCGCCCGAGCCGGCATCCGGGCCGTGACGCTCAACTCGACCAACGCCGACGAGTGGGGTGCCGTCTCCGGCGCACTCGCCCGAGGTGAAGTCGATGTCCTGCTCGTGAGCCCCGAACGCCTCAACAACCCACGCTTCCGCGACGAGCAGCTGCCCGCGCTCGCCGAGTCGTGCGGCCTGCTCGTGGTCGACGAAGCCCACTGCATCAGCGACTGGGGGCACGACTTCCGGCCCGACTACCGCCGCATCCGCGACCTGCTGACCACGCTGCCCGAGCGCACTCCTGTCCTCGCCACGACCGCGACTGCGAACGCCCGCGTCGTCACCGACGTCGTCGAGCAGCTCGGCGCCGGCGGTCGTGACGTGCTCACCCTGCGCGGTCCGCTGGCGCGGGCCTCGCTGCGGCTCGGTGTGCTGCCGCTGGCAGCGCCTGAGCAGCGGCTCGCCTGGCTCATCGCCCACCTCGGTGAGCTGCCCGGGTCGGGCATCGTCTACGCCCTGACCGTGGCCGCCGCCGAGGACGTTGCGGTGGCGCTGCGCGAGGCCGGCCACCAGGTCGCCGCCTACACCGGGCGCACCGAGCCGGCGGAGCGCATCAGGCTCGAGGAGGCCCTGCGCGACAACCAGGTCAAGGCACTCGTCGCGACGTCGGCCCTCGGCATGGGCTTCGACAAGCCCGACCTCGGCTTCGTGCTGCACCTCGGCGCGCCGTCGTCCCCGGTCGCCTACTACCAGCAGGTCGGCCGAGCGGGCCGTGCGACCGACCGGGCCGACGTGATCCTCATGCCAGGCCCGGAGGACAAGGACATCTGGCGCTACTTCGCGTCGGCGTCGATGCCCCGCCAGGACCAGGCCGACGCCGTCGTGCGCGCCCTGGCCGAGTCGCCGAAGCCGCTCTCCACGGTTGCGCTCGAGACCATCGTCGACGTGCGCCGCACGCGGCTCGAGCTGTTGCTCAAGGTGCTCGACGTCGACGGCGCCGTTCACCGCGTTCCCGGTGGCTGGACGGCCACGGGCGAGCCGTGGACCTATGACGCGGAGCGGTACGGCCGCGTCACCGAGGCGCGCGAGCGCGAGCAGCAGCTCATGCTCGACTACGAACGCACCGACCGGTGCCGAATGGCGTTCCTGCAGGAATGCCTCGACGACGACTCGGCCGAGGCGTGCGGGCGCTGCGACCGGTGCACCGGGGCCTGGTTCGACACCACCATCCCCGAGGCGGCGGTGAACACGGCACGGTCCCGGCTCGAACGACCGGGCGTCGTGCTCGAAGCCCGCGCCCAGTGGCCGAGCGGCATGGACCGGCTCGGGGTGCCCCTCAAGGGCAGGATCGCGCCTGCCATCGCCATGGGTGAGGGGCGGGCGGTGGCCCGCCTGAGCGATCTGGGCTGGGGGCAACGCCTGCGCGAGCTGCTGCGCGGCGACGACCGCGAGGTGCCCCCCGAGGCCGTCAGGGCGTGCGTCGACGTGCTCGCCGGATGGGGCTGGGCCGAGCGGCCGGCCGCGATCGTCTCGGTGCCCTCCCGGCGCCGGCCGCAGCTCGTCGGCTCGCTCGCGGCCGGCCTGGGCCAGCTCGGGCGACTGCCGTACCTCGGGTCGCTCGACCTCGTCGAGGGCGGACCCGTCGGCGAGCCGGGCGGCAACAGCGCCTTCCGTCTGGCGAACGTGTGGGGCCGGCTGTCGGTCGGCACCGAGCTCGCCGCGTCGTTGGCGGGCGTGCCGGGCCCGGTCCTGCTCGTCGATGACGTCAGCGACTCCCGCTGGACGCTCACGGTCTGTGCCGGGCTGCTGCGCGAGGCCGGTGCTCCGGCGGTGCTCCCACTCGTCCTCGCCCTCGAGGCGTGACACGCGTCGCGGCCCCTGCTGCCACCGTCCAGCGCCCAGTAGGGTCGTCGTGTGAGTGCCGAAGCCCCCGCTGAGCCGCGCCCGCTGCCACCTCTCGAGGACCTCCTCGACGTGCTGACCCTTCGCGACATCGGCACAGCCAGGATCGCCGTCACCGACGTGCTGGGACATGACGCCGCGGAGTCGATCGGAGCGACGTCGGCGCGCGTCTTCGAGGGCCGCAGCCAGAAGATGCCGCACGGGCGCGTCTTCGGCGGCCAGGTGCTGGCACAGTGCGTCATGGCGGCCGGCATCACGGTGCGCGACGTCAACGACGGCGACGGCACCCGGCCGATCCACTCACTCCATGGCTACTTCATGCGGCCCGGCGACGACACCCTGCCGATCCGCTTCGCGGTCGAGGAGATGCGCGACGGCAACTCCTTCTCGACCCGACGAGTCCACGCGGTGCAGAAGGGCGCCCCGATCATGTCGATGACGTGCTCGTTCCAGGAGCGGGCCGGCGGACTCGACCACCAGGACCCCATGCCCGCCGTCGCAGGTCCCGAGGGCCTCGTCTCCCTCGCCGACACCTTCCGTGGCGTCGACCACCCCGGGGCCAGGCACATCGCCGAGTCCCGGCCGATCGAGATGCGCCCCGTCGAGAGCAACATGTTCCTCGACGCGGGCCAGCAGCAGGTCGCCACCAACCACGTCTGGATGCGCGCCATCGGCCGCCTGCCCGACGACCCGCTGCTGCACGCCGCCGTCCTCGCCTACTCCAGCGACTACTCTCTGCTCGAGCCGGTGCTCCGTCGCCACGGTATGGTCTGGACCGACCCACGCCTGCGGGTGGCGAGCCTCGACCACTCCATGTGGTTCCACCGCGACGCCAGGGCCGACGACTGGCTGCTCTACGCCCAGCAGTCCCCCTCTGCGGTCAGCGGACGCGGGCTCTCGATCGGCGAGATGTTCGCCCAGGACGGCACGCTCGTCGCGACGACTGCCCAGGAGGGCATGGTGCGCGTCAAGGAGGCGTGACGCTCAGCAGCCCGGGGGCGAGCCGCACCCCGTCGCGCCGTCAGTCCTCCAGCCGGAACCCGAGCTTGACGGTCACCTGCCAGTGCGCGACGGCCCCGTCGGTGAGCTGGCCACGGATGTCCGTCACCTCGAACCAGTCGAGGTTGCGCAACGTCGAGCTCGCCTTGGCGACAGCGTTACCGACGGCGGCCTCGATCCCGTCCGGCGATGACCCGACGACCTCGGAGATCGAATACACGTGGTTGGCCATGGCTTCTCGATTCGCTCAAGGCACCCGGGCTCTCCGAGCCGCCTCGAACCAAACTAGACCCCTCGCCGGGGCACGTCCGTGCTTCCGAGACCGAGCGTTGCCGAAGGCGACGGCTCGGCCCTCAGGCGGTCCGCACGACGGCGACGTCGTGGMCGTCGAGCCAGACGCCGTGCTCGTCGACGATCGGCGCGCGACCCCAGGACGCGAGGACGTGCTGCACGTCGCCGGCGAGGGGCACCACCTGGCTCCGGCCCGCGAGGTTGCATACGACGTGGACCGAGCCACGCGACAGCACGAGCCAGCGCTCCCGCTCGTCGAACCGGACCGTCGTCGAGCGCAGGTCACCCGACGCGACGTCCGGCTGGGTGCGGCGGACCCTGATCAGCTCTCGGTAGAAGTGGAGCATCTCGATGTGGCCGGGGGCCATGGGCTCGCTCCAGTCGAGCACGCTCTGGTCCCGGGTGGCAGGGTCCTGCGGGTCGGGCACGTCGGCCTCGTCCCAGCCGTGCGCCGCGAACTCGCCACGCCGGCCCGAACGCACGGCGTCGGCAAGCCACTCCTCCTCGAACGAGGTGAAGAACGCGAAGGGGGTGCTCGCCCGCCACTCCTCGCCCATGAAGACCATGGCCGTGTAGGGCGAGAGCAGGTAGAGGGCGGCCCCGATCGCCTGCTTCCCCGGCGAGACCTGCTCGCTGATGCGGTCTCCAGTGGCGCGGTTGCCGACCTGGTCGTGGGTCTGCAGGTAGGCGAGGAACTGGTGCCCCGAGTGCACTGCGGGGTCCAGCGGCGCACCCCACACCGCGCCGCGGAACGTCGAGAACCGACCGTCGTGGAGGAAGGCGTCGGTCAGGGTCTTCGCCAGCACCGACATCGCCCCGCCCCCTGGCCACGCCTCGGTGCCGCCGGCGAAGTCGGCGTAGTAGCCCTGGGTCTCACCGGTGAGGGCGACGTGGAGGGCGTGGTGGATGTCGTCGTCCCACTGCGCCGTCATGCCCCGGCCGGCCTGCGCCGTCGGCGTGACCATCATGGCGTCGTTGAGGTCGCTCTCGGCGATGAGGTCGAGCGGGCGGCCGAGCTCCGCTGCCAGAGAGGCGGTTTCGTCGGAGAGCTGCGCCAGGATGTGCCGTTCGGAGCCGTCCCGCAGCTCGTGGACCGCGTCGAGCCGCAGGGCGTCGACGTGGAAGTCGCGGAACCACCGGCGTGCATTGTCGACGATCCAGCGTCGCACCTCGTGGCTGCCGTCGGCGTCGACGTTCACAGCCGGGCCCCAAGGGGTCGTGTGGGTGTCGGTGAAGTAGGGACCGAACTCGGCGAGGTAGTTGCCGGTCGGGCCGAGGTGGTTGTAGACGACGTCGAGGCAGACGCCGAGCCCGCGGGCGTGGCACGCGTCGACGAAGCGCTGGAAGGCCGCCGGACCGCCGTACGCGTGGTGCACGGCATACGGGGCCACGCCGTCGTAGCCCCACCCGTGCGTGCCGCCGAACGCCGAGACGGGCATGACCTCGACGACGTCGACACCGAGCTCGACGAGGTGGTCGAGGTGGCCGATGGCTGCGTCGAGGGTGCCTTCGGGCGTGAAGGTGCCGAGGTGCAGCTCGTAGACGACGCCGCCCAGGACGCCGCGGCCGTCCCTGCTACCGGGCCAGCCGTCGTCGGCCCAGGCATGCGCCGCCGCGTCGAAGGTGCGGCTGGGCCCGTGCACCCCGAAGGGCTGCCACGCGCTGCGCGGGTCGGGCCTCGGGTCGCCGCCGTCGAGGCTGAACGAGTACTCGACGGGCCCCCGGCTCTGCGGAGTCCATGACCACCAGCCGCCGTCCGTCGGCTCCATGGGGTGACGGTCGGCGTCCCGCCCGGCGGCGGCGACCGGGCTGACGAGCACGTCGACGCCTCGGGCGTTGGGTGCCCAGACGCGGATCTGGTCTGCGGTCATGCGTCGTCACGTACCCGCACGAGCAACGCCACGGGCAGGCCCTCCCTCGCACGGTCGCCGGAGGCGTCACCGCCCACGAGGTCGGCGAGCCGGACCGAGCCGCCCGAGAAGGTGCGCGCCGACACGGCATCGGACCAGACACCGGCCGGCAGGTCGACAGTGGCGTCGCCGAATCCCCCGGTGTCAGCGAGGCGCCCGGCCAGGCGGGTCACGACCGTGACGACCTCGACAGCAGCCGCGGTGCCCCGAGCGAATGCGACCGCATGCTCCGACGTCGTGACCAAAGGCGTGTAGGTCGCGTCCTCGCCGGTGAAGCACTCGGGCCATCCTCGGCGCGTCCGCAGGGCAGCCGCCGTCACCAGCAGCTTCTCGTCCGACAGGTCGGCCGGCGCCGCTCCCCCGTCGAGGCGCGCCAGCCGGTCGCGCCTCTCGTCGTAGTCGACGAGGCGCCGGTTGTCGGGGTCGACGAGCGACAGGTCGACGAGGTCGGTGCCCTGGTAGACGTCAGGGATGCCGGGCATCGTCAGCTGGACGAGCTTCTGCCCCAGCAGGTTGGCCCGGGTCTCGAGGCGGGTCGACTCGACCCACGACTCGACGTGCGCCACGGCTTCGGGCGTTGAGGTCACACCGGTGACGAACCGTGCGACGGCCGCCTCGTAGGCCTCGTTCGGCTCGGTCCACCGCGTGTGCACCTTCGACTCGCGGATCGCCTTGAGCGCGTACGCCTGAAGTCGCTCCTCGCTGATGGGCCAGGCACCGACGACGGTCTGCCAGAGGAAGTACTCGGTGAGCACGTCCAGCTCGTCGGCGCGCCACGCGGTGGCGAGCTCGCGCGCGGTGCGCACCCAGGCCGCCCAGGCCTCGGGTCGTTCGGCGAGCACGAACAACCGGGCCCGCACGTCCTCAGACCGCTTGGTGTCGTGCGTCGACAGCGTCGTCATCGTCTGTGGCCACGTGTCGAGGAGGTGCTCGGCGAACCGGTGGAACTCCCCCGTGTTCAGCCCCACCTGGCGAGGGTCGCCACCCACCTCGTTGAGACCGACAAGCCGCACGTACCGGTAGTACGCGGTGTCCTCGATCGCCTTGGCCATGGCCGGACCGCACGTCTGCTGGAAGCGGACCACGAACTCATCGCGGGCGGCCTCATCCTCGACCGGCCCCTCGCCCAGGGCGAGGTCGACGAGGCCTTCTGCGCACTCCCGGTCGAGACCGGCATACCCGTCGCCGGCCCCCCGCTGCAGCGCGAGCTCGAGCGGCTCGGCCGACAGGCCACCGCGTGGGTGGCCCGGGCGGATGTAGACCCGGTAGCGGTCCATCCCCACGAGCATCGCCTCGAGCACCTCACGCGCCGGTGCCTTCTCGAGGTCGGGACGCGCGCGTGCGACGAGCCGCATGAGGCGGCTCACCTCGGTCTCGAGCATCACCGTGACGACCCAGCGCTTCGACTCCGCGACGATGGCGTCGAGGTCCTGCCGCTCGCCGAGCAGCTGGTCGGACAGGGCCGACAGCGGCTCGGCGCCCGAGGGGTCGACGAAGAGCCCGCCGACGCGCAGCATCGCGTCGTAGCCCGTCGTCCCCGCGGTCTTCCAGGAGTGGGGCAGCGGCTCGTGGCCCTCGAGGATCTTCTCGACGACGACCCACGTGTCATCGGTCGCCTCAGCCAGCCGCGCGAGGTAGCCCTCGGGGTCGGCCAGCCCGTCGGGGTGGTCGATGCGCAGGCCGTCGATCGACCCCGAACGGATGCCCTCGACGAGCCGGGCGTGGGTCGCGTCGAACACCGACGGCTCCTCGACGCGCACCGCGATGAGCGAGGTCACGTCGAAGAACCGGCGGTAGTTGAGCTCGGAGTCGCCGACCGTCCACGAGGCCAGCCGGTAGTGCTGCGCGTCGAGCAGCTCGGTCAGCGGGAGCCCCAGGTCTGTTCCGGGCGCCACGGGGAACACGTGGTCGTAGTAGCGCACGACCGGTTCGCCGTCCTGCTCCCCCAGCGCGATCTCCCCGGCGGCCAGCACCTCGTCGAGCGCCGAGCCGAGCACCGGAAGGAGGAGTCGCCCGCCCTGGGCGTCCCAGTCGACGTCGAACCACACGGCATACGGCGACGTGCGCCCCTCACGGAGCACCGCCCACAGAGGGACGTTGAGCGACAAGGGAGTCGGCGTCGTCATGTGGTTCGGCACGACGTCCACCACGATGCCGAGGCCAGCGGCGTGGGCACGCTCGACGAGCCGGGCGTATGCCGCGTCGCCGCCGATCCCCTCGGCCACCCGTGAGTGGTCGGTGACGTCGTAACCGTGCTTCGAGCCCACTGTCGCCTGGAGGATCGGCGACAGGTAGAGGTGCGTCACGCCGAGGTCGGCGACGTAGTCGACCAGCGCTGCCGCGTCGTCGAGGGTGAAGTCCGGCTCGAGCTGGAGCCGGTGGGTCGAGACGGGCGCGCTGGCATACCTCACGCGATGGCCTCTTCCGCGAGACCGGGCACGATCGGCGAGGCCACCTCACGGGGGCAGCGCAGCACGACGATGCTGCGCGGCTGCACCTGGATCTCCCAGGTCGGCTCGAGCACGTTGTCCTCGACCTCGTGCAGGGCCGTGTCGATGACAGGCACCCACTGCGGGCCGTACTCGTCGTCGGGCAGCGTGAACGTCAGCGCCTCGTCGTGGGCGTTGAACATGACGAGGAACGAGTCGTCGAAGATCTGCTGGCCCCGCGGGTCGGGCTCGGGGATGGCCGACCCGTTGAGGAAGACCATGAGGGACTTCGCCAGGCCGTTGCTCCACGCCTCGTCGTCCATGTGGGCGGCGTTGGGCATCAGCCAGGCGATGTCGCCGAGGTCGCTCTCGCCACCGTGGTCGGCGTTGCCCGCGAAGAAGCGGCGACGACGGAAGACGGGGTGGTCGCGGCGCAGCTTGACGAGCGACTGCGTGAAGGCGAGCAGCTTCTGGTCGTCCTCGTCGAGGATCCACTGGATCCACGAGATGTCGTTGTCCTGGCAGTAGCCGTTGTTGTTGCCCTGTTGGGTGCGGCCGAGCTCGTCGCCGTGCAGGAGCATCGGGACGCCCTGCGAGAAGAGCAGCGTCGTCAGGAAGTTGCGCTGCTGCCGCAGTCGCAGGTCGCGCACCGCGGGGTCGTCGCTGGGTCCCTCGACGCCACAGTTCCACGAGCGGTTGTGGCTCTCGCCGTCGTTGTTGCCCTCGCCGTTGGCCTCGTTGTGCTTGTCGTTGTAGGACACGAGGTCGCGCAGGGTGAAGCCGTCGTGGGCCGTGACGAAGTTGATCGACGCGATCGGCTTGCGACCCGAGTGCTCGTAGAGGTCGCTGGATCCGGTGAAGCGCGAGGCGAACTCGCCGAGGGCGCCCCCCTCGCCGCGCCAGAAGTCGCGCACCGTGTCGCGGTACTGCCCGTTCCACTCGGTCCACAGCGGGGGGAACCCGCCGACCTGGTAGCCGCCCTCGCCGACGTCCCAGGGCTCGGCGATGAGCTTGACCTGGCTGACGACGGGGTCCTGCTGGATGAGGTCGAAGAACGCCGAGAGCTTGTCGACCTCGTGGAACTGGCGGGCCAGCGTGGCGGCGAGGTCGAAACGGAAGCCGTCGACGTGCATCTCGGTGACCCAGTAGCGCAGCGAGTCCATGATCAGCTGCAGCACGTGCGGGCTGCGCATGAGGAGGCTGTTGCCCGTGCCCGTCGTGTCGTAGTAGTGGCTGAGGTCGTCGCTCACGAGCCGGTAGTAGCTGTTGTTGTCGAGGCCACGGAAGGCGAGGGTCGGGCCCATGTGGTTGCCCTCTGCGGTGTGGTTGTAGACGACGTCGAGGATGACCTCGATGCCTGCCGCGTGCAGGGCGCGCACCATGCCCTTGAACTCGAGCACCTGCTGCCCCCGCTGCCCGCCGGCGGCGTAGCCGTTGTGCGGCGCGAGGAAGCCGATCGTGTTGTAGCCCCAGTAGTTCGACAGCCCGCGGTCGACGAGCGGCGCGTCCTGGACGAACTGGTGGACCGGCATGAGCTCGATGGCGGTGATCCCGAGGTCGTGCAGGTGGCTGATCATCGCCGGGTGCGCGATGCCGGCGTAGGTGCCCCGGATCTCCTCGGGGATCTCGGGGTGCAGCATCGTGAGGCCCTTGACGTGGGCCTCGTAGATGACGCTCTCGTGGTACTCGTGCCGCGGCGGCCGGTCGTCGCCCCAGTCGAAGAACGGGTTGATCACGACCGAGTGCATCGTGTGGCGCACGCTGTCGTCGGTGTTGACCTTCGTCGTCGTCGCGGCCTTGGGGTCGCCGAACGTGTACGAGTAGAGCGACTGGTCGTTCTCGGCCTGACCCTCGATCGCCTTGGCGTAGGGGTCTAGCAGGAACTTGCTCGGGTTGCACCGGTGGCCATTCTCGGGCTCGTACGGCCCGTGCACCCGGAAGCCGTAGCGCTGCCCGGGCTGCACGTAGGGCACGTAACCGTGCCAGACGAAGCCGTCGACCTCGGGCAGGTCGAGGCGGGTCTCGTTCAGGTCGTCGTCGACGAGGCAGAGCTCGATGCGTTCGGCTACCTCCGAGAAGACGGCGAAGTTCACGCCCGTGCCGTCGTAGGTGGCCCCCAGGGGGTAGGGCTTGCCGGGCCAGATCTCCATGCAACTTCTTCCGTCGTCGGTCGCGGCCGGATGGCCGCGGTGCCACCGTGTGGCACTGGGCGGACGACGGTGGCCGCAGGCGCCATTCTTGCCTGCTCGCCCCGGGGCCACGCAACACCGGCCGTATGCCGGTCGGCGCGTCGCGTGGTCCGGTCAACTCGCGCGTCCCTGCTTCCAGTACCCCATGAAGGCGACTTGGCGTCGCGGCAGACCTCCTTCATCAACGAGCAGCCGTCGGCAGGCCTTCCATCCACCCGCCTCTCGGCGGCGTTTCCGCCGTCACCAGGGGATCTGCCGCCCGTCACGGAGGAAGGCCCCGGACGGACCGTCGTCGGGCAGCAGGGCAGCCGCGAGGACCGACACAGCCCCCTCCTCGACCGGACGCGCGCCCATCTCCTCGGCCCCCCGCCAGGTCGCCGTCAGCCCCGGACACACGGCGTTGACCAGGACCCGGGTGCCGGCGACCTCGACGGCCAAGGTGGACGTGAGGGCGTTGAGCGCGGCCTTGCTGACCCCGTAGCTCGCCGCAGCACCGCCCCGCCGCGTCAGGCCGAACTGCTCGTCGCCGTGCGACCCGCCACCGCTCGAGACGTTGACGACCCGAGGGTGCGGGCTCTCGCGCAGCAGCGGCAGGAGCACCTGGGTCAGTCGCCAGGGACCGAAGAGGTTGGTCTCCATGACCCGGTGCGCCGCCTCGAGCTCGGCTGCGGACGCCACCTCGGTCCAGTCGACGAACGCAGCGGCATTGTTGACGAGCACATCGAGACGCCCAGCGGCGTCCCTCACCGCCGCCGGCGCCCCCGCGACGGCCTGCGCGTCCGTCAGGTCGAGGTCGATGTCGAGGGCTCGCACGTCGCCTTCGCCGGCCAGCTCCGCAGCTGTTGCGCGGGCGGCCTGCGCGTCGCGACCGGACACGAGCACCGTGACCCCCGCCGGGCGAGGTCGACGACGACCTGGCGTCCGATGCCTCGGGTGGCTTCGGTGACGAGGGCGACGGTGTCGGTCACGGCTTCCTCCTGGGCGGGTCCCGATGGGTGCCCACACCACGTTGGCACCGCCGGGGCCACCCGGGGAAGGGTCCTGTCCACCCTTGTCACCCGGCATACGCCATCTACGAATACCGCTGCCGTGCAACAGGGCTCGCTAGAGTGCGCCGCCCAAGGTGACGCCACCGTCGATGGTCAGGGTCTGGCCGGTGATCCACGACGCGTCGCGGCTCAGCAGGAAGCTGACCGCGCCCGCGACGTCCTCGGGAACGCCGAGACGCTTCATCGGGTATGCGCGCACGACTTTCTCCTCGCGACCCTCGTAGAGCGCCTCGGCGAACTTGGTCTTGACGACCGCCGGGGCGACGGCGTTGACCCGCACGCCGGGGCCGAGCTCGTAGCCGAGCTCGGTCGTCAGGTGGATGAGGGCCGCCTTCGAGACGCCGTACCAGCCGATGACGCCGCTCGCGCCCTGCCCGGCCACCGACGCGAGGTTGACGACGGCGCCCGGGTGCTCGGCATCGCCGAGACCTGCGGCAACCGACTTCTTGATCCAGGAGAAGGCCGCGACGACGTTGACGTCGAGCACCTTCCGCGCGATGTCGACGCCCGAGTCGAGCATCGGACCGTAGGCGGGGTTGATGCCGGTGTTGTTGACGAGCAGGTGCAAGCCGCCGAACGTCTCGCGGGCCGCCGCGATGACCTCGTCCTGGTGAGCCTCGTCGGCCGCGTTCCCGGCGACACCGAGGGCGTGCTCGGGGCCGCCGAGCTGCTCGACGGCCTCGGCGAGGGCCTCGGGCTTGCGCGCGGTGATGACGACCTTGGCACCCTCGGCGACGAGCCGCTCGGCGATGCCGACGCCGATGCCGCGGCTCGCGCCGGTGATGATCGCAACGGCTCCGGAGTGAGCCCCCATCAGAAGCCGAGGTCCCGGCCGATGAGCTCCTTCATGATCTCGTTGGAACCGGCCCAGATCTTCGTGACGCGGGCGTCACGCCAGGCGCGGGCGACGCGGTACTCGTTCATGAAGCCGTAGCCGCCGTGCAGCTGGACGCAGTGGTCGAGCACGTCGTTCTGCACCTGAGAGCTCCACCACTTCGCCTTGGCGGCGTCGACGGCCGAGAGCTTGCCGTCGGCGTGCGCGGCGACGCAGTCGTCGACGTACGCCTCGGCGACCTCGATCTTCGTGACGAGCTCGGCCATGAGGAACTTGTTGTGCTGGAAGGCGCCGATCGGCTGGCCGAAGGCCTTGCGGTCCTTGGCGTACTGGATCGTCTCCTCGAGGATCTTCTTCGCGTGGGCGACGTTCGAGACAGCCGCACCGACGCGCTCCTGCGGGAGGCGCTGCATCATCGCGATGAAGCCCATACCCTCCTCGCCGAGGCGGTTCTCGTCGGGCACCCGCACGTTCTCGAAGAAGAGCTCGGCGGTGTCGGACTCGTCCATGCCGACCTTGTCGAGCTTGCGGCCGTTGGCGAAGCCCTCCATGCCGCGCTCGACCATGAAGAGGGTGATGCCCTTGGCGCCCTTGGACGCGTCGGTGCGCGCCGCCACGATGACGAGGTCGGCCTGGTAGCCGTTCGTGATGAACGTCTTGGAGCCGTTGAGCAGCCAGCCGTCGCCGTCGCGCACCGCAGTGGTCTTGAGGGCGGCGAGGTCGGAGCCGCCCGAGGGCTCGGTCATGGCGATGGCACAGATCAGGTCGCCGCTCGCCATGCCGGGCAGCCAGCGCTGCTTCTGCTCCTCGGTGCCGAGGTCGACGATGTAGGGCGGGCACACGTCGGAGTGGATGCCGAAGCACGAGCTGGTCGCGGCGTTGAAGCGCGACATCTCCTCGGCCACGATCGCGTTGAAGCGGTAGTCGTCGACTCCGGCCCCGCCGAACTCCTCGGGGATGTCGAAGCCGAAGAAGCCCTGCTTACCCGCAGCGGTCCAGATGTCGCGCGGGATGGACTTGAGCTCGACCATCTCCTCGGCGCGCGGCGCGAGCGTGCGGGCGACGAACTCGCGCGCTGACGCGCGCATCGCCTCGTGGTCCTCGTCGTAGATGTTGCGGGGCATGGCGTCCTCCATCGGGCGTGCTCACGGGTGCGGCGCGCGGGTACCGATCGGTAACTAAGCGCTTGCTTAGTCTGACTCCGCTGCGGCATGCTGTCAACGTGCCGCAGCCCACCACGACGCCTCCCGCGACGAGCGCCCCGAGGTCCGACCCCGACGCGTCGACCGTCGAACGGCTGCTGCAGGCTGCGGCCCACGCCTTCGCCGACAAGGGTTTCCACGCCACGACGACCCGCGACATCGCGTCCGGCGCGGGGCTCTCCCCCGCCGGCGTCTACGTCCACTTCGGGTCCAAGGAGGAGTTGCTCTTCAACCTCAGCCGCAGCGGCCACGAGTCGGCGGTCCGGCTGCTCCGCTCGGCCATCAACGACGGCCGCACGCCGGCCGCGCAGCTGGCCAACATCATGGCGCGCTTCTCCGAGTGGCACGTCGAGCAGTACCAGGTGGCCAGGGTCGTCCAGTACGAGCACCACCACCTGACGCCCGACCACCACGCCGAGGTGCTGGCCCTGCGCAAGGAGATGGACTCCCTCGTGCGCGACGTCCTCGACCGGGGCGTCACCGACGGCGCCTTCACGGTCGACGACAGCGCCGACACCGCGCTCGCGCTGCTCTCGATCGTGGTCGACGTCGCGCGGTGGTACTCCCCCACGATCCGGCGCACCCCGGCCGAGATCGGCTCGACGAACGCCGCTCTCGCTTTGCGCCTCGTCGGCGCCACGCACTGAGCCTGGACGGCGTCGACAGCACCCGGAGCGTCGAGCGCGTGCGGACTCCCGGGCACAGCGTGCTGCAGGTGCCGGTGCCGCCGCTCGAGGCCTTCGTCCGCGCGCGCCACGCGCACTACGACCCGGCGTACGTCTCCCGCGACCCCGCCTTCGTGCACGCCCACGTCACCGCCCTCGGCCCGTTCCTCCCCGCCCCGTCGCTCACGCCTGCCGCACTGGCCGAGGTGGCGCAGATCGCCTCGGGCACAGCGCCTTTCGACTTCACGCTGGAGCACATCGACACCTTCCCCAACGGCATCGTCCACCTCCTTCCGGAGCCGGCGGGGCCGTTCGCCGAGCTGACGCGACGGCTCTGGGCGGCCTTCCCGCAGTGCCCGCCGTATGCCGGCGCCTTCGACGACGTCGTGCCGCACCTGACGCTCGACGCCGTCTCCGACCACGTCTCGGAGGCGTCGACCGCGCGTGACGTGGGGGCATCCCTCCCGGCGTCCTGCCGTGCGGAGGAGCTGCAGCTGGCCTGGTACGAGCCCGGCTCGTGCCGGGTGCTGCACTCCTGGCCACTCACGGGCTGAGGGAGCAGCGACGGTCAGCTCGGCGTGGAGCCGATGGCTGTGGGCGGGGTGACAGGGGCGACGCCGTCGGCGTCGCCCCGTCCTGCGTCGTCCGTCACCGGCAACCCGCGGGACGAGCCGAGCTCGACGGTCAGCCGCGGGAGGAAGAACTGGACGAGCGGACCGATCGACACGGCATACAGCACGGTGCCGAGTCCGACGGGACCACCCAGCAGCCAGCCGACCGACAGGACGACCACCTCGATGGTGGTGCGCACCAGTCGGATGGACAGGCCAGTGCGGCGGGCGAAGCCGGTCATCAGCCCGTCGCGCGGGCCGGGGCCGAGCTGGCTGCCGATGTAGAGGCCGCCCGCGACGCCGTTGAGAACGATGCCGGACGTCAGGAGCACGACCCGGGCCCACAACGAGTCGGGTGGTGCCAGGAGGGCCAGGCCGGCGTCGGCGGCGAGGCCGATGACGACGACGTTGGCGACGGTCCCGAGGCCGGGCCACTGCCGCAGCGGAACCCAGAGGAGCAGGACGAGCGCGCCGACGATGATCGTGACCTGGCCGAACGACAGGGGCACGTGCGTGGCGATGCCGGCGTGGAAGACGTCCCAGGGGTCGAGGCCGAGGGTCGAGCGGATCATCATCGCCATCGAGACGCCGTAGAGCGTGAGGCCGACGAGCAGCTGGACGACGCGGCGCGGCAGGCGGCCGGCGCGCAGCTGTTGGCGCGGAGAGAGGTTCGCGAGAGGGACATGACGTCTCATGTCCCCATCCTCTCCGAGACTGGCCTTACTTCTAAGGGCCAATCATGCGAGAGTGGCCTGATGCGCACCGTCTCGGCCCGCTCACTGGCCTTGCTTCTCGGGACCGATCCGCTGCCGCGGCCCACGTATCGCGGCCTGGCCGACGGAATCCGCCGCCTCGTCGCCGACGGACGGGTGCTCGTGGGCACCCGGCTGCCGAGCGAGCGCACGCTGTCGAGCGAGCTGGGCCTCAGCCGCACCACCGTCGGCGCAGCGCTCGACGCCCTGCGCGACGAAGGGTTCGTCGCCACCCGCCGCGGGTCCGGCAGCGTCGTGTGCCTGCCCGCCGGCCCATCGGGCCTCGCCCTGTCGCAGGCCGGCCTGATCCCCACGGACGTCCCGCCGGACGTCATCGACCTCACGTATGCCGCCCTCCCGGCCGCCGCCGGGGTCACCGCCGCCTACGAGCGGGCCCTCACCGAGCTGCCGCGCCACCTCGCCACCGCCGGCTACGACCCGCGCGGCCTACCCGAGACCCGGGCAGCGGTCGCGGCGTGGTTCGAACGACGCAGCCTGCCGACCTCACCCGACCAGGTCGTCATCACCTCCGGGGCACACGGAGGCCTGTCAGCCGTCCTCCGGGCCTGCCTGGAGCCCGGCGACCGCGTGCTCGTCGAGAGCCCCACCTACCCGAATGCCATTGTCGGAGTGAGGCGTTCGTCGTTCCGCGCCGTGCCCGCCCAGCTCACCCCGACGGGGTGGGACGTCGAGGCGATCGAGGTCGCGCTGCGTCAGAGCGGCGCGCGGGCGGCATACCTCATCCCCGACCACCAGAACCCCACCGGGCTCGTCATGGACGGCCCCACGCGTGAGGCCCTGGCTCCCGTCTTCGCCCGGTCGGGCACGGTTCCCGTCGTCGACGAGACCTTCGTCGAGCTGGGCCTCGACGAGTCCCCGGGCTCGCCCTTGCCTGCGCCTTTCGCCGCGACCGCCGGCGCCACGCACACGCTCGGCAGCGCGGGCAAGACGTGGTGGGGCGGCCTCCGGGTCGGGTGGGTGCGGGCACCCGAGGGGGCCGCCGAGGCCGTGATCGAGGCCCGGCACAGCCTCGACCTCGGCACGGCGATCCTGGAGCAGCTCGTCGTCGCCGACCTCCTGCGCCAGGGCGAGACGCTGCTCGTCGACCGGCGTCGCGAGGCCCGAACGCGCCGCGACGCCCTTGTGGCCGCTCTCCGGCGACACGTGCCCGACTGGCGCTTCAGCGTGCCCAGCGGAGGCCTCAACCTCTGGTGCGAGCTGCCCGCCCCGCGCGGCGACGAGCTCGCACGCGTGGCCGAGTCCGCCGGCGTGCGCCTCGCCCGCGGCGGCCAGTTCGGCGTCGAGGGCGGCCTCTCCCGGTGGGTGCGCGTGCCCTTCTGCGTCGCGGCCGACGAGGCCGACGAGGTGGGCCGACGACTCGCGGCGGCCTGGGAGCTGGCCCTCGGCGAGCGTCCCGCGTCGCGTGAGGTCACCCCTCTCATCGCGTGAGCCTCGCCGCGGCCTGATTGCGTGTAGCAGGGCACCGGAGCCGCAGATGCGTTCGGGGACTGGAAGACTGAAGGGGTGAGCAGCAGCGACGCGGGGCGAGTGACGAGCTGCCGGTGGGAGCACGGCAAGGTCGTGGAGCAGGGCTTTGCGCTCGACGACGTCTCCGACCACCTGCGCGACGAGGCCTCGCTCGTGTGGGTCGACCTGTGCGAGCCCGACCACGCCGAGCTGCGCGCCCTCGCCGAAGAGCTCGGGCTCGACCCGCACGCCGTCGAGGACGCCGTGACGGCCGGCGAGCGGCCGAAGGCCACGCGCCATGCCCGGCACACGTTCCTGACGGTCTACGCGACGCAGCTCGACGGGGCCCCGGCGCAGACGGCGCCCGATGGGCAGGTCGCGCCGACCCGGCGACGCGTCGACCCCACCGCCCGCGAGTCGCGGCTCCGGACGAGACGCATCTCCGCCTTCGTGCTGCCCCGCGGCATCATCACGGTCCGCGCCGACGACTCGTTCGACATGCAGCCGGTGCTCGAGCGCTGGAACGACGACCCGGAGCTGCTCCGGCTCGGTGTCGGCGCCCTCGTGCACGGCCTGCTCGACACGGTCGTCGACGGGCACTTCGAGACGATCCAGCAGCTCGACGACGCCATCGAGGGTCTCGAGGACCTCCTCTTCGACGAGAGCGGCCACGTGCACGCGGTCCAGGTGCGCACCTATCGCCTGCGCAAGGAGCTCGTCGAGCTGCGCCGGGTCGTGCTGCCCATGCGCGACGTCGTCAACGCGGTTCTGCGCCACCGCAGCGACCTCGAGCAGCGACATCCCGAGCTCGACGGCTTCTACGACGACCTCTACGACCACGTCCTGCGGGCCGCGGAGTGGACCGAGTCGCTACGCGACATGGTGACCACCGTCTTCGAGACCAACCTCTCGCTGCAGGACGCCCGCCTCAACACCGTCATGAAGAAGCTGACGGGCTGGGCCGCCATCATCGCCGTCCCCACCGCCGTCACCGGCTGGTACGGACAGAACGTGCCCTACCCCGGGTTCGGGCAGCCGGTGGGGGTGCTCGTCAGTGCGCTGGTGATCGTCGGCATCGCTGCGGCGCTCTACGTGGTCTTCCGCCGCAAGAACTGGATCTGACCGCACGACGACGGGCCGGGCACCGTGGTGCCCGGCCCGTGGCCCGTGACGGCATCGCCGTCCGAGAGGTCAGTCGCGCGTCAGCTTGCGGTAGGTGACGCGGTGCGGCCGGGCGGCCTCCGGGCCGAGCCGCTCGACCTTGTTGGCCTCGTAGGACTCGAAGTTGCCCTCGAACCAGTACCACTTAGCGGGGTCGTCCTCGGTGCCCTCGTAGGCGAGGATGTGGGTCGCGATGCGGTCGAGGAACCAGCGGTCGTGGGTGATCACGACGGCGCAGCCCGGGAAGTCGAGCAGCGCGTTCTCGAGGGAACCGAGCGTCTCGACGTCGAGGTCGTTGGTGGGCTCGTCGAGCAGGAGCAGGTTGCCGCCCTGCTTGAGGGTGAGCGCGAGGTTGAGACGGTTGCGCTCGCCGCCGGAGAGCACGCCCGAGAGCTTCTGCTGGTCAGGACCCTTGAAGCCGAACTGCGAGACGTAGGCCCGCGAGGGGATCTCGACGTTGCCGACCTTCATGTAGTCGAGGCCGTCGGACACGATCTCCCAGAGGTTCTTCTTCGGGTCGAGACCCTCACGGCCCTGGTCGACGTAGGAGATCTTGACGGTGTCCCCGATCTTGACCTCGCCCGAGTCGGGCTGCTCGAAGCCGACGATCGTCTTGAACAGCGTCGACTTGCCGACACCGTTGGGGCCGATGACGCCGACGATGCCGTTGCGAGGCAGCGAAAACGACAGGTTGTCGATGAGGACGCGGTCGCCGAAGCCCTTCTTGAGGTTCTTGACCTCGATGACCGTGGAGCCGAGGCGCGGGCCCGGCGGGATCTGGAGCTCCTCGAAGTCGAGCTTGCGGGTGCGCTCGGCCTCGGCCGCCATCTCCTCGTAACGAGCGAGTCGGGCCTTGCTCTTGACCTGACGGCCCTTGGCGTTGCTGCGAACCCACTCGAGCTCGGTCTTGAGTCGCTTGGCGAGCTTCGCGTCCTTCTTGCCCTGGATCTGCAGGCGCTCGGACTTCTTCTCGAGGTAGGTCGAGTAGTTGCCCTCGTAGGGGTAGAGGCGACCGCGGTCGACCTCGGCGATCCACTGGGCGACGTTGTCGAGGAAGTAGCGGTCGTGGGTGACGGCGATGACGGCGCCGGGGTAGGACTCGAGGTGCTGCTCGAGCCACAGCACCGACTCGGCGTCGAGGTGGTTGGTGGGCTCGTCGAGCAGCAGCAGGTCGGGCTTCTGCAGCAGCAGCTTGCACAGCGCCACACGGCGGCGCTCACCACCGGAGAGGTTGGTGACGGGCGAGTCGGCGGGCGGGCAGCGCAGGGCGTCCATCGCCTGCTCCAGCTGGCTGTCGAGGTCCCACGCGTCGGCGTGGTCGATGTCCTCCTGCAGCTTGCCCATCTCGCCGAGCAGCGCGTCGTAGTCGGCGTCGGGGTCGGCCATCTCGGCGGAGATCTCGTTGTAGCGGTCGAGCTTCGCCTTGATCTCTCCGGCGCCCTCCTCGACGTTGCCGAGGACGGTCTTCTCCTCGTTCAGCGGCGGCTCCTGCAGCAGGATCCCGACACTGGCGCCCGGCGCCAGGCGAGCCTCGCCGTTGCTCGGCTGGTCGAGGCCCGCCATGATCTTGAGGATCGTGGACTTGCCGGCGCCGTTGGGGCCGACCATCCCGATCTTCGCGCCCGGGTAGAAGGACATCGAGACGTCGTCGAGGATGACTTTCTCGTTGTGTGCCTTGCGCGCACGGGTCATGGTGTAGATGTACTCGGCCATGCGCACACGCTATCTGTCTGAGCACGCGTGACCGAATCGGCGTCCGCCCCACGGGGACCCCGGCGCAGATCCCGAGCCGCCGACGCGGGACGGCTGCCGGCTGCGGCGACGGAAGCGGACCGGTCGCCGCAGACCGGTGCCGTCGGAACGCCCCCGACGCCTCAGGCGGAGGCCCCGACGACCTCGTAGTCGTCCGTCTCGGGGTCTCCCGTCGCAAGGGTGCCAGCCTCGGGCTCGTAGTCGTCGTCGACGACACCGTCGGCATCGACATAGGCGGGTCGGTCAGCCGCCGACGACTCGGAGAGGGCGCGCAGCGACTCCTGAACCTCGGGGTCGGCGGTGCGGTCGTGACCCAGCGCGGCCGCGCGGCTGACCCGCTCGAAGCTGGCCCGACCCCACGAGAAGTCGTGCCCGATGTGATCGGCGTCGATCTGGGCTGCGTTGCGGGTGGTGCCGTCGTTGCCGATGTAGGTCCTGATCGCGACCTTGCCCTCGACGAGCACGGGTTGGCCTTTGCGCAGCCCCCGTGTCGTGTTGGCCGCGAGCGCGTTGAATGCGATGACGTCGTAGAAACTCGTGTCACCGTCGATGAACTTGCCGTCCGCGTTGCGGCGGTACGGGGTCGTCGCGACGCGAAACGTCGTGTAGGGCGAACCGTTGCGGGCGACGCGCTCGACAGGCTCGTCGACGACGTTGCCGTGCAGGGTGATGCGGATCTCGTTCATGCGTGGGCTCCTTGGCTGGTCCGTGACGGCCCGATGCCGCCTGGAGCCCACCCTCCGGGCATCCCCGGGTGCTCGGACAGCCCACTCTCTTCCGCTGTGGACAGCCAGCCCCGGCGCCGAGGGGATGTGGACGACTCACTGCAAGCACCGCGCGTCGAGGTGACCGCTCGCGCCCCGGCGCGACGGCATACCTCGATCGACCGCGGGCTCAGCTGGGTCGAGGTGATTCCCCGCGGGTCAACGCGACGGCATACCTCGAACGCGGTCAGGGCGCGGTCACGAACGGGTCAGCCGACAGCGGTGTCGAGGTGCTCGCGCGTCTCGCGGTGGCGCATGAGGACCTCGTCGATCGGCACCAGGATGTGCTCGTCGGCCACGGCCGCGACCGACTCGGAGAGCCGCTTGCCCACGACGGCGCGTCGGTGGCGTGCCCCGACGCGGGCCCAGAACCTCGACAGCACCCCGAGCCCGAGGCCGAGCAGGACGCCGGCGATGAGCATCACCAGCGGGAGCGGCAGGATGCCGACCGCGGGGGTCTCGGGTCGCGGGAGCTGGAGCAGCGCGAAGCCCCACAGCACGGCGTACCAGACCAGGCCGGCCAGCGCGACGAGCCCCAGGACCCACTGGATGATGTTGACGGTGAACCACCAGACCGGCCGGCGGGCGCGCAGCGACGTGCCGATCACGGCACGGTCGAGCGCGTCGGTGAGGTTGCCCTCGCCGCGGTCGACGGCGTCCTCGACGGTCTGGGCCCAGCGCACCGGGAGCGACTGCGACGCATCGCGCACGAACGCACGGGTCGCCACGTCGACGGCTGAGACCGTCGACACGCTCGGCGCCGGGATCGACGACCGCCCGAGCACCGCGCGCACGTCGGCGCCGTCGATCGCCACGGGAATCGGGGGCCGCCCGCCCGTGCGGTCGAGCCGGAGCCTGCGCAGTGGGTCGGCCGCGAAGCCCTTGGTCCAGCGGGCAAAGAGCCAGCCGGTGTGCGCGAACGCCTCGCGCCGGTAGTCGCGCGCGACGGCGTCGAGGACGATCGGCACGCCTGCGGCACGGGCCAGCGACGTGTCGAGCACGTCGCGCGGGATCGCGCCGACGTCGGCCTCGCCGTCTGCGACGCCGGCGCGCAGCCGGACAGCCGCGCCCACCACGTCGGCCTTGAGCCGCTGTCGCGAAGCGGCATGTCCTGCAACGGCATTGGCCAACCGCTGCTTCAGCTCGGGGATGCCGTTGCCGGTGACCGTCGACGTGGCCAGGACCGTCGCGCCAGTGACACCGTCGGCGACGAGGAGGCGTGCGAGGTCCTTGCCCACCGTCTTGACACCCTCCCCCGTCAGCCGGTCGGACTGGTTGAGGACGGCGAGCGTCACGGCGTCGTGCTGCGACATGAGGCTGACGAACTCGTCGTGCAGGCGGGCGTCGGCGTACTTCTGCGGGTCGGTCACCCACACGAACACGTCGACGAGCTCGAGCACGCGCTCGGCCTCACGACGGTGCGACAGCTCACGCGAGTCGAAGTCGGGCAGGTCGAGCAGGACGAGCCCGTCGAGAGACCCGACCAGGTCCACCGCCGCCGGGGCCTTCACACGGCCCTTGCCCCCGCCGCCACCCGACGGGACACCCGACGGGACACCCTTCGGGGCATTCGTCGGAACAGCGGTGTCGACGACGTGGCGCGCGTCGACACCGAGCCAGTCGAGCAGCTCGGAGGCGTCGGCATCTCCCCAGATCCCGGCCGTCGGGCGCGAGGTCGTCGGCCGACGGGCGCCGATGGTCGCGACCTCCGCGCCCACGAGCGCGTTGAAGAGCGACGACTTGCCGCTGCCCGTGGCGCCCGCGAGCGCCACGACCGTGTGCTCGCCGCCGATGCCGGAGCGTTCCACGGCCTTGTCGACGACGCGACGCGCCGCCTGGACCTGGGTGGGGTCGAGCTCGTCGGCGCCTGACACCAGAGCCATCGACAGCTCGGTGGTGCGCGTGCCGAGCTCGGCGGCCGACACGCCCTGAACGGTGGCCCGACCCATCCTGACCGGGCTCATCGAGCGTCCTTGACGGCCGCGGCGGCCGCAGCCAGGCGGTCGGTCTGGTCGGTGTCGACCTGCAACGTCGAGACAGCTCCTTCGTAACGGGCGACCTCGACGGCGTACAGCTCGTCGACGCGGGTGGTCAGCAGCTCACGGGCCTTGCGGGCCAGCTCGCGCACGGCCTGGTCGCCGAAGACGGCCTCCAGCAGCTTCTGGCCGACCACGGCAGTGCCGCCGGCGATGCCGACCTCGGCGCCCGTGATGCCCGCAGTGCTCGCGAACGTGACGAGCATCAGCACGACCCCGAGCCCGTTGACGCCGTAGGCCATGATGCGGGCGGTGGTTCGGCGGTCCTTGCCCTCGTCGCGGACCATCTGCAGGATGTCGCCCTGCCAGTCGCGCACGAGGCGCTGGATACGGGTGTCGAGATCGCTGCTCGACCGGGCCAGACCGGGGTTGGCCACGATGAGCTGGTCGCCGCCCGGCAGGGTGCGCCAGACGCGGGCGATCGAACTGGCCGCGAGCTCGCCGCGGTTGACGACGAGGGACTCGACGCCCGACTGGAGCGCCTCGCCCAGGTGGTCGGCGCGCGCCGGCTCGCCCCGGAGGAACGAGGTGAAGCGGTCGCGCACCCGCGAGACCGTCGACTCGACCTGCCGGAAGAACTCGCCCGTGCCGACGAACTCCTGCCAGCGCGCGAGCACCTCGCCGCGCAGCAGGGTCCCGTCGACCATGCCGTCGTGCACCTGCGTGCCGGCCTCGGCGTATGCCGCCTCGGCCGCTCCCATGAGCGTGCGGCCCGCCGCCGTTTGCTCCTTGGAGGCCGTGACGAGCGACTGGGCGCGGGCTTCGAGCGAGACCAGGGCGCCCTGAAGCGTCTGCCGGACGACGGCGGCCCGCGCCTGGGCGTCGCCCGCGAGCGCCGCGAGCCAGCCGCGCAGCCGCTGCGTCTGGTCGTCGGGCAGCAGGCCGTCGACGAGCTCGGACTCGACGACGGTGAAGATCGGTGCCTGGTCGAGACCCTGCTCGCGCAGCATGCCGGCGAGGTGGGTGCGGATGTCGTCGAGGGCCGCCGGAGGCACGCGGTCGAGGACCACGGCGACGGCGGTGCCGCGCTCGGACGCCTCGCGCAGCAGCTCCCACGGCACGGCGTCGGCGTAGCGCGCGGCCGTGGTCACGAAGATCCAGAGGTCCGCGGCGGCGAGCAGCTGGGCCGCCAGGTCGCGGTTGGCCTCGACGACGCTGTCGATGTCGGGCGCGTCGAGCAGGGCGAGACCTGCAGCCACCTCGTCGGTCGGCACGAGCC
The DNA here is from genome assembly GCF_056396225.1 of Terrabacter sp. 05T424. NCBI lineage: Bacteria > Bacillati > Actinomycetota > Actinomycetes > Micrococcales > Intrasporangiaceae > Terrabacter > Terrabacter sp. 05T424. The sequence continues at coordinate 166,978 of NZ_JBFTLB010000007.1, forward strand.
GCACCGCGCCGGGTCCGTCGGAGGCCGAGTGCCGCCCGGTGATGCGGGCCAGCCCGGGGAGAATGCGGGGCCCGGAGAACCACGCCGCGTCAGAGGGGTGGTGGATGAGCACCGGGGACCGGGTGGTCGGTCGCAGCACGCCGGGCAGACTCACCTCGCGGCCCACGACGGAGTTGACGAGCGTCGACTTGCCGGCGCCGGTCGACCCGCCCACGACGGCGAGCAACGGGGCGTCGAGCGAGGTCAGTCGCGGGATGACGTAGTCGTCGAGCTGGTCGAGCAGTCGGGTGCGCGCGAGCCGTGCAGCCGGGGCGCCCGGGAGGTCGAGCGGGAGGGTGGCATCGGAGACGGCGGATCGCAGGGCCTGCACCGCCGAGAGGAGGCGGGCGTTGCCCACTCCTGTATCACCTGCCACGCCTGAATCCTTCCGTGTCGCGTCGGCACAACCAAACCCATCGGCGGGCGTGCCGTGAACACGTACCCAGTCGTGGCGCCAATCCTGGCGTGGGCGCCCCCGGCAGGACTCGAACCTGCGACCAAGAGATTAGAAGGCTCTTGCTCTATCCGCTGAGCTACGGGGGCGGTCGCCCGGAGCGGGCGCGGTCCAATGATAGGCACCGGCGTCGACGCCCTGACCGACCGCCCGGCTCAGGTGACGGGCGACCCGATGAAGTCGCGGCGGTGGGCCGTGATCGCCTCGAGCAGCACCATCTCGCGCTCCGACGCGCCGTCCTCGGCCGTGCCGTGGACCAGCCGCGAACGGAGCAGCGCCAGGTCGCTCGCGCTGTCCTGGAAGGCGTCCATCGACTTCTTCGCCGCGCGTCCGCCGTTGCGCCGCGCCCAGGTCCGCGCCGACCGACGCAGGCGCAGCTGCGACAGCATCGTCACCTCGGCGTGCGTCAGCCACCCGGCGTCGGCGTACGGCGACAGGTAGCGACCGATGAGCCGGCCCTCACGACGCCGCAGCCAGAACAGGAAGGCGACGAAGGCCAGGAACAGCGGCACCTGGTAGGTCACGTACGCCTCGAAGAAGCCGTCCATGCCGGCGAGCGCCGAGAGGTTCCAGAGGCCGTGGAGGATCATCGCGCAGACCCAGCCGGCGACGACGGCCAGGACGCGGACGAGCGGACGGCGTGCCGACACCGCGATGCCGATGCCGATGCCGGTCAGCGACGTGAAGAGCGGGTGGCCGAACGGCCCCATCAGGCCACGCACCAGGAAGGTCGAGGTGAGGCCCTCGTCGCCGTACTCGTTGTAGGCCTGCCCCAGGTAGAGGATGTTCTCGCTGAAGGCGAAGCCTGCACCGATGAGACCGGCGTAGACGATGCCGTCGATGATGCCGTCGAACTCGCGTCGACGCAGCAGGTAGATCAGCAGGATGCCGAGCCCCTTCAGGGTCTCCTCGGTGACGGGCGCGAGGTAGACCGCGCCGGTCTGGAGCGGGTCGGTCCAGGTGGCCTCGACGAGCAGCTTGAGACCGAACGTGTTGAGGAAGAACGCCCCCACGACGGCGACCAGCGCACCCCAGAGGAACGAGAACACTTGGTAGCGAACGGGTTCGGCTTCGTAGCGGTCGAGCCAGAGGAACGTGGGGACGATGATGAAGAGCGGGATGATCGCCATCAGAGCCGACGTGACGATGGTCTGCGCGCTGAGCCGCTCGCCGAGGATGCCGAGGAGGATCAGCAGGCAGACGAGGAAGACCGAGGCCGAGACGCCGATGGTGAGGGCGGTTCGGAGCATCGGGCGCCGGGTCGGGTTGCGCACCGGGCTCCACTGCTGCGCCTGGCCGCCCGGGCCATCGCCGGGATGCTGGGTCGTCACGTCCCCTGAGGTCATGCAGGCAGGCTAGTGCAGGCGGTTGCGTGCCGCCGTCCGTGCGCCGGGCCCGTCGCACGCGAACAACTATGGTGGTCCGGTGAGCGACACCAACCACCGAGCCATCGCCGACCGGATCATCTGGATCGACTGCGAGATGACGGGCCTATCGCTGAAGTCGGACGCCCTCGTGGAGGTCGCCGCTCTCGTCACCGACTTCGAGCTGAACCAGCTCGGTGACGGCATCGACGTCGTCGTGAAGCCGCCCGAAGAGGCGCTGGAGCAGATGGACGACTTCGTCCGCGACATGCACACGACCTCGGGCCTCATCACCGAGCTCGACTCGGGCGTGACCCTCCAGGAGGCCGAGGACATCGTCCTCGACTACATCCGCACGTTCGTGCCCGAGCCGCGCAAGGCGCCGCTGGGTGGCAACACGGTCGCCACCGACCGCGGCTTCCTCTCGCGCGACATGCCGGTGCTCGAGTCCTACCTCCACTACCGCATCATCGACGTCAGCTCGATCAAGGAGCTGTCACGTCGCTGGTACCCCCGCGTCTACTTCAACGCACCGAAGAAGTCGGGCGGGCACCGCGCCCTCGCCGACATCCGCGAGTCGATCGCGGAGCTGCGCTACTACCGCGAGGCCGTCTTCGTGCCGCAGCCCGGCCCCGACTCGGCCACGGCGAAGGCGCTCGCCTCCCCGCACGTGATCGAGCACTGACCGAGCGGGCACTGACCACGCGACGCGGATGACGGCATACATAGGCTGCTTGCGTATGCCGCCGGGCTGAGTCAGTGGGGCGCCGGCGCCTCGACGTGGGGTGGTCACGAGCACCCGTCGGGAGCCTGTACGATTGTCGACGCAGTCCCACGACGCCGAGCCCCCGGGCCCGGCTCGTGCTGTGCATGGTGGGTGTAGCTCAGCTGGTAGAGCACCTGGTTGTGGTCCAGGTGGCCGCGGGTTCAAGTCCCGTCACTCACCCCACTCGTCGAAGGCCCCGCACCATCGGTGCGGGGCCTTCGTGCGTCGTCACGCGGGTCGCCCACCACCGCGCCGACGCCTCAGCGACCGCACAGGTGGCGCAACGCCGCCAGGTCGTCGCGGATCATCACGCGGATGTCGGCACGCCGGCTGCTCGCCTGGCCCGTGTCCCCGGACGTCGTCAGGGCGACCTGGAGCGCCGCGAGGTCGTCGGCCAGGTTCTGGGCCACCTCACGCACGTCGTCGGACACCGTCACCTTCGCGACGGCGGCGGCCTTCCCCCTGGCTGCGTGCACGCCGGCGGCGCTGCCCGAGGCCGACGTCGCGCCGGCCACGTCGGTCGCGACGGCGCTCATCGAGGCGCAGTCGCCGACGGACGGCGCCGACGGACGCGCGGCCGCCTGCGACACGATGCCCGCGGGGTCGCCGGACGCACCTCCGGCGACGACCGCGGCACCCCCCGCGGCACCCAGGGCGATGACGGCCGCGACGACAGGCGCGAGACGGCCGATGGTGGATGACCGGTTCATGGCGTGACCTGCCTCAGTGTGGAGGGCTGGTACTCGTAGGCGCCGCGGTCGTCGTAGCCGCGCGGCCCGACGCCGGTGTTCACGGTGGCCGGGTCGTCGACGCGCGCCCGACCGGCCGCGTCGGTGGCGGGCTCACCGGGGGCCCCGGAGTCGGCCGAGTCGATGGCCGCCGAACCGGCTCGGAGGGTGAAGTCGCCTCCGGCCGGGTTGGTCAGCCGTGGGTCGGCCTGGATGCCGCGCAGCTCCTTGCCGCTCGCGGTGCGGAAGGCGGCCATCGACGTGTAGGAGGTCGAGCCCCACACCATCATCGTGCCGGCGGTCGTGAGGTTCACGAGGTCGGAGTCGACGCTCGTGCCGGTCTGCGAGGTCGCGTCGACGCGGATGTTGCCCCTCGTGCGCGGGCACTTGACCGTGCCGCCGACACCGTCGGGGCACCCGATGGCGTTGTCGACCGCCACGTTGTCGGCGATGGTGAACCCGGTGTCCGTGCCGGAGGCGACACCCTCGAGGTTGATGCCCGCCGCGACGTTGTTGTAGACGGTGTTGCCCACGACCGAGCTTCCCGTGACGCCGAAGTCGTCGATGCCGTGGTCACCCGTGATGCAGCCGGCCGTGTTCCCGGTGGGCGGCGGGCTGCAGTTCGACAGCGCCGCCGTGGTGAACCCCATGTTGTGGTAGCTGACGTTGTCGACGATCGTGTTGCGGTCGCCGCCCGGGTAGGACTGGATTCCGGAGTCCTCGTTGTCGTGGACCCGGTTGCCGCTGACGACGTTTCCCGGCGCGCGCAGGTCGATGCCGACCGCGTTGCGCACGTAGCCGTAGGCGTTCCACGAGCTCTCGTTGCCCGTGACCTGGTTGCCGGTGGACCCGTTGGTGAGGAAGATCCCGGACGCCGAGTTGTTCGTGACGAGGTTGCCGCTCACGACCGAGCCGGTCATCGAGTTGAGGTACATCCCGTATGCCGTCGCGCCCGACACGCGCTGACCCGAGGTACGCACCGTGTTGCCCGACAACGTCACGCCGGTGGCGTTGAAGACGTAGATGCCGTTGCTCGTCGAGGCCTGGATCGTGAAGCCGGACACCGTGATCCAGCTCTGGTTGGAGATCGTGAATCCGTGCTTGGCCCCGGAGATCGTCACCGAGGCGCCCGTCGCGGGACGGAACACGATGGGCGACCCCGAGACGCCCGAGTGCCAGGGGAACACCTCGTCGGTGTAGGTGCCCGAGGCCACCAGCACCGTCTGGCCGGCGACGGCCACCTTGGCGGCCTTCGCGATGGTGCAGAACGGCACCGCCGCGGTGCCCGACCCCGTGTCCGAGCACCCGGACCCGCCGACGTAGAGCGTGGTCACTGCTCCGTCCGCGGCCCCGAGCGGCACCGACGCCAGCCCCAGCGCGGCGACGGCGACGCACGCAGCAAGTCCCGCGCTGCGTCTGCGTGATGGTCCCTGTCCGAATGCCCCTGACCGTGTCATCGGCGGATCCTCGTGTCTCTCGCGTCCTGCTCCCTGACCGTCCAGTGTGTGGAGGAGAGACCACCCCGTCCTCGCGCGGGCGCCCGAGAGCGGCCTACGTCGAATGGTGTAACCCCCCGACGACATCGGACAGCAGGACGATCCCCCGGCCCGCGGCCGGGGGATCGTCGCGCGGCCTCGCTACCGGGACAGCGCGGCGCCGCCGGTACGGCTGACCTCGCGCTCGAGCGGGACGCTCGCCCGGACGTCGCCGAGTCCACGGGCGACGAGCAGCGTGCCCCCACCCTCCAGGCGCACCCACGCGTGACGGCCGGCGTCCCAGCGTCGCCAGAGGCGAGGGTCGCACTCGACGGCAATGGTCCGTGTCTCACCGGGGCCGACCCGGGACGCACCCCAGCCGACGAGGCGCACCGGCTGGTCGGCCTCGGCGGGCTCGAGATAGACCTGCACGACCTCGCGGGAAGGCTTGTCGGAGGTGTTCTCGACGGGCACGGCGACGCTGACGACCTCACCCTCCACGGTCACCTCAGGGCTGCCGTATCGCCACGACCCGTAGCCGAGACCGTGCCCGAACCAGAAGGCCGGGTCGGGGGCCGCGCCCGAACGGTGCCCGCGGTAGCCGACGAAGGGACCTTCTGCATACGCGAGCACGCCCTCGTCGGGGACGACCTGCCAGGCGGGCGAGCCGCCGTCGCGTCTCGGGAAGGAGGTCACGAGTCGCCCGGAAGGCTCGACCAGCCCCAGCAGGGCGGCAGCCACGGCGTGCCCGCCCTCCTGCCCGGGGATGCCCGCCCAGAGGACGGCGTCGACCTCGTCGAGCCACGGCATCAGCACGGGGGTGGCGGCGTTGACCACGACGACCGTTCGTCGCGCAGCTGCGGCCACCGCCGAGACGAGCGCGTCCTGTGCGCCCGGCAGCGCCAGGGTCGACTTGTCGGCTGCCTCGGTCTCCTGTTCCTCGGTGAGGCCCACGACCACCACTGCGACATCGGCCTCGCCGGCCGCGGCCACCGCAGCGGAGATCACGGACTCGACTGGGTCGGGGGCCGCCCGGGCCACCAGCCCGAAGCGACCGAAGCGCACGTGGGTCAGGTCGACCTCGGCCTCGAGGTGCACCGGCCCGTCGGAGTCGATGACCGTCGTCCAGCCCGGCGGTCGGAGGATGGCCTCGCCGACGTCGTCGCTCTCGAGGCGCAGCTCGAGGTCGTGCTCGTCCCCGTCGACGACGACGGTCCACCGGCCCACGCCGACGACGCCGACCTCACGGCGCCCCGTGCCGGGGATGCGGGCGCTGAGGCGCGCGCGAGACGGCCGCTCCGCGAAGTCGTCGTCGGCGCCGAAGGAGACCATGCTGTCGGGCACCGCCTGGTCGGCCACGACACTGCCGTCGTCGCCGAGGGCGACGCACCGGATGCCGGGCTCCCCCGTCTCGGGGTGCACGACGGCCCCCGGACCGGCGGGCACCGGCCTCGTGCGCACCTCGACACCGTCGACCACCGTCGGCCGCCTGCCGAGGAGTTCTGTCAGGCCCTCGGCCACGCTGACCTGGTGCGGCGGCCGCACCTGAGCCGAACCACCGCCCATGTCGACGGTCTCGACCGCGTGACGACCGACCAGCGCGACCGTGTTGCTCGCAGCCAGCGGCAAGGTGTCGCCGTTGCGCAGGACCGTCATACCGCTCGCGGCGATGCGCAACAGCTGCTCGCGCCGTGCCTCGTCGGTCGGGGTCGGGACTTCGTGGCGCCACGCCCTGGGCGCGTCGAGCGCTCCGACCCGGTCGGCGAGCCGGAGCAGTCGCAGCACGTGATCGTCGACGGTCGACTCGGCCACATCGCCGGCCTCGACGGCGGCGACGAGCGCCTCACCCCAAGGCCCGTCGGGTCCCGGCATCACGAGGTCGAGTCCGCCGTTGGCGGCGGCCGCGGCAGACTTCGTCGCGAACCAGTCCGACATGAGCAGGCCGTCCCACCCCCACTCCCCCTTGACGATGCCGTTGTTGATGGCGTCGTGCTCGGTCGCCGGCACGCCGTTGACGTCGTTGTAGGCGGCCATGATCGACCACGGGGCGGAGTCCTCGACCGCGATCTCGAACGGGAGCAGGTAGAGCTCGCGCAGCGTCGCCTCGTCGACGACGTTGTCGACCGTGTGTCGCTCGGTCTCTGCCTCGTTGGCCACGAGGTGCTTGAGGCAGGCCCCGATCCCCTTGCCCTGCAAGCCTTTCACGTATGCCGCCGCGAGCCGTCCCGTGAGGAGCGGGTCCTACGAATACGCCTCGAACAGCCGGCCCCCGAGGGGCGAGCGGTGCAGGTTGATGGTGGGCCCGAGCACGACGTGGATGTGCTGTCGCTCGGCCTCCTCGGCGAGGATCACCCCCACCTCGTGGGCCAGCTCCTCGTCCCAGGCCGAGGCGATCAGGGTCGCGTTCGGCAGCAGCGCCACCTCGTCTGCGCCGATGAACTTCAGGCCGCGCACGCCGGTGGGGCCGTCGGAGAAGGCCATCTCGCCGAGCCCGACCGACTCGGCGCCGTGCAGGGTGAACATCGTGGCGCCGGTGAGGAGGCGCACCTTCGACGCGAGGTCGAGGCGGGCGACCCTCGCGTCGAGGTCGGCCTCGTCAGCCATGCTCGGGCCCGCTGCCCAGGGTCGAGGTGTACCGGTGGGTGCCGGCTCCGACCTCGACGGCATCGTCCGAGTCGGCCCCCGGCAGGCGCACCGTGGCCGATGCGCCGTCGGGCACGGTGACCTCGAGGGCGAACGCGTCACCGTCGAGCGTCCAGGACGTCTCGAGGTGCCCGTGTGGGGTGTCCAGCCCGGAGCGCGCCCACGTGAGTCCGCCGCCGGGACGGGGCTCGACGAGCACCCGCGAGTAGCCCGGCTCGAGCGGTGCGATGCCACCGATGGTGCGGTGCATCCAGTCGGCGACCGCACCCAGCGCGTAGTGGTTGAAGCTCGTCATCTCGCCGGGGTTGATCGTGCCGTCGGGCAGCATCGAGTCCCACCGCTCCCAGACCGTCGTGGCGCCCATCGTCACGGGGTAGAGCCACGAGGGGCACTCACGCTCGAGCAGCAGCCTGTACGCGGAGTCGAGGTGCCCCGTCGAGCTGAGGGCACCCGTGACGAACGGCGTGCCGGCAAACCCCGTCGACACGCGATAGCCGTTCTCCTGCGCCAGGTGCGCCAGGCGGTCGCCGGCATCCTGGCGATCCTGGCCCTCGAGCAGGTCGAACTCGATGGCGAGGGCGTACACCGTGGCGCAGTCGCTCGTGATGCGGCCGCCGTCGGAGACGTAGTGCTTGCGGAACGCCGAGCGCACCCGGTCGGCGAGGGCGGCGAAGTAGCCGGCGTCGTCGGGCTTGCCGAGCAGGTCGGCGGCGGCCGCCACCTGTCGCAGCGTGCGGTGGTAGCAGGCGGTCGCCACGACCCCGTTGTCGGCCTTGGCCTTGATCGGGTCGTCCGGGGGCGCCTGGGGGTCGAGCCAGTCACCGAACTGGAAACCGGTGTCCCACAGGTCCGTCTCCGACAGGAGCGACTCGACGCGTCGGGCGTGGGCCGTCATGGCGGGATAGTGGCGCGCCAAGGCGTCACGGTCGGCGTACGCCTGCCACAGCGCCCACGGCACCCACACCGCGGCGTCGCTCCAGATGGCCGTGCTCTCGGGCGCCGGGAAGTCGGACGGTGCGTCGACGTACTTCAGCACGTCAGGCACGACGAAGGGCACGAGGCCGTCGGCGTGCTGCTGCTCGGCGTCGACGTCGGCCAGCCAGTCGTCGAGGAAGCCGGACACGTCGTAGAGGTAGGCGGCGGTGGGCGCGAAGGCTGCGATGTCGCCCGTCCAGCCGAGTCGCTCGTCACGCTGCGGGCAATCGGTGGGCACGTCGAGGAAGTTGCCCTTGAGGCCCCACACCACGTTGCGGTGCAGCTGGTTCAGCAGGTCGTCGGAGCACTCGAAGGTGCCCGTGCGGCGCAGCTCGGAGTGCACGACCACGGCCTCGACCGCGCCGGTCGTCAGCTCACCGGGCCATCCCGAGACCTCTGCGTAGCGGAAGCCATGAAAGGTCTTGGTGGGCTCGAACGAGTCCACCCCTCCGCTGAGCACGAACCGGTCGGTCGCGGCTGCCGTGCGCAGCGGCCGGGTGCCGAGCTCGTCGTTCTCGAGCACCTCGGCATGGCGGATGACGATCTCGGAACCGGCGGGTCCCTGCACGGTGAAACGGAGCCAGCCGACGAGGTTCTGCCCGAAGTCGACGAGCGTCGCGCCGCCCGGCGAGGTCCACACCTTGACGGGCTCGAGCACCTCCTGGCGACGGACGGGCGGACCGGCATACGGCTGCAGGCGTCCGGCGTCGTGATCGACGGCGTGGACTCCCACCCACCCGGTGAGGTCGGCGCCCGGAGCCGTCCAGCCCGGAGTCTCCAGCCGGGCGTCGACGCTCTGGCCGTCGTAGAGGTCGTTCGCGGTCGTCGCCGACGGCCCGGCCTGCCAGGACGTGTCGGTGCCGACCACCTGGCGGTGGCCGTCGGCGAAGGTGATGTGCAGCTCGGCGAGGGCCGCGAGCTCGGACCCGTAGAAGGCGCCCCTGCCGCTCCAGCCGAGGCGACCGCGGAACCATCCGTTTCCGAGCGCGAGGCCCAGCACCGAGGATCCGGCCGCCAGCAGCGCGGTGACGTCGTGGGTGCGGTAGCGCAGTCGCCACTCGTAGCTGCTCCACCCAGGGGTGAGCACCTCGTCGGACACGGGCACGCCATTGACGGTCGGCTCGACGATGCCGTGCGCCGTCACGAACAGGGTGGCCGACGAGACGGCGCCATGACCGTCGTCGAGATCGAACTCCTTGCGCAACAAGGGCGCTCCGGCGAAGTCGTCGTCGGGGACGATCAGGTCTGCGGACCAGTCGTGGTCGTGGGAGGACATGTGGGCCTTTCGGGTGCGGGGGTCTGGGTACGGGAGGGGTCAGCCCTTGACGGCGCCGGAGGTCATGCCCGCGACGATCTTGCGGTTGAAGAAGATGAAGAGCACCAGCGGCGGCACGGTCACGAGCACGATGTTCATGAAGAGCAGGTTGTACTGCGTGTTGAACTGGCTCAGGAAGTTGTAGAGCGTCAGCTGCACGGTGGCGTTCTCGTCGCCCGGCAGGAAGTAGAGCGGGTTGACGAAGTCGTTGAAGATGAAGACCGACGAGGTCAGCACCACCGTGATGGTGACCGGTCGCAGCAGCGGGAAGATCACCCGGAAGAAGAGGGAGAGTCCCGTGCAGCCGTAGATCATGGCTGCCTCGTCGAGCTCGCGCGGGATCGCCGCCACGAACGCCCGGAAGAGCAGCACGCAGAACGACATGTTGAACGCGACCTCGACGAGGATCAGTCCGGGCAGCGTCTTGAAGACGTGCATCTGCTGCAGCACCCAGATCGTGGGGACCACGGCCGGCGGGATGATCAGGCCGGAGAGCACCAGCGCGTTGGCGATGGTGGCGGCACGCCCGGGGCGTCGCTGGATGACGTAGCCGACCATCGCGCACAGCACCACGAGGATGGTGACCGAGACGACGGTGAGGATGATGCTGTTGCGGAAGGCGGTGAGGAGCATGCCGTCGCGTGCCTCGAAGACGCCCTTGACGTTGTCGAGGATCATCCACTGGCTCGGCAGCGAGAACGTCAGGTCCGAGGACTCCGACTCGTCCTTCGACGCCGTGAGGAACATGAAGAGGAAGGGGACGACGAACACGACGAGGGCGACCAGCACGGCCACGACCTCGAGGGAGGTGCGCCGGAGCATCCGGGTTCTCATGACTGCACCTCGCGAGAGTTGAAGTACCGCGAGAGCGGATAGACGATCAGTGCCACGAGGATGAAGAGGACGACGTTCCCGGCGGTCGAGAGGCCGAAGAACCCAGCCTGGTACGTCTTGTAGATGGTCGATGCGATGACGTCGCTGCTGAAGCCCGGGCCGCCGCCGGTCATCGTCCAGATCAGGTCGAACGAACGCAGGCCGCCGATGAGCGACAGCAGGATCACCGTGAACGTCGCGGGCGCCGCGAGGGGCAGGGTGACGTTGCGGAACTTGGTCCAGGCGCCGCCACCATCGACGTCGACGGCCTCGTAGAAGTCCTTGGGGATCGCCAGGATGCCGGCGATGTAGATCAGCGTGGCGAGGCCGACGCCCTTCCAGACGTCGACGAGCGCCACCGACAGCAGGGCCGTGCTCGGGTCGCCGAGCCAGTCCGGTGAGGTGATGCCGACCTTGTCGAGGACCGTGGCCACCAGGCCGAGGTCGGGCTGGAGCAGGACGCTGAAGGTGATGCCGACCGCGACGGTGCTGACCAGGACCGGGAAGAAGATGACCGACCGCAGCAGGCCACGCGAACGGATCGGGCCCGTGAGCAGCACCGCGAAGAGCATCCCGAGGACGACCTTGAGCCCGCTCGTCACGACCGCGTACACGAGGGTGTTGCGCAGGCTGCTCACCAGTGACTGCTCGGAGAAGAACTGGCGGAAGTTGTCGAGCCCGATGAACTCCGAGTCGAAGAGGGTCCACCGGGTGAACGCGAAGTAGAACGAGATCACCGTCGGCACCAGGAAGACCAGGGCGTAGACGGCGCCCGCCGGCACGTAGAACCAGTACGGGTACGTGTGCGCCCGGACCCCGCGGAGGCCGGTGCGCCCCGGCCTGCCCTTGCGGGGTCGACCGGCCCCCGCGTCAGCACGGGGGCCGGACGCCGGGGCCTCGGCCCCCGCGTGGATCACCATCCCGGCAGTCCCAGCTGCTTGGCCTGCTTGGTCACGTCGGCGTCGTACTGCGCCGCGCCGTCCTGGGCCGGGGTCTGGCCGGTCATGACCGCGACCATGATCTGCTCCAGCGAGGGTCCCTTGACCGGGGAGACGAACTCCAGGGCCGGGGTCGAGGTCTTGGAGTCGATGTAGGCCTGCATGTCCGTCGCGACCGGGGGTGCGTTGTTCGGCAGCTTGGAGCCCTTGACGAGGTACGGACCGGTCGGCGGGACCGCGGACGAGAAGGCTTCGGTCCCAGCGACCGAGGCGACGAAGCCGACGAACTTCTTGGCCGCCTCGATGTTCTTGCTCGTCTTGGGGATGTACTGGCCGCCGGGCTCCCAGATCGTGGCGCCTGCCTTGCTGGCGTCGTCACCGGGGATGCCGAAGAAGCCGATCTTGGCGGCGTCCGCCGGCGACAGGGTCGAGATGGGGAAGGTGAGCATGGGGTACTGCGCCGCCTTGCCCTGGGCCAGCATCTTGATGCCCTGAGCGAAGGTCGTCGAGCCCGCGCTGCTGTTGAGCCAGCCCTTGGCCTTGGGCTCGGCCGCCTTCTCGAAGCCCTTGAGCGCGATCGGGTCGGTGGCGTACTTGACCTTGTTCGCCGTGTACTCGTCGGCCCACTCGGGGTTCGAGCTCGCGACGTTGTGGAAGTCGCCGAGGACGTACAGCTGCGAGGTGAAGGTGTCCTTCAGGGTGCCGAGGACCGGCGTGATCCCCGCGGCCTTGATCTTGTCGCTGTTCGCCTCGAACTCGGCCCAGGTCTTGGGCACCGACAGGCCGAGCTGGGAGTAGACGTCCTTGTTGTAGAGGATGCCGCCGCCCATCGCCGTGCCCCACGGAGCGCCGTAGACCTTGCCCTTCTGGGTGACGGCCGGCAGGAACGAGGGGTCGGTGTCCTTGAGAGCCGGGTCGTTCGTCAGGTCGACGAGGGTCTTGTCCGGGCTCAGCGCCTGAAGCAGCGACCCGGAGTTGTACCAGAAGACGTCGGCCATGTCGCCGGTCGAGAGCTTGGTCTTCACGAGGTTGTCGCCGTCCGCACCACCCGGGCGGGTCTCGGTCTTGACCGTGATCGTCGGGTTGGCCTTCTCGAAGGCCGCGATGACGGCCTTGGCGGGCTTGACCGTGGCCTCCGCGTTGTCGGTCAGCAGCGTGATCTCGGTCTTGCCCGCGCTGGAGCCGGAGTCGGAGGAGCTCGAGCAGGCTGCGAGCGGAACCAGCGCGGTCGCGGCGACAACCGCCATCGCGAGACTGGGTCGGGTGTGCTTCATGGGGTACCTCCACAGCGTTGGGGCGCGTATCCGCGTTGAGTGGTCACCGTTTTGAATCGCTTCATTCGGTCGGCTCCAAGGTAGGGTCCGGGCCACCCAGTGTCAACAGATTCCCGAGCCTTCTCGGAATTCGTGCTCAAACTGAGTTTCTCTCAGGCCTCCCTCACGCCTTGGCACCGAGCTGAGGGCTTGACCGCCCCGGCACCCTGCGCTTTACTCATCACCAGACTTCTGAAACGCTTCATTCAAACGGATGACGGCTCACACGGATCGGGACCACCATGACGGACTTCAGCGACATCTCGAGCGAGCTCGAACGGCAGGCGATCGAGCTGCCCTCCTGGGCCTTCGGCAACTCCGGCACGCGGTTCAAGGTGTTCAGCAGCGAGGGGACGCCGCGCTCGGTCGAGGAGAAGCTCGCGGATGCCGCGCAGGTGCACGCCCTCACCGGGCTGGCCCCCTCCGTCGCCCTGCACATCCCGTGGGACCGGGTGGACGACTACGACAAGCTCTCTCGCGTCGCGGAGGACCTAGGCGTCCGCCTGGGCACCATCAACTCCAACACGTTCCAGGACGACGACTACAAGCTCGGCAGCCTGACCCACGTCGACGAGCGCATCCGCGCCAAGGCCGTCGCCCACCACCTCGAGTGCATCGACATCATGGACGTCACCGGCAGCCGAGACCTCAAGATCTGGTTGGCCGACGGCACGAACTACCCCGGCCAGGGCGACCTGCGAGCACGGCAGGACCGGCTCGCCGACAGCCTCCGGCAGATCTACGAGCGCCTCGGCGACCACCAGCGACTCGTCCTCGAGTACAAGTTCTTCGAGCCGGCCTTCTACGCCACCGACGTGCCCGACTGGGGCACGTCGCTGCTGCACTGCCTCGCCCTCGGCGACCTGGCCAAGGTCTGCCTCGACACCGGGCACCACGCCCCCGGGACGAACATCGAGTTCATCGTCATGCAGCTGCTGCGCGCCGGCCGGCTCGGGTCGTTCGACTTCAACTCCCGGTTCTACGCCGACGACGACCTCATCGTCGGGGCGGCCGACCCGTTCCAGCTCTTCCGCATCCTCTTCGAGGTGATCAGGGGCGGCGGCTACGACGAGGACAGCGGCGTCGCCTTCATGCTCGACCAGTGCCACAACGTCGAGGACAAGATTCCCGGACAGATCCGCTCGGTGCTCAACGTCCAGGAGATGACGGCCCGAGCGCTGCTCGTCGACCGAGCCGCCCTGGCCGACGCCGAGCGTGACGGTGACGTGCTCGGCGGCAACGGCGTCCTCATGGACGCCTTCTACACCGACGTGCGCGCAGACCTCGCGCAGTGGCGCGGCGACCGCGGGCTCCCCAGCGACCCTATGGCTGCGTACGCCGCCAGCGGCTACCACGACCAGATCGCCGCCGACCGGGTCGGCGGCACGCAGGCCGGCTGGGGCGCCTGAGCCGAGCACCGCTCGCCGAAAACCCAGAGACATCAGACCAACCGAGCCACCTGAGGAAGACATCGAGATGACCAACACCGCCGTTGCCGAGCTGCTCGCCCGATCGAACCGGCTGGGAGCCGACCCCCGGAACACCAACTACGCCGGGGGCAACACGTCGGCCAAGGGTGCCGACACCGACCCCGTCACCGGCGAGCAGGTCGAGCTGCTCTGGGTCAAGGGCTCCGGCGGCGACCTCGGCACCCTCACCGAGCCGGGCCTCGCCGTGCTCCGGCTCGATCGCCTGCGCAGCCTCGTCGACGTCTTCCCCGGTGTGGAGCGGGAGGACGAGATGGTGGCCGCCTTCGACTACTGCCTCCACGGCAAGGGCGGCGCCGCCCCCTCGATCGACACCGCGATGCACGGCCTCGTCGATGCGCCCCACGTCGACCACCTCCACCCCGACAGCGGCATCGCCATCGCGACCGCGAAGGACGGCGAGCAGCTGACCAAGGAGATCTTCGGCGAGAAGGTCGTCTGGGTGCCGTGGCGCCGCCCCGGCTTCCAGCTGGGCCTCGACATCGCGGCCATCAAGGCGGCCAACCCCCAGGCCGTGGGCACCGTTCTCGGCGGTCACGGCATCACAGCGTGGGGCGAGACGAGCGACGAGGCAGAGGCCAGTTCGAGGTGGATCATCGAGACCGCGCAGGCCTACCTCGACGAGCACGGCTCGGCGGCGCCGTTCGGAGCCGCGGTGCCCGAGCGCGCCCCCCTCGCGGCGGAGGAGCGCCGCGCCAAGGCTGCCGCCCTCGCGCCGCACCTACGGGCCGTCGCCTCGCGCGACAGGACCATGGTGGGCCACTTCACCGACGCCGACGTCGTGCTCGAGTTCCTCGCGAGCGAAAAGCTTTCCGCCCTCGCCGAGCTCGGCACGTCGTGCCCCGACCACTTCCTGCGCACTAAGGTCAAGCCGCTCGTCGTCGACCTGCCCAGTGAGGCCTCGGTCGAGGACGTCGTCGACCGCCTGCCTGCGCTGCACGCGGCATACCGCGACGACTACCGCGGCTACTACGACCGCAACGCCACCCCCGAATCCCCCGCCATCCGCGGCGCCGACCCGGCCATCGTGCTCGTGCCGGGCGTCGGGATGTTCTCCTACGGCAAGGACAAGCAGACCGCGCGCGTCGCCGGCGAGTTCTACGTCAACGCCATCAACGTCATGCGCGGCGCCGAGTCGGTCTCCACCTACGCGCCGATCGACGAGAGCGAGAAGTTCCGCATCGAGTACTGGGCGCTCGAGGAGGCCAAGCTCCAGCGGATGCCCAAGCCGCGCAGCCACGCCGGCCGGATCGCCCTCGTCACCGGTGCGGCCGGGGGCATCGGCAAGGCGATCGCGACCCGGCTCGCGGCCGAGGGCGCCTGCGTGGTGATCGCCGACCTCGACCTCGCCAAGGCGCAGGACGCGGCGGCCGACATCAGCGGGGCCAAGGGCGCCGACGTCGTCGTGGGCGTGCAGGCGGACGTCACCGACGCTGCCCAGGTGCAGGCTGCGGTCGACGCGGCCGTGCTCGCCTTCGGGGGCCTCGACCTGCTCGTCAACAATGCCGGGCTGTCCATCAGCAAGCCGCTGCTCGACACGACCGAGGCCGACTGGGACCTGCAGCACGACGTCATGGCCAAGGGCAGCTTCCTCATGGCACAGGCCGCAGCGCGCGCGATGATCGCCCAGAAGCTGGGCGGCGACATCCTCTACATCTCGAGCAAGAACTCCGTCTTCGCCGGCCCCAACAACATCGCCTACAGCGCCGTGAAGGCCGACCAGGCCCATCAGGTGCGGCTGCTCGCGGCCGAGCTCGGCGAGCACGGCGTCCGTGTCAACGGCATCAACCCCGACGGGGTGGTGCGAGGCAGCGGCATCTTCGCCGGTGGGTGGGGCGCCAAACGCGCCGCCGTCTACGGCGTGCCCGAGGAGGAGCTCGGCGCCTACTACGCCAAGCGCACCCTGCTCGGCCGCGAGGTGCTCCCCGAGCACGTCGCGAACGCCGCCGCCGTGCTCACGTCCGACGAGCTGAGCCACACGACCGGCCTCCACGTCCCCGTCGACGCCGGCGTCGCCGCCGCGTTCCTGCGCTGACGCCATGGCTCCGCGCGTCTTCGGCGCCGTCGACATCGGCGCCTCCGGCGGTCGGGTGATGGCCGGCGTCGTCGACGGCGCGCGCACCACCCTGCACACGCTGCACCGGTTCCCCAACGGACCGGTGCAGCGCGACGGCCACCTCCGCTGGGACCTGACCGGGCTGTGGTCCGAGGTGCTCACCGGCCTGCGCCTGCTCGCCCGCGACTTCCCCGAGACCGAGTCCGTCGGCATCGACACGTGGGCCGTCGACTACGCCCTCCTCGACGCTGATGGCGCCCTGCTCGCAGAGCCGGTCTCCTACCGTGACGGACGCTCCGGGCCGGCTGTCGACCGCGTGCACCGACGCGTCCCACGGCAGGAGCTGTATGCCGTCAACGGCCTGCAGTTCCTGCCGTTCACCACCGTCTACCAGCTGGAGGCGGAGAAGTCGGCAAGCCTGTGGCACAAGGCCGCCCACGTCGCACTCCTACCCGACTGGCTCACCTTCCAGCTCACAGGCGAGCTGCGGACCGAGTCCACCAACGCCTCCACGACCGGGCTCCTCGACGCCCGCACCGGCGACTGGGCCAAGGACCTGCTCGACCGTCTCGACATCCCGGCCGACCGCCTGCCCCCGCTCGTCACCCCCGGTGAGGTCGTCGGCCCGCTGACGAGCACCGCCCTCGAGCAGACCGGGCTGCGGCCCGGGACCCTCGTCACCGCCGTCGGCTCGCACGACACCGCCTCCGCCGTCGTCGCCGTGCCGGCCACGACGAGCCGGTTCGCGTACGTCTCCAGCGGCACCTGGTCGCTCGCCGGCCTCGAGCTCGACGCCCCGGTCATCACGCAGGGCGGCCTCGAGGCCAACTTCACCAACGAGGGCGGGGTCGACGGCCGCACCAGGTTCCTGCGCAACGTCGGTGGCCTGTGGCTGCTCCAGGAGTCGATGCGCGCCTGGACCGACCGCGGGCTCGGCCACGACCTGGACACGCTGCTCGACGAGGCCGAGCGCCTGCCCGCCGGAGGTCCCGTCATCGACGTCGACGACGAGGCGTTCATCCCCCCCGGCGACATGCCCGAACGCATCGCGGCCGCGGCCGGATCACCCGGGGCACTTCCCGACCCGGCCCACACGGTGCGGTGCATCCTCGACTCGCTCGCGACGGCATACGCGAGGACGACCCAGCGGGCGACGGAGCTCTCGGGGTCTGCCGTGGACGTCATCCACGTCGTCGGCGGGGGCTCGCGCAACCGGCTGCTCTGCCAGGTGACGGCCGACCTGACCGGCGTGCCGGTGGTGGCCGGCCCCGTCGAGGCGACCGCCCTCGGCAACGTCCTCGTCCAGGCGCGGGCACTCGGGGCGGCGCCCTCCACCCTCGAGGAGATTCGGGCCGACCTCGCGGCCACGCAGGCGCTGCGCCTGCACGGTCCCTCGTGAACCGGGTGCGGCGCGGACCCGTCCCGGCGCGATACGTTTCAGCGACGAGAGGAGGCCCCATGGCCAGGGTGAGCATCAAGGACGTCGCGGCACGGGCGGGAGTCTCCCTCGGCACCGTCTCCAACGTGCTCAACCGGCCCTCCGCGGTGCGGGCCGCCACGAGGGCGAAGGTCGAGTCGGCCATCGCCGAGCTGGGCTTCGTGCCCAACGCCTCGGCGAGGCAGCTGGCGGCCGGGCGCTCGCGCACCATCGCCTACGTCGTGCTCGACGCCACCAACCCCTTCTTCACCGACGTCGCGCGTGGCATCGAGGAGGTCGCCAAGGCCGAGGGGCTCGCGCTCTTCATCTGCAACAGCGACCAGGACGCCGACCGCGAGGACCAGTACCTCGCGCAGCTGACCGAGCTCCGCGCCCGAGGGGTTCTCATCACGGCCATGGACTACGCCAACCCGCGCCTCCAGCAGCTCCGCGACACCGGCGTGCCCGTCGTCCTCGTCGACCGGGCGCCGCAGCAGGGCACCAGCGAGTGGTGCACGGTGGGGGTCGACGACGTCGCCGGTGGCGGGCTGGCCGTCACCCACCTCGTCGAGGCCGGCCACACGCGCCTCGCCTTCGTCGGCGGGCCGGCCGACATCCCGCAGGTGTACGACCGCCACGTCGGCGCCGTTGCGGCGACGGCGGCCGCGAGCCTGCCCGAGAAGGCCCTGACCCTGATCCGCACCTCGGGCCTGACGATCGCCGAGGGGCGGCGGGCCGGTGAGCGCCTGCTCGGGCTGCCGCGTCGCACCCGCCCCACCGGTGTCTTCTGCGCCAACGACCTGCTCGCCCTGGGGCTGCTACAGCACCTCACCCAGCACGGCATCGCGGTGCCCGACGACATCGCCATCGTGGGCTACGACGACATCGAGTTCGCTTCTGCGGCAGCGGTGCCGCTCACCTCGGTCGCCCAGCCGCGTCACCTCCTCGGCAGCACGGCCGCTCGACTGCTCGCCGACGAGGCGGACCGCGGGAGCCAGCACGAGCACCAGCACGTCGTCTTCCCCCCCGAGCTCGTCGCGCGCGCGTCGACCGCCGTGCCCGCGAGCGCGAGGCGCGCATGAGGGTCGCGCTGTTCGTCACGTGCCTGGGCGACGTCCTGTTCCCCGACGTCGCCCGCGCAACCGTGACCGTCCTCGAGCGGCTCGGCCACGAGGTCGTCTTCCCCGAGGCCCAGACCTGTTGCGGCCAGATGCACACCAACACCGGCTACCAGCACGACGCGGTGGGCCTGGTGCGCCACCACGTCGACGTGTTCGAGCAGGCCCTCGCCGGGGGCTGCGAGGCGATCGTCGCGCCGTCGGGCTCGTGCGTCGGGTCGGTGCGCCACCAGCACGCCGCCGTCGCCCGGCGCGGCGGTGACGAGGCGCTCGCCGTCAGGGCCGATGCCGTCGCGGCCCGCACGTTCGAGCTGTCCGAGCTGCTCGTCGACGTGCTCGGGGTCACCGACGTCGGCGCGGCCTACCCGCACCGCGTCACCTACCACCCGACGTGCCACTCGCTGCGCCTCCTCGGCGTGGGCGACCGACCGCTCCGGCTGCTCCGCGCCGTGCGCGGAATCGACCTGGTCGAGCTCCCCGCGGCCGACTCCTGCTGCGGCTTCGGCGGCACGTTCTCGGTCAAGAACGCCGACACCTCGACGGCCATGCTGGCCGACAAGATGTCGGCCGTGCTTGCGACCGACGCCGAGGTCGTCACGGCCGGCGACGCGTCGTGCCTCATGCACATCGGGGGCGGCCTCTCGCGGCTGCGCACCGGCGTACGCCCAGTCCACCTCGCCGAGATCCTCGCGAGCACGACGTGAGCACCTTCCTGGGTATGCCGCAGGGCCGGGTCCCCGGCCCACCCGCCGACACGGCGGTGGGCCAGCTCACCGGCGACCGGCCCTTCCCGACGGCAGCGCGCGACGCGCTGGGCAACACGCAGCTGCGCCGCAACCTGGCGCACGCCACGTCGACGATCCGGGCGAAGCGCGCCGCCGTCGTCGGCGAGGTGCCCGACTGGGAGGCGCTGCGCGAGGCCGGCTCGGCGATCAAGGCCGACACCATGGCGCGGCTGCCCGAGCTGCTCGAAGAGCTCGAGGCCAACGTCATCGCGCGTGGCGGCACCGTGCACTGGGCCCGTGACGCGGCGGAGGCCAACCGCATCGTCGTCGACCTCGTCCGGGCCACCGGTCAGACCGAGGTCGTCAAGGTCAAGTCGATGGCCACGCAGGAGATCGGGCTCAACGAGGCGCTGGAGGAGGCCGGAGTCACCGCACACGAGACCGATCTCGCCGAGCTCATCGTCCAGCTCGGCCACGACCGGCCCAGCCACATCCTCGTGCCCGCCATCCACCGCGGGCGCTCCGAGATCCGCGAGATCTTCGCCCGCGAGATGCCCGGCGTCGACCCCGGCCTCACCGACGAGCCGGCCGTGCTCGCCGCGGCGGCCCGCAGCCACCTGCGCGAGGTGTTCCTCCGCGCGCGCGTCGCCGTCTCCGGCGCCAACTTCGGGGTGGCCGAGACCGGCACGCTGACGGTCGTCGAGTCCGAGGGCAACGGCCGCATGTGCCTCACGCTGCCCGAGACGCTCATCACCGTGATGGGGATCGAGAAGGTCGTGCCGACCTGGCGTGACCTCGAGGTCTTCCTCCAGCTGCTCCCCCGCAGCTCCACCGGCGAGCGGATGAACCCCTACACCTCGACCTGGGCCGGCGTCACCCACGGCGACGGGCCGCAGGACTTCCACCTCGTCCTGCTCGACAACGGCCGCACCCGCGCCCTCGCCGACGACCTCGGACGCACTGCCCTGCACTGCATCAGGTGCTCGGCCTGCCTCAACGTGTGCCCCGTCTACGAGCGCACCGGCGGGCACGCGTACGGCTCGGTCTACCCCGGCCCGATCGGCGCGGTGCTCACCCCCTTCCTCACGGGGGTGACCGGAGGGACCGACCCGAACGACTCGCTCCCGTACGCCTCCAGCCTGTGCGGCGCCTGCTACGACGTCTGCCCGGTCAAGATCAACATCCCCGACCTGCTCGTCCAGCTGCGCGCCGAGCACACCGAGGCCCACGCCGCGACACACCGGCTCCCGACGGCTGAGGCTGCGGCGATGAAGGCTGCCGCCTGGGTGATGGCCGACCCGAAGCGCTTCGCTCGGGCCGGGCGGGCGGCGACCGGTGGCCGGCACGGCATACGGCAGGGCAAGCCGGTGCTGCCCCTGCCGCCTCCCCTCAACGGGTGGACCGGTTCGCGGGACCTGCCGAGCGTGCCCAGCGAGACCTTCCGCGACTGGTGGACACGTACGCGAGGTGACCGGTCGTGAGCGCACGCGACGAGATGCTCACGCGCATCCGACAGGCGCGCGGCGAGGCGGGTGGAGCGACGCCCGTCCCCCGCAGCTACCGCACCACCGGCGAGCACGCGCCGGGCTCCGACGCCGTGGTCGCCGAGCTCGTCGACCGCCTCGAGGACTACCGAGCGACCGTCGTCCGCGCCGCCGGCGACGACACCGCCATCGGCGCCGCGGTCGCCTCGGCCCTGGCCGAGCGCTGCATCCGCGAGGTGATGAGACCACCTGGTGCCCCTGAGGCATGGGCCGCCGCAGTCGAGGTGGCACGCACCGACGACGGCGCTGCCAGCGCCCGAGACCTCGACGCCGTTCCCGCCGTCGTCACGGGCAGCGTCGTGGCCGTCTCGGAGACCGGCACGATCGCCCTCGACGGCGGGCCGCTCTGCGGGCGGCGCGCCCTGACGCTCGTGCCCGACACGCACGTCTGCATCGTGCGTGTGCAGGACGTCGTGCAGACCGTGCCCGAGGGGCTGGCCCGGCTCGACCCGACCCGGCCGACCACTCTGGTCAGCGGACCGTCGGCCACGAGCGACATCGAGCTCAGCCGGGTCGAGCGTGTCCACGGGCCGCGCACCCTCATCGTCGTCGTGGCCGGCTGAGGCCCACACCGGCGCGTGCCCGACAATGGGTGCATGCTCATGGGAAACAAGAAGGCCCAGCGGATCACCGTCGGCATCGTCATCGGTGTCATCGTCGTCAGCCTTGCGCTGTCGCTGATCTCTACGGCGAGCGCGACCCCGTGAGGCACTCGGCGCCCCCTGGCCACCGCGTGGAACGGCGAATCCGCCCGTCGGCTGGGGCTGTCCGCGGGCCCGGGGCCCCGTCGACGAGCGGTCAGCGCCTCGATTTTGTACCGGCCGGGGGCGGCTGCTAACGTTTCCCCTCGTTGCGCCGTTAGCTCAATTGGCAGAGCAAGTGACTCTTAATCACTGGGTTCGGGGTTCGAGTCCCTGACGGCGCACCAGATATGCAGGTCAGGAGCCCGGCCCTTTGGGCCGGGCTCTACTGCTATCCACGAAACCCCCCACCTTTGACGGGTCGGGAAAGCCGCTCTCCTCGAGGGCTGCAGCAGCCGCACTGTTCTTGGCGCCCCGGCCCATGTAAACGTCCATCGTCATGGACGGCCTGGCATGGCCGAGCTGGTCGGCGATCTGCCGCAGACAGTCCCGCGTCGTCCAGGATCGTCGCGTTGGTCTTGCGGAAGGCGTGTGACGTGATCCAGGAGAGCGCGTCTGCCTCGGCCGGCTCGGACGCCTCCGCGGCGAGGAGCATCAACTCGGCGCGTGCGACCTTGGTGACCCGGTAGAAGTCGGCTAGGGCGGCGACGTCCTGGGGCCCGAGCCGCACCCTGCCCGACTCGATGAGCTCGACCCGCGTTCGCGGCCAAGAGTGCGCGTTGGCGACGTCCTTGCGTGACTTCGAGGCAGATCGCCGCGCACCTTTGCGGCTCGGTGACCAGCCACGGCAGACGGCATACTGGCGCAGACCGGCCGGGCCGAAACTCGGCCCCGGGGTCGGCAGCCGGCTGGCAGGAGAGAGTTCGGGAACATGACCGCCGGTCGGCCTGTGCACGCATCGGCCCTCGAACCCCTGAAGGGTTTGGTGGGCCTAGCCAGATGTTGGGGCAGCGGTCAACTCCAGCCAGAGCGCCGTCTGCGGGCACGGGGCCGCGACATATTCATCGCCATCATCACCTTGTCAGTCCCATCAGCCACGTGGACCGCCGGGCGCGTCAGCAACTGATCGTCCGGGTGTGCGGAGGACGGCCGCTCTTGCTCACCTCGGTCTGAAGTTCGTATGTATTAGGTTCGGGGCCGGAGAGAACGGTCTAACGGCCGCGTACGACGTCGAAGGCCTCGTCGAACGTAGGTTCCGGCGGTGGCCCGTCCAAGGCCACACCACGCTCGCCGAGGACTTTCTGCATGGTCGGAACCAGCCGCGCGTCGTTGAACTTTTGGAAGTGGTCCTGGCTCTCCCACAAGTCGACCACGTGCACACCACCGGCTGTCGCAGTCATCACATGGACGATCAGCCCGTCAGGAGGGTCG
The DNA here is from genome assembly GCF_056396225.1 of Terrabacter sp. 05T424. Lineage (NCBI taxonomy): Bacteria > Bacillati > Actinomycetota > Actinomycetes > Micrococcales > Intrasporangiaceae > Terrabacter > Terrabacter sp. 05T424. The sequence goes on from NZ_JBFTLB010000007.1 coordinate 190,220, forward strand.
TCCCGAACCCCCATCGCGCTGCTCACCGCTTCGAGGTCCTCACGGCTGACGGGAAGATCCATCGTCATCAAAACCGCCATCTCGGCTCCTACGTCAGTCTCAGCCTGCCGGCCGAGATCAGACCAAGTCTGATCTCGTCCGGGAAGGTTGACAAGGTCCGCCGCAATGCAGCCTGAGGTGCTACCTGCCGAGGGTATGACCTGGTGTAGGAACAGCTGAAAAGCCCCTGACAGCAAGGGCGCAGGTCACGCGTACGCCGAGAGCCCGCTGCCGACGGTGATCACGCCCGCACCCGACGAACGGCCGACCCCACGCCCTCGACTGCGCATCGAGGCCCCGATCAAGCAGCCGACACCAGACGACCTCATCCACGGCGCGTGACAGCCGCTGTCTCCTCCGCCTTGACAAGATCCGGAGTCCCGAACCGCCCCGACATGTTCGCAGTCTCCGGACATGTCGGGGCGGTCAAAGGGTGGACCGGTGCCGATTGTGCTGAAAGAACTACTTGTGCTGGGATGCCGTCTGTCCGGACGTGAGCCCGAGCTGAGCCATCAGTGATCCGGTGTCGAAGTACGTCTTCTGACTCTGAACCTTGCCATCCTTGAACTCCATGACATCGCACAGTTGCAAGGTCAAGGACCGCCCGGTTGCTGGGATCTCACCCATGCTGGTCGCCAGAGTTCCCGTGTGGGTGCCTCGGCCGGTGAACTCCACGACTACGTAGTTGCCCGACTCGATCACCCGGTCGACGGTGACCTTGCCGTCCGGGAAACCGTCTGCCCACATCGTGTTGTACGCGCGAGAGCCTTCGGCGCCTGCAAAGGTGTCACCGGAACCGACGATCGTGATCGTTGCATCGGGCGATGTCGCCTCGGCGATCTCGTCAAAATTTCGCTCGTTCCATGCCTCGTGGATCCTGCGCGCAAGGGTTGCATTGTCTGCCATCTGAGCCTCCGCTCTGGCACCTGCCCACCCCGTCGAAGGTAGTACCGGGCCCGCTAGGCGGCAACGGGCCGAGACTGGTGCAACTCACCTTGAAGTAAGGGGTATGTGCCCATAAAGACGAGGTGGTTTGCGATGTTCGGCTCCCGGTTCATGCCCTGTCAGGAGTGCGGCGCTTCCGTGGATCGGACCGGTCCTGGGGGCCACGAGTGCGCGCCCGAGCGCCGGGCCGACTACCAGATGTTCGGGCTGCGCGAGGAGGTCGCGCAGTTGGAGGCCGGGGTCCACCGCTACCTGACGACAGCAACGGGGCGCTTCGAGTCCTGGCTCGCCGCCAGAGAGGTTCGCGCCCGAAGCTGAGGCTCCGCGGGCTCCGGTCCCCCCGGATCTCGCCCGTCGCCACGTGGCCCCTCGGTGAGCACATCCTGCTGCCCGACGACGTGTCTACCTGGGCGCCGCGTTCTCCGAGCCACGGGAGCGATAGGCGGCTCTTAGAGGATTCCGACAGGACGGGTGTCCTCTCTGCGACGTCAGGGAACATTGCGTGGGCGCGGCTCAGCCCGTCGGGATCCACGGGTGGCGGCTGGTCTTCTGCAACTGTCGCCAACCGCCTGGCTCGGTTGTTGCTGACGATCGCTCTGAGCAGTCCCAGTAGTGCGCGCGATATCTTTTCGTCGGCGTAGATCTGCATGGCGAAAGCGGTCTTGTTGCCGTGGCCTTGGTTGATGCCGTCCGGGCCGGGCACCGTCGGGTCGTACAGGGACAGGTTGATGTGGTCTTCGTGGCCACCAGCGCGCAGACGTTCCCGCGAAGGACGAAGTACGGCTATGTCCCAGCGATTAAGTCCTAGGTCGGCCCCCTCTGGCCATCGCTCTCGCAGCCGGAGAATGCGCCGTCTGGCGGCGGTGTTAGGAAGTTTGCTCGTGCAGAACCTGCGGCTGTACGAGGCGCGCGGCCTGCTGGAGCCCGATCGCACAGAGGGAGGCATGCGCCGCTACAGCGCCAACGGCCTCGACCGGCTGCGACGCATCCCACGACCTGTTGGAGGCCGGGCTGTACCTCGCCGGCATCTGCATGGTCTTTGGACCCTCAAGGCCCAATGCGCCCATGTCTGAGCACGAGGAGGCGCGCGGCCATGGCCGACACCATCTACCCGACCATCGATCCGACCATCGTGCGGTCGACGACGTCCCCGGCGCATCGCCCCGACGGGGGCGCATGATGGAGCCATGAACGTGCAGTGGCTGTTCATCGGGTCGCCGACGATCCTCATCGACGGCCGCGACCCATTCGCCACGTCGGATGAGCGGCCGGAGCTGGCCCGACGAGTCTTCTCGACCCCGGACGGCCGAAGCGGGTCGCCGACGCTGGGCCAGCTGTTGGAGGTGCTCTCATGAGGCGCGTAGTTGCCCTCGCCGTCGCCGGGTATCTGGCAGCGGCCCTCGTCGGGTTGGAGCGCGAGCGTCGTGGACTCATTTCGTGTGGCTGCCCCGACGACTGCTGGTGTCATCAGCCCGGCCTGTGGCTGTTCCGCTGGGTCTTTCCTCGAGGTCACAAGAGCGCGTAGGCAGGTCAGCCTCGTCGTCGCCCACCGATCGCAGGCGGGCCAGTGCGGTCGCCGCTGGTGATCCGGCTGTCATGATGCGCTTGCCGTTGTCGTCCGGCAGCGCTCAGGTGCACGCCCTCGGCGCCGACTCCCAGACGACCGTCCTGACCGGTCACCACGGCGGTTTCCTTGAATGCCGTTCTGTGCGGCGTGACCGCCCTCGTCGTCGGCGCGGGCCGGCGCGGCCGCATCGTGAAGGGGCGCGCCTGCCTGGTGCCCGAGCCACCGGTCCGTGAGCAGGACCGCGCCGAGGGGATCGGTGGAACCGCGAACAGCCCCTGATACCAGCGGTGCCGACCGCCGTCAGCCGCCACGCGCCGAAGCCGCCTGCCAGAGCAGTACTGCGGCAATTGCCGACCCGAAGAGGGCCAGTGCGTAGACGATGGTGTTGATGGGGCTCTGGTAAGGCTTCAGCCTGAGCCCGTCGAAAAGGGTGTAGCGGAACCGCTGCGCCCAGTGCAGGAGCGACAGCACGCAGACGCCGAGCAGCACAAGCGCGGTCAGCGGGTGGCCGACGAGGCCGAGCAGACGGTCGCGACCGGGATCATCGACCCACCCCAGCGGCAGCGCGAACGCGAAGAGGAAGACCATCGCCGGGAGGAACAGGGCCGAGACGACCCCGCCCGCGCTGAACAGCAACCACAGGACCGGCTCCACCGCCCGCCTGGCCACCTAGCGGGTCACCACCAGGGCGACGACCGCCGCGGTCACGACGACCCAGCTGGCATACGCGCCGCCAGCGATCGCAAGCGCAGGCACTCGCTGCCCGCGCAGCTTCACGACCGTGGCGGCCGGGGTCAGGTTGAACCACGTGACGGAGTGGAGCAGGAGGAAGGCGAGCGTGACGACGTTGAGGGCAACGACCCAGGGGCTGGACGCCCAGGCGAGGAAGGCGGCATACGCGGCCTGTCCCTGCGCGAGCACGCGGACCAGGAGGAGGAGGAAGACCACCGACCAAGCCACGAAGATGCTGCTCAGCTCGCGCAGGACGAAGAAGACGTAGCTGCGACGGTGCAGCCACCACAGCCGGCTCATCTCTGGCCGGTAGGGCGGCTGGGCCTCCGGCGCCGGATCGGTCATCGCGGACCTCGCGGCCCTCGCGGGAGGACGAACGATCGCACCGCCTGGAGTGCGGCGCTGAGCTTGTACCGCTGGATCGCGCCGGCAGGGTCGACACCCTTGGGGCAGGCCCGCGTGCACTCGCCGACGAACGTGCACCCCCAGATGCCCTCGGGGTGGATGAGCAGGTCCATCCGGATATCGGCGCCCTCGTCCCGGGAGTCCAGGTTGTAGCGCTGTGCGAGGGCGATGGCGGCCGGGCCGACGAACTCCGGGTCGAGCGCGTAGACGGGGCAGGCGGAGTAGCAGAGCATGCAGTTGATGCACATGCTGAACTGCGAGTAGTCCGCAAGCTGCTCGGGCGTCTGCAGGTACTCGCCTTCGTTGACTGACCGGTCCTGCTCGCGCACGATCCACGGGCTGACCCGGGGGAGCTTGCGCATGAAGTCGCCGATGTCGACGACGAGGTCGCGGATGACGGGGAAGTTGGCGAGCGGCTCGATCCGGACCGGCCCCGGGGCGTAGTCCACGAGGAACGTCGCGCAGGTCAGCCGTGGCTCGCCGTTGACGGTCATGCCGCAGCTGCCGCAGATGCCCATCCGGCACGACCATCGGTAGGACAGGCTTCCGTCGAGGGTGTCCTTGACGTGGTTGAGGCCGTCGAGCACCGCCCAGTCGCGACGCAGCGGGACGTCGTACGACTCGAGGGTCGGCTCGCTCTCGCGGTCCGGCCGGTACCGCGCCACCTCGAGCGTGATGGTGTCAGCCATTGCTCACCTCCCGTAGACCCGTTCGCCGGGTGGCCATCGGGTGAGGGTCACCGGCAGGTACTCGACCTCGTGGACGCCCGCCTCGCCGCGGAGAACGAGCGAGTGTGCGAGGTAGTGCTCGTCGTCGCGGGCGGGGAAGTCGAGGCGTTGGTGGGCACCTCGGGACTCCTCACGTCGCAGGGCCGCAGCGACGATGGCCTCGGCCACATCGAGCATGTTCGACAGCTCGAGGGCGGCGACGACCTGCGTGTTGAAGGCGCGGCTGTGGTCGTCGACCGCCATCGACCCGGACCGCTCCTGCAGCTCCCGCAGCGTCGCGGCGCCCTTGACGAGGGAGTCCTCGGTGCGGAAGATCCCGGCGCTGTCCTCCATGGCCTGCTGCATGGCAGTCCGCAGGACCGCGATCGACTCGCGTCCGTCCGTGCGGTCCCTGACGCCGATCGTGAGGCGGCGCTCCTCGTCCCGCGCCTGCGCGGCGATGGACGGTCCGGGTTCAGCGGCGCCGGCGGCATAACGGGCAGCGGCGCGGCCGGCTCGCGCACCGAAGACGAGGCACTCGGGCAGCGAGTTGGAGCCAAGGCGGTTGGAACCGTTGATGCTGACGCATGCCACTTCCCCGGCGGCATACAGGCCGGCCAGCGGCGTCGCACCGTCGATGTCGGTGTGGACCCCGCCCATCATGTAGTGCACGACCGGGCGCACCGGCACGAGTTCGCGTACGGGGTCGATGTTCTCGTACTTCAGGCAGAGCTCGCGCACAAAGGGGAGCTTGGTGTCGATCACCTTCTCGCCCAGGTGCCGCAGGTCGAGGTGCACGACGGGACCGTATGCCGTGTCGATCGTCCGCCCCTTCTCGTCCTCGTGGACGAACGCCTGGGACAGGCGGTCACGTGGACCGAGTTCCATGCTGCGCAGCACCGGCTCCGGCGTGGGGGTGCCGAGGTCGTAGTCCTGCAGGTAGCGCTCGCCGTCCTTGTTGAGCAGCCAGCCGCCCTCCGCGCGAGCGGCCTCGGTGATGAGGATGCCCGTGAACGGCAGGCCCGTCGGGTGGTACTGCACGAACTCCATGTCCTTGAGCGGCACGCCCGCCCGCCAGGCGAGCGCCATGCCGTCGCCCGTGTTGATGTTCGCGTTCGTCGTGAACGGAAACACCCGGCCGCAGCCACCGCCCGCGAGAATCACCGCCTTCGCCGTGATCGGCGCGATCCGCCCCGTCGCGAGCTCGAGGGCGACGACCCCCTGCACCCGGCCGGCGTCGACGAGCAGCCGGGTGACGAACCACTCGTCATACCGGGCCACCTCGGAGTACTTCAGGGACGTCTGGAACAGCGTGTGCAGCATGTGGAAGCCGGTCTTGTCGGCGGCGAACCATGTCCTCTTCCGCTTCATGCCGCCGAACGCCCGCACGGCGATGTGGCCATCGGCCTGCCGGCTCCACGGGCACCCCCAGTGCTCGAGCAGGAGCAGCTCCCGGGGGGCCTCCTCCACGAAGGCCTCGACCGCGTCCTGGTCGCAGAGCCAGTCACTTCCGGAGACCGTGTCGTACGCGTGCTCGTCGAGGCTGTCGTCGCTCGCGACCGCTCCGGCGGCGCCACCTTCGGCGGAGACCGTGTGGCTGCGCATCGGATAGACCTTGGACACGATCGCGACCCGAAGCGCAGGATCCAGCTCGGCGATGGCGATGGCCGCCCGCAGGCCCGCGGCACCGCCTCCGATGACGAGGATGTCGTGGTCGGCACACATGTCAGGTCGCTGCCTACTCGCCGCGCAGCTCTTCGTCGAGCAGCAGCCTGCCGCTGTGGTGCTTCACGCGGTGGTGGGTGCTCCCGTCGTGGAAGTCGTCGCGGAAGTCTTCGCAGCCGCAGCCGTAGTGCACGTGGACGACGCGCATCCCCTCGTCGTCGCTGTCGCGAAAACGCGTACCGTCGACCACCGACCCGCAGGGGGCCTTCTCGCCGGTGAAACTCACTCTCGTCGCCACAGGGCACCAACCTTCGCCCGACTGTCTCCAGAATGCTCCCGACGGCGCCCGATGGGAACAGGTAACCGGCATCAGAAGCGTCGGCCGCCGGGTCCAGTTCAGCCGCGAGAGAGCAAGCCCTCGCTCGTGCTCACGCGGCAGCAGCGTCTGAGTCGATGACTGACGTCCCTCCACGTCGACCATCGCTGACCGGAGGAGCAGAAGGATGCCCGTTGAACTGGAGTAGAGACCAGTGCGTCTCCCGACGCGCTGCGGGGTCGACACCAATCGCGCCGACATCGACCCCCTGGACCAGGGGGCCGACGCCACCGAGGCGAGGTCGATGAACCGACCCCGCGCGGGGGGACTCCGGAGGGTCGCGCTGACGCCAACCACGAGCGCCTCGCACAACGGGAAGAGCGCGCCGACATCCACGAGAAGCTGATGGGGCGCCACAGGCCGAGGCCGGCGGCGCGACCGAGCATGCCGCTCACGTGAAGGTGGCGCTGCGGAAATCTCGATGGATCGGTACCGCAATCGGCATCATCATGGCTGACCGAAGGATTCGCGAAGCAGACGCATTCTCCGTCCTCGTCGATGCCAGCCAGCACACCAACCGAAAGCTCAACACCATCGCCGTCGAGATCGTCGCGACCGGGGACACCACCACGCTGCGACCCGTATCCACCCTCTTCGCGGCGGATTGACGCAGGTCAGGGGCCGCGGATCATGTCCTTGATGACTGAAACCTGTGGAGCGGTCTCGTCGGAGTGCTCGACTCGATGCCGGAGTCTCGTCAACGTGAGCACCGCGCAGAAGACGCGGCCGCGGGCGACAGGGCCCAGCCGATCAAGGGCGGACGCGACGTCGACACCGCCCGACGCGTTGACCGGCTTTGCTCGTCTGACGCGGTCATGCGGAGTCCCGCGCTCTCGGGCAACTTGATTGTCGCGCGATGCCGAAAGGGCAAACAGCTATTGCTCGTCAGAGGCCATGCATGAGGATGTCGGCCAGTGCGCCGGGTCGGGCGAGGAACGGAGAGTGTCCCCCTGGCAAGTCGATCGGTTCGACGCCCAGACGGTCCCGGGCGACCCGTCTGGACCACGTGGGATTGACGACCCGATCCTCGGCGCAGACGATCGACATCGTCTCCACCTGCGGCCACACGTCGAAGTCGGCGACCTCACGCCACATCGAGCGCTGGAACCTCAAGCGTGCGATCGACGCCTGGGCAGTTTCCGGCGGACAGTCGTGATAAAGCACGCGCCGAGCACCCGCGTCGGTGAAACGGAACCGGCCCTCGGCATCGAACTCTAGGTCTTGCTCAAGCAGAGGCACGTCGCGGTCGACGTCCTGGGTGGCCAGCGACTCAAGACTCGAACCCGGTGCGCCCACTATGCCGGCGAGCATGATCATCCGGCGTGTCGGCACCCGGTGAGCCACCAGCGGCGCCAGGAGCGCGCCCAACGAATGACCCACCACCACCGCCTCATCAACGGCATCCGGCAAGGCAGCGATGGCGGCGTCGGTGGACTCGCTCAGGCCGGCGTTCAGGCTTTGGCACGGAAGGTCGGGCGCGGTGCTCTGGTGACCTGCGGCGGTCAAGATGGACGCCACCGCATCCCAGCACCAACCGCCGTGGCAGGCGCCGTGGAGCAGCAGAAAGTGCGCCATGACCCGACCATACATCCACGGCTCGACGTCCCCGTAGACCGTGAGGACGGGGCCGCGGCCGACCCGTTCGGGTCTCCGGAACATATGAGGTCACGTTCAAGCCTTCATGGGCAAGGCCGACGGCACCTGCACGGCGGTGGAGGCCGACCCGGGCCGGCGCATCGTCGACCAGGCGGCGGAACTGGCCGGCCTGGCCCCGTTGATCACCTACACGGTGACGCCGCAGGGAGCGGAGCTCGGTTCAATCGCTCCGTCGAGATCCATCCCTCCGGGTTCAAGGTTGTCATGACCCCGATGATGGCCATCATGGTCCCGCGACGGAACAAGACCTTCCTCTCCAACCTCAAGCGGGCCCTCCAGACCTAAGGGCGCCACCACGCTTGACGTTCCAGACGGCCCCAGGCCCCGCAAGCCGGGCCAGACCCCGCCAGACACCGCCGCAGGTCGAGGCCGGATCCGCCTCGTCCGCTATCCAGAGGGCGTAGCGTTGGGCTGGCGGCTGACGTCCGCTCGGAGTCGCTATTGCTGCCCGGAGGTGCTCAGGATGCCCAAGGTGGAATTCGACGTGGAGACCAGTGCGTCTCCAGAAGCCGTGCGGACGGCCCTCTTGGACTTCACCGACCGGCGCCCGGAGATCTGGCCGGGTATCGACCCCAGCCTCTACAGGGTCTACAACGTTGGCGACACCTTCGCCGACGTGCAGGAGGGCAGCAAGATGCCCGGGTCGAGCATCTGGGCAAGGGAGCACTACGACTGGTCGAAGGGTGAACTGATCACCTGGACCGTCCAGGAGAGCAACTTCTGCGCTCCGGGCAGCTACGTGTCCGCCGCGATCGCGCCGAGAGGCGACGGCGGTAGCCGAATCCACGTGATCTGGAACCGTACGCCGACGTCAGTGCCCGGGCGGCTGGCCACCGTCTTGATCCGGCTGACTGGGGGCAAGCCGGTCGCCGCTTCGATGCGAAAAGCGCTGGCCAAGCTCGAGCGGCCACCGGCGTCCTGACTCTGGGGTCGGTGCCTTGGTTGGGCTCATGACCGACGGTTGGACAACTACCTCCGATCAGTCGGGGTCGCCGCCTGGCGGCGCATTGACGCCGTCCCACCGTGGGCCCTGTGACAGGTCGACGGTGAGCGGACAAGGCGGCCCATCGGCGTGAAGGTTGAACGTCCCGGGCATGGTGCCCCACCCGGTCCGTGGCCAGCACATGACGGACTCCAGCGGTCTGAAGCGAGACAACCTTGGGCTCGTTGCGCTGCTCATCGGCGTGGCGTGCGGCGGCATTCTCTGGGTCGCGGCAGCTGCGTGCGCGACGCTCAACGGGGCCGCCACCCCCCAGCTTCACGATGGCGCCTTGGTCAGACTCGTCTCGGAACCGGGCAATCCGAGCCATGGGTGGGCAAGAAGGGTCGGGCCTCCGACGCTCTACTGGGCTGTGGCGGCCGTTCTCGCTGGCGGCTGCGGGGCCATGGCGCGAGCGGCATACCGCCTTCGGCCCTCAAGGCCCTGCGACGAGCCAGGGCTGGAAAGGCGAGACGGTCTCGCCCACCGCCGGGAGGTCGAACGCACCGCCGGTTCGCGTCGCGTTCTCGGCAGGTCCGCCGCGCTACGGCCGTCCCTTGCCCAGCCGACGATCTCGGATGTCGCGCAGCTGCTCGGCCGAAGCAAAGGCGCGCCCTGCTTCAGCACCGTCGAGGACTCGACCGTCATCCTCGGCCCTCCGCGATCCGGCAAAGGGCTCCACCTCGTCATCCCCTACATCCTGGATGCTCCTGGGGCGGTGATCACGACCCGCACACGACCCGACAACCTAACCGTGACCCTCGATTCGCGACGGGCCAAGGGCCCGGTCGCGGTGTTCGATCCCAAGGCCTCGCGCCCGGCGTCCCGGCGACTGCGCGCTGGTCTCCGATCCGTGGTTGCGAGGACCCGCACGTGGGTGAGCGCTTCGCGCCGGTCGGCCAGCATCCGCAGCGCCTCGAGCTCACCATCGAGGTGCAGCACTCGCAGGGTGTGGGTGCGGACCGCGACGATCGCGATGGAGTGCGCGTCGCGGGCGTCGGTCTTGCGGTTGTGGCCGGTGTCGAAGAGACGGACCCGGGCGGCGAGCTTCGCCGGGACATCGACCACTCGTTCGCCGTCTTCGAGGAGGCGTTGCGCGAGGGGACGGCCAGTGCCGTTGCTGCCCTCGACGGCCCAGATCCGCTCGGGCCAGGCCTTCGCGTAGGCCCGCATGGCTGCATAGCCGGCCCGGTTGGTGGTGAACCGGCCCGAACCAAGCAGCCGCTCCTGACGATCGACGGCCTCGATGGTGGCCGACAGCTTGTGGGGATCGACCCCGATGATGACGTGCTCCATGTACCGCTCCCGCCTGTGCTCGATCCGGTGTGGACGGCGAGGTGGGCATTGCTACTACGAGCTGGGCAGTCCCTTCTTGAGCCACGCCTCGTCACGGTGACCGGCGGGCCGCAGACCGATAGTGAGCCACACCGGCACTGCTGGTGGGCAGCCGCATGGAGAGCCGTCCGCCGACCACCTGAACCGAGTCTGGCCAGACACCGGTCGTACGGGAATCCTCTAGTAGCCGCGTGCGAGCGGCGACCCTCGGGCAGTTCATGGATGCGGCGAACGCATTCGGCGTCTTCCCCGACCCGGGGCGCCTCCACGCAGACGTTCCCATCAACGCACGGTCTTGCCGCGGGTAGTGCATTCGAACGGGCCTTCAGGCCGGTTCGATAACGAACCACACGGTCATCCCTACTGCGTCGAGCTCCGAGCCCCACCTACTCGAGAGTGCGCTGACGATCTGGAGCCCACGACCGTGCACGGCCAGCGGTTCCACGGAGACTTGGCTGAGATCAACGACGAGGCTCGAACCAGCGTCGCGGACCGTCGTGGTGAGCACGCCGCGGTCGAGGATGACCCGCAGTTCGCAGCCCGCGTCGGTGTGGATGATGGCGTTGGTGACCAGCTCGCTCAGGCACAGGATCGCGGAGTCAATCAAGTCAGGGTCTACGCCCCAGGCCGAGAGAACGTTCCTTACGTAGCTGCGCGCGGCGCCCGCCGCCCGAGGGTCGGCGGCGACCGCGTAGGTGGCGGCCAGTGCAGCATCCGGCACCGGCTCGTCCATCAGAGACCGGCTCGCGTACCTGGTGGCGCGCTGGGCGCGGCGCAGCCCGGCGCCCAGCCTCATTCCCAGCGTCTGGAGGTTCGTCAGCTGTTGGTGGTCAAACCGTTGATCGGTGTCATAGAAGAGGGCATATCCGCCCTGCACGTGGCCGCCGGTGACCATCGGCACCGAGGCCAGCGCGCGGGTGATGGCTGATTGCCGGCTCGTGAATGCGGGATAGCCGACGCTGAGGGCGTCCAGAGAGCCCACGATCTGTTCGCCGGTACGGATGGAGTGGTTGAGGGGCACGTCCTCGTAGGCGTCGACCTCGCACCAGTTGACACCGAGCTCGTTGTGGCGGTCACTAGCGCTGAAGAGCAGCCGTCGGCCGCCGCCTTCGGCGAGTGCCAGCCCTGCGCGGTGGACCCCGGGGATCTCGGAGAGCTGCGCCAGAGCGGAGCGCACCCACGTGTCCCCGTCCAGGACCGCGTTGTTCGCCGCTGTGAGCACCACTTGCTCAGGGTAGGCGAATACGTCAGGCCACATGCCGGTCGCCGTAGCCCGAATGATTCGGCGAGGTTCTGCTGCCTCACTCACCGCCGCCGCCGCCGGCCCCAGGATCACCTCCGGTTCGGCGGGTGTCCGTGGCGCTGGGCCGACGAGATGAATCCGGCGAAGTCGTCGTAGCAGGCCCCTGTTAGAGGCTCGATCAACAACGAGTCGAGCACGGGCCGGGTCTCCCCGGTCGCCACGCGCGAGCGCGCCCCGCGGAATGGTCGCGGCGGCGAGGAGCACAGCACCGGAGTGGGACATGCCGGCACGCCGCACCCGTGCCCGGGCCGTGACGTCAGGTCAGGGCGGTGCCGGCGCGACGGGCCGCCGACCGTCCCCCTGGCGCAGTCGGCAGCCCGTCTCAGGCGAACCGCTGGTGATTGAACGGTCTCGAAAAGAGCACCCCCCGGTGCTACGACCACGATGACACCCGACCTGCGCCGCCGGGCCGGATCCCGAAAACCCGGGACCGTAGGAAGAGACGGTTGGTTGAGGACGTGGTTCCGTCCTGCTGGTTGGTGCATCACGCCCTGACTTCTTCACCTGGCCGCGCGCGTGGACTCGCCCGCGGGACTTAGAAGTCGAGGCCCTCGAAGTGGTGCTGTCAGCCAGCCGTTGACGCTGGTTCGCTGGGCCTGTCGCAGCAGCGCGGCTGGGGCTTCGGCATTGAAGCGGTCGATACCCCCGGACACGCACAGCAGCAGCGTTGCCGGGCCGCCCACCAATCCCCGTCCGCAACGCCCGTGCAGTGGGCGGTCTTCACCTACCTGGGCGTCGTGAGCATGTTCCTCGGCTTCTTCGCCTGGTACCACGGCCTGAAGATCGGGCCCATGGCCAGGTCAGCCAGGTCCAGCTCGTCCAACCGGTCCTTTCCATCCTCTGGGCCGGGCTGCTCAGGGGACAGACTGCGCCACCCGGCATGCACGGTCCGGGGCGTCGGAGCTCGCCGACTGCAGACTCCGTGAGCCGCGCCCCGCGGGTGCTCTGGAGTCCGCGTAACCATCCACTTTTGGACGGGAAACATGCAGAACGAACGCGCACGGTCGAGTGCACGCCGGAGGCAAACGCGCAGGTCAGAGCCCACGTTGAGGCCCTGGCGAGCAACGACGCGCGCGGGTTGCCGAAACTCACTGGGTTCGAGGTTCGAGTCCCTGACGGCGCACTCTTCATTCGGGTAGAGCCCGGTCCCTCTCGGGGCCGGGCTCTACCCGTGCGCCCGCAAGGACGCGATGCCCGCCTGCCGGTCGACCTCGCGCAGAGCCGGTGCCCTAGGGTTGGCCGGCGACCCGGAGCCGACCACGTGGGTGGGCGCCGGGGACCCAGACGAACCGAGGACCGCGAGCGCGGTCGGAAGGGCAGCGACGAGTTCCGATGCTCAACGTCATGCTTGCCGGTGGCATCTCGATGGCAGTGGCGCTGCTCTTCACGAAGCCCTTCATCGCGGTCCTCGTGCGACGGCGCTACGGCCAGTTCATCCGCGACGACCTGACCCACCACCATGTCAAGCGGGGCAAGCCCACCATGGGCGGCGCGGTCATCATCGCGGCGGCCTTCGTCGGGTACTTCGGCTCACACGTGGTCCTGCTGGCCCTGAGCGCCATGGGAGTGCTCAAGGTCATCCACAACGGCATCTCGCTCAGCGCCTCCCTCGTGCTCTTCCTGCTCAGCGGTCTCGGCGTGGTCGGGTTCCTCGACGACTACACGAAGATCCGGAAGGAACGCAGCCTGGGCCTCACGGGCAGGCAGAAACTCGTCGGCCAGACGCTCGTCACGGTCGTGTTCGCGCTCGGTGCCCTGCTGTTGACCGACGAGCACGGGCTCTCCCCCGCTTCGACGGCGATCTCCTTCATCAGGGACACGCCCGTGAACCTCGCGTTCGCCGGTCCCGTCGTGGCGGTGGTCCTCTTCATCGCGTGGGCGAACGTGCTCATCGCCGGGGCGTCGAACGGGGTCAACATCACCGACGGCCTCGACGGCCTCGCGCCCGGCGCCTGCGTCATGGTCTTCGGGGCCTACACGCTGATCGCCATGTGGCAGTACAACCAGGGCTGCGCCGTCGCGCCCGCACCCAACTGCTACGACGTCAGCGACGCGCTCGACCTGGCCGTCGTCTCCTGCGCGATCGGGGGCGCCTGCTTCGGGTTCCTGTGGTGGAACACCTCACCGGCCGAGATCATCATGGGCGACACGGGCTCCCTCTCCCTGGGCGCCGCCTTGGCGGGCGTGGCCATCCTCACCCGCACCCAGCTGCTGCTGGTCGTGCTCGGCGGCCTCTTCGTCATCGTCACCGCATCGGTCATCATCCAGGTGGTCAGCTTCAAGCTCACCGGCAAGCGCGTCTTCCGGATCGCCCCACTGCACCACCACTTCGAGATGGCCGGTTGGTCGGAGGTCACGATCGTCGCCCGCTTCTGGATCATCGCCGGCATCTGCATCACGGCCGGCCTGGCCCTGTTCTACGGCGAGTGGGTCTCGCGGCAGTAGGAAGCCCGTACGCGCCCCCCGCTCGCACCCGGTTCGTGAATGCGGTTGACTCGCCAGAGACCCGTTGCCAACCTTCGGGCATGCGGTCGTTCGAGGAGCTGGTGACGGAGGCGGAGTCCGCGGACATCGGAGGCTGGGGCTTCGGGTGGCTCGAGGGCCGCGCGACCGAGGAGCGGCCACCGTGGGGGTATGCCCGGCTGCTCGCAGAACGCCTCGCCCAGGTGGAGTCGGCGCTCGACATCGACACAGGCGGGGGCGAGGTGGTCGCCGAGGCGGCCAGGCTGCCTCCCACCATGGTCGTCACCGAGGGGTGGGCGCCGAACGCCGAGAGGGCGCGCCGCACCTTGGGACCTCGGGGCGTACGCGTCGTCCCCACCGACGACGGCCCGCTCCCGTTCGGCGACGGCTCGTTCGAGCTCGTGACCGCGCGGCACCCCGTGCGTCCAGACTGGGCAGAGATCCGCCGGGTCCTGCAGCCCGGAGGGCACTACTTCGCGCAGCACGTGGGACCGTCGTCGGCCTTCGAGCTCATCGAGCGCTTCCTCGGGCCGCTCCGTGAGGAGCGCAAGGGCCGCGACCCCGAGCGCGAGCGCGCGGCGGCAGAGCAGCAGGGGCTCGAGGTCGTACGCCTCGACCGGGCGCGGTGCCGGATGGAGTTCCACGACGTGGGTGCGGTCGTGTGGATCCTGCGCAAGTGCGTGTGGTGGGTGCCGGACTTCACGGTGGCGAGGTACGAGCCGGCCCTGCGCCGGCTTGACGAGCAGCTGCGAGCCGGCGAGCCGTTCGTCGCGCACTCGACTCGGCACCTCCTCGACGCCCGAGCAGCAGGCGGCGTATCAGCGTCCTGAGGTGGACCTCTTTGGAGATGGAGGACCGTTCGGTCCCGTTTCCGTGAAGGAGTCCGATATGCCCGGTTGGTACGTCCACCTCGAGGCGGCCCACGACACCGCCCGCAACCTCCGTGACGGGACTGTCCCCCCGAACTTCGCCATCGACCCGGCGCAGGCCCGGGTCATCGGGGAGCACTGCCACACCTGGCGCAACTACCTGGCGCTCGGCTCCCTCGGTCCCGACCTCTTCTACCTGCTGCCCGACTTCAAGAACACGACCGGGCAGGTGATCCGCCAGGTCGTCCAGTGGGCGCTGGACGTGTGGGAGGTCGTCGACTCGGAGTTCGTCGGCAAGTGGGAGAAGTGGATCGACCCGATCTCGACCAACAACGCCCAGCTCGCCTCACAGCTCACGGGCGGGCTCTCGACCCAGCTCGCGCAGGTCCTCGACTCCCTGACGTCGGCCATCATCACGGCCTTCAAGGGGCTGCTCGCGGAGATGGGCGACTGGTTCGGGGTGCTGACGTCGGGCGTGCCGCATGGCTTCGGCGACGACGCCTTCTACTGGTCGGACATGTTCCACTACCGCCGCACCTACCAGTTCCCCTTCGTGCTGTTCCAGCAGGCGCAGGACGCGCTGGCATCGGCGACGACGGACGACGAGCGGCAGGACGCCGAGGCGCGCATCGCCTTCGCCGTCGGGTGGATGTCGCACTGCGCCACCGACGTCACCGGCCACCCGTTCACCAACGCGAAGTCCGGCGGCCCCTACCGCGACCACTGGCAGCGCCACCACCTCGTCGAGAACTACATGGACTCGGAGAACTACGGAGCCCGCCACCCCGGACCCCTCTACGGCGAGTACGGCACCTCGGCCCTGCACTTCCGGCTGGCCTTCCGGCACCGCACCGACGCGCCGTACAACGGTCGCAACGATGCGCCCGCCTATGACTACTGGGGAGGCCTGCCGGCCTACGACAACGGCGACGGGCCCACGGCGACCGCTTTCCGACACACCTTCTTCGACCTCGACACCGGGCCGCTGCCCGACCACCTCGTGGAAGGTCTGCTCGAGGCGATGCACGACGTCTACGGGGCCGACGGGCCGCACATCCTGCTGCAGGACCCGCCGTTCTCGGCCACCGACCCCGTCACCGGCCAGCCCGACGGGCGACCGAACGAGGACGCGATGGGGCAGATGTGGGAGCTGGTCTACCGCTACCTCAAGATGACGGGCAGCGACGCGATCAGCCTCCGGCTGCCGCCACCCCCGTCGGTCTTCACCGACCACTCCTTCCCCACACCTCCCGGTGGTGGCGGCTCCGGCACCGACGACGACCCGGCCCGTGGCGCGGACGTCGACGACGACGACTCCTTCACGCTCCTCGACCTGCTGCTGGCGCTCTTCGCCTGGGCCGTCTACCTCGCACAGGTCGTCCTCTGGCTCGCCACGGTGCTGCCGGGGCTCATCGTCGACATCGCGACGTTCCCCGCTCGGCAGGTCGTCTACTGGGCCGTCATCGTGCCGGCGTGGAACCTCTACCTGCTGGCGCGCCGCGCCCTCGTCATGTCGGGGTTCGCGGTGCCGAAGCCGGGCGAGATCAACCCCGGGCTGACGACTCTGGGACGCGAGGGCACCTACGACATCGGGTCCGCGCTCGACAACCCGTCCGGGGTGCCGACCGCGCCGCCACCGGTCACCGAGCCGTCCGGACGCCTCCACCCGACGGACGCACACGGCCTCGACCACGCCTACCCGCGCGGCATCGTCCGCGACCTCCCGTCGTCGATCAGCCGCATCGACCTCGTCGGCGCGCTGGGGCTGACGTCACCGCTTCGGTATGCCGGCGACGCAGCGGGAGACGCGTTCAAACCCTCGGAATGGGTTGCGCCCTGGCGGTATCCGTTCACGAACCAGGCGGGCGACGGAGTCGCCCAGGAGGGCGCCCCGACGCACGCCGGCCCGTACGTCGTCGGGTCGAGCTCGACCGTGCTGCTGTCCGGGGTCACCGGCGACAACGACACGCGGCACGAGCTGGAGAAGGCAGGCTCACCGGCCGAGACCGAACAGGTCCTCGACACGCGGCTGCCAGCCGACCAGCACCTCGGCGGGCCGGTCGACTACGGCCTCTACCTCGTCGGACGGATGGCCCACGAGGTCGGGCAGCAGGACTTCGGCGTGCCCGACTTCAACCTCGACTCCGACCGTGGGTACGCCTGGCGCACCTGGGACTGGGACCGCAGCACGGTGCCCTGCGTGCCCGACGTCGACCCGGTCGGCTCGGAGGACTACGGCTACCCGCTGCCGTGCACGTCACCCCAGTTCTTCCACGCCGACCACGACTGCCCGTCGCAGCCGGGGCGGTGGTACGAGGAGGCGCACGACGTCGCGGTCCACTACCTGCCGGGTTCCGGTCCGGCCGTCTGCGGCCGACCGCAGAAGCACGAGCCCGACACCGACCCCGAATGGCGCGAGCGCCTGCACCGCAAGGAGGGCTGACCGATGGCACGCCACCGCGACGACCAGCAGCACCCGGTCCTCACCGACAAGGAGGACACGACCCAACGCGGCGAGAGCCCGCCCGGCGCCTTCGGGCACACCGAGGCACCCAGTGGTGACCTCGACCCGGGCTGGATGCCCACCGACGACGTCAAGGACGCCGCGGAGGGACTCATCAAGGCGATCGGCGGTGAACACCGGCCACGACGCGAGGACGTCTACCCGTACCTGCTCGTTCGCGCGTACAGCCCCGGCGACCGCGCGGTCCGGCCGACCTGGCCGAGCATCCCCTGCTGGGAGTCCCCCGACATCCTGCTCGTCGACGCGGCCTACACGGGCCCGTTCTCACCCGCGCAGCTCGTCGCGTCCCCGACGGCCGGCCGCCGCTACCGCGTGTTCGTCCGCGTCTGGAACCTCGGGCTGTTCCCGGCGATCGGCGTCCACGTGCGCGGCTGGTACGTCAACCCCGGCTTCTTCGGCGGCGACCCCACCAACCCGGCCTACCAGCCCCAGCCGATCGGCATGGCGGTGGTGCCCCAGCTCGACGACCGCACCAAGCCCGGTGCGATGCAGGTCGTCGAGCTCGACCAGACCTGGGACATCCCCGCGACCCTGACCGGGCACGAGTGCCTGATGGCGAGCGTCAGCTGCCCGCTGGACGAGTGGTCCGGCGCCCTCGACGCCAACCACGACCGGCACGTGGCGCAGCGCAACCTCACCATCCTCGCGGGCACCGACAGCGCCAAGCAGCTGCTCTTCACCCTCGGCGGCCTCGTCACGAAGACGGGCACACTCGAGCTGCGACACGGCGGGGCAGCCGTGACACCGCTGCTCAAGGGGGTCCTCGGCACGACGAAGACCGAGCTCGGCCCCGCGGCGAGGCTGCGTGCGCCGTCGGCCAAGGCCCTGCGCCTGGGCGTGCCCACGGGGGCGGGCCAGCACCTGCTGACGATGCTGCTCACGGACCAGGGCTGGCTCGTCGCCGACAGCGCGAGGCTGTGGAACGTCGCCGTCGAGCTCGGCGTCGTCGAGCGCGGCCGGCCCGGCCGTGACGCGCAGAGCGGACACCCCTTCGCTCGTCCGCTCGGGAGCCGGCGAGTCATCGAGAGGGTCATCGAGCGGGTCGGCGTCGACCAGGTGGAGCAGATCGGGGTCCTCAGCCGCGCGGAACCCGGTGAGGCCCTCGTCGAGGGGCTGAGCCGGCTGTGGTACCTCGACGACCTGGACGCGCGGGGTCTGGCGCGAGCGATCGCCGACGGTGGCCCCTTCGCGCACCTGCTGCGCTTCGCGCACACCGACCCCGAGCGACAGGAGCCCGGCGGCTACTCGGTCACCGTCGTCGCGTGACCCGCGGGCGAGCGGCCCGGCGACCACTGGAGCAGCCGTTCACCTCGGGCTAGCCTGAGTTGAACGCGCAACTGCCGTCCGTCGGTCGACACCGACTCCAGGATCCGAGGCACCCGTGACCGAGATCGACCTGACCGCCATCGAGGCCGAGCGCGAGCGCATCCGCGCCTCCTACCTCGAGCCCGCCGAGCGTCGGCCGGGGTCGAGCGCCCGCGGCCTGCACCACTTCGCCGTCGTCGCCCGCGACGTCGAGGAGACCATCCGGTTCTACCAGGGAGTGCTCGAGTTCCCCCTGACCGAGATCTTCGAGAACCGCGACTACCGGGGCTCGAACCACTTCTTCTTCGACATCGGCAACGGCAACCTGCTGGCGTTCTTCGACTTCCCGGGGCTCGACGTCGTGCCCTACGCGGAGGTGCTCGGCGGACTTCACCACATCGCCATCTCGGTGGAGCCGGACACGTGGACGCGGTTGCGCGGACGCCTCGACGACGCGGGGGTCGAGTACGTCGAAGAGAGCGGGTCCTCGCTCTACTTCCGCGACCCCAACGGTGCGCGGCTCGAGCTCATCGCCGACCCGCTCGGCGAGATGTACGGCAGCAAGGTCCTGTGACCCCGGCGACCGCCTAGAGGTAGAGGCCGGTCTGTCCCGCGTCGACGCGCTGGGCGGCCACGGCGTGGATGTCACGTTCCCGCAGCAGCACGTAGTCGGTGCCCTGGAGCTCCACCTCGGCGCGCTCTTCGGGGTCGAAGAGCACGCGGTCGCCGAGCTGCACCTGGCGCACGTTGGGCCCGGTGGCCACGACCTCGGCCCAGGCGAGCCGCTTGCCGACGGACGCCGTGGCGGGAATGAGGATGCCGCCTCCCGAGCGCCGGTCACCCTCCTTCTCGAGCGAGACGAGCACGCGGTCGTGCAGCATCCGGACCGGCAGCTCCTGTGCCGTCGTGGCCGAGTCCTTCTTGCCCATGGTGATCTGCTGGTGCCTGTGTCGTTCGTCCGGTGACCGGGAGGCTCGCGCCGGCTCAGCCCCGCCGACGGCGGAGCAGCCCGACGGCGACGACGACCACCACGGCCGCGGCCACGACGGCGCCGATGCGCTCGATGCGCAGCTCGCCGTCCTCGGTGTGGGTCGCCGAGGCGAGGCGCAGCTTGAGGCCCTGGATCTGCCGCTCGGCGATGACCTGGGGCTGGGCCCGGTAGGCCAGCTCGTTGACGGTGCCCTCGAGGCGCGCGCGGGCGGCCCGGATGTCCTGCTCGATGCGTGCGGTGTCGGTCATCTGGCTTCCTTTCGGGACGGTGCGACTCTAGTGGGCGAGGCCGAGGTCGCGACGGAGCTTGGCCACGTGACCGGTCGCCTTGACGTTGTAGAAGGCGTGGCTGACCTTGCCCTGCTCGTCGACGACGAAGGTGGACCGGATGACGCCCTCGACGGTCTTGCCGTAGAGCTTCTTCTCACCCCAGGCGCCGTACGCGTTGTGGACCGAGAGGTCCTCGTCGCTCAGCAGCGGGATGGTGAGGTGGTCGCGCTCGCGGAACTTGGCGAGCTTCGCCGGCTTGTCCTTGGAGATGCCGACGACTTCGTAGCCGTCCTTCTTGAGCGAGTCGAGCGACTCGCTGAAGTCGCACGCCTGCTTGGTGCAGCCGGGAGTCATCGCGGCCGGGTAGAAGTAGACGATGACCTTACGCCCGGCGAAGTCGCCCAGGGCGACCGTGCCACCGGCGTCGTCGGGAAGGTCGAAGGCCGGTGCCTGCTCGCCGGGCTCGAGTCTGGACGTCACTGGGGCTCCTCCTGGTCGGAACGTGCCGGTGAGACCGCGGACCGCGGTCCCGACGCGCACGAATCTCGCGCTGGACGAATGGCTTTCACGAATCGTATCGGTAGGTCACGTACCCGCCCGGGGCGCTCCCCCGGCTCCCGAGGCCGACGGATCGACCTCGTCTCGGTGCGGACGGCGGGACTCGAACCCGCACACCTGAGGCACAGGAACCTAAATCCTGCGTGTCTACCAGTTCCACCACGTCCGCTCGCTGCTGCGCCGCCCACTGTAGTTGTCCCGGGAGCTGTCCCGGACGCCCTGTCCCCGACGGGCCGGTGGCTAGCCTGCAGGCATGAGACGCAACATCGGCACGGGCAGCCCGTGGGAGGGCGTCGTCGGCTACTCGCGCGCCGTGCGGGTCGGCGACAGCGTGCACGTCGCCGGCACGACAGCGGTGCGTGACGGGCGCGTGGTGGCGCCGGGCGACGCCTACCGCCAGGCGCAGGTGGCTCTCGAGATCCTCGTCGCGGCCCTGGCCGAGTGCGGGGCCTCACCCGCCGACGTCGTGCGCACCCGCCTCTACGTCACCGACATGCGCGACTGGGAGGCCGTCGGCCGGGCGCATGGCGAGGTGTTCGCCGACGTGCGGCCGGCGTCGACCCTGGTCCAGGTCGTGGCCCTCATCGAGCCCGACCTGCTGGTGGAGATCGAAGCGGAGGCGATCGTCGGCGGCGCGGCGGAGACGGCGGAGCCGATCACTCCACCCTGACGTTGACCACGTGGATGCCGGTGGCGCCGTCGGGCGCCGGCGGGGCCTCGAGCGGCGACTGCACCTCGCCCTTGTCGTCGTACGCCCGCACGCGCAGGTCGTGGCTTCCGGGTGTCGCCTGCCACTCGTAGACCCACTGCCGCCAGGTGTCGATGCTCGCGTCGACCGCGAGTCGCGCCTCGGCCCACGGCTGCTGGTCGACCTGCACCTCGACCTTCGAGATGCCCGTGTGCTGGTGCCACGCGACGCCGGCCACCGCGACGGTGCCTCCCTTGACGGTCGCACCCGCCCGCGGGACGTCGATGCGGGAGGCGGTCTTGATCGGGCCCGTCGCCGACCAGCCCCGTGTCGACCAGTAGGCCACGTCCTGCTGGTACGTGGTCACCTTGAGCTCCGTCACCCACTTCGTCGCCGACACGTAGCCGTAGAGGCCGGGGACGACGACGCGTACGGGGAAGCCGTGCTCGAAGGGCAGCGGCTCGCCGTTCATGCGGATCGCGAGCAGCGCATTGCGGTCGTCGGTGAGCGCGGCGAGCGGCGTCGACGCCGTGAACCCGTCGATGCTCGTCTGGAGCACCATGTCCGCGCCGGCCTTGGGCCCCGCGAGCGCCAGCAGCTCGCGCACCGGCCACCCGGTCCAGACCGCGTTGCCGATGAGGTCGCCCCCGACCTCGTTCGAGACGCAGGTGAGAGTCACGAGCGCCTCCTGCATCTGCTTGCCCTGCAACGTCTTCCAGTCGATCTCGACCTCACGGTCGACCATGCCCGTGACCTTGAGCTTCCAGTCGTTCGCATCGATGTGGGGCACGACGATGGCGGTGTCGATGCGGTAGAAGTCGGTGTTGGGGACGATGTAGGGCGTGAGGCCCGGGACGCCCAGATCGGCCCCGGCGGGGATGGCGAGCTTCGTGCCCTTCAGCGGCACGCTCTTGAGCGCGTCCCGCGAGACCGTGGCCGCCGACGAGCCGCCCCCGACATAGCTGCCGAGGTATGCCGTCACGGCGCCGACCGCACCACCGAGCAGCCAGCGTCTGCCGGGGTTGGCCGCGCCCGAGCGCCCGGCCGCATCTCGCGCGACCGGCGTGCGGCTGAGGAACCACAGCCCGGCGACGGTGCCGAGCACGGTCGGCAGGACGTCGAGAGGTCCGGCGCCCGGGCGCGTCATCACGGCTGCCGCTCCGACGACCCCGACGAGGGCGAAGGCGACGAGCGCGGGCACCATGCGTCGCGTCGCGACCGCGCCGATCGCGGCACAGACGAGCGCGAGCACCACCACGGTGCTGACGAGCAGGGCACGCTTGTCGTTCGTGCCGAACGTGGAGACCGCGAAGTCCTTGAGCCACGGGGGTGTCCGGTCGATGAACGCACCGCTGACCGCGGCGACCGGGGCGGGTTGCCCGGACGACTGACCGACGGCGACCAGGGCCGCGGCCGCCAGGGTGGCGAGGCCGACCGTGACCAGCCCGGCCACCACCCCGTCGACGGCTCCCCACCACAGTGGGCGAGCCACCGGCTCCTGAGCGGTCTCGGGACGGGTGGCCGGGCTGGTTGCGGTCATGACCTCAGGTGCTCCTTCAGGTGTGGCACGAGCGCTCGGAAGGCGAGCGACCGGTGCGACACGTGGTTCTTCTCGTCGGCGTCGTACTCCGCCAGTGTGCGTTCGTTGCCGTTGGGTTGGTCAGATGGCACGAAAATCGGGTCGTAACCGAAACCATTTGTGCCACGGGGCTCGCGTGCGACCGTGCCGGGGAAGCGCCCGAGCTCGGCCGCCGACCGTCCGTCGGGCAGAACGAGCGCCGCGGCGCACACGAACGCCGCCGCCCGGTGCTCGTCGCGCACGTCACCCAGCTGGGCGAGGAGCAGCTCGAGGTTGGCGCGGTCGCCGCCCCCGCCGGACCACCGTGCGCTGAAGATCCCCGGCGACCCGCCGAGCACGTCGACAGCCAGGCCGGAGTCGTCGGCCAGCGCCGGCATGCCGGTGGCGTGGGCCGCGGAGGCCGCCTTGAGGATCGCGTTCTGCTCGAAGGTGACGCCGTCCTCGACGACGTCCGGCGCGTCGGGGAACTCGTCCAGGCCGACGATCTCGAGCCCGAGCTCGGCGCTCACGTCGCCGAGGATCTCGCGCAGCTCCTCGACCTTGTGGGCGTTGCGGGTGGCGAGGACGACCTTCGTCACGCGACCGACCCCCCGTCGGCCTCGCCGGCTGCGGGCGTGGCGAGAGCCTGTTGCTGCTGTGCGGTGAGGTCGGCGCAGCCCTTCGTCGCCAGGTCGAGCAGCTCGCCGAGCAGGTCGCGGTCGAAGGGCTCACCCTCGGCCGTGCCCTGCACCTCGATGAAGCGCCCGTCGCCGGTCATGACGACGTTCATGTCGGTCTCGGCCGTGGAGTCCTCGGGGTAGTCGAGGTCGAGGACGGCGCGGCCGCCGACGACCCCCACCGAGATGGCGGCGACGGAGCCGGTGAGCGGCTCGGCCTTCTTGCCGATGAGGCCCTTGGCGCGGGCGTCCTCGATGGCGTCGGCGAGCGCGACGAACGCGCCGGTGATGGCGGCCGTGCGTGTGCCGCCGTCGGCCTGCAGCACGTCGCAGTCCAGGACGATGGTGTTCTCGCCGAGGGCCTTCGTGTCGATGACGGCGCGCAGGCTGCGCCCGATCAGCCGGCTGATCTCGTGGGTGCGCCCGCCGATGCGGCCCTTGACGCTCTCGCGGTCGGAGCGGGTGTTCGTGGCCCGCGGCAGCATCGCGTACTCGGCCGTGACCCATCCGGTGCCCTTGCCCTTGAGCCACCGGGGCACGCCCTCGGTGAAGGATGCCGCGCACAGCACCCGGGTGCGGCCGAACTCGACGAGGACGCTGCCCTCTGCATGGTCGAGCCAGTTGCGCGTGATCCGCACCTCGCGCGTCTGGTCGGGGGCACGTCCGTCATGTCGGTTGGTCATGACGACGAGGCTAGCCATGCTCGGGGCCGAGCCCCTCATCGCGGGTGCCGCGTGGACAGGCGTCGGTCAGCCGGCCGCTTCTGCCGACAGGCGCTCGACCTCGTCGGCCGACAGCTCGAGGTCGACGGCCTGCACCGAGTCCTCAATGCTCTCGGGGCGGGAGGCGCCCGGGATCGGCACCACGGTCGGCGCGAGCGCGAGCTCCCACGCGAGGGCCACCTGCTGGGGGCTCACGTCGTGGGCGCGCGCCACCTCAGCGAACGCGTCGTGCCGGCTGCCGAGGTCGCCGGCCCGGCTGATGCCGCCGAGGGGGCTCCACGGGAGGAACGCGATGCCGAGCTCAGCGCACAGGTCGAGCTCTGGAGCGCTGCTGCGGAAGGCCGGGGAGAACTGGTTCTGCACCGACACGAGACGTCCCCCGAGAACCTCCTGCGCCTCGCGGATCTGCGTCGGGTCGGCGTTCGAGATGCCGGCCATCTCGATGACACCCTCGTCGAGCAGCTCCGCGAGCGCGCCGACGGACTCGGCGTACGGCACGTCGGGGTCGGGCCGGTGGAACTGGTAGAGCCCGATGGCGTCGCCACCGAGCCGTGCGAGCGAGGCTCGCGCCGCCTCCTTGAGATGGTCGGGGCGGCCGTTCAGCGTCCACGACCCGTCACCCGGCCGCAGGTGACCGCCCTTGGTCGCGACGAGGACGTCGGAGGCGCTGCCCGACCAGGACGCAATGGCCTTGGCGATGAGCGACTCGTTGTGCCCGACCTCGTGGGCGTCGCGGTGGTACGCGTCCGCCGTGTCGATGAGGGTGACACCGGCGTCGAGCGCGGCGTGGATCGTGCGGATCGAGCGGTCCTCGTCGGGCCGCCCCTCGATGGACATCGGCATGCCGCCGAGCCCGATCGCGCTGACCTTCCTCGCTCCGATGGTTCGCTGTTGCACGGTGCCTCCCTGGTTCGGTCGTCCGGGTCGTCCGGGTCGTCGCTGCGTGAACGGGCGCCTGGCCCGGGCGACGCACGAGACGTCCCATACCCGGGCGACCGCCACCGTCACCCCTGCGTCCAGTGCGTGGCGGGAGCCGTCAGAGCGAGTAGCTGACGCCGGGCTCGGCGAGCTCGACCTTGCCCGGCCAGATCGCAGCGGCCTGCTCGCGGCACACCTCGGGGTCGTTCCACGCGGGGATGTGGGTCAGCATGAGGCGCCCCACTCCCCCGGCCCGGACCGCGGCCTCGGCGGCGCGTCTGCCGGACAGGTGGATGTCGGGCACCGTGTCGCGACCGTCGACGAAGGCCGAGTCGGCCAGGACGAGGTCGGCACCCGCCATGAGGTCGGAGAGCTCGTCGCACGTGTCGGTGTCGCCGGTGTAGGCGAGCGTGCGACCGTCGGCCTCGACCCGGAAGCCGAAGGCCTCGACGGGGTGGTTGACCCGCACCGGGGTGATGGTGAACGGTCCGACCGTCACGGTCTCGCGGTCACGCAGGTCGTGGAAGTCGAACGTTCCGAAGACGTCCTCGCTGTCGCCACCGCCGTAGGCGCGGGCGAGGTGGACCCCCGTGCCGGGCGGGCCCCACACCGGCATCGCCGAACGTCCGGGGCCTCCCGGGACGTAGCGCATCATGACGTAGAGCCCACACATGTCGATGCAGTGGTCGACGTGCAGGTGGCTGATCAGGACGGCGTCGACGGCATACGGCTCGATGTGGGTCTGGAGGGCGCCCAATGCGCCGTTGCCGAGATCGAGCACGATGCTCCAGGTGCGGCCCTCGTGCTCGGCCTGCACGAGGTAGGACGACGCGGCCGAGCGTGGCCCGGCGAAGGATCCCGAGCATCCGACGATCGTGACGTCCACGGGTCGAGCCTAGGTGCCGACGCCGACGCGGGCTCGCGACCGGCGCGTCGCGTGTGTCACACCGCGCCGCGGGGCCCGCCGTCGAGGTCATCGTCGAGGTCATCGTCGGAGTCCTCGGTGAGGTCGTCGACGTCGTCGAGGTCGTCCTCGTCGTATGCCGTCTCGCCGAGGCTGAGGTCGGTGCCCATCAGCGCGTGGGTCAGCGTCTCCTGGAGCCAGGTGAGGAAGTCGTACCAGGCCATGGCGTAGCCGAGCGGGTCGTCGTCGTCGATCACCTCCATCGCGGCGTGCAGCGCCTCCGCGTCCTCCTCGGTGCGCATGCCCATGCGCTCGCCGAGGAGCAGGCGGACGTCGGTCAGGGCCATGAGGAAGGACGGTGCCTGCTGCTCGCCCAGCACCACCCGGTCACCCGACGCCTCGGTGAGCCGGTCGAGGGCGACGTCGAGGTTGCCGCTCTTGCGCTGTCGCAGGCCCTCCTCGGTGAGTCGGCGGAACTCGGCGGCGACCTGGTCGTCGCCCCGGTGGGCGGTGGGAAGAAGTCGGTCGAGGGCCGGGTCACGGTCGGCAAGGGTCGACGAGTCCGGTTGCGCCACAGACTCGCCCGCGCCGACGCCCTCGCCGCCGTCAAGCGGGTGGGCCTGGTCGGCCGCGCTCAGCGAGAGGCCCATCGTGGCCACGAGGTCGTCGAAGGTGTCACCGGTCGGCTCGATCTCCGGGGACAGCAGGATGCGGGTCTGCTGCATCAGCCCGTAGAGGACCGTGCGCTCGGTCGTGTCGAGGAGCGCGACGTACTCGTCGGCCTCACGCAGGAAGGCGCGTGCCATCACTCGTCCTTCTCGAACGTCGCCCAGAGGCCGTAGCCCTGCAGGGCCTCCGCGTCGCGCTCCATGGACTCCCGCGGCCCGTTGGAGACGACCGCCTTACCCTTCACGTGCACGTCCATCATCAGCTTCTCGGCCTTCGGCCGTGCGTAGCCGAAGTAGGTCTCGAAGACCCAGGTCACGTAGGTCATGAGGTTGACCGGGTCGTTCCAGACGATCGTCACCCAGGGCAGGTCCGGAGACACGACGTGCTCGGTCGAGGTCACCTCCTGCTCGACAGGGGCGAGGGAGAGGGTCGCTGCGGTCACAGGGCCACCCTAGGTCCCCGGACGGGCAGCCCGACCCCCGGAGCGGCGGCCGGGACTCCTCGGGCCGCGAGGGCATGCGCGCCCCTAGGGTGAGGAAGGTGAGCCCGACGAGCCCTCGCGCCGCGAGCACGGCGCTGTTGACCGACCACTACGAACTGACCATGCTCCAGGCGGCACTCGCCTCCGGCGAGGCGCACCGGCGCTGCGTCTTCGAGGCCTTCGCGAGGCGGCTGCCCGACGGGCGCCGCTACGGCGTCATCGCCGGCACCGGCCGCGTGCTCGAGGCACTCGAGCAGTTCCGCTTCGGCGACGACGAGCTGCGCTTCCTTTCAGACCACCAGGTCGTCGACCGACCCACGATCGACTGGCTCGCGTCCTACCGGTTCTCGGGTGAGGTCAGCGGCTACGCCGAGGGCGAGTGCTACTTCCCGCAGTCGCCCGTGCTCGTCGTCGAGTCCAGCTTCGCCGAGGGCGTCATCCTCGAGACGCTCGTGCTGTCGATCCTCAACCACGACACCGCGATCGCCTCGGCGGCCTCACGGATGACGACAGCAGCCGGGGGTCGCCCCTGCATCGAGATGGGGTCGAGGCGCACGCACGAGGAGGCGGCGGTGGCCGCTGCCCGGGCGGCATACGTGGCGGGGTTCGACGCGACCAGCAACCTCGAGGCGGGGCGCCGCTACGGCGTGCCCACGACCGGCACCGCGGCCCATGCCTTCACGCTGCTCTACGACTCCGAGAAGGAGGCGTTCACCGCGCAGGTCGACTCGCTCGGCAAGGGGACGACCCTGCTCGTCGACACCTACGACGTCAAGACGGCCGTCGCCCTCGCCATGGACATCGCGGGACCCGAGCTCGGGGCGGTGCGCCTCGACTCGGGCGATCTGCTGATCCAGGCGACCGAGGTCCGCGCCCAGCTCGACGCGGCAGGCAACACCGACACCCGCATCATCGTGACGTCCGACCTCGACGAGTACGCCATCGCCGGCCTGGCCGCCGGGCCGGTGAGCGGCTACGGGGTCGGGACCGCGCTCGTCACCGGTTCCGGCGCCCCGACCGCGTCGATGGTCTACAAGCTCGTCCAGCGCGAGGACGCCTCCGGCCAGATGCAGGGCGTGGCCAAGAAGAGCAAGGACAAGACGTCGGTCGGCGGCCGCAAGTGGGCGATGCGCCGCCTCGGTGACAACGGGGTCGCACAGGCCGAGGTCATCGGCATCGGCGAGAGACCGCGCGACGACGGCAACGACCGCCCCCTGATGATCGAGCTGGTCCGCGCCGGTGAGGTCGTCGACCACCAGGACATCCACGAGGCCCGGGCACGGCACGAGGCCTCCCGCGCCGAGCTCCCCCGCGCGGCTGCCCAGCTCTCCCGCGGCGAGCCCGTGATTCCCACGATCTACGAGGAGGACTGAGCCGTGGTCGGATCGAGCAGCATCCACCCCTCTGAAGGGTCCGCTGGTGCCAGGCGGGCGCTCGTCATCGTCGACGTGCAGAACGACTTCTGCGAGGGCGGTTCACTCGCCGTCGAGGGCGGCGCCGACGTGGCGCGGCAGGTCAGTGAGCACGTGAGCCGCCATGCGGCCGACTACGACCACGTCGTGGCGACCGCCGACTGGCACATCGACCCGGGCGGGCACTTCTCGCAGAATCCCGACTACGTCGACACCTGGCCCGTCCACTGCGTCGCCGGCAGCGAGGGCGCCGAGTTCCACCCGCGCCTGGCCGGGGCCCTGGGCCACGTCGAGGCGGTGTTCCGCAAGGGCGAGCACGCCGCCGCCTACAGCGGATTCGAGGGTCGGTCCGACGACGACGAGCACGTCCCGCTGGCCGACTGGCTCAAGCAGCGAGGAGTCGGGCAGGTCGACGTCGTCGGCATCGCGACCGACCACTGTGTGCGGGCCACGGCGCTCGACGCGCAGCGCGAGGGTCTGCACACCACGGTGCTGCTGGACCTCACCGCAGGCGTTGCCCGCCCGACCACCGATGCAGCCCTGGCCCAGCTGCGCGAGGTGGGGGTGCGGCTGCTCGGGTCGCCGACCGTCGCCTGACCGCCTGCTGTCTCGGCCCGAGGTATGCCGTCGCGCTGGCGCGCGAGGCGGCACCTCGACTCCCCGCCGTCTCCCGCCGTTCGAGGTATGCCGTCGCACTCGGTCACGAGACGGCACCTCGACCGGGCGTGAGGACTCAGCGCAGGATGCCGCGCAGCTCCTTGGCCGCCCGCAGCAGGCGTGGGCCGACGGTCCGGGCGTCGACGGGCTCGAGCGAGACGACCCCGACCGAGGCCTCGACGCCCCCGGGCAGCCCTGCACCGACGCCGAGAGGGACCGCGAGCCCGTGCGCGCCGGCCTGCAGCTCTCCGTCCGTCGAGACCGGCCCCGACTGCCCGGCGCGACCGGCCAGGATGGCTCGTCCGGCCGCTCCCTGGTCGAGACGGTGCCGCGCGCCTGACCGGTAGGCCACGTGGAAGTCGGTCCACGACGGTTCGACGACGACGAGCGCGAGGGCCTCGTCGCCCTCGGCAATGGTGAGGTGTGCGGTGGCGCCGACCGCGTCGGCGAGCTCACGCAGCACCGGACGAGCCTCGGCACGCACGATCGGCGTGACGGCCGAGGCGAGCCGGCTCACGCCGAGGCCCAGCCGCACGCGGCCGTCGGCTGCCCGCGAGACGAGGCGGTGCTCCTCCAGCGTGGTGACGAGGCGGTAGACGACCGGGCGGCCGACACCCAGCGCGGCCGCGAGCTCGGTGACGGTGAGCCCGGTGGGGCCGCTCTCGCCGGCCAGCGCCTCGAGCACCCGGATGCCGCGGTCGAGCGTCTGCGACGACTCGGCTCTCGCCGACCCTCTCACCGACCCTCTCACCGGCTCTCTCACCGGCTCGGGACTGGGCTCGGGCACCTGGCTCAGCCCTCGGAGTGGGCGCCGCCGGGGCCGCGGTTGCCGCCCAGCCCCTTGGACCACGACGCGGCATACAGGCCGTCGTCGACGGCGCGCCCGGCCTCGCCCAGCTCGAGGGGCCTGAAGGTGTCGACCATGACGGCGAGCTCGTCGAAGCGCTCGACGCCGAGCGACCCCTCGGTGGCACCCGGCTGGGGACCGTGGGGGTGGCCGCCCGGGTGCACCGAGATCGACCCCTTGCCGATGCCGGATCCCTTGCGCGCCTCGTAGTCGCCGTCGACGTAGAACATGATCTCGTCGCTGTCGACGTTCGAGTGGTAGTAGGGCACCGGGATCGCGAGCGGGTGGTAGTCGACCTTGCGCGGCACGAAGTTGCAGATGACGAAGTTCCAGCCCTCGAAGACCTGGTGGACGGGCGGCGGCTGGTGGATGCGGCCGGTGATCGGCTCGAAGTCACGCACGTTGAAGACGTACGGGTAGAGGCAGCCGTCCCAGCCGACGACGTCGAGCGGGTGGAACGGGAGCGTGTGGACCGTGCCGACGACTCCGCCCGGCCCGTTGCCGCGGTGCTTGATGTACACCTCGGTCTGCTCGTCCGGCTGCCCGCCGATGTCCTCGGCGAGCAGCGGCCCCTCGGGCTGGCGCAGGTCGCGCTCGCAGTAGGGGGCGTGCTCGAGCAGCTGGCCGTACTTGCTGAGGTAGCGCTTGGGCGGCGCGATGTGGCTGTTGGCCTCGATGCAGTACACGCGGAGCGGGTCCTTGGTCGAGCGCTTCGGGATCCACCGGTGCGTCGTGGCCCGCGGGATGATGACGTAGTCGCCCTCCCCCACCTCGAACGCGCCGAAGACGGTCTCGACCCGGGCCTTGCCCCGCTCGACGTAGACGCACTCGTCACCGATGCCGTTGCGATACCACGGGCTCGCTTGTGCGGCAACGGCATACGAGATGCGTACGTCGCCGTTGCCGAGCACCAGACGCCGACCGGTGACGACATCGGTGGCGAGGGCCGCCTTCGCGTCGAACAGGTCGTGCAGCTTGAGGTGGCGGGGCACGAGGGGGTGGTTGGGCGTTGTCGACTGGTCTGGCAGCTCCCAGACCGCCGCGCCGACCGTGGTCGACGGGATGTTGCGGTGGTAGAGCAACGAGCTGTCGGAGCTGAACCCCTCCTCGCCCATCAGCTCCTCGTAGTAGAGCTCGCCGGGCGTGCGCCCCTTGCCGGGACGGCGGTGCTGGGTGTGTCGCTTGGGTGGGATGTTGCCGACAGCCTGATAGTGCGCCACGGGTGCGAGCCTCTCGATCGACAGCGTCCGATAAGCGGACGCAAGTGTATCGCTATTGCAACAGTGGAGTACGCTCCCGGTCATGTCAAGGACGCCGTTCGCGCCCCTCTTCGACCGCCTCGTCGACGACGCCGCCGTGTTCCCACCGGGCCTGGCCCCCCTCGACGCAGCCGTGCGCGAGCACCTCGACCTTCGCGAGGGGCCGTATGCCGTCCACATCGGCCCGCTGCTCGTGCCGGCCACCGCGGCTGCCGAGCTCGCCGGCCTCGCCGCGAGGGACGACCGCGCCGGCGCGCAGCCGCTCGAGGTGGCGCTCGTCGTTCGTCCGGGCTCACCCCTCGAACCACTCCTCGACGCGGTCGACCTGCTGCGCGACGACCCCCGGGTCCTCGTGACCGCCGCCGAGCTCGGCTGGACCGACGGGCCCACCGGTTGGCGCCGCGCCCTCGACCTCGCCATCCCCCTGGTGGTCGAGGTCGGCCTGGGTTCAGACCAGGAGTCGGGCCTCGACGACATCGCTCACGCCGTCGACCACGAGCACGACGTCACCGCCAAGTTCCGCACCGGCGCCACCCCCGCATGGCCGTGGCCAGACGAGACGACGCTCGCCGGCTTCCTCGACGCCGTGGTGCTACGGGGCCTGCCCTTCAAGCTCACGGGCGGACTCCACCACGCCGTCCGCGGCACGTACGAGGGCAAACCCATGCACGGCCTGCTCAACGTCGTGCTAGCCACCCACGAGGCGCTGGCCGGGGGCGAGGCCCGCGAGCTGTCCGGCGAGCTCGCCCGCCACGACACCGAGGTGCTCGTGACGGCGGTCGCCAGTCTGGGCACCGACGACGCGGAACGGATCCGCGAGAGCTTCACGGCATACGGCTGCTGCGGCGTGCTCGACCCCCTGACCGAGCTCGAAGCTCTCGGACTCATCCCCACCAAGGAGACCCAGGCGTGACACTGCCCGCCCAGCCGACCACCTGGCTAGACGTCCCTGCCGACCACCCGTTCGGCATCCACACGCTTCCCTACGGTGTCTTCAGCACCTCTGCCGACCCGACGCGGCGGGTCGGGGTCCGTATCGGCGACCTGGTCCTCGACGCCGGCGCGGTGGCCGCGATCGGCCGAGACGCCGGGCTCGTCGGCGACGGCCCCGACCTGGCGACGGCGTGGCTGACGCCGAGCCTCAACGCGCTCCTCGCCCTCGGGCGCCCCGCCTGGTCGGTGGCCCGAAGCTGGCTCACCGAGATCCTCACCGACGACGAGCACCGCGCCGGCGTCTCACCGCACCTCCACGCCATCGACGACGTGACCCTGCATCTGCCCGTCGAGGTCGCCGACTACGTCGACTTCTACGCGAGCGAGGACCACGCGAGCAACGTCGGGCAGATCTTCCGGCCCGACAACGCCGCCCTCCCGCCCAACTGGAAGCACCTCCCCATCGGCTACCACGGTCGCGCGGGCACGGTCGTCGTCTCGGGCACCGAGGTCGTGCGACCGACCGGCCAGCGCAAGGGCCCGGCCGACCCGGCACCCGTCTTCGGCCCGAGCATCCGGCTCGACATCGAGGCCGAGCTGGGCTACCTGGTGGGCGGGTCCACCGAGCTCGGTTCGCGGGTGTCGGTCGACGAGGCCCCAGACCACCTCTTCGGCGTGGTGGTCCTCAACGACTGGAGCGCCCGCGACATCCAGGCGTGGGAGTACGTCCCCCTCGGACCGTTCCTCGGCAAGTCGTTCGCGACGTCGATCTCGGCCTGGGTCACGCCGCTCGAGGCGCTCGCCTCCGCGCGGATTCCCCTTCCGGGACAGGCAGATCCGCAGGTGCTGCCCTACCTCCGGGGCGACGCCTTCGGCCTCGACGTCCACGTCGAGGTCAGCCTCAACGGCACGGTCGTCTCGCGCCCCGAGCACTCGGCGATGTACTGGTCGCCGGCACAGATGCTCGCGCACATGACCGTCAACGGTGCCTCGCTCCGCGACGGTGACCTCTTCGGCTCCGGCACGATCAGCGGGCCGACCCGCGAGACGCGTGGCAGCCTGCTCGAGCTGACGTGGAACGCCACCGACCCGCTCGTCCTCGACGACGGCTCGACCCGAGGCTTCCTCGAGGACGGCGACACGGTCACGATGACGGCCTGGGCACCGGGCCCCGACGGGGCTCGCATCGGGATCGGCGAGGTGACGGGGACGATCCTCCCCGCCTGCTGACTCACGCGTCCCGTCGGGAGCTGAGCACTCGACACACGCCGGGAACTGAGCACTCAACCATGTCGGGAACTGCGCACTCGACCCACGCCGGGAACTGAGCACTCGACGGTCGAGTGCCCACGTCCCGATGTCGGGAAGTGGGCACTCGAGGTGGTGGTCGGCTGCTGTCAGTGCAGGACGACCGGCGCGGCCTGGGTCTCGTGGTCGAGCAGGTGCGACTCCTCGTGCCGGCGCGGCAGGAACCACGCGGCGATCAGGGTGGTTGCCACGAGGATGGCCGCGACGAGGAACGTCTGCCCGAACGCGTCGGCCGCCTGGGCGAGGCCCTCCTGAACCCCGGCAGGGCCGAGCTTCTCGGCGATGGCCGGGTCCTTCTGCGCGGCGATGGCCGGGCCGGCGAGCGGCTGGGCCTTGAGGTTGCTGGTGAAGACGACCGAGATGACCGCGACGCCGACGGAGCTCGCGATCTGCTGCGTGATGTTGAGCAGGGTCGAGCCGCGAGCCACCTGGTGCGCGGTCAGCGTCTTGAGCGCGGACGTCATGATCGGCATCATCGTGCCGCCCATGCCCAGGCCCATGACGAAGAGCCCCGGGATCATGTAGCCCCAGTACGACGTGTCGGGACCGACCTGGGTCAGGGCGAACATGCCGCCGGTGATGAGCAGCAGACCGAACGGCACGATGCGCCCGACCGGGATGCGGTCGGCCAGGGCGCCCGCGATCGGCATGGTGATCATGGCGCCGATGCCCTGCGGGACCATCAGGTAGGCCGCGTGGAGCGTGTTCTCGCCGCGCACCTCCTGGAAGTAGGTCGGGACGAGGAGCAGGCCACCGAAGAACGCCGCCGCGAAGAGGAACATCGTGATCGTCGCCACCGTGAGCCTGCGGTTGTGGAAGAGGCGCAGGTCGAGGAGCGGGTGCTTCGGCCGGAAGCTGTAGAAGACGAAGGTCACGAGCATCGCGAGCCCGATGCAGAACGGGATGAGCACCTTGGAGGAGGCGACCGTGCCCTCTCCCGGGATCGAGCTGACGCCGTAGAGGAAGAGAGCGAGACCCGGCGACATGAGGAGCATGCCGATGACGTCGAACGACTCGGACGGCTCGGGCGCGTCGGACGGCAGCGCCCAGAGCGCGTAGGCGACCGCGATGAGGCCGATCGGGACGTTGATGAGGAAGATCCAGTGCCAGCTCGCGACCTCGATGAGCCAGCCACCGAGGATCGGGCCGAAGATCGGGCCGAGCAGCATCGGCACGCCGAGGATGGCCATGAGCCTGCCCATGCG
This sequence comes from Terrabacter sp. 05T424, assembly GCF_056396225.1. Taxonomy (NCBI): domain Bacteria; kingdom Bacillati; phylum Actinomycetota; class Actinomycetes; order Micrococcales; family Intrasporangiaceae; genus Terrabacter; species Terrabacter sp. 05T424. The sequence continues at coordinate 225,146 of NZ_JBFTLB010000007.1, forward strand.
CGCGGGACCCGCCGCCCTCGTCATGATGGTCATGCCGAGCGGCATCAGCATGCCGCCGCCGAGGCCCTGGATGACCCGGAAGCCGATCAGCATCTCGATGGAGCCGGCCGTGGCGCAGAGCGCGGACCCGGCGGTGAAGAGGATGACGGCGAGGATGTAGAGGCGCTTGGTGCCGAACCGATCGGCGGCCCAGCCGGTGAGCGGGATGACCGTTGCGAGCGCAAGGGTGTAGGCCGTCACCGTCCACGCGACCGTGGAGTACGGCAGCGGGTTGGCCGGGTCGAAGGCCGTCTGGAAGGTCGGCAGGGCGATGTTGACGACGGTGATGTCGAGGATCGACATGATCGCGCCGAGGACGACGACCCCGGCGACCTTGAGGACGGCCGCGTCGATCGTGTCGGGATAGGCCGGTGCGGCCGGTGGTGAGCTTGGTGCAGGCACTGGTGGGCTCCGATGGTCTTCAGAGTTCTGGAACGGCGACGACGCCGTGGCAGCGGTAGAGACCGCGCACCCACGATTGTGCCGCGCACCACCGACAACGGCGCAACCCACTTATGCCCCACCCGGCACACGGGCGGGGCGTGTGGGCCATGCAGGCCGTGCGGGTGTCAGCCCTGCTTGCGCGGCTGCTTGCCCTCGACCACCTGGGTGCCGGCCACCTTGTCGTGCAGGGCCTGTCGCTTGTCGTCCCACAGCGGCCAGAGCCCGTCGAGCAGCGACAGGAACGGGACGAACTGCCCGGCCAGCGGAACGAGCCGGCGCAGCACCGCGGTGCCGAGGGGCAGCGGCCCGGGCTCTGCGGCGCGGCGCACGCTGATGCCGACGGCCATCTTGCCGGGGGTCTGCGCCGTGGTGGTCCAGAAGATGAGGCAGTAGGCCGTGGTGAGCAGCCAGAGGATGAAGGAGAACTGCAGGGCGGGGCCGGTGAGCTCGCCCTGGATCGCGTTGAGGCGCACCCGGTCGTTGGCTTCGGCCGCCGTCACCATCTCGGAGAACAGCTGGCCCATGCGGGGGGTCGCCGCCCACGAGATGGCGCCGCCGACGAGCGAGATGATGATGCCGTCGATGAACCAGCCCCCGACTCGCTTGCCCCAGGACGCGAGCGGTATGCCGTCGGCCGTGGTGCGGATGTTGTACATCCACTGCGCGTTGGCCGGTGCCTGCTGGTAGTACTGCTGGGGCGTCTGCGACTGGCTCTGCCATCCGCTGCCCTGGGGCACCGGCGTGGTGGGCGTGGGCGCGGCAGCCCCCGTGCGGTCGGCCGACGTCTGGTCGCCGCGAGCCTGCTGGGGCAGACCGATCGTGCTCTGCGACGCGGTGGGCGACTTCTTGGGTGCGGTGTGGTTCGTCCACGACACGCCGTCCCAATAGCGGAGCATGTCGGGTTGGCTCGGGTCGTCGTACCACCCGGAGGGCTGCTGGCTCATGACCCAACTCTGCCACGAGCGTGTGTGGTCTCCCGGAAGCGACCCCCCGGGCTCGTGTGCTGCCCGCCTTGCCCGGCGAATCACGCCTATCGGTGGATATCACGCAATCTCAACACAAGGTTTCCTCAAGGCCCTCTGACGACCATGAGCGTGCGGGTGGGCTCGTCGCCGTCGGGGGGACGAGCCGTGGCCGTGGCTCGACCCGCCACGGCGATGACACAGGAGGATGGCCATGTCGCGAAGGCGCCAGATCAGGTTCTTGACTGCAGTGACCGGATCGGTGGTGATGGCCGCGGGCCTCGGTTCAGCCTGGCCGGCGTTCGCCGCCGGCATCAACGAGCCCCCGGTGGCACCCCACTCGATCATCGTCTTCCCCGAGCGTGACTTCATCTCCGCGGCGGGCTATCCGCAGGGTCAACCCACGACGGTCAACGTGGTGCGGGCCGGCTTCGTGGTCGGCACCGCGGTCGTGGACCCACGGGACGACCCGACCACCGTCGGTTTCGACGGCATCGTCGAGGTCAACCACCCCGGTGGCGGCTGCTGGGCCGGGGTCACCCCCGACATCCGCCCGGGCGACGTCGTGCAGGTGCTCACGGCACCTGACACGGGTGACCAGACCACGACGGCGGACGTGACGATCACCCAGAAGGCGACCCTGAACCCGCTCGACGCCACGAGTGTCATCGTGAAGGGCACCGCCACCTCGGCGACCGGCGGCCAGATTCCCGTCGATCAGCTCGAGGCGCGCATCGTCGCCACCAAGCAGTCCTTCCTCATCAACGGCAAGCGGACCATCCGGGCCACCAGCACGGGCGGCGAGGGCACGCTGGCCTACGACGGACCGACGGTCAACACGTGGACGGCGACCTTCACCAACCTCGGACAGTTCGACCCGGTCGCGGGCCTCACCGACGCCCAGCGTGCGGTGGCCAACGAGACCCGCGGCATGTGGCTCGGGAGGATCCCTGCCGCGGCCGTTCCGCTCGAGTCCACGATCTTCGAGTTCGGCCAGGTGGGCGGCCCGGGCGCGCCGTGCACCGCACCGGCCGACAAGGGCCCGAGCACGCCTGACCTGGCTGCGGCGAGCGACACCGGAGCCTCCAACGCCGACAACGTCACGAGCAGCACGACGCCGACGTTCGGCGGTGTGCGGGGGCTGCCGACGGCCGACACGATCAACCTGTACGTCGACGGCGCGCTCGCGGGCACCACCGCACCGGCCGCCAACGGGACGTGGTCGATCACCCCGGCGATCCCGCTCGCCGACGGTCCCCACACGGTCACCGCCGGTGAGGTCTCGGGGGCGAGCCCCGAGACGATGGGCCTCGGCTCGCTGCCGATCACGGTCGACACGGTCGCTCCGGCGACGAGCATCACGTCCGGGCCCGCCGTGGCAGGAACGGCACGCACGGTCGTCTGGCGCTTCACGAGTGAGGCCGGGTCCACCTTCACGTGCTCGCTCGCGCCGGGTTCGGCAGCGCAGCCCTGCCTCACCGGCACGAGCTACGGTCCGCTCGCCGACGGGCGCTACACCTTCACCGTCGGCGCCCGCGACCTGGCCGGCAACGTCGGCCCGGACAAGTCGCTGGCGTTCGCCGTCGGTGTCGCCCCCACCGTGAGCACGCGGTCGCCCCTTCCGGGCCAGAGCCGCATCGCCCAGACGGCCAACGTCACGGCCACTCTCAGCAGTGCGGTGACCGGAGTCAGCGGCACGTCGTTCGTGCTGCGCTCGCCGAGCGGGGCGGTCATCCCGGCCGTCGTCACCTACAACGCGACCACCCACGTGGCCACCCTCGACCCGAGCGCCACCCTCGCCGCCGACACGCGCTATGCGGCGAGCCTCACGACGGCCGTCAAGAGCGCCGACTTCGGCGTGGCGATGGTCTCGACGACGTGGACGTTCCTGACCGGCCCCGCGCCGGTGGTCAACTTCCGCAGCCCTGCCTCGGGAGCGGTGGGCGTGAGCCGGGTCAGCAACGTGACGGTCGGCTTCACCGAGCCGGTCGCCGGTGTCAGCACGGCGTCGGTGGTCCTGCGCTCGCCGAGCGGAGCGACCGTCCCGGCCGTCGTCACCTACAACGCGACGACGCGGCGCGCGACGCTCAACCCGAACGCCACTCTCGCGGCTCGGACGCGCTACACGCTCGGCCTCACCTCGGGCATCCATGACACGGCAGGCAACATCCTGACGCCGAGCACCGCAGCCTTCACCACGGGAGGCTGATCCACGACCTGACCGGGACCGCGGTCGCCCCCCTCGCGTGGGACCGGGAAGAAGGATCCGCCCCCACGTCCGTCAACGGACGTGGGGGCGGACTCCTGTTGCGGGAGCGCTCAGAGGTTGCCGCGCTTGTCCTGCTCGCGCTCGATCGCCTCGAAGAGCGCCTTGAAGTTGCCCTTGCCGAAGCCGAGCGAGCCGTGCCGCTCGATGAGCTCGAAGAACACCGTCGGCCGGTCGCCGAGCGGCTTGGTGAAGATCTGGAGCAGGTAGCCGTCCTCGTCGCGGTCGACGAGGATCTTGCGGCTCTGCAGCTCCTCGATCGGAACGCGCACGTTGCCGATGCGCTCGCGCAGCTCGGCGTCCTCGTAGTAGCTGTCGGGAGTGTCGAGGAACTCCACACCGTTCGCACGGAGGGCGTCGACCGAGGCGAGGATGTCGTTCGTCGCGACGGCGAGGTGCTGCGCGCCGGCACCGCGGTAGAACTCGAGGTACTCGTCGATCTGGCTCTTCTTCTTCGCGATCGCCGGCTCGTTGAGCGGGAACTTCACGCGGTGGTTGCCGTTGGCCACGACCTTGCTCATCAGGGCGGAGTAGTCCGTGGCGATGTCGTCGCCGATGAACTCGGCCATGTTCACGAAGCCCATGACCCGGTTGTAGAAGGTGACCCACTCGTCCATGTGGCCGAGCTCGACGTTGCCGACGATGTGGTCGAGGGCCTGGAAGAGCCGCTTCGGCTGTCCATCGCGCTTGACGTGCGTGGACGTGGTCGGCACGTAGCCGGGGAGGTAGGGGCCGGCATACGTCTGGCCGTTCACGGTGCGCTGCACGAGCGTGTGGCGCGTCTCGCCGTAGGTCGCGATGGCGGCGGTGCGCACGGTGCCGTGCTCGTCGGTGTGGTCGGTCGGCTGCTCGAGCACGGTGGCACCGGCCTTGACGGCCTGGGCGACGCACTTGTCGACGTCGGGCACCTCGAGGGCGATGTCGACGACGCCGTCGCCGTGGCGACGGTGGTGGTCGGCGAGGGGGCTGTCGGGGTCGACGGCACCCTTGACGACGAAGCGGATCGAGCCGCTGCGCAGCACGAACGCCTTGTGGTCACGGTTGCCGTTCTCGGGGCCGGAGTAGGCCACGAGGTCCATGCCCCACGCGCTCTGGTAGTAGTGGGCGCTCTGGGTGGCGTTGCCGGCGACGAAGACGATCGCGTCCCAGCCCGTGACGGGGAAGACGTCGGTGTTCTCGTCGTACTCGACGAGGCCGACGAGCTGCTTGAGCTGGTCGAGGTCGAGGTCGGCCTCGCGCTCCTGGGCGGTGAGGTCGACGGCGCGGTCGGCGGCCTGAGACGGCATCGTGTCAGTCATGGAGCGAGAGTGTCCGACGCTGGTCCACTGTGCAACAGGACGAATTTCTGCTGGACACAGTGCGCAAAGTGTTGCTCGTATGCCGTCCGGTACTGGACACTTTGTTCATGACCTCGACCGCCGGGCTGGGATCGCGTGCCGCGGTCGACGCGCTCGACTGCCGCATCGTGCTGCTCCTGCTCACCGAGCCCGGCGTCGGGGTGCTCGGCGCCTCACGACGGCTCGGCGTGGCCCGCGGCACCGTCCAGGCCCGCATCGATCGCCTCCAGCGCACCGGAGTGCTGCGGTCGATGGCCCCCGACGTCGACCCGGCGGCGCTCGGCTATCCCGTGACGGCGTTCTGCACCCTGGAGATCCGCCAGGGCCGCGGCGGCCACTCGCCCGTCGTCGAGCACCTCGCCGCGATCCCCGAGGTGCTCGAGGCCCACACCATCACCGGGTCCGGCGACGTGCTCATCCGCATCGTCGGGCGCGACAACGCCGACCTCCAGCGCGTCATCGACCGGGTCGTCGACGACGCCCACGTCACCCGCGCCTCGACCGTGATCTCGCTCGCCACCCGACTCGACCACCGCACCGTCCCGCTCGTCGAGCACCTGCTCGACCTCGCCCAAGGAGACCCACAGCCGTGACCACCGAACCCGTGAGCGCCAACCCGTACGCCCCGAGGGCCGAGATCGAGCTGTCCCACCCCGAGTGGACCCGCAGCGCGACGATCTACCAGGTCAACCAGCGGCACTTCACCCTCGAGGGCACCTTCCGCGCAGCGGAGGCGCACCTGCCACGTCTGCGCGACCTCGGCATCGACATCGTCTGGCTGATGCCGGTGCACCCCATCGGCGAACAGAACCGCAAGGGCGTGCTCGGCAGCCCGTATGCCGTCAAGGACTACCTCTCGGTCAACCCCGAGTTCGGCACCCTCGAGGACCTCCGGCACTTCGTGGCGACCGCCCACGACCTCGGTCTGCACGTCATCCTCGACTGGGTGGCCAACCACACGGCCTGGGACAACCCGCTCGTCGAGGAGCACCCCGAGTGGTACGCCCGGGACTGGAAGGGCGACTTCCGCCCCACGCCGTGGTGGGACTGGGACGACATCATCGACCTCGACTACGGCAACGAGGACCTTCGCCGCTACATGACCGAGGCGATGGCGTACTGGGTGCGCGAGGTCGACGTCGACGGGTTCCGTTGCGACGTGGCTGGATTCGTGCCTGTCGACTTCTGGGACACCGTGCGCCGCGAGCTCGACGCGATCAAGCCGGTCTTCATGCTCGCCGAGTGGGAGGCCCGCGACCTGCACACCCGCGCCTTCGACATGACGTACGCGTGGAGCTGGAACGACACGCTCCACAAGATCGCCCACGGCAAGGCCGACGTCGAGGCGCTCAAGGTCTACTACGCCTGGAACGACCGCTTCTACCAGCGCGACGCCTACCGCATGCTGTTCGTCAGCAACCACGACAAGAACGCGTGGGAGGGCACCGAGTACGAGCAGTTCGGCGACGCCCTCGAGCCCGCCATCGTGCTGTCGGTCGTCAGCGAGGGGATGCCACTCGTCTACAACGGACAGGAGGCCGGCAGCGACAAGCGGCTGGTGTTCTTCGACAAGGACGAGATCGAGTGGCGCGACGACGAGCAGGGCGAGCTCTACCGTCGGCTCTTCGCCCTGAAGAAGGCGCACCCGGCCCTGTGGAACGGGGCGGCCGGCGGTCGCATGGTGCGGGTGCCGAACTCCGCCGAGACGGCCGTGCTCAGCTTCGTCCGGGCCGTGGACGACGACCGGGTCTTCGGGGCCTTCAACTTCTCGGGCGACGAGCAGACGGTGTCGCTGGGCGAGGGGCCCCAGGCCGGGTCGTGGCGCGACGCGTTCACCGGGGAGCCCGTGGAGCTGGCCGTCGGGCAGCCGTTCACGCTGCCGGCCTGGGGCCACCGGGTCCTCGTCGGTGCATCTGCCGCCGAGAGCAGCTGAAAAAAAACTCCCCAACCCGCGAATTCTCGGCCGAAACGCGCCGAAACCACGGACGCGGGAGGGGTCGATCGGCGAGGATGGAGCTGCGTACCCGTCGGTGCTCCCCTGTCCCGGCGGGTACGCCCACGTGCTCGTACGACGGCCCGCGGTCGAGGCATTCCTCGGCCGCGGGCCGTCGGCGCACCGGGCGCCGTCAGCCCGTGACGGTCACCGGGCTGCCGTTGCGGACGAGCTTCCAGTCGGTGCTGGAGAACACGGCCGGGTCGATGACCTTGTTGGCCGTGGCCCAGTCGATGAGCAGCTGGCGGATCTCGATCTGGCGGTTGTAGACGACCGGAGCCGTCGTGACGCCCGGGAATCCGCCACCGCCCGACTGCCGGTAGTTGTTGATCGCGACGACGAACCGTGCGTCCGCAGCGACCGGCGCCCCGCCGTAGGCCAAACCGGTGATGCGCGAGCCGACAGCCTTGGCGATGTCGATGTCGTAGGTGAGGTCGGCGTCGAGGCCGCCCATGATGTCGTAGTTGTAGTCGGGCGTGCCGCCCGCACCCGTGATGGCGTCGGCGGAGACCGGCCCGGTGCCCGAGTAGGTCTGGAAGTACGACGCGCTCTTCTCGAGGTAGTCCTTCACCTGGGCGCCGGTCAGCACGATGCCGAGCAGCGTGTTGTCGTAGATGTAGAGACCGGCGACGTCGCGGATCGTCACGTCGCCCTTCGGGATCGCCGCCAGCTTGTTGAACGGTGCGGCGATCGACAGCATCGGCAGGGCGCCCTCGGGCGTGCCGGCGAGGGCCTTCTTGACGGCGTCGGCCTGGACGTAGTTGATGAAGTCCATGGCCGGGGTGTCCTCGTAGCGCGAGGTGGCCGCGGACATCGCCTCGGTGCACGTGCCGATGACCCCGTTGACGTAGGCGAGCACCTTGTCGTGGGCGGCCTGGACCGCACGGGTGACGGCCGGGTCCTCGGGCACGGCGTTGGCGTTCCAGAGCCGCCCGGCGGAGTCGACGACCTGCCACTGGCCCCGGACCTTCTGCAGCGAGATGGTCAGCTCGGCCACGCGCATGCCCCAGTAGAGCGGCTCGACGAGGAGCACCGGCTTGCCTGTCTGGGCGTTCGTGGCCTTGTCGACGACCTCGACGTGCGAGTGCCCGACGAGGACGGCGTCGATGCCGGGCACCTGCTCGGCCATGAGCCGGCTGGCGTTCTCGACGTAGGGCAGGGCGTCGCCCCACGACGACTTGCCGTTGGTGCCGGAGTGGCACGACACGATGACGACGTCGGCGCCGGCGGACTTGAGGCGCGGCACGAAGACCTTGGCCTGCTCGACGATGCCGGGGAACTTCATGCGCCCCTCGACGTTGGCCTTGTCCCAGATCGCAACGCCCGGAGTGACGAGGCCGAGGATGCCGACCTTGATCGGCTTCTGGTCGGGCAGCTTGACGGTCTTGATGACCCACGGCTTGAAGGCGGGCGAGCCGGTCTTCCAGTCGACGGTGTTGGCCGACAGGAGGGGGAAGTCGAGCTGCTTCTCGAACGCCCGGAGCGTGTCGATGCCGTAGTTGAACTCGTGGTTGCCGAGTGCGGCCGCGTCGTAGCCGACCGCGTTCATGGCGGCGGCCATCGGGTGGGTCGAGCCGCCCGTGATCGGGTCGATCTTCGCGTAGTAGTACGCGAGCGGCGTGCCTTGGATCGTGTCGCCCGCGTCCAGCGTGAGGCACGAGGCGGCGCCGAGCTCGGCCCGCCGCATCTTGATGATCGAGGAGGCCTTTGCGACGCCGATGTCGTTGTGCGTCTTGTCGTCGTACTCGCGGTTGTTGAAGTAGTCCCAGTTGAAGACGTTGCCGTGGAGGTCGGTGGTGCCGAGCACGGTGAGGCGCACGGTCGCGCCGTTGGTGCCGGGGCCGGTGGCGGCCGTCGCGGGCGCGGCGGTGCGGACCGTGGCCAGGCCGACGCCGCCGACCGCGGCCAGTGAGAGCAGCTGGCGCCGGGTGGTCGGGGAGGTGAGGAAGTCGGGTGTGGAGGCGCTCATGCCGCAGACCCTAGCGGGATGAACCGACACGAATGGGCACAGAAGGGGCCCACTTCCGGGAACGGTCAGCGGCGGCCGACGAGCCAGAGGCGGATCTTGTCGATGCGCTCGCCGACCTGGTCGGAGGATGCCGCGGCGAGGTCGGGGCCGCCACAGACGCGGCGGAGGTCCATGTGCACGTTGGCGTGCGGCAAGCCCTTCTGCCGGGCGTACGTCGAGACGAGCGTGTTGAGCTCCTTGCGCTGGGCGGCGAGGGCCCGGTGCGCGGCGACCGGCGTCGGCCCCTGCGCCCCCTGTGGCGCCTTCTTCACCTGGCGGCTCTGGCGCTCGCGCAGCAGCGCCGACACCTGGTCGGGCTCGAGCAGCCCGGGCAGGCCGAGGTACTGCTCCTCGTCCTCGGATCCGACCTGCGCGTGCATGCCCCACTGCTGCTTGTCGAAGAGCACGTGGTCGAAGTGGGCGTCGGACTCGAGCGCCTCGAACGCGCCCTCGTCGAGGGCGCCGCTCGCCTTGTCGGCGCGGTTGGCCTCGTCGAGGAGCGACTGCTCCTCGGCCCACATCTGGCCGATGTCGTCGGGGTTCGGCTTGCGGTCGAGCGCGTGGTCGCGCTGCTCCTCGAGGCGCGCGGCATGGTCGAGCACGACCGGCACCGACGGCAGGAACACCGAGGCCGTCTCGCCGCGCTTGCGGGCCCGCACGAAGCGGCCGACCGCCTGCGCGAAGAAGAGCGGCGTCGAGGTCGACGTCGCATACACGCCGACCGCGAGCCGCGGCACGTCGACGCCCTCGGACACCATGCGGACGGCGACCATCCACCGCTCGTCGCTCGTGCCGAAGTCCTCGATGCGCTTGCTCGCGCCGAGGTCGTCGGAGAGCACGACCGTGGGAGCCTCGCCGGTCAGCTGACGGAGGATGGCGGCATACGCCCTCGCCTGGGTCTGGTTGGAGGCGATGACGAGGCCACCGGCGTCCTCGACGTGTCGACGCACCTCGGTGAGGCGCCGGTCGGCGGCGGCGAGGACCGCCGGGATCCACTCGCCCTTCGGGTCGAGCGCGGTGCGCCAGGCGTGCGCGACGAAGTCCTTGGTCATCGGCTCGCCGAGACGCGCCTCGAGCTCGTCGCCGGCCTTGGTGCGCCAGCGCATGCTGCCGCCGTAGGCCATGAAGAGGACGGGGCGCACGACGCCGTCGCGCAGCGCTTCTGCGTAGCCGTAGGTGTAGTCGCTCGAGCTGACGAGCGTGCCTTCGGCGTCGAGCTCGTAGGTGACGAACGGGATCGGCGAGGTGTCGGAGCGGAACGGCGTGCCGGTGAGGCTGAGGCGCCGCGTGGCAGGCTCGAACGCCTCGCGGATGCCGTCGCCCCAGCTCTTGGCGTCGCCACCGTGGTGCACCTCGTCGAGGATGACGAGGGTGGGGCGCGTCGTCGTCAGCTCGCGGTGCAGCGAGGGGCGCGAGGCCACCTGCGCGTAGGTGACGGCCACGCCGTGGTAGTCGTCGCTGTGCCGGCCGATGCTGTTGCTGAACTTCGGGTCGAGGCTGATGCCGACCCGGGCCGCTGCGTCGGCCCACTGCGTCTTGAGGTGCTCGGTGGGCGCGACGACGGTGACCCGCTGCACGATGCCGGCGCCGAGCAGCTCGGTGGCCACCCGGAGCGCGTAGGTCGTCTTGCCGGCACCCGGCGTCGCGACCGCCAGGAAGTCACGCGGCCCCTTGCCGAGGTAGAGGTCGAGCGCCTCCTGCTGCCAGGCGCGCAGCTTGCTGGCGGTACCCCACGCTGCCCGCTCCGGGAAGGCGGGAGGAAGGTGGAAGGCAGCCCCTGAACTCATAGGCCGCCCACGGTATCCGGTCGGTCTCCACGACATGCCGAGGCCCAGCCAAGTTGGCGGGGCCCCGACAGGTTTGGTATGGCTACCGAGTTCGTATGCCGCAGAGAGGTTTTCGCAGGTCAGCCGCCTGCGAGTCCGCTCACTTGCCGGCGCGGTAGGCCGTCCACTGGGCCTGCATGCGCGAGACCTGGCCGGCCGTGAAGGTGTTCATGCACGAGTCGTACGTGTAGTCCATGAAGTTCTTGATCGGGTCGAGTCCCGGGCTCGTGCAGGTGTCGCGGCCGGTCGGGCACTGGTAGGCCGCGCTCGCCTCGGCCGGAGTGTCGGAGACGTAGTCGCCGTTGCCGTTACAGCCGCCCTGGAACGTGTGGTAGAGCCCGGCCCAGTGACCGACCTCGTGGGTGGCGGTGTCGCCCTGGTTGTAGTTCGTCGCGTTGCCGCCGGGCAGCGAGCCGGTGAGCACCACGACGCCATCCATCACGTCGTAGCTGTTCTTCGGGAAGGTCGCCCAGCCGAGCAGGCCCTGACCGATGTTGGCCGAGTAGAGGTTGAGGTCGGCCATCGTGCCCTTGCGCAGCGCCGTCTTCATGCTGCGCTCGGCCGAGGAGCCCGGGGTGACGGTGTACCAGGAGGCGTTGCTCGTCGAGTCGCTGCCGACGAGCGTGAAGCTGAGGCCGGTGCCGGAGTAGGCGTTGTTGAGCACGGTGATCTGGCTGCTGATCTTGCTGGCGCTCACCGCGCCCTGCGAACCGTTCGTGATGGTGTGCCAGTAGACCTTGACGTTGGCCGCCGCGAACGCAGCGCCCGCGCCGGGCTTGCCGTTCTGGCCGCTCGCCTTGGCGAGCTTGCCGGAGGAGTCGCGCGTCAGTCCCTTGGCCGCGAGAGCCTTCGTCAGCGCCGCCTCGTTGGCGCGGACCTGGGCGTCCGAGAGCTCGTGCGGGTCCTTGGCCGTCCCGTGCGCGCCCCGGGCGCCCACCGCTGCAGGGTCGACGCACGCGGCCTTGTCGTGGCCGTCGGCGGCTGGGACCGCCTGGGCCGGTGACCCGAGTGCCAGGGTGGCGAGCGCGAGGGGTGCGGCAAGGGCCAGGGAGCGGAGCTTCATGGGGAGACCTTTCTCGTCCGACACGGCTCCCGATCGGGCGCCGACCCCAGCGACGATAGGTACGCGAGCGTCAGCGGCGGAGCCACCGCGAGTAAAGAAGCCGTAAGGAATCGCACTGCGAGCCGTGCTCGTCAGCAGCGCTGGCGAGGAGGTCAGGCGTCCCCGTTGTCGCCGTCGCCGCCGTCCTGGGGGTCGCGCAGACCCTCGTAGATCTCCTTGCAGACCGGGCAGACCGGGAACTTCTGCGGGTCGCGCCCGGGCACCCAGATCTTGCCGCAGAGCGCGACGACGGGCTCACCCGACAGGGCGCTCTCGAGGATCTTCTCCTTGCGCACGTAGTGCGAGAAGCGCTCGTGGTCGCCAGGCTCCTGGAGCTCCTCACGGACCTCCTCGCGCTCGATCGTGGCGGTGCTCGTGCGACGCAGCGGCTCCGGCTCGAAAGGGTCGGGAGGCATCGTGCTCATGACGAGAGTGTATGCCGCCCTGCCGCGCTCCCGAGGAGCCGCTCCCCCGCCGGGTAGGCGCGCCACGACGCAGGCATCGCGGCCGGTCTGCCACTCAGCAGCACCGCCTCCACACCGCCCCCGGCCCTCTCGGCACCGCCGGCACCTGCGGAGGGGTCGGGCTCGAGACCGATGCGGCGCAGGGTCTGTCGGGCGACCGCGACCGGGGAGTCGTGCACGACGACGCCCTCGCCCAGTGCGGCGACGATGCGGTCGACGACGAGCCCATAGTGGGTGCAGCCGAGCACGAGCGAGCGCACGCCCGCGGGAGTCTGGGACGCGGCATACGCGATGCACTCGTCGACGAGGTGGGCGTCGCCCGCCTCGATGGCCTCCGCGAGGCCGAGCGCAGCCACGGCATACGTCTCGACGTCGGCGGCGAACGCGTCGATGAGGCCACGCAGGTAGTCGCTCGAGGTCGTCGCGGCGGTGGACCAGACCGCGACCGGCCCGCCGGCGGCTGCGGCCGGGCGGATGGCGGGCACGGTGCCGATCACCGGCACACCCGGCTCAAGCTCCGCGCGCAGGGCGCCGAGACCGTGCACCGAGGCGGTGTTGCAGGCCACGACGATGGCGTCAGGGGCATACGGGAGGGTCGCCCGCGCCGACGCGAGGATGAGCGTGCGCACCTCGTCCGGCGTTCGCGGGCCGTAGGGCATGTTGTCGGGGTCCAGCGAGAGCACGAGCCCGAGATCGGGGCGCACCGAACGCAGCGCGTCGGCGTAGCCGAGGAGCCCGAGGCCGCTGTCGACGAAGGCAACTCGCCTGGTCGATGCTCGGGCCTCGGGCTGCCGCTCTGCCGCGGGCGCGGGTCCGGGGGTGACGCCCACCTCAGTTCATCGAGGGGTCGTCGGGGAAGTTCGCGACGTACGCGAGGCTGTCGCGCTGTCGACGGAGCACCTCGCGCCAGAGGGTCCCAGGGTGGGAGGTAAACGCGTCGCGCACCTCTGCGTCGACGACGTACCAGTCGCCGCGGGCGATCTCGTTCTCGAGCTGGCCGGCCTCCCAGCCGGAGTAGCCGGCGAAGATCCGCAGGCCGGCGAGCTCGGCCGCCACCACCGGGGTCGGCACGTCGAGGTCGACGAGCCCGATCGAGCCGAACAGCCGCTTCACGCCGAGCGGTTCGGGCTCGTCGCCGGGGACGGTCACGAGGCCCAGGGCCGACGAGGTCGACACGGGTCCACCCTGGAAGAGCACGTGCGGGGCCGTGACGACGCGCTGCCAGCCCGGCAGCACGGAGTCGACCTCAGCGGTCAGCGGCTTGTTGAGCACGACGCCCTGGGCTCCGCCGTCGTCGTGGTGCAGCATGAGGATGACGGACCGGTGGAAGACGTCACCCTCGACGGACGGTGTCGCCACGAGCAGGCGGCCGGTGTGGAACGTCGAGCTCACGGAGCACAGCCTTCCACAACGGCGACCCGTCAGAAGCGAGCGCCCCGGTGACCGCCACGGTCGTCGTCGCTCCAGCGAGACACGAGACCGTCGCCTCGCTCACCGCGACGACCACGACGGTCGTCGCGGCCGCCACCGTGGTGCGGGCGCGAGCCGCCACGCTGGCCCTGGCGCGGGCCGCGCGGGCCGGCCGGCCCTCGACGGTGCTGCTTCGGACCTGCGATGAGGCGCTGGAAGTCGTCCTCGGCGATGGCGACACCGCTGGGCGTCGTCGCACCGGTGGCCGCGATGATCGCGTCGCCGGGCGTGGCCCGGACAGGCGAGATCTCGAGCCCGGCGTCCTTGAGCTGACGCTCCATCGTCTTGCGCTGGTGCGGCAGCGCCAGGGTCACGACGGTGCCCTTGTCACCGGCGCGGGCCGTGCGGCCCGAGCGGTGCAGGTAGTCCTTGTGGTCGGCCGGAGGGTCGACCTGCAGGACGACCGACACGTCGTCGACGTGGATGCCGCGGGCGGCGACGTCCGTGGCGACGAGCACCGGGAGGGTGCCGTCACGGAAGGCGCCGAGGACGCGGTTGCGCTGGCCCTGGTTGAGCCCACCGTGCAGCGCGGCAGCCATGACACCCTGCTCACGCAGCTGCAGTGCGATGCGGTCGGCGCCCAGCTTGGTGCGGCAGAAGACGACGGTGCGCCCGTCGCGGTTGGCGACCTCGGCCGTGATGACCTTCTTGTGCTGCGGGTCGATGAGCAGGACGTGGTGGTCCATGCCCTCGACCGAGGCGGTGGCGTCGTTCGTCGAGTGCGTCACCGGGTCGGTGAGGTACTTCTCGACGAGGGCGTCGATGCCGCGGTCGAGCGTCGCCGAGAACAGCAGGCGCTGACCGTCGGCCGGGATCTTGTCGAGGGTCGTCGTGATCTCGGCCATGAAGCCCATCTCGGCCATGTGGTCGGCCTCGTCGAGCACCGTGATGGCGATGTCGTCCATCTCCACGGCGCCGCGCTCGAGCAGGTCGTTGAGGCGGCCAGGGGTGGCGATGAGGATGTCGACGCCCTTGTTGAGGGCGTTGATCTGGGTCGTGTAGCTGAGACCGCCCGCGACGAGCTTGTGGCGGAGGCCGACGACGTGCACGAGAGGCTCGAGCGCGTCGGAGATCTGCATCGCGAGCTCACGGGTCGGCGTCAGGATCAGGGCGTGGGGCTTGCGCGGGCGACGCTGCAGGTCGGCCTCGAGCAGCCGCGCGATGAGGGGCAGACCGAACGCGAGCGTCTTGCCGGAGCCGGTCTGGCCCCGACCGAGGACGTCCTTGCCGGCGAGGGCGTCGGGAATCGTCGCGGTCTGGATCGGGAACGGCGAGGTGATGCCTTCACGGGCCAGGCGCTCGACGACGCGCTCCGGGAGACCCAGGGCGGTGAAGCCGTTGTCGGCCTCGACGGCGACGGGGCCGTCGGAGATGTCGGCGCGGGTGGCCTTGGTCCAGTTGTCGGCGTCCATGCGCTCGGCCTCGGCGTCCTCGAAGCTCACCGGTGCGCGGTCATCGAAACGGGGACGGTCGTCACGACGCTGGAAGCCCCGGTCACCGCGGTCGTCACGACGCTGGAAGCCCCGGTCACCGCGGTCGTCACGACGCTGGAAGCCCCGGTCACCGCGGTCGTCACGACGCTGGAAGCCGCGGTCGCCGCGGTCGTCACGGCGGTCGAACGACGGGCGGTCGTCACGACGCTGGAAGCCGCGGTCGTCACGGCGCTCGAACGACGGACGGTCATCACGGCGCTGGAAGCCGCGGTCGCCACGGTCGTCGCGACGCTCGAACGAGCGACGCTCGCCACGGTCGTCACGGCGCTCGAACGACGGGCGGTCGTCACGACGCTGGAAGCCGCCACGGTCATCGCGACGCTGGAAGCCGCGGTCGTCACGACGCTCGAACGAGGGACGGTCATCACGGCGGTCGAACGAGCGACGCTCGCCGCGGTCGTCACGGCGCTCGAACGAGGCACGGTCATCACGGCGCTGGAAGCCGCGGTCGCCGCGGTCATCACGGCGCTGGTAGCCGCCGCGGTCGTCACGGCGGTCACCGCGGTCATCACGGCGCTGGTAGCCGCCACGGTCGTCACGGCGCTCACCGCGGTCGTCGCGGCGGTCGAACGAGCGGTGCTCGTCGCGCGGGGCACGCCACTCGCGACCCCCTACGTGGGAGGTGCCCGACGAGGTCGGGCGTGAGCTCTTGGGACCGGAGAAGGAGCCGGACTTCGGTCCGCCCTGGCCGCCTTGACCACGGTGCGGCTTCTTGGCCGCCGCGGACTTCTTCTCGGTGGACCAGCGGGCCTTCTTGGGCGCGCCGGAGGGGGTGTTCTTGGGCATTGCGTATTCAACTCTCTTGGACTCGATGCAGACTTCGCCTCGAGCCGTGAGTCACAACACGACCATGCAGACGAGCCTCAGGCGCAGAAGTGTCTGCGCCCCATGTGTACCGGTGCCCGGCATCTGTGCCGTCCGGTGTTCGGATCCGCTCCGCGTCGGTGCCGGGCCGCGCTGTCTGCGCGGGCTTCCGGTGGGGCGTCACCCCGTCGGACGAGCCTGCCCGCCGGGCATCCCCGGCGCCATCTCGTCCGTCGTGATCCGAGGAGACCTCGGAGTCGGATGCCCGCCAGTCTACCAGCGGCGCAGCCGCGCCCCGACCACGAGCGCTGCCGCGGCGACGCCCACCCCGACGAGGTCGACCACGGCGTCCCAGACGTCGCCGGAGCGTCCGGGCAGCAGGAAATGCTGCACGAGCTCGCTGACGGGGGCATGCAGCGCGAACGCGATGACCGCCGTGCGCACCGACCCGATGGCCCTGGCCACGGCATACGTCGGAACCGCGAAGACGAGCAGGTGGACCACCTTGTCGGTCCAGCTCACGGGCCCCTCGATCGTCACCACCGGCCAGTACAGGACGCAGAGCTGCACGACCACGGCCAGGCCCGCCAGCGTGACGAGCACCCGAGAGCCGCGCTCAGGCCCGCGCACCGCCAGGTCACGAGGGTCACGTCGAGGGCTCGTCATGTCTCCGGAGTCTAGGTAGGTTGCGACGAGGACCACGAGCCGCCCCGGCGGTCGACGAGAGGACAGCCATGGGCAAGCGCACGGTGACGGTCAACGGCAGCGGCCGCGCATCGGTCTCCCCCGACGTGGTGCGGCTCGACCTGCGCGTCGGCCATGACGCCGACGACGTCGCAGCCGCACTGGCCGGCGCCACCGACGGCATCAGGAAGGTCGGCGCCGTCGTGCGCGACCGCGGCGTCGCCGATGCCGACATCCGCACTCTCGACGCGGGCGTGAACCAGCGTTGGGACAACACCGGCACGGCAGTCGGATTCACCGCGCAGCAGCGGCTCGGCGTGACCGTGCGCCAGCTCGAGGCGGTGGGCGAGATCCTCGAGGCCGCAGCCGCCGCCGTCGGGAACGCCCTGCTCGTCGACTCGGTGCGCCTCGACGTGGCCGACCGTTCCGACGGACTCCGCGCCGCCCGCGACGGCGCGTTCGCCGACGCTCTCGACAAGGCGCGGCAGTATGCCGGCCTGTCGGGTGCCGAGCTCGGCGATGTTCTCGGGGTGGCCGAGGGCGGCGTGATGCCGTTCGAGGGGCGGCGGTCGAAGTTCATGGCCGTCGCGGCCGATGCGGCCGGCGGGATGCCGGTCGAGGGCGGCGACCTCGAGCTCGTGGCGAGCGTCACGGTCACCTGGCAGCTGGTCTGAGCCGGCGCGGGCCCGGCCACGCACGGAATACCCACCACCGCTGATCCGTTGGGAGAGACATGGCTACCACTGACCTGACCGCGCAGTCCTTCGAGAAGACCGTCCTCGACAACGACATCGTGCTGGTCGACTTCTGGGCGTCCTGGTGCGGCCCGTGTCGCCAGTTCGCGCCGGTCTACGACGCGGCGTCGCAGAGCGGCGACAACGACGGCATCGTGTTCGGCAAGGTCGACACCGAGGCCGAGCAGTCGCTCGCCCAGGCAGCCAACATCACCTCGATCCCGACCCTGATGGCCTTCAAGGAGGGTGTGCTCGTCTTCGCCCAGCCCGGCGCGCTTCCCCAGTCGGCGCTCCAGGACGTCATCGAGCAGGTCAAGAACCTCGACATGGCTCCGATCAAGGAGCAGATGGCCGCAGAGGCCGGCGCGGCCGCGACGGCCCCCGAGCAGGCCTGAGAGCGGGCTAAGAGCAGGCCTGACGGCAGGCCTGAGGCCGACGACGCTCGACGGCCACACGGCATACGCAAAGAGGGCTCCAGTCTGACAGTGCGCCCTCTTGGCGTACTCGGCCGTTTCGGCTGTGCGCCGACGCCGACGCCGCGATACTTGACTCCAGCGTGGACACCGGGTGGCGCGGGGAGGCACGGATGCGTGGGCGAATGCGGGAGTACGCGGTGGCCGTCGGCGTGGGGGCTGTCGGTGCGATGGCGCTCGGTGCCTGCGCACAGGGCTCCCCGAGCGCGGCGCCCACCGTCACGACGACGGTCACGGCTGCACCGTCCGTGGTCGTCTTCAACCCGGCGACGAGCGGCAAGGCCCTGGCTGCCCGAATCGTGGCGCGGGCCAAGGCCAACTCCCCGACCGACAAGGTCTCGGGCGTCACGTGCGCGAACTTCCCGAACCTCAAGGTGGGCACGCACACCGACTGCCACCTGACGCTCAACGGCGCGAAGGTGACGGTGCGGGCGACGTTCACCAAGACCGACGGGCACTACGTGCTGACGCGCGTGAAGTCGTGACGCGTCGGGTCGGCCGGATCGAGTCGTGACAGCGTGACGTGGCCACCACGAGGTGGTGGAGGTGGCGGGAATTGAACCCGCGTCCGATGACGAGAGACCAGGACTTCTCCGGGTGCAGTGCGCTATGGCTTTTCTCGGCCCCAGGGCTCGCACGCACGCGTCCCCTGACAGGCCCAGTTGAGTAAGAGTCCCGCGCAGCCCCCCAACATGACTGCGCAGCAAGTTTCCTAGCTGATGCCAGACACTGAGTCGGAAACTAGCTCAGGCTGACAGACTTCGAGGCTCGCTCAGGCGGCGAGGGCGAAGTCGGTGCGCGAAGAATTGGCACCTATTGTTGTGCAAGGAGCGTTTACGAGATAACCCTGCATCCTCGACCCGCTTCCCCTGATGTGTCGACCACCGTCGAAACCGATCACCCCCATGGGGGTGTCCACGTCACGCTGTTCACTTCTCAACCTGCAGCTCCACCGGAGTGGAGTCCACAGTATGCAGGAGAAACGCTCGGCCGGTCCAAGCCATTCCCCGAGCGTCCCCTGCGAGCCTCCCCTGCGAGCGTGCCCGCCACCGTCCCGCCCTGTGTCGCCCTTGTCCGTCGTCTCGAAGGCGCCACTAGGCTTCGGGACGTGGTCGTCGTGGACCACCGAGCAGCCCCGACCTGGAGGTCCGATGTTCCGCAAGGTCCTCGTCGCCAACCGAGGCGAGATCGCCGTCCGGGCCTTCCGAGCCGCGACCGAGCTCGGCGCCCGCACCGTCGCGGTCTTCCCCTACGAGGACCGCAAGAGCGAGCACCGCCTCAAGGCCGACGAGGCCTACCAGATCGGCGAGCCGGGGCACCCCGTCCGCGCCTACCTCGACCACGAGGCGATCGTGGCCCAGGCCGTCGAGGCCGGCGCCGACGCCATCTACCCCGGCTACGGCTTCCTCTCGGAGAACCCGCTCCTCGCCGAGGCGTGCGACGCCGCCGGCATCACCTTCATCGGGCCGCCCGCCTCGGTGCTTCACCTGACCGGCAACAAGGCACGCGCCATCGCGGCCGCTCGCGACGCGGGGCTGCCGACCCTGCGCGGTTCTGAGCCGGGCACCGACCTCGACGCCCTCGGGGCCGCCGCCGACGAGATCGGCTTCCCGGTCTTCGTCAAGGCCGTCAGCGGAGGCGGGGGCCGCGGCATGCGTCGCGTCGAGTCGAAGGCGGCGCTGCGTGACGCCCTCCAAGCCGCTCAGCGCGAGGCCGAGTCGGCGTTCGGCGACCCGACCCTCTACCTCGAGGAGGCGGTCGTCAACCCGCGGCACATCGAGGTGCAGGTCCTCGCCGACGGCACCGGCGAGACCGTCCACCTCTTCGAGCGCGACTGCTCGCTGCAGCGGCGCCACCAGAAGGTCGTCGAGATCGCGCCCGCACCCAACCTCGACGCGACGATCCGCGAGCGGATGTGTGCCGACGCGGTCGCCTTCGCCCGGTCCATCGGCTACGTCAACGCCGGCACCGTCGAGTTCCTGCTCGGCGAGGACGGGCGCTACGTCTTCATCGAGATGAACCCGCGCATCCAGGTCGAGCACACGGTCACCGAGGAGGTCACCGACATCGACCTGGTGGTGACGCAGATGCAGATCGCGTCGGGTGAGACGTTCGCATCGCTCGGGCTGCGCCAGGACGACATCCGCACCAAGGGCTTCGCGCTTCAGTGCCGCATCACGACCGAAGATCCCGCCAACGGGTTCCGTCCCGACGCCGGCACCATCACCGTGTACCGCTCGGCCGGCGGCAGCGGGGTGCGCCTCGACGGCGGCACCGTCTTCGTCGGCGCCGAGGTCAGTGCCCACTTCGACTCGATGCTCGTCAAGCTGACGTGTCGCGGCATGACGTTCCCGATCGCGGTGCGGCGGGCCCAGCGCGCGCTGGCGGAGTTCCGCATCCGCGGCGTCTCGACCAACATCCCCTTCCTCGAGGCGGTGCTCAGCGACCCGGTGTTCCAGGAGGGCCTGGCGACGACCTCGTTCATCGACCAGCGACCCGAGCTGCTGGCGGCCCGCGTCAGTGCAGACCGGGCGACCAAGCTGCTCAGCTACCTCGCCGACGTCACCGTCAACCAGCCCAACGGACCCGTGACGACGCGAGTTCGCCCACGCCACAAACTCCCCCAGCTGCCCGACACGCCCCTGCCGCACGGTTCGCGGGACCGGCTCGTCGCCGACGGACCGGCGGCGTTCGCGCGGGCCCTCCGCGAGGCGAACGACGTCGCCGTCACCGACACGACCTTCCGTGACGCCCACCAGTCGCTCCTCGCCACTCGCATGCGGACTCGGGACCTGCTGCACGTCGCCCGGCATGTGGCGCACCTGACGCCGCAGCTGCTCTCCATGGAGGCGTGGGGCGGCGCGACCTATGACGTAGCCCTGCGCTTCCTCGCCGAGGACCCGTGGGAACGGCTCGCAGCGCTGCGCGAGGCGATGCCCAACATCCCGTTGCAGATGCTGCTGCGCGGGCGCAACACCGTCGGCTACACGCCCTACCCGACCGCCGTCACCGACGCGTTCGTGCGCGAGGCGGCGTCCACCGGACTCGACATCTTCCGCATCTTCGACTCGCTCAACGACGTGTCGCAGATGCGCCCTGCCGTCGAGGCGGTGCTCGGGACCGGCACCGCGGTGGCGGAGGTCGCGCTCTGCTACACCGGCAACCTCATGTCGCCGGGCGAGAAGCTCTACACGCTCGACTACTACCTGCGCCTCGCCGAGCAGATCGTGGGGACGGGCGCCCACGTGCTGGCCATCAAGGACATGGCGGGGCTCCTCCGTGCCCCTGCCGCCGCACGGCTCGTCACCGCCCTGCGCGAGCGCTTCGACCTGCCCGTTCACCTGCACACCCACGACACGGCCGGCGGGCAGATCGGCACGCTGCTCGCGGCCATCGACGCCGGCGTCGACGCCGTCGACGCCGCCACGGCGACCATGGCCGGCACCACGAGCCAGCCCTCACTGTCGGCCCTCGTGGCCGCGACGGACGACACCGCGCGACCGACCGGCCTCGACATCGAGCAGGTCTTCGCGCTCGAGCCCTACTGGGAGGCGGTGCGCCACCTCTACAAGCCGTTCGAGTCGGGCCTCGACTCCCCCACCGGCCGGGTCTACTTCCACGAGATCCCCGGCGGTCAGCTGAGCAACCTGCGGCAGCAGGCGATCGCCCTCGGTCTCGGCGACCGCTTCGAGGCCATCGAGGACATGTACGCCGCCGCGAACCGCATCCTGGGCAACGTCGTCAAGGTGACGCCGAGCTCCAAGGTCGTCGGTGACCTCGCGCTCGCGCTCGTCGGTGCCGGGGCCGACCCGCAGGACTTCGAGGACGACCCGCAGAAGTACGACATCCCCGACTCGGTCATCGGCTTCCTCAACGGCGAGCTCGGCGACCCTCCCGGCGGCTGGCCCGAGCCGTTCCGCACCAAGGCCCTGGCCGGGCGGCAGTCCAGGCCGCGCCTCACGGAGCTGTCGGCGCAGCAGGAGCACGACCTCGACCAGGCGCCACGACGCACGCTGAACCAGCTGCTCTTCCCGGGCCCGACGTCGGAGTTCGAGGGATCGCGCGAGGCCTACGGCGACCTCTCCGTGCTCGGCACGGTCGAGTTCCTCCACGGCCTCGAGCCGGGCGAGGAGTACGAGGTCGAGATCGAGCAGGGCAAACGGCTGCTCATCGGCGTCCAGTCGGTCGGCGACGCCGACTCGAAGGGCATGCGCACCGTCATGTGCACCCTCAACGGCCAGTTCCGTCCCATCCAGGTGCGCGACCGGTCGGTCGAGGCCGACGTGAAGTCGGCCGAGAAGGCCGATCCCGGCGCGAAGGGTCAGGTGGCCGCACCATTCGCCGGTGTCGTGACCCTCGCGGTCGCCGAGGGCGACACCGTGGAGCCGGGTGGCGTCGTCGCCACCATCGAGGCCATGAAGATGGAGGCGAGCATCACCAGCCCCTCCGGCGGCACGGTCTCACGGGTGGCGATCGGCGCCCACCAACAGGTCGAAGGTGGCGACCTGCTGGTCGTCATCGGCTGAGGGGCACCATCCCGCCCGGCCCGCGCGTGGGGGCGGGCCGGCATACCCGCTGTTCACCTGTGGCGGCCGCCCAGGCGTGGGTACGCTCGAACGGTCGGGACATCTGGGCAGGTGCGTCATGGTCGGTCGGCAGCAGCCAGGGAGGTCCGCGGCCGGGTCGGGGCGCGGACCTGGACTCAGCGCGGCCGGCTGGGCCCTCGTCATGGCGCTGTGCGCGCTCGCCATCACGGGCGGAGTCAGCGTGCTGACCCGCCTGCTGCCACCGGCTGCCACCGCTCCGGACCTCCCACCGGGCGCCTCGTCGAACATCGCGGCCACCGCCTCGAAGCCCAGCACGACGGCCGACGACGCCGTCCTCACACCGGCGCCCGCGCCTGTGCCTCCGCCGAGGGCGGCAGCCCTCGAGCAGCTGGCCGGCACGTGGACCGGTCTCGCCCGGGTGGGTGCGCAGCGGATGCCCATCACCCTCGTCGTCACGGACTCGTGCTCCGAGGGAGAGCCCTGCGGCACCCTCTCGACCGACGCGCCCGCCTGCGTCGGCAACCTCACGCTCGTGAAGGTCACCGACGGTCCGGTCTTCGAGTTCGGCACCAGGACGTACGCACCCGGCAGCTCACCCTCGTGCGTGCCCCACGAGGCTGGCGAGCTCTTCGTCATGGGCGAGAACGTGCTCGCCTACCGCACGGAGCTCGGTGACGGAGCCTTCGGAAGGCTCACCCGCGTGCGCTGACGCCGTCGGGTGCGGCGTCGTGCAGGCGGCGGACGATCTCGATCGCGTCGCCGACCGAGCCCGTGATGTCGGGGATCGGGAACAGCGTCGCGCGCACGACGCGCTCACGGTCGACGACGAGGGTCTGCCGCTTGAGTCTCGTCGTGCCACCGGCTCGGAAGGTGGGCAGGCGCAGCGAGGTGGTCAGCTCGAGGTCGGCGTCGGACAGGAGCGGGAACCGGATGTCGTTCGCCGCGGCGAATTCCGCCTGCTCGCCGGGGCGCTGCGTGGAGACGCCGACGACACCGGCACCGAGGTCGGCCAGCTCGGCCAGACGGTCACGGTACGTGCACGACTCGAGGGTGCAGCCGACGCCGCCGGGGATCTCGTCGGCCCCGGGGAAGGCGTTGCCCGGATAGCAGTAGACGACGGTGAAGGGGTGCTCCGTCACGGGGTCGAGGGAATGGAGCTGCGGGATCACCTCTCCGACAAGCGATCTCACGCGTACGGCCTCGTTGGACTCCTCAGCTGCGTTCGCCCGGGCGCTGCCGTCACCGAGCAGCCAGGTGTCGCCGAACTCCTGCAACGCTCCCAGCACGGGCAGCGCGGCACGTCCCAGGTCGGTGAGGAGGTACTCGTTGCGGGGCGGCCGGTCGGAGTACGGCCGCCGCTCGAGCACCCCGTCGGCGACGAGCGCGGACAACCGCTGGGTGAGCACCTTGCGCGAGATGCCCGTCTCGCCCACCAGCTCGTCGAACCGGGTGCGGCCGCCCGCCACGTCGCGCAGCACGAGCAGGCTCCACGGGTCTCCGAGCACCCCGACGGCCTGCGCGATGCCGCACGGGTCGTCGGGCCGGGTCTGCCGTCTCGTCACCGTCCCAGCGTAACCGAGTTTCCAAAGGAGACTTACTGTGGTCGGATGGTCGCGTGCGAGAGCTGCGAGATCTCCCCCGCGTCGTCTGGGTGCTGGCCGCCGGCCGGTTCGTCAGCTCGGCCAGCGCGTTCCTCATGCTCTTCCTCGTGCTCTACCTCACCGGCCCGCGTGGACTCGACGTCGTGCCGGCCGGCGTCATCGCGGGGTCGAACGGCGTCGGCGCCCTGCTGGGCAACCTCACCGGGGGCCGGTTCGGCGACCGGCACGGCCATCGTCGTGTCCTGCTCCTCTCCGCCACCGTCGTTGGCGCACTCACCCTGCTCATCCCCTGGCAGCCCATGTGGCTGCTCGCGGCCACGATGCCGGTGACCGGCTACCTGGGCGCGCTGGCCTCCCTGAGCCAGGGTGCGCTCGCGGCCCTCGCCGTTCCGGCCGGTTCGCGACGGTCGTCGGTGGCCGTGAGCCGTGCGGCATCCAACGCCGGCTTCGTCATCGGGCCACCGCTCGGGGCGCTGCTGGCGAGTCGCGGCTACGACGCGCTCTTCGTCATCGACGGTGCGCTCACCCTGGTGCTGCGTCACGTGACCTCCCGCTTCCTGCCGGACGAGGTCCCGGTGCTGCGCGACCCTGCCACGCCGAGCGGCCTGTGGCGGGCCGTGCGCGCCGACCGCTCCCTCTGGCTGCTGCTGCCCGCTGTCGTCCTCGTCGACCTCGTCTACCGACAGCTGTACTCGACCCTCCCGCTCCACCTCCGCGACGCGGGTCAGCCCTTGGGTCTCTACACCGCCGTCATCGCCGTCGGCTCGGGCCTGATCCTCGCCCTCGAGATCCCGGTCGCCCTCTGGCTGCGCCGCCGCCCCGCGGTGCCCATCATCGCGACGGGCTACGCGCTCGTCGCGGCCGGCTTCGTCGTCTTCGGCCTCACGTGGCTCGGGGTCGGGGTCGCGGCGGTCGCCGGGATGGTCGTGCTCACGGCCGGCGAGATCCTCTACAAGACGACCGCGACGGCCCACGTGCTCGATGCCGCCCCAGCGCACCTCGTCGGGCGCTACCAGGGCCTCTACACCGGCGCCGCCACCAGCGGGAGCATGCTGTCTGCGCCGCTGGGTGGCATCGTGTATGCCGCGCGGCCGGGACTGCTCTGGCCGCTCTGCGGAGTCGTCGCGGGGGTCGGCGCCCTGCTCGCCCTGGCGTCACGACGCGTCGCCCCCGGCCCCCGCGTGGACCCGATCGGACTACCAGGAGCCGGAGGAGGAGCCCCCGCCGCCGCCGCCGGAGAACCCGCCCCCGCCAGAGAACCCTGACGAGCCGGACGAGCCCGGCGTCGACGTGAACGTGCCGGTCGAGGTCGTCGAGAACGAGTCGACACCGTTGGCGATGCTCGTGAAGTCGGGGAAGGTGCTGCCGCTCCAGACGTACCAGGTCGGCATGATGAGCGGCTGGTTCGCGGCTTCGGCCGCCCGCGCCACGTCGGCGAACGTCGTGGCCCACCGGTCGGCGACACCGAAGACGACGGCATACGGGAGGTAGCGACTGAAGATGTTGCTCGCCTCCTCGAACTCGATCTGCCCCGCCTCGGCGGTCGTGAGGTACTCCTTGAAGCCGAGCGACTGGGCCAGCACGGCCGAGCCCTCGGCCGTCTTGGCCGCCATCCGGCCCCCGAGGAGCCACACGATCAGACCCGACAGGACCAGGCCGACCCCGAGCGCGATGCCACCGGTGAAGCCACCGCCGAGGACCGCGCTGAGCGCGGGGCGACCGTAGAAGAGCACCAGACCACCGAGCACCGCGATGACGAGGCCGAGGCCCTGCCAGACACCGCGCTGCGTCTGCGGCGACGAGCGGAACCAACCGCGGGTGACGACCTCCTGGTACATCTCAGACTGGATGCGCTTGAGAGTGCTGGCGAACGTGTTCTTGAGCTCGGAGAGACGGACCGTGTCGCCACGGCTCGAGAAGACGCCGTCGAGCAGCTGGCGCTCGTAGGGCAGGAGGCGCTCGGTCGCCGGGGGCACGAGCCGGGTGAGTGTCCAGTCCGTGCGGCTGAACATGCCGCCGGCGTCGTTCTCCTCGATGCGGAGGAAGCCACGCACGGCGAGGTCGATGAGGGTCGCCGAGACGTCGATGGGGTTGGCGGTCTCGTCGATGATCGTGCCGACCATGCCCGGCTGCACGCCCTTCGGCGGCTGGAACTGCACGGCGATCGTGGTCGACCCGCCGCGGACCGTCGCGGCGCTCGGCGTGCCGTCACCCGTGGCTCCGGTGCCGAACGACGGGGTGAGCCCCGGCGTGACGTCGGCGTAGCGCTCGTCGCGGCCGCGGGTCCACACGAGGGTGCCCATCACCGCCAGCGCGAGCACCGGGGCGCCGATGCCGCCCAGCCACGCGGCCGCATTGGCGGCCGGCGCGGCGGCCGAGCCGACCGACGAGCCCGAGCTGCCCTGACGGACGTCGGCGCGCACGTCACCGAAGGCCGACACCGGGTAGGAGGCGAGCACCGACATGGCCTCGCCCGACGTCAGGCCCTGCGCCGAGAACTTCGCGGGGTCACCCGAGGTGGCCTGGCACGGGGTGTCGGACCGGGTGACGCCCTGGTAGCAGGCGACCTTCGTCGACCCGGTCGGGGCGTTGACCGTGATCGAGACGCGGTCGCGATCCGTGAGCTCGTTGGGGCCGAAGACGTTGTAGTAGAGCTCCACCGTGTCGGCGGGCGCTGTGCCCGTCGCGGGCTGGCCGTCGACGGTGATCGGGTTCAACACGTCGTGCAGCGTGTAGTGGATCTCGTACACCTGCGTGCCACTGGTGAACTCGTTGGACGAGCCGATGCGGATCTCCTTCGACGCACCGTTGTCGCTCACCCGGAACGCGGCGGGCGCACCGCTCGGGCTCGAGACGTCGACGTCGGTGAGGTCGAAGAACCGGTAGCGGTCGGCCTCGTCGTTCCAGCCCATGCGCACGACGATGTTGCGGAAGATGCCGTGCTTCTCGGTGCCGGTGGGAAAGCGCCACGTGATGGTCTCGGTGACCTTCATGCTGCCGTCGGGCTGGAGGTCGTAGACCGCGGCGAAGGAGTCCATGCCCTCGCCCCCGGCCGCCCGGGCGCTCAGCCCCGGACCGGCCAGCAGCACGGCGGCGGCCAGGAGCAACGCCAGGACTCCGAGGCGCCTGCCACGCCGCACGCTCGAACCGCTCGATCCGCTCGATCCGCTCATCGGGTCCCTCCAGGTCGTTGTCCCTGCATCCTCACACCGGACGCGCACCGGGCGCGCGAGGTTCCGACGGGCCGGGCAGACCGGGTCAGCGGCGGCGGTTGGCCGCGCTCATCGCCCGGTCGGCCTCGCGGTTGTCCTGCCGCTCACGCAGGGCGTGCCGCTTGTCGTACTCCTTCTTGCCGGTCGCGATCGCGATCTCGACCTTGGCGCGGCCGTCCTTGAAGTAGAGGGACAGCGGCACGATGGTGCGCCCGCTCTCACGTGTCTTGTGCGCGATCTTCTCGAGCTCGGCGCGGTGCAGGAGCAGCTTGCGCTTGCGGCGCGGTGCGTGGTTGTTCCACGTGCCGTTGAGGTACTCGGGGATGTGGACGTTCTCGAGGTAGAGCTCGTCGCCGGTGAACATCGCGAAGCCGTCGACGAGCGAGGCACGTCCCATCCGCAGCGCCTTGACCTCCGTGCCGGACAGCACGATGCCGGCCTCGAAGGTGTCGTCGATGAGGTAGTCGTGTCGGGCCTTGCGGTTGCTCGCGATGAGCGACCGCCCCTTCTCCTTGGGCACCGGACCGTCCTTCCGACATCGGGCTGCACTGGTCTGCCTGGCCGCGGGCGCGGTCGGCGCGACAACGCTACCCCGAAGGTGTGCTGTTCTCAGAGCCGGTTTCGGTGCCGGGAGGCACCACGGCTCAGAGCCACTTGCGCGGGTCGACCGGCGTGCCGTCCTCGTAGGTGCCGAAGTGCAGGTGGCAGCCGGTCGAGTAGCCGGTCGTGCCGGAGTAGCCGATGAGCTGGCCGCGCTGCACGCTGCCGCCGAACTTCACGATGCTGGTCAGGTGGTTGTAGGTCGTCACCAGGTCGACTCCACGATGCATGCCGTGGTCGATGACCACCTGGTTGCCCCAGCCGCTCGCCCGCCAGCCGGCTCGGATGACGTCACCCGGCGCGGCGGCATACACGGGGGTGCCGCAGGCGATGCCCCAGTCGAGGCCGTCGTGGAGCATCCACTTCTTCAGCACCGGGTGCCAGCGCATGCCGAACCCGGAGGTCGTCGGCCCGTTGGCGGGGTAGGTGAGGTAGTTCGACGGGGTGTTGTCGGTGTTCTGGACCGGCGGCGGCGTCTTCGGCACGTAGACCTGGCCGCGCTTCTTGGCCGCGGCCGCCTTGGCTCGCTCGGCGCGGATCTTGGCCGCCCGCTCGGCGCGGAGCTTGGCCAACCGCTTCTGCTCCGCGATACGGGCCTGCCGTGCGCGCTCGACGAGGACGGCCTGCAGGCGGGCCGACTCGGCGCGGGCGGCGGAGAGGTCGGCTGCCTCGCTCTTGCGCTGCACCGCGAGGTCGGCGGCGTAGGTGGACTGCTTCGACTTGAGCTGGTCGAGCTGCGTTTTGGCCGCCGCGGCGTTCTGGGCGGCGGTGATGGCGTTGTTCTTCGCGACGATCGCCTGGTTCTTGGCGTCGGTCGCCGCGGCTGCGGCCGCCTCGGCACCACGCAGGGCCGCCTCGGCCTGCCGCTTCAGCGCGGCGATCTCGCCGCGCACCGAGGTGAGGTAGGAGCGGGTCGAGGTGTTGTCGGCCGTCATGGCGGCGAGCGTGTCGATGGTGTCGCTCGCGACGGCGCTCGCGGTGTCGGCCATGACGAGGCGGTCGGCGAAGTCCTGCGGAGACGTCGACCCGAAGACCATGCCGAGCTGCGACTCCTGGCTGGAGCCCTGGAAGACCTCAGCCGCGTAGGAGTCGAGGGCGTCCTGGCTGGAGACGAGGTCGGTCGCGCTCTTCGCGAGGCGCTCCTTGGCGCGCTGCTCGTTGGCCTGGGCCACCGCAAGCTTCTGGGCGACGTCCTCGTTGTGCGCGCGGGCCTTCGCCTCGGCGTCGATCGCACGGGCCTCGGTGGCCTCGGCGGCCACCTGCGCGGCCTGTGCGCGCGCCTGGGTGGCCTGCGCGGAGACGACCCGTTGCTGCGCGACCGGGAGAGCGGCGTTGGTGCGCTCGAGGTTGACGTAGGCCCGGGCGAGGGCGGCGTTGGTGCCCTCGAGCTGCTGGCCGAGCGCGGCGATGCGCTTGTCGTTGCGCTTCTTCTGGTCGGAGACCGAGTCGGCGCGCGCGGCGAGTCCCGTGCCGACCGAGACGGTGCACGCGACGACGAGGCCGGCGGCCGTCAAACTGGTCGCTGGCCTGCGCAACGAAGAACGCCTCATGAGCCACATATGTGTCATTGGTACCACACGCCACTCGCGTTGGGGAGGGTTCGGGACGATTGCGCCGATCCGTCGGTTTGTTGGGTCTCGGGGTGGCTGAGTCGCCAGGTCGCCGGAGTCGGCCGGCTCGGCGGGGGTCGCCGGCGTCAGACGCGCAGGTAGCGCCGCAGCGTCACCCACGAGGTGAGGCTGGACAGCACGACCACGCCGAGCACGACGAAGGGCGCGACGTAGAAGACGTCGGCCACCCCGATGAAGGCCGTGTCGGTGAGGGTCTGGCTGAGGAAGCCGACGACGCCGTAGCGCACCGTGGCCCAGAGCATGCCCATGGCGAGCACCGCGCCGAGGACGCTCGAGAGCACGGTCTCCATGACGAACGGGAAGCGGATCGTGAAGTTCGAGGCGCCCACGAGGCGCATGATCCCGGTCTCGCGGCGTCGGCTGAACGCGGTCTGCCGGATCGTCGTCGAGATGAGCATGACCGCGGCGAGCACCATGAGCGACGACAGCGCGATGGCGGCCCACGAGACGGTGTTCATGAAGGTGAAGAACTTCTCGAGGAGCTTCTTCTGGTCCTGCACGTCGGCGACCCCGGGCATGCCCTTGATCGAGCTCGCGACGACGTCGAACTTCCCGGCGTCGTTGAGGTTCACACGGTAGGAGTCGGCGAAGTAGGACTCCCCCGCCCGCGCGAGCGGAGAGTTCTTGTAGGTCTGCTTGAACCGCTCGTACGCCTCGTCGCGCGACTCGTAGTAGACCTCCTTCACCGTCGGCTTGAGCGCCTCGAGCTCGCCCTTGATCGCCTCGCGCTGTGCCTCGGTGGTCGCCTCACCCGCGCAGTTGGTGAAGCGGGTCTTCTCGGCGCACAGCAGGACGGTGACCTGGACGCGGTCGTACCAGTAGTCCTTCATGGTGTCGACCTGCCGCTGCCCCATCAGGCCGAGGCCAAGCAGGTACATCGAGATCATCGTGACGATGACGACGGAGACGGCCATCGACAGGTTGCGCCGCAGGCCGTTGCCGATCTCGCCGAGGAGGAACTGGAATCGCATGTCGTGTCTGGCTCCGTCTCGCGGTCAGCGGTCGCTCGTCTGGACGGCCTTGTGCCGGCGGAAGATCCCGCCACGTGACCGCGGTGCGTCGGCGTCGCGGCCGATCGGCGGCAGGCCGTCGGGGTCGTTGTCGAGGCCACCTCCACCGCCGGCGTATGCCGTCGGGTCGGCGTCGTCGTAGCCGTCGGGCACCTCGGGGGCGTCGGCGACGAGGGGCCGGGGCGCCTCCGCCTCGTCGTCGAGCCGGATGCGCTGGATGGAGCCGGTGGTGTAGTCACCGGCCTCCATGTCGCTGACGAGCACGCCGCGGTCGAGGCGCACGACGCGCTTGCGCATGGCGTTGACGGTCACCGTGTCGTGGGTGGCCATCACGACCGTGGTGCCTGTGCGGTTGATGCGGTCGAGCAGCTGCACGATGCCGAGGCTCGTGTCGGGGTCGAGGTTGCCGGTCGGCTCGTCCGCCAGCAGGACCGGCGGCCGGTTGACGAAGGCGCGGGCGATCGCGACCCGCTGCTGCTCGCCACCGGACAGCTGGTGGGGCAGGCGCTTCTCCATGCCGGCGAGGCCGACCAGCTCGAGCGTCTCGGGGACCGTCTGGCGGATGCGGGCGCGGCTGCTGCCGAGCACCTGCAGCGCATAGGCGACGTTCTGGAAGACCGTCTTGTTCGGCAGCAGGCGGAAGTCCTGGAACACGCAGCCGATCTCGCGGCGCAGGGCCGGGACCTTGCGCTCCGGCAGGCGGTCGAGCTCACGTCCGCCGACGAGGATGCGTCCGCGGGTGGCGTCCTGCTCCTTCATGACCAGTTGCATCATCGTCGACTTGCCCGAGCCGGACGTGCCGACGACGAAGGCGAACTCGCCGCGCGGGATCTCGAGGCTGACGTCGTCGAGAGCCGGACGGGTCGTGCGGGGATAGGTCTTCGTCACGTTCTCGAAGAGGATCATGCGTCGGGCCTCGACTCGTACTGGACGGCAGCGGGACAGCGGCTGGGCTGGGCGGCCACCCGACGGCATACGTGGCGACGGCATACGCGGGCAGGGGCTCAGGACCGCCTCCGAGGCTACGGGCCGCGAGACGAAACCCGTGGAAAACGTGCGTGCCCGGCGTGGCGTCCCACGGGCCACGCGACGGTCAGCAGACGAGCGTCGTCAGCCCCTGGACGGTCTCCGCACCCGACCGGGCCAGCTTGCCCCAGCCCTGCGTGCACAGCGCGGTGGTGGGCACCGGCGCCGAGTAGCTCAGCTGCTGCCGGACGGCGCCGGTGGTGAAGCCGCGTGTGTCGGGCTCGCCGCGCACGGCGACCCCGCCCATGGACCGGTAGGCCGTGCCTCGGGAGTGGTACTGGTCCCACACGTAGACCGAGGTGAAGTTCATCCAGGACGAGCCACGGGAGTCGCGGCACCAGCCGATGTACTGGCGCACCGTGAAGGCCGGGATGCCGAGGTCGGCGACCACCTTCTTGTCACCGATCTGGCGCACGCTGCTGCACGGCGCGGACGTGGTGGAGACGACGCTCGGGGCAACCGGGGACGCGGGAGTCGCCGACGCCGGGACGGCTGGCGCGATCGTCAGCAGGGCGGTGGCGGTGACTGCGGCCAGGGCGGTGCAGGCGTGCCGGACAAGGCGGTGGAGGGAAGACATGGGCGGAGCCTCTCGGGTGGAGCCGATGACGCGACCCTACGAGCGAGAAGGTTCCTCCGCCCGCCGAAACGGACCTCCGGTGCTCAGTCCTGCCGGCGGTTCTCGCCGATCTGCCAGCGGATGCCCGCCTCGATGAAGCCGTCGATGTCGCCGTCGAAGACCGCGCTTGGGTTGCCGGTCTCGAACTCGGTGCGGAGGTCCTTGACCATCTGGTACGGGTTGAGCACGTAGGAGCGCATCTGGTCGCCCCAGCTGGCCTTGACGTCGCCCGCCATCTCCTTCTTCACCGCGGCCTCCTCGGCCTTGCGCTGCAGGAGCAGTCGCGACTGGAGCACGCGCAGGGCGGCGGCGCGGTTCTGGATCTGGGACTTCTCGTTCTGCATCGAGACGACGATGCCGGTCGGGATGTGCGTCATGCGCACGGCCGAGTCGGTCGTGTTGACGCTCTGCCCGCCGGGGCCGCTCGAGCGGAACACGTCGACCTTGAGCTCGTTCTCGGGGATCTCGATCGAGTCGTCGCTCTCGATGAGCGGGATGACCTCGACCGCCGCGAAGCTCGTCTGGCGGCGGCCCTGGTTGTCGAACGGGCTGATCCGCACGAGACGGTGGGTGCCGCCCTCGACGGAGAGGTGACCGAAGGCGTACGGCACGTTGACCTCGAAGGTCGCGGACTTGAGGCCGGCCTCCTCGGCGTACGAGGTGTCCATGACCTTCGTCGGGTACCCGTGCCGCTCGGCCCAGCGCAGGTACATGCGCATGAGCATCTCGGCGAAATCGGCGGCGTCGACGCCACCGGCTCCGGAGCGGATGGTGACGACGGCCTCGCGCTCGTCGTACTCCCCCGAGAGCAGGGTGCGCACCTCGAGCTCGCCGACGTCCTTGCGCAGGGCGGTCAGCTCGCGCTCGGCCTCGTCGAGGGTGGCCTGGTCGTTCTCCTCCTGGCCCATCTCGACGAGCGTCTCGAGGTCCTCGATGCGGGCGTCCATGTTGACGACGCGGTCACGCTCGGAGTTCGCCCGGCTCAGCGCGCTGGTGACCTGCTGGGCCTGGTCGGGGTCGTCCCACAGGTCGGGGGCGGAGGCCTGCTTCTCGAGGTCGGCGATGGTGACCCCGAGGGCGTCGAGGTCGGTGACCCCACGCACGGAATCCATCGTCGCGCGCAGTTCCTTGATCTCTTGCGTGAAGTCAACAGCCACGATCGAACAGCCTACGGCAGCACGGCGGGAGCCGTGCACGGCCACGGTGATCGCTCGGCGGGGACTGCTGCCCATTGCCCCCGGCGCCCTCGTGGGTCAGGATGCCCACACCGGGTGAGCACCGTGCCGCCCGGGGTATCAGGGGAACAGGGGAAGGACAGTGGTATGCGCATTCGTGCTGCGCTCGTGCGGCTCATCGCCGTCGTGGGGCTCGTCGCTCCGATGGGAGTGGTCACGTCGACCGCGTCGGAGGCCGCGGTGGTGTGTCCGCCGCGGCTGGGGCTGACGTGGTTCAACAACAACTTCGACGCGGGAACGACCATCCCGTACACGAACACCGACTACGTGTCGCAGGGCCTGGCCTACTGGCCCGCCAAGGACTGGCTCATCACCTCGCTGAGCGACGACACGTGGCTCCCGGGCCGAAACATCCTCGCGGTGAAGAACCGCTCGACCGGTGCGCTCGTCAAGAAGGTCTTCGTCCAGTACACCAACGGTGCCGAGATCGAAGGGCACATGGGCGGCGTCTCCGTCGCCGGCAGCAGCCTGCTGGTCTCGACGAGCTCCGGCGGCAAGAACCTCTTCCGGTTCTCCCTGCGTGCGCTCGAGCTCGCACCGCACAACACGGCGCTGAAGACGAACGGCAGCTGGTTGGTCAAGGCCAGCTCCTACAACACGGCTGCCGGCGGCTACCTCTACGTCGGCACCTTCAGCGACGCCCTCAACGGCAGCTCGACGATGTGGCGCTACAAGCTCAGCTCGACGCAGGCCCCGACCGGCACCCCGGTGGCGATCAGCACGCCCACTCGGGTCCAGGGAGCCGTCGTCGCCGACGGGCAGTACATCTTCAGCACCTCCTACGGCCGCAACTGCTACAGCCGCCTGAAGTTCAGGAAGATCGGCTCCTCCAGCTACGGGCGGCCCATCGAGATCCCGCCCATGAGCGAGGGCATCGTCAACGTGCCGCGAGGCGCGGCCGGCCCCGTCAGCGACTGGGTCTACGTCAACTTCGAGTCCGGCTCGGACCAGCACAAGGACGCGACGTTGCGCCAGTTCCGCTTCCAGCACGCGTACCTCACGGCGTTGACGCCGTGACGCGCTGACGGCGTACGCCCCTGTTTCGGTATGCCGGCACGTGACGACGGGCCCGCGGTGAGGATGTCGCGGGCCCGTCGTGGTGAGGGCACTCCCCCGTCGGGACTGCCTACCGGTAGTTGGCGCCCATCCACTTCAGGTCGTCCTTGGTCGGGCTCGACAGCGTCGACGACGAGCTGGTGTAGGCGTACATCGAGCTCTTGCTCGAGGTCGAGTGGGGCAGGCCCCCGCAGTGGCCCAGCTCGTGGATCGCCAGCTGCTGGCCGCCCTTCATCGTCGCCCACGACGGCGACAGGTGAACGGTGCAGGACGTGATGACGCCGCCGCTGCTCGCGGGGCTGGCGTCGCCGACGGCCCCGAAGATGGACGACTCCGCCTCCACGACGGTGATGTTGGCCAGCGCCGGGTCGCTCGTGGTGACGACGTTCCAGCCGGCGGTGCGCCACTCGCTCACGGCCTCGGCGACGCGGAACCAGTTGCCGCCGCCGGTCGAGTCGTAGACGACGGCCTGGGTGGCCCAGTGGCCCAGGTAGGCGGCAGTCGGGGCTGCCGGGGCCGGCTTGGCCGCCTGCGAGGGTGCGGCTGGGCCGAGGGCGATTCCGACCGCTCCGGCTGTCGCGAGTGCGACGAGGACGATCCGCTTCATCTAGGTGCTCCTGCTCGTGGACGCCGCGTGCGCCAGGTGGGATTGGCGCTGTTTGTCCAAATTATCGATTTCGCCCGAGCGTGAGGCATTTTTGACGATCTCTTGACCATTCCCGGTGGTGCCGCGCGTTGTCGGTGACGGCGGTAACGGCGAAGGCCCACCCCAGGGGATGGGCCTTCGTCCGTGTTGGCGTGCCGTTCGTCAGCAGAACTTGGCGCTGCCGGAGCTCGTCCACGAACAGGTGTGGACCGTCGTGCCCGCGGCGGTCTTGAGGTAGGCCGTGTCGCCGGAGTTGTTCCAGACGTACCACGTGTAGCCGAAGTAGCGGTTGGTCGCCGTGGCGGTGCCCCGACCGGTCCGGACCGTGACGGTGGCGCCGGCCTTGAGGGTGAAGGCGGGGAACTTGTACGTGTAGCCCGTCTTGTCCCGAAGGGTCCACCCGGTGATCGACCGGTTGCTCCGCGTCGTGTTCTTGATGACGACGTACTCCGCGTTGAGGCTCGTGTTGCTGCCGGTGTCGGAGCCCGGGGAGTTGTACTGGACCTTGTAGATCATGATCGCCGGCAGGGCCTGGGCCGAGCTCGCTGCGGCGATGGGGGCGCCGACTGCCAGACCGAGGCCGGTGGCTGCCACGAGGGCCTTCTTGACGTACGCGTGCATTCGATTCCTTCATCCGTGCGGCTCGGCGGCCGCGTCACATGCCAGTGGCGCCGTCCGACGGACGGCGCCACGGTTCCCTGTCCTGACGCACCGCACCGGCCGGCCTTGGACGTGCTGGGACGGCGCGGGCGTCGAGACGGAGATTACGGCCGGACCGCGTGCCCTGTGAGCGTTTTGCGCGAACTGCCCCCTTTTGCCCGGCAGGTTCAGCCCAGCGGAGCCCGTGCACGGGAGGTGACGGTGATCGTCACACTGCCGCCGAGCGACTCGAGGACCCATCCGCTCATGGGCAGCGTGGCGGTCCCTTGGAGGGTCACCACCGCGGTGGCGCCGTCGGAGGTACCCGTGTCGGAGACGACGCTCCACGAGGTGATGCCCGGCGGCAGTGGGGTTCGAGCCAGGTGCGCGCGTGCCGCGGTGGCGACGGACTCGTCGGTGACGGCGAGCCGGTCGAGAACACCCTCCTCGTAGGCGGCACGCTCGTCGAGGGCGTCGGCGGCATCGAGCGCCGCCGCGTCGGCGGTGTCGAGCAGACGCATACGCGCCAGCTGTGCGGCAGTGACGTCGATCCCGCCGAGGACGAGCAGCGCCACGAGGACGAAGAGGCCGAGCACGAGCACGCCGATCTGCCCCTCGTCGGCGCGACGCGGGAACCGGGGGCAGCGTGGAAGCACACGGCTGACGCGGGCCAGTCGGTTGGCATACGAGCTCGTCATCGCGCCACGAACCTGTCGACGGACGCGACGTGCGTCGAGGTGACCGTCACCGACGAGGGC
Organism: Terrabacter sp. 05T424; assembly: GCF_056396225.1. Classification (NCBI taxonomy): domain Bacteria; kingdom Bacillati; phylum Actinomycetota; class Actinomycetes; order Micrococcales; family Intrasporangiaceae; genus Terrabacter; species Terrabacter sp. 05T424. The sequence goes on from NZ_JBFTLB010000007.1 coordinate 261,822, forward strand.
ACGTGGTCGGCGATGAAGTCGGGCACGAGGGGCAGCTGCACCTCGATGCTGGCCACTGACGTGACGGCCCCCTCGGGACGCAGGCACGGCGTGCCGTCGCAGGTCACCGTGACGCGCGCACCCTGGTCGAACGAGAAGTCGCCGAACGCCAGGGACGCTGCTGCCCGAGCCCGGGCCAGGCCGTCGTCGTCCGACGTGGCGGTCACGAAGGCCCGTCCTGCCTCGCGGCCGGCGAGCGAGGCCGAGAAGGACGCCGCCTGGATGCGCGCGACCGTGAGGACCAGGTAGGTCAACGGAAGCAGGAGCAGGATGCCGAGGAAGATGAACTCGATGATGGCCCGGCCGTCGTCGGCGACGGGGCCGCCCAGGCGGCGCTGGACGCGGGGCCGAGCGCGGCGGCGGGCCACGCAGGCGAGAAGGTGCTCGGCTCGGATCACGGCGTCGCTCCCGCGACAACCTGCTCCTCGCTGAACGCGCGACCCGACACCGTGAGCAGACCCGCCGGACCCACCGGTCCGATGACGGGCAGTGGCGCGGTCACCTGGACCTCGACGACGCGTACGCCGGATGCGGTGACCGACCGCTCCGCGCGCACGTCCTGGGCGAACGAGGCGCCCAGAGAGGTCGTGATGAGGGCCTCGGCGCGCGCGGCCCCGTCGCCGGGCGAGGCGTCGGCTCGCGCGCCGTAACGCGCCCCTTCGGACGCCGAGGAGATGAGCGTGTTGCGCACGTAGAGCGCGAGGCCGAGCTGGAAGACCCCCATCGCGACGAAGAGCAGCAGGGCTGCGACCATGACGAACTCGGGGATGGCGGACCCCCGGTCCCTCGGTTGGCACGGCCGGGCGCGCCGCCCGGCACGCGCGAGCAGGGCCGCCGGGGTCTGGAGCGTGCCCAGGCAGGGCAGCGTCACGGGCCCTTGACGTTGGAGATGGCGTCGCTGAAGAGCTGCCCGAGCTGCGGGCCGGCGATGGCCCAGAGGGCGGTGACAAGCCCGGCGGTCATGATCGTGATCAGGACCCAGCCAGGCACGTCGCCACGGTCTCGCGGGCCGGCGATGCGGTGCGCCACCGTGGTGAGCGCCGCGCGGGCCCGGGTCTGGGCGGCGATGATGCGGTTCATGTCGTTCTCCCTGTGAGTGGTGTGGTGGGTGCGCTGGGGTTCGCCGTGGGTTATGTGTTCGAGCTCAGAGCCGGAAGTGCAGGAAGCTGAGGCCCGGGTAGAGGGCGAAGAGGACCGTCACGGGCAGGGTGAGGAAGACGATCGGCAGTATGTTCTTCTAGACCTTCTTCCTTGGAGCGTGTCATGACTCTGCCGGCGGGCATCTACGTGCGGATCTCTCGCGACTCCGACGGTCTAGGCCTCGGAGTCAAGCGCCAGCTCGCCGACTGCGAACTGCTGGTCAAGCGGTTGGGTTGGACGGTCGCTGGCGTCTACGAAGACAACGACGTAAGCGCTACCAGGGGCAAACTCCGGCCGGCCTATGAGCGGATGATGGGCGACGTTGCGACGGGCCTCATCAAGGGTGTCGCGGTCTGGGACGTGGACCGACTCACCCGTACGCCAAGAGAGCTCGAGGACGTCATTGATCACGCGGACCGGCTTGGGCTCAAGCTCGCGTCCGTGGGCGGCGACATCGATCTGGCCACCGAGCAGGGCCGCATGATGGCGAGGATGAAAGGCACGGTGGCTCGGTACGAGGTCGAGCAGCAACGTCGCCGGCTCAAGGCGAAGCACCGGGAGCTTGCTGCCAGCGGCGCCCATATCGGCAAGCGACCGTACGGATGGGACTTCCGTCCGGACCGAACGCTCGCGATCAACCCGACGGAAGCAGAGATAGTCCGCGAGTGCGTCGACCGCGTCCTCTCCGGTCATGGACTCTGGAAGATCTGCAACGACCTGAACCGCCGCGGCATCGGCACCAGCACCGGAAAGCCTTGGCAGACCGTCGTCCTGCGCCAGATGCTGCTGCGCTGGCGCAACTGTGGCGTTCGGACCCACCTGGGCAAGGAGGTCGGACCAGGACAGTGGGAGCTCATCATTGACCGGCCGACCCACGAACGCGTCGTCGCCCTCCTCACCGACCCCGGACGGCGAAGCAACAACCGCGGCACTGAACCCAAGTACCTGCTTACCTCGATCGCATACTGCGGCGTCTGCGGCGGCCCGCTGGTCGGCACCAACGAGTACACCTACGTCCTCAAGTCTGGCCGCCAGCGCGTCTACCCCCACAGCTACACCTGCGCCCACGCCGGATGTATGAAGGTGCGCCGCCGCATGGCCAACGTGGACCAACTCATCACCGGCGTGGTCCTAGGCGTTCTCGAGCGTGACGGCGTCCGACTTCTCGGTGGAGATCCCACTGCCGCGAAACGCGCACGGGAGCGAATCGCAGCCCTCGAGGCAAAGCTAGCCCTCGCCGCCGACCAGTTCGCCGACGACGTGATTACCGGCGATCAGCTCCGCCGTGTTTCGGAGCGCCTCAAACCGCAGCTCGCCGAAGAGCGTGCCCAGCTGGCGGCGGCCCAACCCAACCCAGAGCTGGCCTCCTTCACCGGTACGACGGTCGAGGATGCCTGGAACGCAGCCGACGTCGATACGCGTAAGCGCGTCATCAGGCTCCTCGGCATGCGCATCACCGTCCGCCCGGTTGGTTCGGGGAAAGGACGCAACTTCGACCCTGAATCGGTGCAGATCGAGTGGTCGACTCCAGTCCTTGCGTAGGCGGCCCACTCAGCCCCCAGTCGGCGCGCACGGGTTCCTGCCTGTCAGCGCTGTCGCCGCGCAACGTAGCGAGGCTGTCGCGGCGGTGCCATTTGTCTAGTTTGGTTATCAAGACTGACGACGTACAGATGCTTGGCCTACCTCCGATCGAGGATGTCTCGACAGCGGCTGGACTGAAAGGACGGTTGCGAGGAACTTGTCGCCGGCGGGAATCGGCACTCCGAGGAAGACGGCTGCCAACCACGGTCTCAGGCGCGTGGTAGAAACGGGACCTGACGGCACGGAGGTGGCCGCGGAGATCGGAAATGGACGTGTCATGGTTGACACAGGGGGGAAGGGTGTTCGTGATCCAGCCGCTTAGGGCGCCAAGGTGACCCATGGGCTCCGCCGGCAACAACCCCGCCGCAGCGCGGGCTTCGCTCTCGATCCGGCCCCTTCACCCTTGTTGATGGGTGCGCGACCATGAAGTCAATCGATGCGCCGCCCGACCCTGCCCTACTTGAGTCCATGAGATCGATCGGCTACACCGTGGAATCGGCTGTAGCGGACGTGATCGACAACTCGATCGCAGCGGGTGCGAGCCAAGTGGACGTCCTCGTAAGCGCCGACGGTCCCTTCCATCTCGCCGTGGTCGACAACGGCCGCGGCATGACTCGTCCCGAGGCTGTGGACGCCATGCGCTTGGCGGCTGTAAGCCCGAGCAAAGCGCGAGGGCCTGAGGATCTTGGCCGTTTCGGGCTTGGGCTCAAGACCGCTTCGCTGTCCCAGTGCCGAACGCTGACCCTAGTGACGAAAGCGAAAGGAACTGTCACTGCCCTGCGGTGGAGCCTTGATCACGTCATGACCACGGGAAACTGGGCACTGATCGAGTTGGAGAGCGCCGAGATCACGGGCCTCTTGGGTTGGCATGAACTCCACGCAGCCAGCGCAGGCACGTTGGTGCATTGGGGAGACCTGGATCAACTCGCCATGACGGAGGGAAGCGAGCAGGAGGATCTGGACCGGGTCGCGCTGAGAGTGAGGGACCACATCGCGCTGGTCTTCCACCTGTTCATCGCCGGTGACGGGGCCCGGAGGGTCGCCTTCCGTATGAACGGGGGAGCAATTGCTCCACTCGACCCGTTCATGTCGGCCTCACCAAAGATCCAGCGCACTGAATGGGAGCCGATAGACGTCGAAGGGGAGACAGTGCGACTGATGGCGTTTACGCTGCCCTACCTCAATAGGCTTTCGGCAAAGGAGCGCGACAACGTCCTGAGGCTCGGTGGCCTGCGTGAAACCCAAGGCTTCTACGTCTATCGAGGTGGTCGTCTGGTGATCTGGGGAACGTGGTTCCGAGTGATGCCCCGGAGCGAGATGGCTAAGCTCACCCGCGTTCGGGTGGATATCCCTAACTCCTTGGACCACCTCTGGGCCCTAGATGTCAAGAAGTCGACAGCGGACCCGCCCCCGAAGGTGCGGAACCGTCTACGGGAGCTCGCGAGAACCATGACGCTTCCCGGGGAGCGAGTGCAGAGATTCCGCGGCCGCAAAGTCAGCACGTCGCTGGACATCGACTACCTGTGGAATGTGATTGAGGAAAGCACGTCTTTCCGGTACGAGATCAACGCGGCGCACCCGACGATCGAGGCCTTCAAACAAGGACTGTCGGAGGCTCAGCGCAGGCAGTTCGAACTGGTGCTCTGCGACGTCCAAGCTACCTTTCCGGTCATCGATGCGCACAACCGTATGAGCGGCGACCGGGTGCCCACGCTCACACCCAGCGACGAAGACCTGCTGAAGCGCGCGGAGAGTTCTTGGGAGCTCATCCGGCAGCACGGGCTTCCTGTGGACAGCTTTATCGCCGGGCTCGCCAGCGCTGACCCCTACTGCGAGGTCCCGAACTTTGCTCAGATCATGAAGGAGCGCCTTACCCCATGACCGGAACCGACCACAAGCATGAGTCAGGCCTACTGAGCCCCAACCTGGAGGGCGCTGTCACGATCTTGGTCGACACAATTGTCGTTCGGCATGGCAGCCCAGCTCCCCTTACCGCGGCTGAGGAAACCATCGAGGCAATGCGACCTGCTATCGAGAACATGTTTCCGGAGTCAGCCGATCCGGCGGTCTTCAAACTCCTGAAGCGCAAGGCGATCCAGCGCATTGCCGTGAACATCGAGCCACCGGTGGTGATCAAAACCCACTATCGTCCCTGGTTCGTAGACGCGGTGACTACGGGCGAGATCCAGCTCGCCCGTTGGTACTCCTACAAGCAGCACTTGATGATTGACAAGGGACTTCCCCCTCAGGTTCTCGACTCAATCGATCAGTCCAGCTCTGAGGTGGTCGACCTCCTAGGCGACCCCCGGCAACAAGGGAGTTGGAAGCGCCGGGGGCTGGTTATCGGCGAAGTTCAATCCGGGAAGACGGCCACGTATATCGCCATCGTAAACAAAGCCGCAGACGCAGGCTACAAACTGGTGGTCCTTCTGACGGGCGGAACTGAGTCACTGCGGAAGCAGACTCAGTTCAGGGTCGATGAAGGCTTCCTCGGCAATGACTCCTCAGTAGTCGGTCACGACAAAGTGCTGGGCGTGGGCCGCCACGCCAAGGAAAAATTCCTTCGGGGTCAGGGCATGACGACATACGCGAAAGACTTCGTCGAGACGTCCCTCGGAGGTCAGAACGTCCAGATCGATCCGAACGCGGATCACCCGTATGTGTTCGTGATCAAGAAGAACAAGACTCCATTGACAAACTTGATAAAGTGGCTGTCAGGACAGTTCCACGGGGCCCAGTTCGACATCCCTATGCTTGTCGTGGACGACGAATCTGACTATGCGTCGGTGAACACGAATTACGGCACGAGCGGAGAACAAAAGCCCACACTGATCAATCAGAAGATTCGTGAACTTCTAGCGCTCACCACCCGGTCTTCCTACATGGCGTTCACCGCCACGCCTTTCGCCAACGTCTTCATCGACCACGAGTCCTTCGATGAGGCCCTCAGGGACGATCTCTTCCCCCACCACTACATTTTCTCCCTCTCCGCACCGTCCAACTATGCGGGCGCCGAAAGGTACTTCGGAACAACGGAGATGGCACTCTCGGCGGCACTGGTGGACATCACCGATGCTCACGATGTGTTCCCGCCCAAACACAAGTCCACCTTGTCAGTGCCGAACCTCCCCGAGAGCTTGGAGGAGGCTGTACGGGGCTTCGTCGTCGCTAGCGCCATCCGCTTGGCGCGAGGAGACAAGGGAAGTCGCTCGATGCTTGTGAACGTGTCGAGGTTCAAGCATGTGCAGAGTCAGGTCCACGAGCTTGTGGCCGCCTACTTTGCGGCAATCAAGAACGCCATCGAGCTTCATGCGCAACCACCAGTTCGGGGCGCTGACAGTCACCCGCAGATCAGGGCGCTCGGCCAGACGTTTAATGTCCACTTCAGCGACGCGGGTGTCAGTTGGGAGCAGGCGCGGGACAAGCTCCTTGCAGTGGTCATCGATACCACGGTTGTGCTTGTCAATTCGTCCAGGGACAAGGCCAGCGACGACAAGCTACACAACATGATCGCGGTCGGCGGAGACGTGCTGTCTCGAGGGCTTACCCTGGAAGGCCTGACTGTCAGCTACTTCTTCCGGGTCGTCGGTTCGGCCGACACACTCCTCCAGATGGCCCGCTGGTTCGGTTACAGGCCCGGATACGAGGACCTGGTGCGCATCTGGATCACACCCGACGTGTCAGATCAGTTCCGCTTCGTCGGTGATATATGCCGAGAGTTGACGGATCAGGTCGCAACGATGCGCGACCTTGGGCGGACTCCTGCAGACTTCGGGCTCTTGGTCCGCAAGCACCCTGAGAGCCTAGCCATCACCGCCAAGAAGGGGGTGGCCGAGACGAAGTCATTGGTCATTTCGCTGTCCGGCCGACGTATCGAGACGACCAAGATTCCAGCCGCCGAAGATGTTCTCGAGGGGAATTGGGCAGCAGTTCTGAAATTCCTGAAGGAGATCGACTCGGCAAACCCCGGTGTCTGGGACCAGCCGGACCAGCAGTTCAAAGGCAAGACAGGCATCTCCAAGGAGCAGATTGCGCAACTGCTGGCTGAGTTCCGATACGACCGAGGCAACCTGATCATGGCGAATTCACTGGACAAGATCATTAAGAACCAGTCGGGACCGGCTTTCCAGAACTGGACGGTCGGCGTGGTCCACGGGAGTGGCCAGGACCTTCAGATGCTCCCCGGTTTGGCGGTGCGACAGCCGAGGCGCGCCGTTCGTCACTCGAACGACGGCGTCTCCAGTTCCTTCCGAGTCTCCGGGAGTTCTGCGCGCTTGGCCGGTAGCACCGACCTGGCTCGTACGTACAGTCATGATGGGAAATCCCTTACAGAGCCCGACGTGTATGGCGCCTTGCCCAACCCGACGCTTCTCATCTACCCTCTCGAGCCCAGTTTCGACGGCGTGCAAACGAAGGCGACACTCGGCAAGGCTGGCGCCGAGGAGGAACTGCAGCGCGCTCAGACGGTGTGGGCGTCGCTACAAGCGCGTGACGTCGCTGGACTCATGGCGCTGAAGCTTGCGATTCCTGGCAAGCCGGGTGCGAAGGCGGGCGATGTTCAGTATTGGCTGAACGGGCCCGCCATTGAGGAATTTGCAGAGGATTTCAGGGTCAGTACTTTCGACGCCGACGACTTGGACGAGTGAAATGACTCTGATCGACGTGTGGCGAGAGTATTTGACGTCATCCGAGCATGGTTTGCACCTCGCCGACGCCGGGCACCCACTGGAGATTTTCGTGGGCACGACTGAAGCCGGGGTGGCCCGCATGGTCATACGTTCCGAGGCGAAGCCGCCCAGGCCGCAACTTTCGGATGTGGTCCTCGTCGAGCGGCGCCAGGATCAAGGCAATAAGTGGAACCTTGTGTTTACACTGCAGGACCGAAAGTTCGACGAAGTACTCCTCCGCCTCGCAGACGACGTGCACGCTCGCTCGGCGGGCGCATTAAGCGAGGCGGCAGCGTTGGACCGTGTTGGAGTCGTCATCGGTGAGTGGCGTCGACTCTTGACGGCCCGCCCTACCAAACGACTGTCCATGGAGGAGCTGCGCGGCCTGATAGGGGAACTGTGGCTCCTGCTGAATCGCTTCACCGCGGACCACGGCCTTGCTGGTGCCGTCGAAGGGTGGCTAGGCCCGATGGGTCTCCCGCAGGACTTCTTCTTCGCCCCCGACACGTATCACGAAGTGAAGGCCATTGGTCCTGGCACCGTGCGACTAAAGGTCTCATCGGAGCATCAGCTTGACCTCGAGGCCATGCAACTACTCGTGCTGCGAATTTCGAACTCCGATGAAGGCGCCGTCGGGGCTCTGAACCTCGTACAGCTCGTGGATCGCGCTCGGAGTGGTCTGGCTTCCTCTGGCGACAGCACGGAGGGCTTCGAACAGCGTTTGTCTCGGCTCGGCGTGGACTTAACGGACACGTTTTACGAAGACACGCACTTCGTGGTTTCCCGAGTATCGTCCTACGCGGTCGCGCCGGACTTTCCGGCCCTCCGGGCGTCGCAGATCCCTCAGGGTTTGAGCCGTGTCAGATACCAGATCGAGCTCTCTGCAATCGAACAGTTCCGCACCCACGACGAGACGGTGAATTGACATGGACGTCGAGGAGTTCCGAGCCGACCTACTCAATCGTGCTGCCACACGCGCCTCTGTCGATGGGATCTTCACCTCAGACGCCTTCCTAGAGGAGGTCTGCGACCTGCTGGTCAGTGCAAACGAGGTCGGCTATGTCGATCGCCTATCGTTCACCGGTTGGGGTCGTCGTCGTCAATCCTTGGCAGTTCATGGGTATGCACATGACGAACAGGATCGGTCGATCTCCTTGTTCGTTCAGCACTTCACCGGAGGTGCCGCTGTACCCACCCTCACATACACCGATGCGGTGGCGTCCTTGCGCGCATTGGAGCAGTTCCTCAAAGAGGCGCTGTCCGGAGACTTCATCGTCGACCGCGAGCCGTCCTCGGCGGAGTACCAGCTGGCCCAGACTCTGCGCGAGCTGCGCGATCTCGGTGCAAAGCACGTCGAGCACAAGGTAAGCCGCTTTCGGCTCTACCTCCTCACGGATTCGGTTCTCAGTTCGCGCGCCAAGGCTGTCGAGTCGAGTTCCGCGGACGATACCCCTACCGAATCCCACATCTGGGACATGGGTCGGTTCCTTCAGATCCACGAATCCGCGCAAGGACGCGAGGCACTGGAGCTGCCACTCAAGGAGTGGGGTGTGACAGGCATCCCGGCTTTACGTGTTAAGGACAGTTCGCGCGACATCACGACCTACCTCGCCGCCGTGCCCGGTGGCCTCCTGGCCTCGTTGTATGCGAAGCACGGGAGTAGATTGCTCGAGGGAAACGTACGGTCGTTCCTTACGATCCGCGGCAAGATCAACCGCGGCATAAGGGAGACGGTTCTACAGGAGCCCGGTCACTTCCTTGCCTACAACAATGGGATCAGCGCCACTGCCTCAGGCGTCCAATACTGCGATGGTTTGATCACGGACATCACTGACCTCCAGATCGTTAACGGCGGACAGACGACGGCCTCACTCTTCTACGCGACCCAAGCCAACCGGGACGCCTCATTGACGGATGTCTTCGTGCAGATGAAGCTCGTCGTGGTGTCACCGGGAGAGGCCGTGAACATGGTCCCGCTCATCAGCCGGTACGCCAATAGCCAGAATGCTGTTCGCGAGGATGATTTCTTCTCGAATAGCCCCTTCCACGTCAAGATGGAGGGGCTCTCCAAGAAGGTCCTCGCTCCGGCGCGAACCGGTGTGAACTTCCAGACGAAGTGGTACTACGAGCGGACCCGGGGTCAGTACCTGAACGAGCGAAACCGTCGATCGCTGAGCGAGCAAAGGAAGTTCGAGGCAGAATTTCCCCGCAACCAGGTGATCACCAAGACCGACGCCGCCAAGTACGTCGTTTCTTGGGAGCAGCAGCCGCACCTCGTGAGTGCGGGCGCCCAGAAGAACTTCAAGGCGTTCGCGGGCGTCGTGGCCGATAAGTTCCAGAAGGACCCCGAGCAGTTCTCCGAGGGGTACTTCAAACGGCTCGTGGCCAAGGCGATCTTGTTCAACGCGGTCAGGTCGGCGATCGCGAAGGCGGACTGGTACGAGTCGGGTTACTTGGCGAACCTGACGGCATATACGGTCGCGAAACTGGCTCGTGAGATCGGACGTGAACCGCGCGCTTCATCCTTCGATCTCCTTATGATCTGGGAACGCCAGCAGGTGGGAACGGCCATGCTGGCCGAAGCGGTCTCCATCGCGCAAGTGGCCTTGGACATCCTCACGGGTGATGACAGGTTCGTTGCGAACGTGACCGAGTGGGCGAAGCGTGAGGCCGCGTGGAAGCGAATGGCAGATACGCCTTACCGGCTGAGCGAGGCGTTCTTGGGGGAATGCATTCCCATGAAACTCAATAAGCTTGGCGAGCGTGAAGTGACCATAAATTCTCGCTTCAACCCCGTTGTGGAGGCTTGGCTCCACGTAGAGGAGATCGAGGAGTCCACATGGCGGGACCTATACGCTTTCATGCGTGAATCGGCGTCCGGCAACCTGAATACTTTGGAGAGCCGCCTTCTGACAGAGATGACGAGGGGACGTCGCGCAGTCATGGACGCAACCGGCTCACGAGTCCTTCTCGGCGCCTATGTCAAAGGGCTAAACGCCGGCTGGCAGGAGCCGGCCTGACCCGACGGCGCGTGGAATCGAGGACGCGGGGTCACCCTAGATGACCCCGTGAGCGACATTCCGGGGCCCAACCAAGTGGTAGTCGAAGATTCCCCCCGCCGTTCGAGTCGTCGAGTCGTTTAGTGGCTCGCCGGCGCCAGTCGTATCGGTCGATCTAGTGAAACCTGCCTGCTGCATTACATCTCACAATCGGTCAAGACGACAGGTCTGCCCCGGAGCCCCGTCGAAGTGACTGCGCGAGTTCGGTTTAGGCGATCGTAGCGGCGTCGCACCAGACATCACTCTGGCGTCGGCGTCAGACGCCCAAGTAGACAGCACGAACCTGATGATCGAGGCGCATCCGGCGCATCTCCTACCCGGTTGGCTCTTCGTTACTGCCACCTGGCCCCGCTCGGGACTTACATTTCAGGTGGAGCGGACCCGAACTTGATCTTGCGCGCTGTTCGCACTACTTCACACACTAAGTCGGCGGCGTCATTAATTGGCATGTGTTCCCAGATGCGGAGCACTTCCCACCCCTGCTCCGTCAGAAGGGCGTTCGTTTCGGCGTCTCTCGCGCGATTCTGCTGCACCTTGTCGGCCCAGAAACCCACATTGGTTTTGGAGTAATTGTGGTGCAGTGGGCAGCCATGCCAGAAACATCCGTCTACAAAAACCGCCACTTTCAGACTTGGAAACACTAAATCGGCGGTGCGCCGCAGGCGCGGCAGAGGTCGACGGTTCACAAAGTAGCGCAGGCCTCGCCCGTGTACAGCACGTCGCAAGGCGAGCTCGGGCCCAGTGTCTCGACCACGGTTGGCCTGCATCGTCGCGCGTGCCGCTGGCGAGGAGGCCCACGACTCGCGTGATTTCATTGCCCGAGCCTAACGAAGCCCGGTGGCGCGAGTGCAACCGCGGCCGTGACGCGCAGGCGTACGAGGCGGCCACTGGGCGCCGAGGGTCGGTGGCAGGAGTGTGGGCGTCCACGGGTACCCTGGGGGCTGGCACTGCCGCCCGCTAGGCGGAATCACTGATAGAGAGGTGCACATGGGTGCGATCCCGGTTGTAGACGTCTTCGCGGGCCCCGGGGGTCTGAACGAAGGCTTCTCTGGAGTCACGGATCAGAGCGGGCGTGTCTTCAACACCGTCGCGTCCATCGAAATGGACAAGGAGGCGGTCGAGACACTTCGCCTCCGGGCGGCTCTGAGGAAGTCGATCGACCTAGATGGCAGAGTCCCCGAGATCTATCAGGACTTCGTCTCGGGTCACGAGACTCAAACTCGACTCACCTCTCACCCCTCGTTCAAGCCTGCCTGGGATCACGCTCTCGCTGAAGTGCACAAGCACGAGCTTAAAGAGAATACGCGTGAGGTCTCCGACCAACTGGTTAAGTCAGCCCTGAAGGACACGCTGGATAAGGATGAGCCTTGGGTGCTAATAGGTGGACCTCCCTGCCAAGCCTATTCACTAGTCGGACGGTCGCGGCGCAAGCATGACTCATCGTTCAAGGATGATCACAAGCACACTCTATACCGCGAATACCTGCACCTCATCGAGACGTTTCGACCCCACGTGTTCGTGATGGAGAACGTCAAAGGGCTCCTGTCCTCTCGGCATGGCGGCGGATCCATATTCAAGGCCATCGAGTCCGATTTGACGCACCCCGCCCCCGGCCTGACCTACGTCCTAAGGTCCTGTGTCGTTCAGGGAGATCCAGACACTCTCTCCCCCTCCGACTTTATCGTGAGGGCGGAAAAATTTGGCGTTCCACAGGCCCGACACCGCGTTATCCTTTTGGGCTTCCGAAGCGACATCGACACATCCATGTTCTCGCCTTTGTCGGAAATGCCGCCCGTATCGCTTGAGTCAGTCATCGGAGACATGCCTAGAATCCGATCTGGAGTAAGCCCTCGGAGTCGGGACAGCGATTCGGACTGGATCGAAGCGCTTAGGCTGGCTGGGAGGGAGGCGGAGGTGGACCTTCCCCGCAAGATCTCGGTGCCCGAGCTGTCACATGGACACATTAGCGCGTACACATCCCGCCTCGACGGTGAACTGGGTGATTGGCTCTCAGCGCATCCTATTAAGGGCATCTCGCAGCACGAATCCCGTCACCATATGCAACTCGATCTCGCGCGGTATGCATTCCTAGCCTTCAAGCTCCAGCAGGGAAAGAAGCTCCGTGTTGGTGAGTTCCCTACCAAGCTTGTCCCAAAGCACAGCAATCTCGACGCGGAGCGCGTGCCGTTCACGGATCGATTCAGGGTGCAGGCGCCAAAGGGCCCTAGTGCTACCGTGACTTCGCATATCTCCAAGGATGGCCACTACTTCATTCACTACGATCCACTGCAGATGCGCAGTTTGACCGTACGTGAGGCCGCCCGCTTGCAAACCTTCCCCGATAACTACTACTTCATCGGCGGGCGTACAAAGCAGTACCACCAAGTCGGTAACGCGGTACCTCCGTTTCTCGCCCGACAGATCGCAGAGATCGTCGCCAGGACTCTGGGAAGGTCCTCGCAGACCGCCAAGTGAGGCAATGCCCTGATGGCCGGTCTACATCGCCCGCCGTGCTCGCGAGACCCAACGGTGTTTAGCGAATCCCGGGCGCGCGTCCCCGCTCGCTCGGGCGTATGGCGCCGCCGCAGACGGTGTCATGGCCTCCGAGCGTTCGAGTTGCCCGACGCTGGTTCTGACCGCGGGAACGGTTGAGGGCATGTTGTGGCGGACTCAGACATAGAGATGTCGCGGTCGCGCCAGGAACTGGCGGCGTGGTTGTGCGCCGGGGGACGTGGTCGAGTGGACGATCCCTTCGGTTGCGGCAAGATCGAGGTATGGCATTCGAGGATCAGACTGACGTTGTGCCCCCCGGCCGGAAGAAGGGAGCCGGTCAACCCCGTAGTCAAGCGATGGTGTTGGCTGGCTACTTCCTCAGCCGCCTCACGGAGGCCGACGGAACCCCTCCAGCAATCCTTGGGGTGCAACGTTGGCACGAGGCGTACGAGCTGTTCCGGCTTTCCTGTGGGGAAGGAAGGGAGGCCACGCCGTTTGGGAGGTCGCTGAAGAACACTCGTGATGCTTTCGACAGTCACCTCGGCGGGATCAGGGTTGGATGGAGGCACCCTAATGGTGGACCCAACCAGCTGTCGGCTGTTGAGGACCACGTGCTATCTACTTGGGCTGTCCGCTCCGATGAAGATCTCGTGGAGGCGGTGGAGGAACTCCTGACAACACCTGTCGAGGCCGCCCCAGGTGATGCAGAGCAACTCAGCCCACTCCGCACGACGCACTTGGCTGAAGGCATCGTGCTGGTCGCCACTGACCCACATGGAAGTTCGGGCGACGTCCAACTGAAGTCGCCACGTCGTGCGGGTAGAGAGAAGCAAATCGGCGACCGAGCCGAAGCGCTCGTGAGGGACTACCTCCTTGAGACGCTGGGGTCGCCCGCTGACGCGACAGTCATTCATCACGCAGCGTTGGGCGAGACACCCGGCTACGACCTCTCATACGTCCGAGGCGGGATTATGCACTGCGTGGAGGTTAAGGGAACCGTCGGGCCAACCATGGCGTCCTTCGTGCTCACCAAGAATGAGTGGAACGCTGCTGAGAAGCACATGTCCCGCTACCTTCTCTACTTAGTCAGCGATGTCGAGGGCGACCGGCCTCGCCTCCAAATACTCGAAGGCCCAGCATGTGCAGGCGCCGACCTCGTGAGAGAACCGGTCGCTTGGCAAGTGCGGTTGCCTTAGTTGACAGCTTTCACGCCTAGAGCGACCTGGGGGCCCGCGTGCAGCATTCCGGGCCCGCCCAGTCTGCTCATCGAGCACCGCCAGATACAAGCCCCATTTGAGCGCTCGGTCGCAAAGTCGTCGGCGAGCGGGGACCACGGGGGGCGTGCTCATGCGAAGTAATCGCCTCGTTTGGCAGTACCCTGCCGGGGACATGGTGCGGCAGGTCGCGTGGCACATATCGGAGAGAGTCCGCAACGTCAAAAGGAGAAACTGCATGACCAAGAGCGCAGACGAGTTCTTCGAGTCACTCCAAGCTATCGCGCATGGCCAGGCAGCGATCCCGTTCGATCCTGAGACGGAACAAGCGCGGGACGAGGCCATCGCAGCCGCTCGCCCACGCACTCATGCATACATGCGCTCGCTCCTTGAGATCCATGATGCACACGAGGCGGAACTGTGTTCACGGAGTTGTTTGCTGCAGGGATGGCCGACACGATGACGCCTGCCGCGGTCCGCCAAGAGCTTTCACAGCGATGGGGCGTCTCAGATCTCCGGATGCTCGACTATCTCAGCGCCCTACCGCCCACCCCGTTCGCCGAACATGTCGACTTCCGCGAAGTGATCACCGAACGTCTCGACGCCGGCCCCGTGCAGAACATGTTGGTGAACCTGTGGGGCGAGGCAAATGGAGCATCAACGGCTTCGAATCACGCCAGCGCTCCCGAGTCGGTGTCACGGCCCCACCACCTTGTTGACCTCGCGGAGCAAATGCGGCTGTGCTTGGCGGTGGAGAGCAAGGCCAGGGCCATGCGTCGGCGCGCTCCATCCGGACACGAGTTCTTACCCGCCGTCGACTGCGCGATCGAGACTCTCGTGGGGCATCGGCAGCACCTTGCGAAGGTCATGACGGGCCTCAGCGCCTACGAGGTGAAATTCATCGAGGAAGAGCTGGTTCCTGCCTGAGACGCCTCCGGTGGGTACCTTGAACCGATGAGGGCCGCACTGTCCAATCACGGGGTAGGCCACGGTCACGTGTTCCTTGCGCAATCGCGTCTCGAGCACGTCGTCCACGACGCCGCCATAGTCCCGACCGACCGTCGTTTCAGGGTTCGTGAATACTGGGGTCCGGTGATCGGGGACGCACCTGAGAAGGCGAAGCCGCGTGAATGGCCAACTGAGTTCGCGCGCAGCTCAGCGGATGCGCCAGTCTGGTTCATGGATGTTGGAGACATCACCATGGGCGGCGGTGCCAGCACGTTGGCAGACAGGGCAGTCCGCGCCGTCGCGGCGATCAGCTCGAGTGGTTTACGAGTCGGTCAAGGACGGACCAAGCTACGGATCGCCATGCCAGTCCTCGGCGTCGCCGGTGGTGGTCTCGGTGATCAGCGTGGCGAAGTCATTAGAGCCCTCATCGACGCATTAGTCGATGCTGCGAAAGAACTCGAGATCGACGTCATGTTGGTGACTCCGAGCGCCTCTGTGTTCAGCGCCGCTCAGCACGTACGACGGGCGAAGCCGGCATGGCACTTGTCCCAGCAGGACCTCGCGCGTGCCCGTGATCTTGCCGAACTCATACAGAAGGGGCACCTGGCCCTGTTCTTGGGTGCCGGAGTCAGTGTCCCGGCGGGACTACCGACGTGGGGCCACCTCGTCGAGGAGCTCGCCGCCAGTGCCGGCCTCACAGCGCAGGACCTCAAAGACCTCCAAGACCTCCATGTATTAGACCAAGCAGAACTCCTGTCATCCCAAATGCGCGACTTAGGCAAGGCAGTCGCAGCGATCACGGCGCGAGCAACTCGGCCGTCGCTCGCTCATGCCCTCCTGGCTGGCTTCGGGTGTCAGGAAGTGGTCACCACGAACTACGATGCTCTTTACGAGACGGCCGTCAGGGCAAGCGGCCGACCTATGGCCAGCGTCCTTCCATGGCAACCCGCCGTTCCAGAGCATCCGTGGATCCTCAAGCTGCACGGAGACATCAACCGACCAGAAAGTATCGTCCTAACCCGTCGGCACTTTGTCGGCTACGACGCCAACACTCGGCCCGCTGGCGCGATGCTGCAGGCATTGCTGCAGACTCGGCATTTGCTGTTCGTCGGCGCGTCCCTGAACGATGACAATGTCTCACGGCTTGTCTATGAGGTAGACGGGTTTCGTCGCAAGCGTGGACTCACAGAAACCTTCGGTACATACCTCGACATCGACGGGATACCCGCAAGACAGGCCCTCTGGAGCAGACAGTTGGAATGGATAGAGGTGCCTGGAGAGTCCTTCGAGGGTCGCGCTCGGACAATGGAGGTGTTTTTGGACGCCGTGGCCGCCTACGCAGCAACCGACGCGCCGTGGCTCCTTGACAAGCGGTTCTCCGGTCTTCTTTCCGACGAGGAACGCACCTTGGTCGGCGAGGCCCGCGCACTGCACGTCCGCGCACGCAAACTAGGCAAGGCCTTCACCCCATTGACGGAAACCCTGAAGGATCTGGGAGCCGCAGAGGACCCGGGGGCTGAGACGATCCGACACTGACACGAGCCCGAGCGGGCAGGCCGTTGGAGACATACCGCTCGGGCGCCAAAGCCCCTTGCGTTGGGGCGTCCCCGCCAGGAAATTCGCGTCGCCAGACCGAAGTTAGCGGCCTGGAGGAATGGACGCCATAGTCGCGCGCCGCCCCGGCCACTCCGCCGCGCTGGTGTTCGGGCCCTGGCGATAGGGTCCACAGCGTGAACCACCCTGCACTTCTTGACTTGCCCTACGACGAGCGACGGATCGTCATCGTCTCGGACGAGGTGCCCGCCGCTCTGGCGAGGTCGGCCAAGGGAAAGCCCGACTTCCTCCACGTCGTGGGCCGCGTGGCACTCACCGGTGTCATGGGCGCGCCAGGGCTAGCGGCCGCAGTTCTAATCGACCAGTTGAACCGGTTCAAAGAGGACGGAGAGACGTTCTATCCGATCAGCTGGGAAACCGCACGGAGTCTCCGCTTCCCGCCCGGACACGCGCGCAAGAAGGTGGTGTACATCGGCCACCCAGTCGACGCCGGCTCATACATTCCCGCAGCCGACTTCCACCGCTTCTTGTTCGAACACAAGGTCGCCGAGGCACTGCGCCTGATCCGCTCACTCGCGGCCACCTCGATCAAGGTCATGCACATCGAGGGCTGGGACCGGAAGGCTGCCGCTAAGCTCGGCCTCGGACTTCCGCAAGCAGCGGCTGGGGTCGACATCAAAGCAAATGCGAACGCGGAACGAACCGAGGCGAGCAACCGTCAGGTGCTCACTGAGATGAAGCTAACCGCTGCGGGTGAACCGTACATCCCGTCCGACCTCGTTTGGATGGGACATGAGCCCCTCTGGGCTGAAGTTGCTGCAGCGCGGATGGAATCTGGCCTGAAGGAGTTCGTTATCGATGTCCGGTCAAGCGATGACTTCGGCGTAAACGCTGGCCTGAAACTCGTCATCGAGAAAGCAGGCTTGGAGGCGGGCGGCGACTTCGTTGAGCACCAAACCACGACTTGGCGGCTCGAAGGGACCTTCGCGTAGCAGCAGGTCACATGCGGCAGGATGGCCGGGTGGCTATCAAGACCTTCGGTCATCCTCAGCGCGCCCGGGTAGGCGCAACCTTCTCAAGCCGCGCGGCCCTACGCGATGCCGGCGTCCACGCCCCGCTCATGCAGGGCATCCACGGTCCGAAGGTGGATGGTGCCGACTCGATCGTCATCTCCGGCGGCTAGTCCGGCGGGGATCGGGACTCGCACCCCGACCGCGATTTGGGCGGCTACGCAACCGCCATTGTTCCGCAAGAGGCATACTCTCGGCCACGTCGAAACACGACGCGCACTTCCCGAGACAGGAGCAACCGGGGATGACGAGGCAGCTGGAGCACCGAGGGCGTGGAGCTTGCGGCATCCGGCAGCGCGTGACAGACCACGCCCCGCTCGCGAATCTCCCCTCACTGGCACGGAGGTGAGAAAGCGTGGGCGCTGGCCGGCGGGGGGCTCATGCGGGCGCTCGCTGGCGAAGGGGTGCAGGAGCGCCCTTCAGAGGCTGAACTAACGGGCGCCTACCCGTTACCCGCGCAATCTCGAGCCAGTCATGCTCGCGTGGGCGAGAATCATCGCGGACTTCCAGCGCAAGGGCTGGTGGCCACCAGGTAAGGGGATCAGGCATGGCTGCTGACAGGGTTGAGATCAACGAGGAAGGTCTGGGTGAGCTCCAGGCTGACCTGGCCGAAAAGTTGAAAGCCGCAGTGGCGAAGGGCGAGGCTGCTGCCCACGGGGATGGCCCGGATGAGGTGGCGGCGTCGGTCGCCAGCGAGTTGCGCACGCTGGGTGTCGAGGTGAACGAAGACGCTCTTCGGGCTGAATACCGCGCTCGGGTTTGACGGCCCTGGCCGGCGCGACGCTTCGATCGCGCCGGCCGGACTCGCCTCCTAGGTGTACCCGGCCATCAGGTTGGTAGCAGTCGGCTGATGGGCGGGTGACCTCTCAGGGCGCTGTGGTGGCGTTCAGTGTTGTAGTGCTCGAGCCATGGTGCAAGGGCAGCGACGCGTTCGTCGTTGCTGGTGTAGGCCTTGCGGTAGGCCCATTCGGTGGCCAGGGTGCGGTTAAGTCTTTCGACCTTGCCGTTCTGCCAGGGGCAGTGCGGCTTGATGAACTTCTGCACGATGCCGCGCTCGGCACAAACGGCTCGCAACGAGTGGCGGTAGGCCCAGGCGTTGTCGGTCATCAGCCTCTCGATCCGGGTGATGCCGCGGTCAGCGAAGTAGGCGATGGCGCGCTCGAGGAAGGCCGCGCAGGTGACGCCCTTCTCGTCGGGCAGGACCTCGCTGTAGGCCAGCCGGGAATGGTCGTCCACGAGCGAGTGCACGTAGTCGTAGCCGGGGCCGTTGACGCGGTTACGCGCAATGGTGCGACCGTGCACGCGCCAGCCTCCGCCATCGGGAATACGGCCGATCTTCTTGACGTCCATGTGCACCAGCTCGCCTGGCCGCTCGCGCTCGTAGCGGATCGCGGTCTGTTTCGAGGACCGGATCACCTCACCGGTGATCGGGTCGCACTCACGCAGGTAGGGCACGTGGTGGCGGCGCAGGATCCGTGACACCGTCCGGGCGGGCACCCCGACCTTCGGGCCGAGGACGTCGGGGCCGTCACGATGCGTGGCGCGGGCCGCCAGCACCCGCTGCTCGACCTCCTCGCTGGTCCTCGTGGGCATCGTGTGCGGCCGCGAGGACCGCGTGAGCAGGCCGGTTTCGCCCTCGGTGGCGTGGCGGTCGATCCAGGTCTTGACACACTTGCGGGATACGCCCATCGCGGCCGCGATGTGTGCTTGGGGCCAGCCGGCCCGGTGACGTTCAACGATCAGGCGCCGACCATGGACGGTCAGCCGGGCACTACCGTGGGACACGAGAACCTCCGGGTTGGAGTGGGCCTTAGACAAGCCACATCCCATTCGGAGGTTCTCGTTCGTTCAACCAGGCTCGCCGCTACCAACGTCGTGGCCGGGTACACCTAGGGCGTGTGTGCAGGAGGCCGCAACCCAGTGCATGCAACGCGCACATCTCAAACACCGAGCGCCTCACGGTCCTCGGCCGACAACACCACCGTCCGCGGTGCCCACACCTTCGACCGCTTCGGGCCCTGGTCCAGCCCGAGCAGCCGGCACCGAGCCATGATGACCGCGCGGACCTCGCGAGCCGCCTCCACGTCGCCTGCCATGGCCTTGTCCCACAGCGCAGCCTGCAGGGAGTCCAGCCTGGCCAGCTCGAGTTGATGGTGATCCTCCACCGCGTCCTTGCGGTCGCGGGCCAGGGCGTCGTGGACGATGTGGTGCACCGTGCCGCGGTTGGCATAGCCCAACTCGTCGGCGATCTGCTGATAGGTGCGCCCCTCGGTCGCCAGCTGGACAGCGCGGGCCTGCCGAGCGGCGGCGAGGGCGCGGTTGCGGTGCCGGCCGGTGACCAATGGGATCGCCGCGGGGACACTCATGGAAATCATTCTCACCTCGCGTTGTCTGGCAACGGAGCAGACACGCTTCGCATCCAGCCAGGTCGTAGATTCCCCGTTTGCAGTCCCTGGTCCAAAGGACCGCGAGTAGCGGCGCAGATCCTCCTTTTCCGCCACAGACCGACCAGCAGCGCTGCTACGTTCGCCAAAGCGAGCACGGGTGGCGTGCCATAAGAGGGGAAATCCATGGGGAACAGGGGCTCTACCGGCGCGCGCGCTCGCGACGCCTTGCGCAGGCTCGCGGCCACCGTCGCTGCGGTCGCGATGGTCGCAGCCGGGACGGTTGTCGCTGGTGCTGCGGTCGCGAATGCGGCGGCAAACGCGACCGTCATGGCAACGACGCAGCGGATGTCTGGTCCGGCGCTGACCTCGACACAAAACGGTTGGTACGACAAGGGCTCGGTGCTGTCGCTGGTCTGCCACCAGCGAGGGCAGGCGGTGAAGGGCTACTACAGCCAGTGGCTCCCGAACGGCGGCTGGGACGATCTCTGGTACGTCGTGTCGGACGGGTACTTCGTCGCCGACGTGGACATCAACACCGGCAGCGTCGACCCAGTCGTCCCCGTGTGTCCCTTGGAGTTCGGGCTTGCGCCGACCCCCGCCATGACGGGCACGGCACGAGTGGGCTCCACCCTGTCGGTGTCAACGGGCACCTGGTCGCCGGCCGCGAATCTTGGCTACCAGTGGAGACTTAACGGGACCGTCGTCTCCACTGCCTCCACGTGGGTCATCCCGGCCACCGCGAACGGTGGGGTGGTGGCCGTCTCCGTCACCGGCTCCCTCATCGGGTACGCCACCACGACCCGTGCCTCCGCTACCGCGAGGATCGCAGCGGGCGCGCTGACTGTCCCGACGCCAACCATGACAGGTACGGCCACCGTCGGCGTGACCTTGAGCGTCGTTCCCGGCAGCTGGGCGCCTGCTCCCGTCACCCTCCGCTACCAGTGGCTCCGTGGCAGCGCAGCCATCGGCGGCGCCACCACATCGACGTACAAGCTCGCGCCCACGGATGCCGGCAAGCAGGTCAGCGTCCGGGTCACCGGCTCCAAGAGCGGCTACACCACGGCCGTCCGGACGAGCGCCGCAAGGACCGTCGGCAAAGCCTTCACCAGCGCACCGGTGCCCGCCGTAAGCGGCTCCGGGCGAGTGGGTCAGACTCTGAACGCGGCGTCTGGCACCTGGTCGCCTGCACCCGTCGCCCTCACCTATCAGTGGATGCGGAACGGATCCGCGATCAGCGGTGCGACAGGCACCTCCCACAAACTCGTGACGGCCGACGCCCGCTCGAACATCACGGTCCGGGTCACCGGGACGAAGACCGGGTACACCACGGTCGCGAAGGTGAGCGTCGCCAAGACGATCGAAGGACTACTCGCGGCACCAGCACCCAAGGTCACGGGAACCCCTACAGTCGGCCGCACGCTGACCGCGGTGCCCGGCACATGGGGCCCGGCTCCCGTAACGCTCACCTACCGGTGGCTCCGGGACGGCGTAGCCATCACCGGCGCCACCTCGGCGAACTACATCGCCGCTAGTGCTGACGCCGCGAGGAGGATCTCCGTCCGCGTCAGCGGCTCCAAGAGCGGCTACACCCCTACTGCCCGAACAAGCGCCGCAGTCCTCCTCGGTAAAGCCCTATCCGCGACACCCGTCCCTACCGTGGCCGGGACAGCGATCGAGGGCCAGACACTCACCGCAAGGGCCGGCTCCTGGAGCCCGGCACCGGTCACCTTCGGCTACCAATGGTTGCGGCGCGGATCCGCCATCAACGGGGCAACCTCCACGACATACAAGCTGACCAGTGCCGACATCGGCCAGGCCCTCAGCGTCCGGGTCACCGGCTCGAAGAGCGGCTACACCACCGTCACGAGGACGAGCCCGACCGTCATCCCGGTCGGGTTGAAGATCACCGGCACCGCACCGACCATCACGGGCACCGCCCAGGCCGGGGCGACTCTCACTGCGCAACCCGGGACGTGGGCACCCGACCCGGTCACCCTCGGCTACCAGTGGGAAGTGGACGGGTCCGCCGTCAGCGGTGCGACAGCCCCAGCCTGGACCGTCCCCGTTTGGGCAGCGACACGGTCCGTCACCGTCACCATCACCGGTTCCCGCGCGGGCTACCCCAGTGCGACCTACCGGTCAGCGGCCGTCCGAGTCTCGGGCGTCATCGGGTCCGCGGTCGGACCCGACAACGTGATGCTCCCGGGCACCTCCCTGCACTCGGCCAACGGACAGTACGCGTTCGAGGTTCAGACGGACGGCAACCTCGTGGTCTACCGCGGCGCGACCGCGTTGTGGTCCAGCAACACCGGCGGTCAGGCGATCCGCTACCTCGCCGTCCAGTCCGACGGCAACCTGGTCATGTACCGGACCGACGGCGCCGTCGGATGGGCCTCAGGCACCAACGGCAAGACGTTGGGATACCTCGCCATGCAGGACGATGGCAACCTCGTCCTCTACAACAGCGGCAACGCAGCCATCTGGGCATCGAACACGACCCAAGGCGCCGGCGGGGCAGGACCGGGCGGCCCGGGAGTCAACGGCTGGGTGTACCCCATCCAGCCGCACTCGACCCTCACCACGTACACCGGACACAACGGAGACGACTTCCCCGTCCCCACCGGCACGCCCGTCTACGCGATGAGCGGCGGCACCGTCCGGATCAGCACATACGCCGTCACCAGTGCGTGGTGCCCGGTCCCGTCGGCCATCGGACGCATGCAGACGGACCTCGTCGTGACCGGCGGACGAGACGGCAAGACCTACGCCATCGACTACGCGCACCTGTCGTCGTTCGCGGTTCCCAACGGAGCCACCGTGCAACCCGGACAGTTGCTCGGCTACTCAGGGGCCAACGGCTGCGTCACCGGTCCGCACCTGCACGTCGACATCAAGGTCGACGGGATAGCCAACGTGCTTTATCCGCACAACCTCTTCGGGTGGAGCTACTAGCTTCCGGGCGCGCCGACGCCGGAGGTCTCCCGCGGCCGGTCCACTGCATCGCATCGCAGCGGACCGGTCCAACCGGCTGCCACCTCGGGAACAAGCCGAGTCGCTCGGTGGCCCACCGGACCTGTGGCCAACCACTTCGGACCGGGCGCAAATGCCCTCCCTTAGGTTCGCGCTCGCGGCGTGAAAATCCCATAACGACAAATCACCAGCTTCTGCGGTGCGACGATCAGTGGACAGGGGGCCAGGGATCTCGAGGCCCGGATTTGCCGTGTGGAGGATCTCGTGAGCACCAACCCATATCAACCCGCTCGCGAACCGGAAACGCTGAACGGTTCGTCGTTGCCGGAAACCCATTTCCTGGGGCCCGACCGAGGTCGAGGAAGAATCGCATCCTGGCTGGTCGCAGCTCTCCTGCTCGTCAACTTGGGAGCCTTGGGCTACGGCGTCGTGCAGCAACGTCAGGGCGATGCCAAGGTCAACGAGCTATCTGCGGCTCTGGCTCAGCAGGCCTCACTGGTCAAGGATCTGCGCACTGACCTCGGGACCGTGAGCAAGCGAGCCGCGGGAGCCGAGGCTGCAGCCAAGACCGCCAGTAACGACGCAGCGAGTGCGAATGACGCCGCGTCCAAGGCCAACAGCGAGGCCTCCAAAGCCAACGACCAGGCCTCGAAGGCGACCAAGGCGCAGCAGGAGGCAAAGGCAGCAACGCTCGATACGAAGAGCGTCGCCGGTAAGGCGACGCCCTCGATCGTCACCGTCCACTGCGGCACGGCCCTCGGGTCAGGATTTGCCATCAAGGCGGCGTCACCCGGCGGTTACCAGACGGCCATCCTGACCAATGAGCACGTCGTCGACGAGTGCACGCTCGTCGGCGGGCCCGACCCTTATGCCTCGCAGGGAGACACTAAGTTCGCCGGCACGCTGGGTGAGTTCGACACCTTCAACGACCTTGCGATCATGTACATCAAGCCGAAGCTCTCGCCACTAGAGGTCGCTTCCTCCGCGGCCGTCGGCGACCCCGTCGTCGCTATCGGCTCCCCCTACGGTCTCGAGGGGACTGTCACCACCGGGATCATTTCGCGCATCGAGCAGGACTGGTACCAGACCTCCGCGCTTATCAATCACGGCAACTCAGGCGGACCGCTGCTCGACCGGAAGGGTGACGTTCTGGGTGTGAACACGATTGACGTCGGGGGCGGGGGCACCGGGCTCGGTGGCTCGATCAGGTTCCGTCTCGTATGCCAAGTCATTGCCAAGTCGGCGTGCAGCTGACATGTGCAGGTCGTAGTGGTTCGACCTCCCAGATTGGCCACAGGCCAGGTGCTGGTGCGGCCCGACGGTCACTGCCTGAAAGGAGAGCCCAGTGGACGAGGTGAGCTACACCATCGTGGAATTGCGCGCCGAGTTGCGCCGATTCGAGACGGAGCTACGGGAGGCGGGCCTTCGGATGAGCACCGTGCAGACATACGTGGGGCGCAGCGCTACCTTCGTGGATTGGCTAGCCGGTGACTATGTCCCTCGAGGCCCGATCTCGAGTTGAGAGCAGAACAGCCTCTTGCAGACCCACCCCCACCGACGGCCCTTCGGCTCCTTCAGCCTCTCCCCGGTCCGGTGAACAGCTCCGTCGGCAGGCAAGCCGACCGCGTTGGTCTGGGGCGACCTCGAATCCCACGCCGTTGAGGAGTGGTGCCGAAGGACTCAAGTCATCAGAGTGCTGCCCGTCTAGAAGACGTTCCTACACGGAGTCGTCGATCACGTTGTCGACGCCGCTCGAAAACGAGGCCGTTCCGACGGTCGAAAACGAGGCCACCGGTTCGTCGGTTCTAGTCTGCCGGGTCTTGGGTTCTGATGCTGGGCAGAGTGTCGATTCCGCGGTTGCGTAGCCGGTAGCTGGCGCCCTTGAGGGTCAGCACGTCGGCGTGGTGGACGACGCGGTCGATCATGGCGGCCGCGACGGCTTGGTCACCGAAGACACCGCCCCAGCCGCTAAACGGCAGGTTGCTGGTCAAGATGAGCGAGGCGTGTTCGTAGCGGCTCGACACGAGCTGGAAGAAGAGGTTCGCGGCGTCTTGCTCGAAGGGCAGGTAGCCGACCGCGTCGACGATGATCAGCCCGTAGCGCCGCAGCCGTGCGAGCTCGTGCGGGAGCCGGCCGGCGCGGTGCGCGTCGCTTATCGCATGGTGGTGCGCGGCTCGCTGTGGCGGGCAAGGTCCATGACCTTCCTGAGCCACGGCCCGACCTCCAGGGCGTTGGTGATGGCGCTGTGTGGCAGGACGTGGGAGCTGATCCGGTGCTCGAGGCCGGCTCGACGGGCCATCGCGGCCACGTTGGTGTTCAGTCCCTGTCGGGTGAGCGGCCGGCCATCTCGGCGGAGCAGGATGGGTCCGTCGCTCCTGTCGTCGGCAGCTGCGTCGAGCGCCCGGAGCACGGGCACCGGAAGGGGCATCTGGGGGGGAGGCCTTTGCCGACGAACCAAGACACGGTGCCCGCGCGCGGTCTGCTGGTAGTCCCGGCCTCCAGGGAGCACGCCTCACTGGCCCGGATGGTCAGGCGGGGCAGTGCGACGGTGCGCACAATGGAGAGGGCACTCCCGACACGATCAAGGACGAGCTCGATGTACAAGACCACTTACACCGTCGCCGAATTGCAGGCGGAGCTGCTCCGGTTCGAGGCTGAATTGCGCAAGGCAGGCCTGCGTTCAACCACCGTCCAGACCTACGTCGGACGAAGCGCCACGTTCGTGGCTTGGCTCGCCGGCGACTACACCCCGAGGGGGCCCGTCAGTCGCTGAATCATCCCAGCGCGACGGCCGGGCGCAGACTTCTTGGGATGTCCGCGTGGTGTCCTCGCGAAGCGTGAGTGCGGACAGATTCGCGCAAGTTGCCCCATCTTTCCCATTTGCCACGGAAAATGGGCGATGCGGGGACTATGAGCACGTCCGAGATCCATGGTTGTCAGGGGAAGCATGAACGCAGGTTGGTACTACCAAGCGAACGAAGGGCGGCTCCGATTCTGGGACGGCCAGGCATGGACCGATCTGTATCGCAATTTGGATGAGCCCGCAGCTGAACCGGCGTCTGACCTGGCGGTGAAGAGGCCTCCAGCACCTCCAACACATGCCCGTCGTCGTCGTCGCTACCGGATACCGTTGCCTGCGGCACTGGGCTTGGCAGCGCTGTTCGGCACCGGTGGCATGTTCCTCTCCGGCGCATTGCACCGTAACGAGGGCCCAACCTCATTGGGCGTCGCCGGGGTTTCGGCCGCTTCTAACGGGCCGGCGGTGATGAGCCGCACTGGGGCCGTAGAGGTTCCGACTGAGGTCAGTCACTCGCCCGGAGCCAGTACCGCGGAGCCGAATAGCGCGCCTGCGACGTCGTCGTCAGCAACATTCTTGCCGGCGCCGATCGCGACGGCTCAGCCGCAGCCGCCCGTGATCACTGGCACGATCACGGTGATGAAGTGGTCGGGAGACACGCGAGGCGACGGATCCCCGGCCGCCCCGCCTGATGACTGCTCCCCTGGTGGCGGGTACGAAGACATCCGTAAGGGCGCGCAGGTGATCCTGTACGACGAAGCTCAGTCCGTGATCGGTTCTGGATCACTTCTCCGTGGCTATCTCGTTGATACGAAGCGAAGTTATGTGCCAGCGCAGGCCGGCCTATCAGGAGGCTTCGTCAACAATGGTTACTGCCAGTTCACGTTTGCCTTGACGGCCGTCCGGTCAGCCTCGTTCTACGGCGTTGAAGTCAGCCATCGCGGGCCAGTGATCTACCCCGCCGAGCAACTGAAGCGAAGCGGCAATCGAGTCGCGTTCACTCTCGGATAGCTGTCAGCTGACCCGCGCTAGATGCCAAGACGCTCGCCTGCGTCGGCGGACAAGACGACCGTACGAGGCGTCCAACCCACAGGCGCAAATGGCCGACTCTCTGAGCCCAAGCAGGCGGCACCGGGGGCGGTCCACCCGTTCGTGCAGCAGCAGACACCAGTCCTGAACTGATGGCCTCCGTCCGACCCCGACGGGACCCGAGCCTGCCCGGTCATCACGAAGTCATCTGCCCGGTGTGTCGCAAATGCCATTCATGCCCCGCTTCATGCGGATACCGTCGCTGACGGCGCAGGGCCATGTGCTTCCCTGATGACCGAAATCGAGACCCGAGCCCGGACGAAAGGCTAACCCGATGCTATGTCCCAAATGCGGACGAGGTGCTGCTGGCCAATTCTGCAGCAACTGCGGATCACCGACATCGCCTGCCGCCCAAGCGGCAGGTGTCACCACTCTGCCAAAAACCGGCGTGCCACAGCGGCCGCGGTCGTTCGCTACCGAATGGCGGTCGTCTAGGCGGTTCCGCATCGGGGCGCTGTCCCTCTTAGGCCTAATCATCATTGTGATTGGCGTGGCGATAGGGGCCGGCTCGTCCTCCAAGACCTCATCCAGCGACCTGACACAGAACAGCGGCGACGCCGGGTCGGAGAATTTCGCGCAAGGCTACGCGCTGCCGAGCGACGTAGACCGTGCCCTCACCAAGCATTTTGAGGACCGGGGAAGCACGGTCGAGTACCACAAGTGCTCCTACTTCGCTCCGAACCTCGGTGGTGCGCCCGTGTACAACTGCACGTTCAAGGTAGACAACGTTTGGCACGACGACATCCAGGGGACTGGCCACCCGGACGGCACGTTCTCGTGGGACGACTACACATCTGGTCTGCCTTCGCTCCGCTGACCCCTCCTCCTATGCCGGCAGCATGGCGGCGTCCGTCCGTGCTGCGGGCGCGTCAGAACCGGCCCCTCGCATCAGGGTCATGTTCCGCCGTCAAGGCCGCGACCGACTCGACGCTCGGCCTCGCATATTGCTGCAGCGTTGGGAGCGACGAATGCCGAGACTTGGCCGTCAACAGCGGCAGCGGCACTCCCGCTTTGGCCAACTGGGTGTTGCTGACGGGCGAAGCTGATGGGTCCGTCCCTCGCTGGCGTCCGAGAAGACCTCGGCGGCTCGCCGGTGGGACAGCCGTGCCCGCAGTAAGTCCGGGCCCGGTCCCCGACTTCCGGGGCGCGCGTCGGTGACGGAAGCCGGTCAGGGAGGAAGAGCGGCCCCCTCGTCCGCCCTTCGATCAACCTAGGCGCAGACGCGCCTACCCGGTCTGGAAGTGCAGCACGTCGCGGTCTCCCCTGGTAGGTGCGCCCCTCGGTCGGGGTCCTGTCGCAACGGTCCGACTAAGCGACCGTTAAGACAGAGGGGCTTGGCTCGTCAGCTGGCGCACACGGCATAGGCCTTTGGGCTGTACGACGCCGTTCGGTACGTGCGGCTATCGGTCGCGGCGTTGTAGGTTCCGTATATGCCCTTTCCCGTAACCCTCCACGATGTAGCGGAGTAAGGATAGGAACCAGTGACCACATACTCTGCACTTGAGCTATGGAAGTAGTCATAGCCAGCAGGCAGTGGGTAGAATCCACCGCCCGTTACTCTCCAGCCAGATGGACAGTAAGCAGTCCCAGTTCCGTTGACGATACGGGTCGTATCGAAGTAGTTCACAGCAGCCTGAACGGCAGCCGGCGAAATCAACATGCCCAACGACAGAGAGGCCACCGCGACAACTCCCAGCTTGAGGTGACGCTTCCTCACAGCCTTCACTGATACCCCCTGACCTAGCTTGAAATCGCCCCGGTCTCGCTATGTTGGGACGGGTCGGTAACCGGACTTTCTTGACGTCAGATGAACGCAGCCTGTCGCCGCGCTCGTCCCGTACGCTAACCGAAACGAACCGACCTTCGCTGGAGATCCTTCACATTTCGTCGCGTCGAGCGCAGAGACTGACCTATTAGGCATTCATTGGCTCGGCGGTGCAGCGGAGCCCCGGACCGAGCACGCCCTCAGACGCCGAGCACCTCGTGGTAGTCGGCCGTCAGCATCACGGTCCGCGGCGCCCACGCCTTCGACCGTTTCGCCCTGTCATCCAAGCCGAGTAGTCGGCACCGAGACATGATGACCGCGCGGACCTCGCGGGCCGCCTCCCCGTCGCCGGCCATGGCCCTGTCCCACAGCGCGACCTGCAGGGCGTCGAGCCGGGCTAATTCAAGCTGATGATGATTCTCGACGGCGTCCTTGCGGTCGCGAGCCAGCGCGTTGTGGACGATGTGGTGCACAGTGCCCCGGTTGGCATAGCCCAGCTCGTCGGCGATCTCCTGGTTGGTGTGGCCCTCGGCGGCGAGGGCGCGGTTGCGGTGCCGACCGCTGACGGGAGGGATTGCCGAGGAGACGCTGATGGAAATCATTCCCGCTTTGTGAGTTCTGCGGGACGACTCGCCTTGCAGCGACCTTGGCAGTGGAGCGGGGTGGTGACCCACCCCCCGGTGACACCAGCCCGCTCGACTGCCGACGCGACCGACGCACGGTCACAGACACGTCGGCCAGTCAGGTCAGCTGCATGAAGGGGCGGTTACGACGGCGGCGGCGCAAGTTGTGGTGTTGTCGAATTCACTGCGCTCCGCGATGACGTTCGAGGGGTCAACCGTTGAGGTAATCGCGTACTTCGTCGTGAGCGAAGGCGGCTGTGCCCTCATTGTGACGGCTGCGGCGACCCCGGTTGACGGCACGCTGCCGGTGCATGTCACCACATTCGCGCTCCGGCCACACAAGAAGCCGCTCTGGGCCCCGAAGGTGAAGTTCGACAGCGCGGGCGGTACGACGGTCCGGATGACAACGTTGCTCGCACTCGCCGGCACGAAATCCGTCACGTAGCGCCTGGTCTCGACATCGAACACCTGGACCCGACGATCCGCCTCAGCAGAGGCAGTCCACACCAGCGACCACGGGACGCGCCCGTCTGGAAACGGCACGGTGACGCTCAGTCCGGCTGTCAGGTTGAGGTCGGTGGCGGCGAGTGCGGGCGCTGGCGCGGCCATCGCGGTGATAGCTGCAACCACTACCGAGGCGGCGGCGAGTGCGGTTCTCTTGGCAACCGCGTTCGGGAGCCGCGCAGGCTGCGGGGCTCTGGTTGCGGACATCGGTGGTGCCGGGGTGCGGCCGGCGCGGCATGCGTGCCGGGCGGAACGGGTGCGGACTGAGCCGGTGAGCTCTGGGTCCCGGGTGCGGGCGAGCATACCGTTCAGGGCGGTGTTCATATACATGGCGGTGAGCCTCCGATGGGTGGTGCAGTCCTGTGGGTGACATGTGGCCAGCTGGCCGACGTCCTCAGGTTCCTGCGATGGCCCCTTGACCGGATCTGCGGAACTACGTATTCCGGATGTGCAGATATGCGTACTCCACCGACGAGGCTGGCGGCGTCACGCCTCGGCACCTCGGAAACCGGGAACGGGTGTGGGATGTGAGCCACACTGGTGCGGTGGCGTCCGAACCCACGGTGGGACTGGTCGGCCGGGACCGCCAGCTGGAGCAGCTCCGGTCAGCCTTGACGAGCCGCGTTTGCGCTGACCCTCCGTTCGGGTCGCCGGTGGTCGTGGTCCTTGGCGAGGCCGGGATCGGAAAGACCACCCTAGTTCGGGCCGTCGTCTCTAAAGCCGAGGGGGCTCTGGTGCTCACTGGCGCGGCGGTGACGATCCCCGGCCTGCCCGGACTGCACACCCCGTTCGCGGTCATCAACGAGGCACTCGGGAACGCGGTCCCGAGCGTCGGCCCCGGGTTGTCCACGGCGATCAGGACGTGGATCGAACCCGCGACCGACGACGGCTCTCTGGACCCAGCCCTGGCTCGGCACCGAGGGCTGCTCAAGATCCTCGGTCGGATCAGTGCCCATCGGCCCTGCGTGCTCGTGCTCGAAGACTTGCACTGGGCCGACCCGTCCAGCCTCGCTGCCCTTCTGCACCTGGCTCACCACGTGCGGGATGAACGGCTCGTCGTCATCGTCACCGGCCGGCCGCCCGAAGGCACGCCCAACGACCCCGCAGCCCAGGCCTACCCGGACGTTCTCGATCACCTGCGCCGCCGGGACGCGATCCGCCTCGAGCTGACCGGTCTGGACGACGCGGCCGCCTCGGCTCTCGCGCGATCCCGAGGACCTGTGCCCGAGCGCCGGGCCGCTGCGATCGTTGGCTTGTGCGAAGGGAACCCGCTGGCGATAGTGGAGATGGCGGCCGCCACAAGCCACGCGGGCTCGCTTCCGCCGGGCGTCGCCGCGGTCGTCGGTTCAGCGTGGCGGCGGACGAGCGGGGAGGGTAGGGCTGTGCTCGCCGCCGCTTCCACCATCGGGCTGCGGGTCCCGCACACTCTCCTGTTCCAGGTGATCCGCTCTGGCCTCGACCGACCCTCAACCGGCAACCGCGCACTGACCGATGCTGCCGGTGCCTACGAGCGCGGGGTGCGTGACGCGGTCGACGTCGGTCTGCTCTTCCATGACGGTGACACGTACAGCTTCCGGCATGCGTTGCACCGTCAGGCCATCTACGACGCAGTGCTACCCGCGGAACGGGCCGGCTGGCACCGCGGCACCGCGCTCGCCTTGCAAGCCCTCGCTAGCGCGCACGGCGACCGGTCCGCTGGCACCCTCGCCCAGGTCGCGGCACACTGGGCTGCCACTGACGACCACGCCCCCACTGCCGCGGCGTGCGCTGACGCCGGCTTGGTCTCCTTCGTGTCCGGGTCGTTGGCCGAATCGCTCAGCCTGCTAGAACAAGCCCTCACCAGCTGGGCGCTGCTCGGGGGTGACCCACCGGGTTGGGAAGGACGCTGGTCGCAGGTGGCAGAGCGCTACGGCGCGTGCGCCCGCAGTCAGGGCCAGGGGCGCAGGGCGCTGGACCGGCTCGAGGGCGCTCATAGCAGCGGCACCGCCGATGAGCGCGCTGGGCTGCTCGGGCTGCTGGGCTGGCTCCGATTCGAGGTCGGTGACCAAGACGGCGCCCGGGAAGCCGTCGACGCGGCCGTGGCCTTGGCCGATAGCGACATGGGCCGGGCCAAGGCCCTGCTGCAGCGCAGCTGGATCCTCTGGTGGACGGGCGCCACCGTGGACCGCGACCGCGACGTGACGGCGGCCCTGACTTTGACGGGAGACCTCCCGTCGGCCACCCGCGCCGGCCTGCTGGAAATGGCGGGCGCATGCTGTGACGACTACGAACGGGGCGTGCGCCTGATCGAGGAGGGCAAGGAGTGCGCACGCCGGGCCGGAGCCCAACCGGAATTCTGGGCCTCGTACACCCAGGCGATCAACGTACCTTTCCGAACAGGGCACTGGGCAGCGGCCGAGCGTGCCTGCCGAGAACTCATCGAGGAGGCCAGAAGAGAAGGCCTGATCGGCTCACCGGCATTGCTCACGCCCTTAGGGCAGGCCACTGGAATCCTCGTGGCCTTGGGCGCATGGGACACCGCCCTCGACGCGCTCGACGAGGCGGTCAGCCTCGGCGTGCCTCCGTCAAGGTTCGGCGGCTGGCTGCTGGGCAACAAGGCCGAGATCCACGTGTACCGCGGCGAGCGAGTGGAGCTGGACACCTGCCTCACCGAGATGCGCCGCCTCGGCCGGCACGAGGCCACCCTCGAGGCAAACGCCAGCCTCCATGAGGCGGACATGCTCACCTGGCGCGGCGACTACGACGGTGCGCGCTCGGCCGTGAGCCGCTGTGTATCGCTGATGCCGCCGACCCACGACATCAGCTTCCTGGACGATCTTCTAGAAGTCACGCTGCGCCTCGACGCCGACCAGGCGAACGACCCCGCCCGCCCCCACGTCCAAGTTTTGAGTGAGTCGCTCCTCGCGCGCAGGTCCGCAGAGGACTGGATGACCGTAGGCCTCGAGGAGACCATCATCGCCGAGACCGCCCGACGAAACGGCACGGACACCCCCGAGCAGTGGGCGGCCATCGTGGCCATACGAGACGGCATGCCCAGATCCCGCTCGTATGCGCTGCTGCGTGAGGGGGAAGCGTTCCTACGTCAAGGCGCGCGGGCTCCTGCGACGAGAGCCCTGCGGGAAGCGGCCGCCATTGCGAAGGCACTGCGTGCGAACACACTGCTCGACCCGATCAGGGCTGCTGCCGCGCGCGCCCGGATCAGCGTGGAGGGGGACCGGCCCACCCGCCCGTCCATCCCCGCAGGAGCGGCCGCTGCCGGCCTGACCGAACGCGAGACGCACGTGCTGTCCCAGCTGCTGCTGGGAAGGACCGATCGACAGATCGCCCGGCACCTCACGATCAGTGAACGGACCGTCCAGGTGCACGTCTCCCACCTGCTGGCCAAGCTCGGCGCCTCATCCCGAATGCAAGCGGCCGCCACCGCCCACCGACTACACCTCCTCGACAACGCCGATTCGGACCAGCCGACGCCCACGCCCTCCGGTAGGGCCTCACCGCGCTGACCGGTTCGGTCCCCGCCAACTTATATGTAGTGGCTTCGTGTCAACGGGAAGGGCTGAGGCTCCGCCGGGACCTAGGGTCTCCACGGCGCCCCTGCTTCGTCGTGTCGGTGGTCTGGCGAGCGTGTCCTTGGCGACGCCGGTCAGACGGATAAGCGCGGGTTGGGTAACGCGGCATCAGCTTGCACTCGTCCGGTGGCAGCGCCTCCCGGCGAATCGTATAGCGCTCGAGGCGCTGTCGGGACCCTCACCTGCCGGGCTCGGTGCTGGTAGGTCGCCTCCGGAGCGACGGTGTCGTGGCACTGCCGGGTGAGCTCGAACCAGGCTGCCTCGAAGGCACGGGCGCGGCTTACCAGGAGCGGGATCAGTCGCCGTTGCCACTCGCCGACGTCGACGTATCCGCTCGACATGCCGCCGAGCGAGCTCCTCCCGGTCGACCCGCTGGCTGCCTTCCGGAAGTGGTTTCTGCGTGACGTCGGACCCGACGATGGTCGAGAACGTGTCGGTGAGCAGTCGCTCCACCGCTCCGCGGCTCGAGGGGACGGGCGTCTCAGCGAGTTGGGAGCTCATCGCGGCCCACACCCACGGGTCGCCGCGCAGCCCCCACTGCTTTGGCTCGGCCGCGAACAGGTCACGCATCACCTTGGCCACTCAACTCTCCCTCCAGTCCGCGACTTGCCAACCCCTGAAGGTCAGCGTTGCCTCTAACGTGTCAGGCTGGGTTCGTCGGGACGCTGGGATCCGTCGGCGGATCCGAGGGGCTCGACGACCCCCTCTGCATGTCGTTGAAGGCGTAGCCCCAGTGCTGGCGGACCGCGTCCTCGTGCCAGCCGCCCTGGAGGCGGTTGTAGGCCCGGCTCGCCAGGACGTGTAGGGACCGCGCCACCTCCACAGGCGGGTTCGGGTCTTTGCCGGCGATATAGCTGATGACAACGTTCACTGCGGTGGCCTCCGAGGGCGTCATGCGTGCCATGTGCTCAAGGTAGGCGGCATGGATGCTGGGCCGGTGTCGAATTGCGCCCTTCCCGCACGACGGTGACCCTCGCCTCACACGTTCCGCCGCGGGCGACGTCTAGTACGAATGCGGAAGTTGTCGCTGAAAGCGATTACCGACGGAGTGCGATGAGCTCGTCCAGCGCTTGGGCGAACCTCCGCTTTACCTCGTCAGCGTGATCCAGACCTTCGCGCCGAAGGTACTTCTGAAGCAATACCTCCGGGACATTCTCTCGCGTGTTTGTGACGGCGTGCTCCTTGTCCTGCCCAGCTATTACGTCCGCGGTCCGCTGGCCCGGATAGCACTGGTGAAAGTACAGCAGGGTGAGTAGATCGAGCACGCAGTGCCACACCCAACGAGACGTGACTTGTTCGTCGCCCTGGTCAGTAACACGCAGTCGCGCCTCTATCGTGCGCGCAGCGACCCGAAACTCTTGATATGCCGACTCCAGGACCTCGAGACGCGGATCCGGCGTCCCATAGTGAACCCGCCGGCGTGCGTCTTCAATCGGAATGTAGAAGCCGTACGCGACCTGGAACATCTCAACCGTCAACTGATGACGCTCAACGCGAGTCTCACGGCGTCGCTGCAACCAAGACACAAGGCCGCCCACGGCCACGGTGCCGACGACCAACGTCAACGCGGGCCCGACAAGGTTCAGGACCATCTGTTGCGGAAATGAGAACGTGAGGCTCACCGCAGCATCATCCTCGATCAGGCCGTCGACGGGGGACGAAGTCGAGGACGGCGCGCGTGGCCAGGTCACCCGTGCTGCGTTCGATGAGTGCTCAGTAGGGTGGCTGTGCACCAGCCCCTCGCATCGGCACACCGATCAGTCAACCGGCGACCGGACTGGGGATGGGCGAAGCACGTGTGGCCCGGTGCTCAGCGAGTGTTGTTGGAGATGTCCGCCGAGGCCGGCGCAATGAACGACACAAGGGCGTGGACAGCGTGGTCGTCGAGCTGTGTGCGGTTGCGGTCGTAGCGCATGGTCGTCCTTGGCTCGCTGTGGCGGGCCAAGTCCATGACCTTCCTGAGCGACGCGCCTGCCTCCAGAGCGTTCGTGATGGCGCTGTGTCGCAGCACGTGGGAGCTGATCCGGTGCTCGATTCCGGCTCGTCGTCCAATCGTGGACACGATGGTATTCAGGCCGGATCGGCCCAAGGGCAGGCCGTCGAGGCGGAGCAGGATGTGACCGTCAGTTCGCTCGCCGACGGCGGCGTCGAGGGCGCGGAGCACGGGAACGGGGAGCGGCATCTGGGCGGGGAGGCTCGCCTTGCCGATGAAGTCGAGGACGCGGTGGCCGCGCACCGTCTGCTGGTAGTCCGCGACCTGGAGGGAGCAGGCTTCGCTGGCGCGTAGGGCCATGCAGCCGAGGAGGAACGCGGCCGCGTAGTAGCGCCCACCCATCGACGCCCCTGCAGTGAGGAACGCTGTGAGCTGGGTGCGCTCGAGCCCCAAGGTGTCGCTGGGGCGGTAGTAGTAGCGGGGGCGCCGGGCGTGGACGGCAGGGTCCCGGTCCATGGCGCCTTCGTGGTACCCGAAGCGGTAGAAGCCGCGGACCGGGGTGAGGCCGTCGCCACGGTCGAGGGCTTCAGCCCGAGCTCGACGTGGACGTGGTGGACGTAGCGCTCGACGTCCGCCCGCGTTACCGTCAACGGCTCGTACGCCTGGAGGTGACACCAGTCGAGATAGCGGTCGAGGTAGTAGGTGTAGAGCTCGCGTGTGTGGCCGGTGTAAGGCAGCAGGTACTCGTCGCGTAGCACTTGGACATCAAGGTTGAGGGTCATCTACCGATGGAACTCCTGACGGACCTCCCGAGCCAGACGCGAGCATCTCCAGAGCGAAGAGGGACCAGTGGACCGCTCAGCCTCTCTAGGCGGCGCAGCCCAAGGAGGCTTGCTCGTCAAGACCGGCGCGTGCAGGCCTTGACGAGGACCAGCACAGGCTCAGCTCCGGGACGCCACGTGGGTGTTCCTCCTCCTCTCCGCCGCACGTTCTTCCTCGACCATCGCCGCAACGGCGAGCGCTGCCCGGTCAGACCATCTCGACCAAGCTCGGCGCCATTGCTCCCACCGCTGTCTAACCTCACGCAT
Organism: Terrabacter sp. 05T424; assembly: GCF_056396225.1. Classification (NCBI taxonomy): domain Bacteria; kingdom Bacillati; phylum Actinomycetota; class Actinomycetes; order Micrococcales; family Intrasporangiaceae; genus Terrabacter; species Terrabacter sp. 05T424. The sequence goes on from NZ_JBFTLB010000007.1 coordinate 298,312, forward strand.
GAGCCCACCGTAGAGGCACCTTGGTCGACTCAGGAAGCGGGCTCGCCACCGGACGCCAAACCCGAATCGCTCTGCGAGTCAACGGGATTGGGTGGTACAATAGGTGTCACGAGGAATGGGATAACCACGTCCACCGCCGGACTGGAGAAACCCCCTCGCACAGAGTTCACGAAGGGCCCGCCACAGTTCTGTGGCGGGCCCTTTCGCATGCCCGGAGCTTGCCGGGCCTCATCGAGAGGAAGATCATGACCGCACCGCCCGTCACCCTTCGCAGCCCCGAGGACTTGCTCGCCGTCATCCCGCACCTGCTCGGGTTCCAGCCGCAGAGCGCCATCGTCGTGATGGGACTGCGCAACCGCAAGCTCGGCTTGACCCAGCGGATGGATCTCCCCGAGCCCGTCCGGGTCGAGGAGGTCGCCGAAGCCCTTGTCCGGCACCTGCGCAAGGACGCTGCTGAGGCTGCCTTGCTCGTCGGCTACGAGGACACCGCCGGCGAGAGCCTGACCCTCATCGACGCCCTCAGCGAGCAACTCGTCGCTCGCGACGTTTCGGTCCGTGACCGGATCGTGGTCCACGGCGGGCGCTGGCGCTCCCTCGACTGTGACCAGCCGTCCTGCTGCCCACCCGAGGGGAGACCACTACCCTTAGCAGCGGAGGTTCCCTTCGCGGTAGCCGAGTTCATCGGCGTGGGTAGCGCGCCCCTCCGCGACCGGGAGGCTCTCGCGGGTCAGGTCGAGCCTGGCCCGGCCGCTGATGAGGTCGCTCAGCTGCTGCGCCGGGAACGGCCCGAGCCAACTTCCCTGACCGACAGTGCGGGCCGGGACCGACTTGCCCACACGTGGGCCCGGCTGCTCACTACCAGGCCAGGGTTGGTCACGCCGGCAGACGCAGCCGTCGCTCTGCAGTCTCTCGCGGACATCCGCACGCGGGACGGCATCACGTGGCTGCTCATCCCGGACAGCCTCGACCGGGCGGTGCTGCCTGCCGACACCCAGGCGCTGGTGCGCCGGGTCGCCATCATCCGCGCCGCGCGCGGATCCAACGACGCGGCGCCCAGTATCGGGGACGTCAAGGCCCGGCTCATCACCTTGTGCCAGCACGCCACCGACGAGCATGCCGCACCGGTGCTGACGGTACTTGCGACGTGTTCGTGGTGGCACGGTGACGGCGCGCTCGCCCGGGTCGCCCTCGACCGGGCGCTGCGGTGCGACCCGGAGTACCGCCTCGCGCGACTGCTGCGGTTAATGATCGACGAGGGCATCCGACTCGACCGCCCCTGACCAGCAACACCCACCAGACCCCCGGCCTGCCGCTCACCGCGGTGGGCCTTTGTCATGCCTGGACGCGACCCCGCGGCCGGCTCATCACCAGAAGGAGATCCAGCATGTCCGCTGTACCCATGGATGGGGGGCTCTACGCCGTCCCCGCTCCACCCCAACGGGAACGGTTCTCGCTCCTGCTCCGCCTTCGACGCGCTGCTCGGCAAGCCTTCGACACCATGCTCGCGCTGCCCCGGAGCGCCGCCGGCTGGGTCCTTCGCCAAGCCCGCATGGTCCTGTCCGCCCTCGGCAGCAACCCGTTCCTCAACCGGCTCGGGACGCGACTGGCGGGCCTTGCCGACGTTATCCGTGCGGTCGGGCCGGTAACGGTCACCGCAGCCGTCCTCAGCATCCCGAGCGTGTGGAACACCACAGTCCGGGCCGCACAATGGTTCGGCTCAAAGATCGCCGCAGGCGCAAGCGCCCTGTGGCGACACACCCATTCCCTGCTCGCGAAGTGCGGCCCGACCGGTACCCGCATCGCCACGGGACTCGCCACGGCCGGCGGGGCGTGCCGCCGACTGTTCGTTACCGTCTGCGGCCACCCGGCCACACAAGCGCTCGTTCGCGGTGTGGCCTCCCTGGCGGTCCTTGTCCGACCGGTCACCCACAGCACCGTCGTCCACCGGCTCTTGGGCCGGCTCGTCGGCGCCTCGTGGCTCCGGTGGAGCCTCGAGCTGCTGATCCTTCCCTTCGTCATGGCACCCAACCTGGTGGCCGACCTAAGCGGCGGACTGCGAACCGCGGCAGCATCGCCCGCCCGTCCGTCGTCGCCGCCAGCGCGGGGTGCCTCTGCCTTCGTCGTTCCGCCGGAGACGTCCGGGAGCGAGGCCAGCGAGGATCACGAGCCGGTCGGGCCCGACGACTGGACCGCCGCGTTCCAGCCAAGCAACCGGGCCGAACGTCGCGCCCAGCAGCAGGCCCGGGCGCACGCCAAGCGAGACCGCGCGCAGCGGTGACCGACACTCACGGCAGGAGGCTCGTCGCCCTTCGGCGGGCCTCCTGCCCTGTCTCAGAGGAGAACCCATGCTCATCGTTCTGTCCGTAGCAGCGGCCGCGGCCCTCATCGTCGTCGCCTACAGCAAGGTCCGGGAACACGAACCCGCGACTGCTACTGCTGGGCTCCGCGCCGTCCGCGACCTCGCAGACGTCGTCCTCGTCTGCGTCAAGGCCGTCGAAGGTGTCGTCGACGTCCTGTCACGCACCGCACGCGTGAAGTCCTCCACCAGCCAAGGGTGGGTTGACGACTCCGAGTACGAGATGGAATATGACGCCGAAGACGAGCCGCTGTGAACGGACCCAGCTCCCGGGGTGGCGGTGTCCAATGGGATAGACCCCAACGAGACACCACGGCACCACACCCGGCACGTCGGGTTGGGGTCCCCAATGATGTTGCTGGACACATTCGAGGCGGTGGTCTAGAGATGCTTGGACGGCTCTTGGCCTACGTTCGAGTCTCCCCCCAGATCAACACCTCGAACCGCAGATCACCGCCGTCCGTGACGCGCTTGGGGGCGACCCTGCCCCATGGTTCACCGACCACGTGAATCCGGATGGCAACTTCGACGACGAGTCCTCGCTGTGTCGTCCTCCCCACGCCGCGAGGCTGGAAGAAAGCGCCATTGCTAAACCGTCTCGGGAGGATCCTCCGAGCCGTCCGCTGAGAGCTGAGGGAAGTTCTTGCGCGCGTACCGGCCCACCATCCTCATGCTGGCGACGTTGATGGCGGAGCCAGCGCCGGCACCGGCCAGCGGGACTAGCTTGCTCATGTTGACCACGCCCTTCTCGCCGGCCTTGGTGACGAGTCGAAACCCAACCTTCTTGTTGATCTCGATGAACACCTTTCCTGGCACTCGTTTGAGTGCCTCCATGGCGGCCTTTTCCCCCAGTTTGATACCGAACTCGGCAGCGATCTCGGTTCCTGCCGCACCGAGGAGCGTTAGGAGCACAACACTGCGCACTTCCTCCGAGTGGACGTCGTACCCCCGTAGGTGAGCGGTAGCCGCGGCCAGTCGTCCCTCGTAGATATAGAGGACCGCCAGATCGCTAGGAATGGCTAAAGGAAGCGTCCACAGGCCGCCGAGGCCAGCGACAAAACCAGTCGCTCCCACCTTCCGGCAATGAGTGGCGGTAAGCCTCTGGATCGCGCGCTCTACGGAACCGTGGTGGCTTAGGTGTTCACGAGCGACTTCGACGGACCCCTTGATGGGTCCGAGTCCGTCCACCCCCGCGCCGAGGACGCGCCGAACGATCTCCTGTCCTACCGAGGCGGCGTCGGGAAACTGCACGGCCTCTCCGTTCTGTGAAGTTCGGGGCCGGTTGAGTTCTCAGCCCGATATGCCGAAAGTGTGTGCGCTACCCATCATGTCCGGTTCGCCGGGCCAGAGGGGGCAAGCCCGGTCCCACAAATCAGCGAGGTACGTGGCGGCAGCCGTGCCAACCGCAGCGTCCAGCAAACGAGCGTTTCTGAACACGCAGGTTCCCCCGCCTCCAAGCGAGGCGGGGGCGTCTGTCCTTTTCCCATGTCCACAAACAACGTCTCAGAAGGAGGCGCACCCATGAGTAGTGACACACCCATCGCTGGCTACCTGGTCGGGTACGCGCGCGTGTCCAGCCTTGAACAGGACTCGGCACTGCAGCGCGATGCCCTCGAGGCCGCTGGGTGCCAACGCATCTTCACGGACAAGGCCTCCGGCAAGCTTGAGCACCGGCCGGCGCTGGACACCATGCTCGACCAACTGCGATCAGGAGACACGGTGGTGGTGTGGAGACTCGACCGTCTGGGCCGCAGCCTGCGCCATCTCATCGACACGGTGCAGACGCTCGAGAGCCGGGGCGTGGCGTTCCGCAGCCTCACCGAAAGCATCGACACCTCCACCCCGGGCGGGAAACTCGTCTTTCACGTCTTCGGCGCTCTCGCCGAGTTCGAGCGTGACCTGATCCGCGAACGAACCTTGGCCGGCCTAGCAGCGGCCCGCGCCCGTGGCCGCAATGGCGGCCGACCGACCGTCTGGACACCAGAGAAGCTGCAGGTTGCCCGGAGCATGTACGACAGCCGCGAGCATGACGTCGCCTCCATTGCTCGCGTGGTCGGTGTCAGCCGGGCGTCGGTGTATCGAGCACTGTCGCAGTCCAACGCAGATGAACCCAGCCCATGACCAGCCCTGGCCGGCTCCTCTCGTCCTAGGGACGAGCGGAGCCGGCCAAGCCGCCCTTTTCTGCGTTCAGGTCCTCGTAGGCGCTTCGAGCCGAGCGCGAGGGGCCATGAGCGATGAGCCTCCGGGAGGCGGGCCGAGAAACTGTCGCTCTCCCGGGCCAGCGCCGGGGGTGCGGTGCAGGCGCGAGTCTGGTCGGCCTGGGACGCGACGTGCCGCATGCCTCGGGGGCACGCATGGCGACCGCGACCCCGACCGACCCCTATAGGGGATCGGGTCGTGGTCGTGGTCGCGGTCTTCGTCAACGGTGTCTAGCGCCCGGACACGCCGAATGACCGCGCGTCGCTACAAAGCGGGACGGGGGCAGTCTTCCGCTCATGCCGATGTCAGGAGGGAACGAAAGAGCTCGGCGGCCGTTGATCTGTGCAGGTCGTCCGTCGCGATAGCGACCACACCCGGGCTGAACCGATGGCGCCAACCGGGTCCGCGCCGGCCCCGGCTCTCCCGGACAGCGACGGTGCCGGTCGGTGTCGGTGTCGCATGCTTTCATCAGCACATGCCGCGCGACACGAACCCAGGTCCCGGGGCGTCGCATGCCAAGTGGCGGTGCCCCATGTGTGCCGAGCCCAATGTGCGGACGAAAGAGCACGTCTGGCCGCAATGGCTGCGAGAGCACCCCTGCGTCAAGAGCGAGCTCGAGCACTGGCATGGCGAGCGCGCGGAGCGGCCGCAGCCCATCACCACGCTGGGCGAAGACGGCCGCTACCGAACCGAGCTCAGCTCCGTGGAAAGCGTGGCCCGCTTCTTGCCACAGGTGACGGTCCCGGTCTGCGACCCCTGCAACACCGGCTGGATGAGCCGTATGGAGACCGAGGTCAAGACGCTGCTCGGTCCTTGGGTGTACGACGCTCAGCCAGTCCGGCTACGGCCGGAACACCAGCGCACCATCGCGACGTGGGCGATCAAGACTTTCATGACGTACGCGTTCACCCTGCCGCCCCAGAGCAACCCCTTCACCGCGGATGAGTATACCGAGCTGGTTCGCACCCAGATCGCCCCGTCGCGAGCCCACATCTGGATGTACGCGTCGACTTCCGTGCGGTCGGCAGTCGGCATGGGAATCAACCCGTACACCCTGTCGGACGGGTCGTTCGACCCGGCGACCGAAGCCGACAACGCGGCCGTGGGCTTTCTTGCCGCAGGACACGCCATGTTCCTCATGGTCCTTCTTCCCGACACCGTGCCCGAGGCCATGGTGCAGTCATGCTCACCGCCCCCCGCGCCTCGTCCCGCGTTGATGCGGCGCATCACAAAGCCGAAGAAGGGATGGCTCTTCCCCGCCGGAAAGTGCGACGAGCAGCACATGGACGCCGTGATGGCATGGATGGACCTGCCGAAGCATGTGGGCTTGCCCTTTGAGGGCTTGACCCCGCAGGAGAAGGAGCAGGTCGGCAAGCGATTCTTCGAGGGGGCATCTCCGGATGAGCTTCGTAGGGACCATTCGAGCCGCGTCACACCGCCGGCACCGTTGCCGGCCCAGTTGACCGCATCCCAGCGAAACGCGCGCCGCGACGCAAAGCGGCTGCAACGGCGGGGCCAGAACCAGGACGCTGCCGACGGGCTGCTCGAGGCTGCCGATCTGTTTAGTGCCGCGAAGGACTGGCAGAGCGCCCTCGATCTCATCGAGGAGGCCCTCGCCATCAAAGGCACGTCTCTGAGCGCGAACGCGAACGTGGCGTCGGCGCGCGGCGTGTGCCTTACCTACTTGGGCCGCTGGCCCGAGGCGGCCGTAGAACATCAGCGGGCCATTGACCTGGGCCGCGACACCCCCGAGGGGCGTGGCGACCTCGCGTACGCCTGGGCGAACTGCGGCAAGTACGCGCGGGCGTTGGACCTGTTGGAGGCGCCACAGCCAGACCCGGAAGTGCCGGAACTTCCCCGGTCAGAGCTGACCCGCGAAGCCTTGGCGTACCTGGTATACGAGCTTGGCGTCACCGAGCAGGACCGGCAAAGGGCGGCAACGCTGCCCAGTGACCTCGACGCTCTCAGCGACCAAGAGATCCGCGGGCTGCAGGTCGCGGTGGACGCACTTGCGCCGGAACTGTGGGCTCGGCGAGACAACACCGAGAATACGATCGGTTTCTATGTTGCGCGCGCCTGGTGGGGCGGCCAGGGGCACGACTGGTTTGGGGCCGCAGCTGTGCTGCACCATCACGGGTTCACCGAGCAGGCGCGGCACCTGATTCGTTTTGGCTTCGAGCTGAGTAGCGACATGGTGGATGCGCACGAGCAGTTCCTGGCGGCGATGCGATCAGCGGGCGCTCCCGACGTCGAGGACCTTACGGCGGCGTGGTCCGATGAGGCCGAGCGCGTTCGCGGCCGGTTCAAGGTCGGGTCTCAGAGCTGACTACAACCGGGGACGCGACGCCGGACTCCGGGAGCCTCCGACGAACGCTCGGTCATGCCGCCGCTCGGACGCCTCGGGGAAGCCTTCGCACCATTCATGCTTGCAGGCCCCGACCATCGGTGAGCTCAGCTTTGGCAACGCCGAACCCGGTGCCAAGCTCGAGGATGCATCTGCGGGTAGAGCCATCCCCGGTGGCGACGATGCCTCGGAGGAGGGCGGCGCCCCGACCTTCGAACAACTGCGAGACCAATACGAAGTGCTCCGTGGCGGCATCCGAACGGACGTGCGCAGGTCGCTGGGCCGTCGGAACTGAGCGACCCCATGCCCGGCGCTCTCGCCCCGCTGCGGGGGGACGTAATAGTGCAGGTCGCCTCGAGCTGCGGTGAGGTTGACCCCGTTCGGCGGACATCCTGACTGGCTCGGCCTTGGTGGGTCGGGCGGGAGAGGATGCCTTCATGGGTGCCAAGAGGAAGAGCTACACCCCGCAGTACCGGCGTGATGCCGCTCATCTGGTGATCGACTCGGGCCGCACCATCACCGCTGTCGCCTCCGAGATCGGTGTCGGGGAACAGCTGCTGGGGCGCTGGGTGGCCCAGGTGCGGGCCCAGATGGACCAGCCGCCGCCGGCGGTCGACCTCAATGAGCGGGCCGAGCTGGAACGGTTGCGCGCGGAGAACGCGCAGCTGCGGATGGACCGGGAGTTCCTGAAAAAAGCAGCGGCCTTCTTCGTGGCGGAGAACGCGTCGAACCAGACGCCGCGTTCGCAGTGATCCACGCGGAGAGGGCCAGCGCTGCCGGCACACGGGCGACGGTCGCGGGCATGTGTGACCTGCTCGGGGTGTCCCGCTCGGGGTTCTACGACTGGGCCAGACGCCAAGCCGGCGGACCGGGGCCGCGTCAGCGGCGGCTGCTCGAGCTGGCCGGGAAGGTGCTGGCCGCCCACCAGGACTCGGATGGCGTGTACGGGGCGCCGCGGATCACGGCCGAGCTGCGTGAGGCCGGCGAGGTGGTGTCCTGCAAGACGGTCGCGAAGGTGATGCGGGTCAACGGGATCGAGGGCATCAGCCCTCGCACCTGGCGCCCGGTGACCACGATCGTGAACCCGCCCCCGCACGCGATCCCGGACCTGGTCGAGCGCCGGTTCGACCGCGGCGAGCTGAACCGGGTGTGGACTTCCGACATCACCTACCTGGCCACCGGGGAAGGGTGGCTGTACCTGTGCGCCGTGCGGGACGGCTGCTCCCGCCGGGTCCTCGGGTACGCGTTCAGCGACAGCCTGCACACCGACCTGGTCGAGGATGCCCTGCGGCGCGCGGTCACCTTCCGTGCGGGTGACACCACCGGCGTCATCTTCCACGCCGACCGCGGCTGCCAGTACACCTCCGACCAGCTGGACCGGGCCGCCCGAGACCTGCGGGTGCGCCTGTCCGTCGGGCGCACCGGGGTCTGCTGGGACAACGCCCAGCAGGAGTCGTTCTGGTCGAGCTTGAAGACCGAGTACTTCCACCGGCACGCCTTCACCACGAGGGCCGCCGCCATCCGCGGGGTCACCGAGTGGATCGAGACCGTGTACAACCGACGCCGGCGCCACAGCGCGCTGGGCAACATCAGCCCCGTAGCCTTCGAGCACGGGTCCACAACGGCGGCACAAGCCGCTTAACCGATGTCCGCCGAACGGGGTTAACCCCAGCGGCCGCTGTTTAGGGACGTATTTGACTGGTTGCCACGACCTCCTTTCCCCCCGCCACAATCGCTGAGTGGTGTTGGGAACGCACGCTCATGGCACCCCTTTAGGTCAAGACCTGGCGGGGATCGGGGTTCTACGGTGGGTGGTGACGGGTCCGGGAAGAGGCTTCTCCGAAGAGCCGGTGTGGGGTTGTGAACCGGTCGCGCTGGAGCCAGAGTCGTTGCGCCGGTACCCTCCCCGGCCCGTCACCTCACCCGCCTGACGGGGCAGCTCGCGTCGAGTCTGGTCGGCGAGCATCCGCGTGTACACGATGTTGGACATGCGTCGTTTGAGGGACCGCATCGCCATCAGCGAGGGCGTCCCGCCACCTTTGCGGGGGTCGTAGAACTCCCGGCCGGGGGTGGGGTTGGGCAGTTGCACGACGGCCATGATGTTCAGCGTCCGGTTGATCCGACCGTTGCCAGCCCGGGACAGCCGGTGGCGTTTCTGCGCCCCGGACGTGGCGTCCAGCGGCGCGGTCCCGTTCCACGAGGCGAAGCGGTCCTTGTCCCGGAAGCGGTGGATGTCACCGACGTCTGCCAGCAGCCGGGCGGCACCGGTCGGGCCCATCCCGTTCAGCTCCAGCAGGGTCGAGCCACGCTCCAGGACCAGGGCGGCGAGCTCCTTCTCGCCGGCCTTGATCTTGCGGTCGATGCCCTCGAGCTCCGTGATAGCTCGACGACGAACCGGCGTCTGGTCTTGCCGACGAGGTCCCGCGGCTTCACCGAGGCGGCGAGTACGCGGGCCTGCGGCGCGGACAGGAACGTCTTCGCACCGCCCGGAATCAGTTCCAGCAGAAGCCGATGCAGCCGGTTCAGCGTCTGGGTCCGGGGTCGGCCCAGCTCGTCACGGCGGTCGACCATCAGGCCCATTACGACCAGGTCGTCCTCGACCACCAGGGGCCGAAGCCCCGGGTTGGCTGGCGCGTACAGGGCCGCCAACGCCCCTGAGTGCGCGTCGACGGGTGCGGAGGAGCGTCGCCGACCACTGTGCAGGCGCCATCGTCGTCGTTTGGCGGCGCCCCTCTGTTTCGCAGATGTTCGCGGAGCAGCGTGCACGAGAAGACGATCACATGCCGCCGTTCAGTGCCTGACGGTCGGAGGCAGAGTCGGTCAAGCAGAGGCCCCCGCCCACCGGGGAGGTGAGCGGGGGCTTGCTCCGGCCGTGTGCTGGCGCGGGGCGCCTGGCCCGGGGGTGTTGCGATGTGGCTGCAGGGGCGACGCTACGTCACCGCAGTGACCGCTCTTCTAGTGGGCGCTGCTCGCCCAAGGAGCGGGTGCGGCCCCACGTAGCCGATACTGTCGGGCGAAGCCACGGGCTTGCTTCGGCGTAGCTCGAGCCCTGCGGGAGGGCCAGATCGGAGCACTAGACCCTAGATGAGGTGTCGTCGCACTCGAGTAGTCCCTCGATCATGGACGCCTCGTCCTGGGTGAGCGTGGTCGGGAACGGCTCGCGCTTGTCGAGCAGTCGACCAAGGCTTGGCGGTCGGACACGGACGCATGTGACATCTCGTACTCCCTTTTCGTGGGCAACTTGGACTGGATCCCTGAGCAGTGACCGAGCACCGAGGGCCACACGGCTGGGAAGCTGACCAAACCACGAAGGACGAGCATGCGGTGCTCCGTTCATGGTGACTGCTCTCGGACCTGACGACGAGCACTTCCTTAAGACGACCTCGCCGGCCGCAGGCATCCAGCGTGAGCGGCGCTTGCAGGCCAGTGGCACTTATTGGAGAACCGCCTCGGCAGGGTCCAGGTCGGGCCGGGCGCGGTGCAGCCGGGCAGCATGGCGTAGCACCCCGGCGGCCGCCGACGCATCGGCCTCGACCTCGACGACGAACGGCGCCACGACCGTCACGAGGGTGGGCGCTGCTGACCCCCAGGCGAAGGTGCGCTCGAACGTCTCACCCGTAGGGTGCAGCAAGGGCGACAGCGATCTGCTGACGGCCTTCGGCAGGGATGTCGTCGAGCCGGCCGTGACCGGGTGGCCCTCCTCGTCGACGTCACTCCGGAACGCGAGCACCAGGGCGGTGGGCGTGGCCCGGTCACCCGTAAACCCGATCGCGAGCATGTCCAGCGTCCGCTTGGCCTTGACCTTCCACCACACCCGTTGACCGGGCTCGGTCGGGTAGGTGCCGCTGGCATCCTTGATGATCAGACCCTCGATGCCGCCAGCCGTGAGGGTCTGGAACCACTCCCTGGCTAGGGCCACATCAGCGGTCTGCTGGCACAGCACGATGGGCGACGCCATCCCGGCAAATGCCTTCTCGAGCACGGCCCGGCGCTCCCGCAGCGGTTGCCCCCGTAGGTCCTCGGATCCGGCCGCGAGCACGTCGAAGACGACGAGCTGGGCGGGGCGTCGGGCGGCGACTGCGCGGATCCGCCGGCCGGCGGTCATCCGTGCCTGCAGGCCCTCGAAGTCGAGCCGGCCGGCAGCCGCGTCCCACGCGATGACCTCACCGTCGAGCACCAGGTCGTCCGGCAGCCGCGAACTCAAGGCGGGCGTGAGGTCGGGGAACAAGGGCGTCAGGTTGGTGCCGTTGCGGGAGAAGATCCGTCCGCCGCCGACGAGCGCGCGGTACCCGTCCCACTTCGGTTCCCACACCGGGTCCTTGACCCCAAAGAGGGTGAGGTCATCGACGGGCCGCGCGAGGGCAACCGGTGCGTGAAGGGACACGACAGCCATGTAGATCACCTTGCACTACTTCGGTGGCAGGGCAGGAGGATGCGAGTCGCGCCCAGCCCGGACGCCTCCTGGGCGTCCATCGGCGACATGGGGTCCGCGCGTTGGAGCAGGTGAGCGCCATGCGGGCGGTACGGACGACATCGGACGCCTTTCGACCAACTTGGGGCTGGTTCCTGCCATGGCGCGACCGACGGTTTGAGCTTCCCGGCGACACAGGAGGACGGGCCCGTTCTGGATGTGGTCCTCCTCCCCCACTGCCTCGTTGGCGCCCTTCAGGATCGCGAGGATGTACTGAGAGAGCTGCGTGGCTGACGCCGCAGCGGGCCAGACTTCGATAGATGCGCCGCACGCAGCTCCGAGCTGGGAGCAGGACACGCCCTTGTCCTGCAAGGTGGCGGCCGAGACGTACCCGCTCGGACGACCGATCTTGTTGTTTTGGGTCGTTGTCCTTGGTGATGGTGACGACCTTGCTCACGGACGGCACCGCCGCCTTCAGCACGGCGCGTCGTAACCGATCTTGCGTTCCGCGCTCGATTCCTTCACCGGAACCGGAGGAGCGAACGTTCCACGCGATCGGCCGAAGTGGAAGTCGTTACGGGTGCTGGATTCTCCAACTCAGCCATTCCGCACGACTATTTACTTGATCGATGGGGATGTTCTTCACAATGAATTCTCGAAGCTCTTCCTGCGTTGCAGCGAGTGTTTCAAATGACCGTTCAACCTCCGTCACGAGATCACGCAAACCTTCAGGGCCATCTCTGTCATACCTGTCCTGCGCGGTCCTGACCAAGTCCTTGACTAGTACGCGTCGATCAGAAAAGGCCCTTTCGAAAGCATCCGCGAACTCTGGGGCGTAGACCTGAAAGAGACCGACCACTGCCGGCACGCCTATGTCCCTCTTCCCTGCCTTCGTCATCGCTTCAAGGCTGGCGAGTTGGTTGCGGGAAACCATCCGGACGCGTTTGCCTCCAGAAGCAAACAGCCTCCGGCGTTTAGCGTCATTGTCAGCGTCGAGAAGTTCGGTGACCCAGGCGGCAAAGCTCGCGTTGGTCGCTTCTGCCCTGTACTTCCAATCCGCAAGCCCGTGGAAGAGAGCCAGTAGGCCCCGCACCGCGGTGCCGTCGCCCTTCACCTTCTCCCGGCGGGCGGACAGAACCTCGAGAAGCAGGCTCACCCCGCTCACGACAAGCCCAAAGATCTCGACCATGAAGCCATCATGACTGCTCCGGCGGCTGAAGTTGGAGCGCTATTGGCCAAGCTCTTCGCGTGCCTCGGCCGAGAGATCCTCGATTCGGGGGACTCGCCTCATGCTGGCGCCTCGAGCCGCACATAGCACCCGCCCATGTTCGACCTGCGAACCGGCCTCCAGGGCAGGAGTTTCCGTTCCGCCGCCCCTACCTGCAGTTCTGCTCAACAAGATGTGTTGACTGCGGAGGGATCTCCCGGCCACCTTCTAATCTCGCGGCTGGTACCAACCTCCGGGAGGCCTGCGGGTGGCGCATCGACGGCTGCTGCGACGCGTTATCGGGCGTCACGGTTCTGACGGGCCCGGGCGGCCATGTCTCAATCGGTCCTCGTCGCTCCACTCCGGCACGTCGTCAGCCGGCAGCGTGGCGGTCAGAATCGGGTGGGCGCCGCTTCCTTGACGAGCGTGTGCAGAATGAGCTGGCACCGACGCCCATGCGGTCGTGGAGGCGGGGCAGGCCTCTGGATGACTTCGACGACGACACGGTGCTGTCGACGTAGTCATCGACATTGGCAGTGGCGGCACCCGTTCCTCCTGTTCATCGTGCGTTGGGCGTGGCAGCGGCGGTGTCGGGGCCGCCGGCGTCGGGCGGTCAGGTCCGCGCCGACCGGGGCGAGTCGGAGCGGACGTCGTCCGGTAGTCCCCGTGCTGGAGGAGGTGGAAACCCGCGTGGGTGACAGCGGCCGTCCAGACGCCGCCAGATCGGCGCACCTGCAGCAGGCCGCATGACCTCAAGGCTGCGGCCGAGATCTTGTCGCTTCCGATGGTGGATGCCCTGCGAGCCGGCTGCGACCCGCGCCAGCACGGACTTCTGAGCCTCGTTCAAGGGTCGATTCATGGCCAAGACGCTAAGTGCACGTATGGACACTGGCGCCGACCTCGACCACGACCGACCCCTAAAGGGGCTCGGGTCGTGGTCGACGTCGAACCTCCCGCGTCGCTCAGGCCGGGTGGTACATCTTCGAACTACGTGGACCTGCTTCCACCCGCAACTGGCCTTGTGCCTCGAGATGGTTAAGCCGCGCGGTCGACGTCGGGCGGTTGCCGCCGAGACGCTTAAGGAGTTTGGTCTGTGTCAGCCCCGGATGGGTCGAGACCGTATCCAAGATGGACTGGTCGACGTCGCGGTCGCCGTCGCCGCTGCTGGTTGAGTGCTCGTCGTGCCCGGGTGGCTCGAAGTCAACGGCCAAAGTCCTTTCCAGGCCTGCCTCGGCATGAGGAGTGATCCGGGCTCGGGCAATCATTGGCAACCGGCCGGTCCCCGAGAGCGCATGCCGGACAATACCTCCCGGGCGGTCCTTCGCCATCCGCACCAAGAACTCGCCATGGCGGCCTCCGACGAGCCGCTGGGTTGTCTGGACCGAGTAGGCGGCACCGGTGATGGCCGAGAGCTTCGCCTGCGCCCCCACCGGAAACCGGCCGCGGCCCTCGCGCGACTTCGTAACGTGATCGATGAGGGCGACCGCTGCCCCGGTCCGCGCGGCCAACTCTCTGGGGACCGTACGCATCCACCTGGCCACATTGTCGTTGTCGGTCGACTTGAACCCGAACAGGTCTAAGCTCTCGGTCACTCCGTCGATGACTGCCAGGTCGAACGACCGAGCCAGCAGCTGTTGCCACATCTTGCTGTCCTTGTCGCTGGACAGATCGGCCTCCGGCCGGACGTAGGTGAACCGCTTCTGGATACGTTTCGGCCTGGCCCGCAACGCCATGAGTCGACGCAGGATGGACTGCTCGTCCGACTCGAAGTCGATGTAGAGCACATCCAGTCCCCCCTCGAGCGCGTCCACACATGCCCACTGCAGTAGAAGTGACTTGCCGGACTCCGGTTCGCCGAAGAACGTGTGCACCATCCCGGGGTACAGCAGCCCCACTCCGTCCGTCCGCCTCATGAGCGAGGCCTCAAGCGGTTCGAAGGCGCCTTCGACGAGACTTGAAAGCTCCTTCGGCGCCCAAGTGGAACCCTGGTGCACCGGCGCCCTCAGAGCGTGGCGTCTGGGTGCCCGCGCCGCTGTGGCACTTGCACCTGGGGCATCTCGCTCAGCGGCCACATGTTTGTCGGGGATCGGTCTCCGTTGCTCGCCTGCGGCCAGAAGCGCCCTCTCGAGATCCTGTGGCAGGGCTTCCAGTCTTCCCGCGGGGCGCCACCGGTAGACCTCGTCATCACCGAACCCATCGGTCGACGGCAGCGTGACGATCTCCCCAGCACACAACACCGTGGCCTCGCCCTCGAATGGACCATAGTCACCGCTCTGCAGGGACAAGTCCCCTTCTAGCGCAAGGACATGCGTACTCTGGTCGCACCCTGCAGCCCGGAGACTGGACGCTCTGGCCATGATCATGAGGAACTCCACCGATGGGGGTTCCGGGGCGTCATCGAGGGGCCTGAACGCCACTGCACGCGAGCGGGCGAGGTCGAGAGCCAGACTAGCGTCAGGCCACTTTGCCCACCACTTCCGCACTTTGCTTGGCTTCCGCGTCGACCGCTTCGCCCAGTCCGGTCCGAGCAGCGATGCCGGGTCACTCGACCCAGCAGCGACGGGCAGCACATACCACCCTGCCTCGATGTACAGATCAGCATTCTCCAGTACCGAGTGACTCAGCCTCCGAGGAAGTGACAAACGGCGCCGCTGAGTGGCTTGGCCGGGGCTGCCGTCGGATGACCCTGAGTCGTTGGGACCGTCGCTTTTGCGTGGCCGTCTTGGCGTCACGGTTGGTCTTCTCTCCAACAGGTGTGGCGGCGCGGCACGAAGCGGTCGGCCAGCTCGACCGGCACCGTGTAGAAGCCGCCGCTGGCCCAGTGCCGAGACATGGCCCGAACGCGCCCCGCCTGCAACGCGGCACAGTCCAGACTGCGATGGCTCACCTGACCTCGTCCCGCCACGACGACGTCCCCTGACCGGGCCTCCTCCCCGAGGTAGATACGGAATCCTCCGTTCCACGACCAGCGAGTGTGAGACGGCGGAGCTCCTCCGCGTGTCATGAGCGCTCCCCTGTTTCAGCCACACCTGACGCTTCGGGGTGCGGGGGGTGCTGGCGGGACCATGGGGATGATGGGTGACGTTGCAGATGCGAGAGGCGGGGTCGGAGGCGGTCCAACACTGTCTTGTCGATCTGACGGATGCGTTCTCCGGTGACTCCCAATCTCCGTCCGACGTCGTGCCGGCTCAGCGGACGGTCGTCGTCGAAGCCGTATCGGAGCCGAGTGACCTCTGTCTGCCGGGGTGTGAGCACTGACATGGCGGCACGAACGTCCGGGCGGCCGGAGACCACTTCGCTCGGAACAGGATCGATGTTGCGTTCGATAATCAGTTCGTGGAGCGGCGCGAAAGTCTCCCCGTGCTCCCCCTCGTCGTTGGAGGGCTCACGCAGCGTCCCGTTAAATGGCCACAACACGTCAAGAGACGCAACAACGGTGGGCAGGCTGAACAATGCGTCCAACTCCCGGCGCGAGCGCCCCACGCGTTCAGCGAGCTCCTGACGTGACGCGGTTCGGCCCAGCTCCTGCTGAAGCGACTGTTCGGTTCGACGGATCGCCGTCAGGGCTTCATCGACATGGTGCGGGAACTGAATCAGACGCTTCTGTCGACCACCTCGCTGCAGGGACAAGCGGATCCAGTTCGTCGCGTACGTCGAGAACCTGTAGCCCTTCGTGTAGTCGAACTTCTCGACCGCATGGATGAGGCCGAGATTGCCTTCCTGAACGAGGTCGACGAGGTCCATGCCCGCGCGGGGGTACCGCTTGGCCAAGTGCACGACTAGCCGAAGGTTCGCCTCGATGATGCGCGCATTGGCAGCCTGGCCCTCCTCGGCGATCCGCGAGAGGTCCCGACTGAGGTCCGGGTCGATATCGCAGCCGACACTCAGCTTCTTCTCCGCGAACAGCCCAGCCTCGATGCACTTCGCCAGGTCGACTTCCTGCTCGGCATCGAGCAGGTCAACCTGGCCGATCTGCAACATGTAGAGGTCCAAGGCAGACTGGGTCCGCTCGCCCACCGTTCCGCCTGTGGTCACACCGTGGCGTCGTACTGACCTTGGGGTAAGCGCGAGGTTGGCGGCCGAGTCACCCTGCAGCGCGACTGATTTGGGTCCGGGGTAGGCCCGCATCTCCCTCATCCTCGACCACCGTCGCCCACGCGGCCCAGCCGCGAAGGTTCCGAGGGTTGCTCGGCCGGCGCGCCGCCGAACAGCGCCTGCAGCCGATCGATCCGATCTGGCGACAACGTCGGCGCAGCGGCGACAACGCGCCGGATGTACGCGTCTAGCTTGGTCTCAGCCGGATCCTGGCGTGCGGCGACAGCCTTCGGCTCGGTCGGCGGGTCGAGAGCTCGTCGACGGGCCCGAAACTCTTCTTGCGTTCCGGCGTCGAGTTCCACCTCCGACACTGGCCTGTCCACCAACTGACGGTCGAACTGGTCTTCAGCCATCCGGGGATAGCGCTTCAGGCTGACTCCCCGGGCAATCGCGGAGGGGGGCTCTGGGTCAAGCACTTCGTCCATGAACTCGCTGACTCGTCGTTCGACGACCCTCTTTGCCTGTCGCCCGCCCACGTCGTTGGCCGCCGTGGTCGGCGGAACCCTTGTGGTGCGCGTTCTGGGGTTTCGGTCCTTCCGGCTCATCCGTGTCCCCCGGAAGAACCAAGCAGCGTCAGTACCCACTCCTGCACTCCGTCACGGGGATAGAGCACGTGGCGTCCTGCCTTGAAACTCGGAGGCCCATATCCAATGTGGCGCCAGTAGCGAAGGGTCTGCCGGTTTGTTCTGAGCAACGCGGCCGCCTCCGCCCCCGTCAGGTAGGGGTTGTGGGCCGCGTCCTCCGGCCCTCCTGGGGGCGGCGGGTTGGTCATGGTTGAACACTGACCACTGATGGTCCATAGTGGCAAGAAACACGAACCCGGATTGGAACGGACCATGCCAAAGACAGGACCTCGCTCTTCACGCTCAGAGGAGTCCACCGTCAGACGACGCTTGGAGTGGGAGCTGCGCCATCGGAATCTCTCCTACGGAGCGTTGGCTGCCCGACTGACCGCGTCTGGTCATCCGACCCATCCCTCGGCGATCAACAAGCTGCTTCACGGCCGGCCCCGCCGCCGAATCACCGTGAACGAATTGGCCGCCTTGGCCGACGTGCTCGAGATCTCGCTCACGGACCTGCTCACCTCGCAAGACGTCGTGCTGTCGGAACAGGCAAACAAGTTGCTTCAGGAGTTGGAATCCGGATCGGAGGACCTCGGGGGAGCCCTTTCGAGGTACGAGGGAGTACTCAGTCGGATAGGCGCCTACGTTGAAGATGGTGACCTCATGGACGAGGGGGCACAGGAGACGTTGGCCAATCTCAGGAACGCCGTCGTTCAGGTGGCCGCGCTGTATGAGGCGGCCGTGGACAGGATCTATGGGCTCGACGACTTTGAGGCGGGGCACTCGAACCCTTCGGCACTGAGACCGCGGAAGGCCGCTGTTCCGCGGAGCCGACGACACAGCAGACCTGAATCCACCGATTGACAGCGCCAGCATGGGCTGCGCCCCTACGCAAGGCCGCCGCCGCAGCGCGAGCGGCAGTGAGCTCTATCAGCTGCCCGCGGGCGGGCCCCTACGTTGCCTCCACATCGCCCGCCATCGCATGGTCCCACCAGCGCAGCGTGCAGCACGTCCGGCCTGGCCAACTCCAGCTGCCGGTGATCCACAACCGCGTCCTCGCGGCCTTGGAGGAGGGTGCCGCGTTTGAGCCCGATGCCCTCACTCGCGCCGCGGCATGACCGGGCGATACCCGTATTTCCTCTGTGAGTTGTGGTACACCGTGTGGGGTGTGGCATAGAACGACGTCATCACTCGCGAAGACGTCGAGGCTGTACTGCCGCTCAAGAAGGCAAGCTCGACCCCTCCTTCTTCAGAGTGCACCTAGACCGCGCGACCGAGATGCAGCGGGTCTACCTGCCCGCCATGGCAGGCCTGCTGCTGGCCGGGGCCTCCGAACTGCGGGTGTTAGCGGGCAAACTCGGAGCCGGAGGACACCACGCAGGTGCCTGAGATCAAGGGTTCCCGCCGACTCGCTACGGATTCGTCCATCTGCCGCCTTTTAGGGCGTAAGTGACGGTCACCTTGGCGTACGGATCGCCGCCCACTTGCTCCGGCGTGTACTGCTCGTTGTAAATGATGTACTCGGTCGTGACAATCGTGTTGCCTCGCAGCCTCACATCGGAAATGCCTCGCTGCGCAGGTCCGTACTGGTCCCCGGGCAGGGAAGCGCCGCCGAAGATCATGGGCGCAATGCGTTTCAGAGCGCCGCCCCGTTGAGTCTCGAACACTCCGACGAAGGTGAGCGCCGATGATCGTCCGGCGCAGCACGACTCGGGTGCGCTGCCCGAGCAGACCATGCGCAGCACCACGTCCGCTGCACCGTCGCCGTTGAAGTCGGCTCGCCCAACGACAGAGCTTTCGATGACACTCGAGCCTGCGAATGAACCATCTTGATTACGTTCGATCCCGGTCCCCTTCACCAACCGGATCGGCCGCTTGTTGTACCAGCCAAAGTCTCCTTGGGTGCCGCAGGCGCCCGGAGGTATTGAGGAGTCAAGCAATTGAGCGGTCGTCAGGGTGGGGTTGATGTCGTCGTCGACGAGGCCTACGACCTCGTTCGTGAGCTCGATGCTGCGCATGAGACTTGTGTGGAAGCAGGCACCCGTGAAAGACGCGAGTGGTTGTTGCGCTACGTCGTTCTTGGCGGTCAAACGGACCCACATGCCAACTGTGTCTCCTACCCCGCGCACCGCGCTCAGCTGGTACTTGCAGGTCACCATCTTTGAGGTTTGGGAGCCGAACACGGCTGAGTCCCGCGTAACTATTACGTCGCCTACAGGCACGGGAGTCGTCGACAGGCCGAACCAGCCGATGGGCGCCATGAACGTGACGTCGCCAGCCAAGGCATGGACCGGGATTCCTTGCGGCACTGCTTTGAGGGCGCCGAGTTGTGCGGACCCTGCCCGAAGTGCCCCACCGGCCGAACCGTAGAAGGCCGCCGCGAACGTCGGCAGCGTCGCGCAGAAGCCCCCAGC
Organism: Terrabacter sp. 05T424; assembly: GCF_056396225.1. Lineage (NCBI taxonomy): Bacteria > Bacillati > Actinomycetota > Actinomycetes > Micrococcales > Intrasporangiaceae > Terrabacter > Terrabacter sp. 05T424. The sequence continues at coordinate 317,901 of NZ_JBFTLB010000007.1, forward strand.
CTCCATCGAGTTGGTGGTCACTTGGCCGCAGGCCGACAGCAGGAGACGCAAGATGGCTGTCGGTTTCGACAGCGCCGACGAGGTATCGATCCCAGCAGCTGCGAGCCCGGCTGCCAGAGAGCCGGTGTTCGGAGTGCCAAGTGTGATGATCCTGCTGATGGACCTGCTCCGGTCTGGCATCGCTGCGGCATATCGTGCGGCGAGACCTCCCATGGAGTGTCCGACAAGTATGACTTTCTGACCCGAGGCCGCCGCGAGACAGTCGATCACCTTGCCCAGAGCTGGACCGATGTGCGGGTCTGTGACCCACCGGCCGGAGTAGGAGTGATAGTCGAAGGTAAAGACCGCGGCTCCGGGAATGTCTTGCAGTTGGCCGATGAGGGACCGGGGAACGGTGGCCATCCCCAGCCGGTTCGCCGTCAAGTCGATGAGGTGTGAGAAGGCTCCTTCGGTGCCATTGGTGCCGTCAGCGTTAGGGTGGGTGGATCTGCTCGTCCACCCATGCACCAGGATGACCGGCACCCACAGTCCTCGAGCCGGTTTCCGAAGTACTGGACCGCCGTTGGGTGCGCGTTCCGTCGAGGCAACTGGTGCCCACTCCACGCGATCCTTCTCAAGACCGAGGCGAGCGCTAGAGCAATCCCACAAGGCGGGCCCGGACGCAGCCGCACTTGGGCCCGTGGGTGCTACAACAGCCAGAGCCGCGATCATGACGGCCACCATGGCGCCCCCACTTAGCTTGATCGCCTTCATGGAGTGTTTCCAGCGGCCGAGGGCTCTGCGACCGGCACCGTTGCCATGACCCGCCATAATCCCGACTCCTTTACCATGATGGCGAGATAACTCCTGGGTCCACGTCCCGGTGGTGTCACGGTCACCTGAATAACCCCCCCGGATCCGGTCCCGTCCGGCGCCCAGGACTGCGGATGGGCCACAACGCGGGTCGCCCCTGGAAAGACTTGGCGTGCCTGCTTCGCAGTGATGCCGGCGCCCGAGGCGATAAGCGTTTCGGGGCTGGTTGCTAGGGCAGAAAGCGCGTTCGCCACATCGTTGGACTCCGTTGCAGGAGTCGGTGGTGTCGTGGTCACCACTTCCGACCGAGTTGCTGGTGCCGGGGCCGGGGCGTCCCCACCCGTGCATGCCGTCAGAACCCCACATACGAGGATTACATGGGCCGCCGCTTGCGGTCTAAGCATGTTCAGTGACGTCTCCTAGCGCTCGTCGTGGAACATCGGGCGGTCGAGAGTGGATGCAGGAGTATTGGGGCCGCCTCCCGGAGGCTCGGACTTCACATCCATCTCGCCGGCTGGGGCGCCGCGTGCTGTACGAATCTGGACGCCAGATGCCCGTACAGTCGAGGTCCAGTGGTGCGCCAACTCCGTTGACGCGCAGGCTCTTTCATGGCTATCCCCGTGCGATCCGACGCGTTCTGTGGCGACATAAGCTCAACACCGGGTACCGCGCCCGTCGTGATTTCTGCTGGGCCGACTGTCACGGTTTTGCGTGCAGCCGCGATGGCCACTAGCCAAGAAGGATTCACCCCTGCCGCTCCCAACTACCGCCTCCAGATACCCGCAACTACGGGCCCGGGAGCCGCTCAATGTCTACCCCGATCTCGAGTGGCACAGCAGTTACCCCTTCGTCGCAGGGGACAAAAATAAGCCTTGCACCGTCTCGATGGCGTTGAATGTCATCCGCGGCGCGTCTTAGCAGCGACAGGTCGATGACCGGCGATCTCGCCAGTAGCCCGAGTCTCGTCATCAACGCCAATATTTCGTCGTGCCGAGACGCCCCCAGCACGCCGACACGGCGGGCGTAACGTACGCACCAAGCGATCTCGATGGCCACCGCCTCGCCATGCGTAAGGCGGGGCCTGACAACCTGTTCAAGATACCGGCTAAGGGTATGTCCGAGGTCTGTAGGGCTGGGTCCCAGCAATTCGAACGGGTCCTGCTCCAGATGACTCACCATTGCTCGGGCGGACCGCGCGAGCAAGTGGATGCCCCCGGGATCCTGGAACTTCTTGGCGAGGATGGCTGGCCCGCGCTCCACCAAGGCGCCATAAACTTTTGAGTCCAGGGCAAGCCCAATCTTGAGAATCTCGGCCATTCCCGCGACAAGGTGCCGACGCGGTACCGAGGCGAGCCAGTCCACGTCAGAGTAAACCGATACGGGAGGACTAAAGGCGCCGACCAAATTCTTCCTTCCGTCGAGGTTGATGGCTGACTTGAGACCCACGCCAGCATCCACCATTGCTAAGGGCGTTGTGGGAATGCGCGCGAAGGAGATACCTCTCCTGTACATAGAGGCCGCCAATGACGCCACATCTGAGACCGCTCCCCCGCCCACAATGACAAGACACTCGGATCGACGGCCAACCTTTCGAGAATCCAACCAGCGGAGGATTCGAGACAACGTCCCCAACGACTTTGCTCGTTCTCCACCCCCTAGAACCAATAGATCCCTATCGTCCTCGAGAAGACCCCGCAATGACTGCATCTTCTTGGGATGGCTCACAGCCGCTTGACGGTCAACAATGATCCGCAAACGGCGATTACCAAAGAGATCGGTCCTGGACGGGGAGTCCCGGCCAAGGAAGAGCCCGCGCCCCGTGGTAACCGGAAAGGAGATCCGGTTTGCACCGAAGTGGACGGTTTGCGGCAGGGAGATCATGGTGCTCATCCGTTGTGAACCAACTGGTGAGCTAGTCGGAGCCGCGCCGCGCACGTGACTCCCTAGCGCTCCAGAAGCCGCGCATGCTCTCAAGGATGACCCAAGGCATCACTTTGACTCCGCCGGCCACGTAATGAATCGGCTCAACGTCCACTGGCGACCTCCCAGCTCCACTTCGATGCTGATACAGAACATGCGTATCTATGTCCGCGCGCGGGATTCCCAGGGCAACCAGATGATCCACGCATGCCTCAAGACTTTTTCCCGTATACGACTGATCATCAACCACCAATATGCGCTTACCCGCGAGGTCCCACCCGGTCGCATCGAATTTGTCTTGAACACGCTTTCCGTCAACATATGATGGCAGAGCAGCCAAGAACCGGAGTTCGTTAACGCGCAAATTCAGGGCCATTATCGATGCGGGCACGATGCCGGAGTTCACTCCAATAATCACATCAGGCTTAACATCCTTGGCAGCCAACTTTGTGACACTACGGCGCACCGTCGTGCCAAATGCCCTCCAGGTGACGCGTCGACGCCAGCGCTCTATTCGGTCCTGACCTGGCTCGCTCAGAATGTAGGACACGACAACGCCTGCAAGAAAGAACATGATCTCGCTCACTCGAACCGCTTTCCTTGCCGTAAGAGGATACCTTTCAAGTCATTAAGGTTCACAACCGTATGCAACGCACCGCTCGCCCTTAACTCATTAGAACCGAAGTCGCCAGTCTCAACTCCGATAGGAGTCAGACCTGCTCGCGTCCCGGCAGTCATGTCATCGACTGAGTCACCGACCACGAAACCCCAACTTGAGGCGTCTACATGGAGCGCTTTCAGAGCAGCCACTATGGGACACGGTGATGGCTTCATGCGTTCGGTTTCGATGGGAACAGATCGGCCGATGATGACGTCAACATTGCTCAGAAGACCATGCATTTCCAACGCCTTCGAGGCCGGGATCGGATGGTTCGACGTCACAACCCCAGTCGGCACGGACAAGGCTGTCAAAGCAGAAAGAATTTCCCTGGCTCCAGCTTTCAGCTCCGAGCGTCCGACTGCGTTTATTTCTGCTTCGAGGAAAACTTGGTCCAAGTCAGACAAGGTGCTAGAAAGCGGCGATGCCTGCCACGCAGATGCGAGTTTCATCCAAAGCGTGTATCCATCTTGGATGGGGAAAAAGGGTTGGAGATCCTCTTGGCCGACACCTCGTTCTTCAAGTATGCGCAGGACCGTGTGCCGCATCGCTAGCGGAGTTTGCCTATCGGGAAACAAGTCCACCAAGGTGCGATCAAGATCAAACAGCACCACTCGAGGCCGCTGAGCACTCAAAGACGCGACTGACGCTAGGTCGCTCATAGTGCTAAACCCAATCGAATTCGGCCCGAAGCTGCTGCAAGATCTCGCCGTTGCTGGGGCCGCTCACGATGGCGACCAGATCAGTGCCCGCGAAGCGTCCGAATTGGGATGCAGTAAGATCGAGAGCGAGCCAAAAGTCCTCTTGGCGAAAAAGCGAAATTCGGTGTTCGATGTAGTCGCCCGGCCCTAACCGGACCTCACCCTCGACGATTGCTGGAACGTGCTCCCCACCCATCAAAGAGTTCTTCAACATACGCGTCGCCGTGACACATAGACCGTGAGGTTGGGCTAGTCCCAGACGACTCATCTCAAATCTCAGAAACAGTTGCACCTCGTCCAGATGAGGGATGACATCCTGTAGCCCAACGTCTCGGAGGAGAGGGTGGACCTCATCCGATCCGACAAATAGGCCGCGCTTGATCAATGACATCGTCTACCAACGTTTCTAAATAACGAACCAAGAGGCGTGCTCGACGCGGGACGGTGTTGGATACCCCGTCAGAGTCCGACCCTCACTCACGTAAGACTGTATCCGCCGTCCATTAGGAGTTCTGCGCCGACGAAGTAGCCGGACTCTTCGCTGAGCAGGAATGACACTGCGGCCGCCACCTCTTTTGGTTCTCCCATGCGGCCGAGAGGTGTAAGAGCGGCCCAAGTACTCAAAAGATCTGCGCGGGCTCTGGTCATCGGCGTGCTGATGTATCCTGGCGCAACGCTATTAACACGCACTCCTCGCGGGCCCCATTCCGTCGCCAGGGTTTTCGTCATGGCCCCCATCGCGGCCTTGGAGACGTTGTAGGCAATCTGTCGCTGGGGGACGTTGACGACGTGGTTTCCCGACATTGACGTGATGTTCACGATATCGCCCTCGCCTCGGTCGAGCATGTATCGCCCAAAGACGCGGCAGGCACGAAATGCCCCAGTTAAATTTACTGCCATGACCCGCTCCCATGCGGCGTCGGTCACATCCTCTGCGGCGGTATCTGCATCTACCACTCCTGCGCAGTTGACCAGGGACACTCGAGCCCGCGACTCCGCGAAGATCGACGCAGCCAATCCTTCGAGGGCACTGAGGTCTGTCACGTCCACTTGGCGTAGCTCGTATTCCGTCGACCCTGCGACTTTCATCCGGGGCCCGCATCCAACAACGTCTGCCCCCTCCTGCGAGCATCGCTCCGCAATCGCGGTTCCGATCCCCCCCATAGCTCCCGTAATGACGATCGTCCTTCCCTCCAACGCTGGCATTGAGGCCCTCCGATCCCATGGACGGCCCTCGATGGGTCCCCCGTCGTTGGTGGAACACTACTTGGCGCAGCCCACCGCTCTGGGCAAACACGCGGCCGTGGATCTGCAGCGACCTGGCCTAGATGGACGCGGAGGTTTCCGGAGCACCAGACCTTCGTGCCCTCATGGGAAGCTCGGAAGACCGGGTAGGCCGCCGGACCGATTGACTATGTCGAAGGCGGCTCTGCGTGAAGACTCCTGTGCGATTCGATTTGACCCCGTAGCCCGCCCACCGGGAACCAACCGCGCTCAGTCCGGTTTGTGGCGATTCGTATCGTGCGAGATCGCCAGTCGACACCCGCGCGGCGTGTGTGCGCGGGTCTGCGACCGCATCGTGGGATGCCTGCAGGAGGTTTGCCCGGAGCGACGACGCCAGTCGACTCGCGGCCCGAGCCCCTGACGCTCTCCGTGCTTGCACCGCCCCTTGCTGCGCCTAAGCTCAGGCCCTCGGACTCCACGCTTCGGCGGAGGCCGTACCTACGCCAGGCACCTCGCCACCTCTCGTTGGCGATCGCCCCCGGGTGGAGTGCGACCAAGGTCCCCGCCAACCTAGACGTGCGCTAGCCTCTGGCGAGTCCGCGATCGAGAGCAGGGTGCCGTCAGTGCCACATGGTCCTAAGCAAGCAATGAGCGATGGCCTCTGGGCGCCATCACGGCCTCCGGCGTCTCCCGAAGCCGACCCCTCAGATATGGCCGGCGCCATATCAGCACTGCCCCGACAGTTGCGCTTGGGTCAAGACATCGGTGCACAGGCAGGAAGCCGACTGGCGAAGCCCTCCGGAATTGTCATTGCCGGCATGGGGGGCTCGGCTATGGGTGGCGAGCTCCTAAGAGCCATCGTGGCCAACGACTGTGACGTGCCCATCACCCGCGTTCGCGGTTACAGCATTCCACGGTGGGCCAAGAGCGGAACGCTGGTTGTGTGTGTGAGTTACTCAGGGGAGACCGTCGAAACTTTGGAGTGCGCTCACCAAGCCGTGAGGCAGGGAGCCTCCGTCCTCGTTGTGACGTCCGGTGGCAAGTTGGCCGACTTCGCCCAGGATCGTGGGCTGGCGTGCGCGTTGGTTCCCGGCGGGATGATGCCCCGCGCTGCTCTAGGCTATTTGTTTGGAGCCACGGCCGGCGCCTTTGCGGCCCGGGGTCTCGCCGACCCCGCGATCGTCGAGGAGTGCGCACGGGGCGCCGAACTCTGCGACATAAGCGCTGCGGAGAAGTTGGGCAGGTCGCTAGCTGAATCGATTCCGCTGGTTGCGGGGGCAGGGCCTCTAGCTGCTGTTGCTTATCGTTGGAAGACTCAGTTCAACGAGAATGCGAAGATCCACGCTTTTAGCCATGCGTTTCCTGAACTGGCTCACAATGAAATTGTGGGCTGGGAAGGCTCTGAGGGCCTGCCATTCGCCATGGTTACGTTGACCGATCCGTCAGATGGTCCGGATGTAGTGAAGACGATCGCGGCCACACTGGGCATCGTACGTGGACTAACACCAAGAGTCAGCGTCGTGGAGGGGCAAGGCTCGACTCGGAGCATGCGCGCCTTCAACCTTGTTGCGGTAGGAGATTGGGTTTCCTACTACGCGGCCTTGGAACGGCGTGTCGACCCCACCCCGATCAACTCAATCATGGCCCTTAAGGGCAGCTAAGTCGTTCTGCTCACTCGCCCCACCCCTTGGATTCGTCCCGAAAACCGCGCTCGCGGCGTGGCCAAGGACAGCGAGGCCGACACGGGCGGACTGACCCAACCTCCACCTCTCGCGATCGGCGACCTGCTCCGTTTCGCGCCCAGATCTTGGCGGGACGGTGCACGGGAAGAGGGGTCTATGCAATCATGCTCGGCTCGTTGATCCAGATCTCCTCGACCGTCGGGTCGTCGAAGTACTGCTGGAGCGGGCCGTAGCCCGCGACGACCGCGAGGATGGAGTGCACCGCGAGGCGCTGGTCCCCGAGGGAGGGCAGGCCGCCGTGGAGCGAGCGCTCGTCGTAGTCCTGGACGGCGTCCTGCACCAGACGGCGTACGGCCTTGGCGTCGCTCGCGGGGTCGAGCCCCGAGCGGCGGATGAGCTCGCGGACCTCGCCCTCGACGTGGCGCACCGCTTCGTGTGTCGACATGCGTTCCCCTGAAACCCTGTGAGTTGCTTCGCGGCCATCCTGCCCGGACTCTCCGGATCTGGCGCGTCCAAGCTAGGCGACCCGGGCGGACGGCCGCTCCGGTCATCCACAGGCGGGGCCAGCCCGGCCAAGTCTGGCAACCGGACCCTCGGCCAGGCCCGGCAACCTAGCCCCTCGCCTTGATGCGTGGCCGGCGTCGTCCACAGCTGTGCATGAGAGAGCGGGCACCAGCCGCAGAAGCGGTGTCATGGGTGCCGACACGAGGAGGCACCCGTGCACCTGACGGTGACCGTCATCGACCCCGAGTACCTGGACCCGGCGCCACGCCACGTCACGATCGAGGCTGCCGAGGGCACCCCGTTCGCCGAGGTGCGCGGTCCGCTCCTCGCTGCCGCCGGCTGCGCGCCCGCATGCGAGCAAGGGGCATTCAGCGTCGACGGGGTCGCCGTCTCCGACCACGACCGGGTCGGAGACCTCCCGCTGGTCCGCGGAGCACTGATCACCGTCAGCAGGAAGGGAACGGGCCCGAACCCGAGGCAGGAGAGCCGCGCGGTCGAGCTGCGGGTCGTCGGGGGCAACGGCGCCGGCCGGCTCATCCGCCTTGGCCGAGGCGAGCACGTGCTCGGACGAGCCGCCTCGGCACACGTCCGCCTGGACGACCCCGGCATCTCGCGAGCCCACGCCGTCGTCGAGGTGCGAGCCGACGGCATCCTTGTGCGCGACCTCGGCACGACGAACCCGTCCCGACTCGATGGGGTCGTGCTCCCGCCCGAGGGCGCCGCTCTCGGAGCGGGCCAGCACCTTCGCCTGGGCTCGACCACGCTAAGGCAGGGACCCGTCGACGTCCGCGCCGGTCACCACGAGCTGACCGGAGGCCAGGTGCGGATCCACCGCCAGCCCCGTTTCGTCGACACGCGGCCTCCCGCAAAGGTCACGTTTCCCGCGGCGCCCACCCGGCCCGACCACGGACGGCTGCCACTCCTCGCCTCGTTCGCACCCCTCGCGCTCTCAGCAGTACTGGCGCTGGCCCTCTCCTCCCCTGCACTGCTCCTCTTCGCCCTCATGTCGCCGGTGCTGCTGCTCGGCCAGTGGTGGAGCGACCGGCGGGCCGGGCGCACCTCATACCGTCGCCAGGTCCGCGAGCACGTGGCCGCGCTCGAGCGCGCCCGGGGCGCCCTCGACGAGGCGGCGGCCGAGGACGTGCTGCGACGGCGCCGGGAGCATCCCGACCTCGGTCACGTCGAGGCGTCCGTGCGCAGGCGTGCCACGCGCCTCTGGGAGCGGCGCCCCGGCGACCCCGACCACCTCGTGCTGCGTCTCGGGTCGGCCAGACAGCCTGCGCGGGTCGAGCTCGAGGGGGAGGTCGTGGACGCCCTTCCGGAGGTGGAGGACGTCCCGGCCCTCGTCGACCTCGGCCGGTCCGGGGTGCTGGGCATCGCTGGACCCCGCGAGCACGCCTTGGCCCTGGTCGGGGGCCTGGCCGTGCAGCTCGCTGCCTGGCACACGCCGCGACGGCTCGGCCTGCACGTGCTGGCCGCGTCACCGCAAGCGGCTCGCGACTGGGAGTGGGCTGCCCAGCTGCCGCATGTTGCCGACGCCGACGAGGCGGCGCCACGGATCATCGGCGGCGCTCGCGCGGTGACGCAACACGTGGAGGCTCTTCGGCTCATTGTCGAGAGCCGTCGAGCGGCTCGCGACGGACAGCGGCCCACCGACGCCCGCCCGGCCGACATCGTGGTCGTGCTCGACGGTGCGAGCGCGCTACGGTCCGAGCCGGGCGTCTCGGACCTTCTGGCTGAGGGGCCGGGCTGCGGGCTTGCCTTCATCTGCCTCGACGACGACCCGACCTCCCTGCCGACGGAGTCGCGGGCCACGGTCGAGATCGACCCGACGGGGCTTCGTGCCACCGTCCGCGGCGACTCCGGAAGCCTCGACGGTGTCGTCCCCGACCTGCCGTCCCTCGGCTGGCTCGAGGCGGTGAGCCGCGCCATGGCGCCACTCGTCGACGCGACCCCCGATGCCGGGGTGGCCGCACTGCCACGCGAGGTGTCGTTCGTCGAGCTCCACCGCGAAGCTGGAGTCGACGCCGTGAGCCCCGCGGGACTGGCCGCCTCCTGGGCCGGCGGGCGACGGCGTCCGGTCGCTCTCGTGGGTCGCGCACCGCAAGGTCCGTTCCGCATCGACCTCGCCGCCGAAGGGCCCCACGTGCTCGTCGGCGGCACCACGGGATCGGGCAAGTCCGAGCTGCTCCAGGCGCTCGTCACCGGTCTGGCGGTGACGAACAGGCCTGACGACCTCACCTTCGTGCTCGTCGACTACAAGGGCGGGTCCGCGTTCAGCGACTGCGCGCGCCTCCCGCACACCGTCGGTCTGGTGACGGATCTCGACGCCGTCCTCACCGCCCGGGCCCTCACCTCCCTCGACGCCGAGATGAAGCGCCGCGAGCGCCTCCTCGCCGAGGCCGGTGCGAAAGACCTCGACAGCTATCGTCGAACCGCTTCGGTACGCGGGCAGCTACCTTCGCTGGGGCGCCTGGTCATCGTGGTCGACGAGTTCAAGGCGCTCGCCGACGAGTTCCCCGACTTCGTCAGCGGCCTCGTGCGAGTGGCGGCACTGGGGCGGTCGCTGGGGCTGCACCTGGTCCTCGCGACCCAGCGCCCGGCCGGCATCGTCTCCGCCGACATGCGGGCCAACATCTCGTTGCGTGTCGCCCTCCGGGTGCGCGACCGCAGTGACAGCACCGATGTCATCGACAGCCCCGACGCAGCCGGTCTCGACCCGCGCGCCCCCGGGCGGGCCTGCGTCAGGGCCGGCGACCACGCGCTGACCGCGGTGCAGGCTGCGCACCTCGGTCGGCGGCTCCGTGACCCGAACACGTCACCAGAGCGCACGCGTGCGGTCCCTCGCGACCTGCTCGCCGAGGCGTGCTTTCCCTCCCTCGGTGACGGGCCGGGCAGCGCCGCCGCGTCCGAGCTCGAGGCGGTCGTCGATGCCGCGGTGGCGGCGGCGCGCAGCCTCGGCATCACGCCGCCACCTGCGCCGTGGCTGCCCCCGCTCCCGCTGACGCTGCCCGTCGCCGAGCTCGGCGACGATGCGGGMAGCGGCGATCCACTCGGCCCGACCGTCGTGCCGATCGGTGTCGTCGACCTGCCGGTCTGCCAGCGCCGCGAGCCCTACGTCTGGCGACTGGGGGACGGCCAGCACCTGGGCCTCGCGGGTGGCCCCCGTAGCGGGAGGTCGACGATGCTCGTCACCCTGGCCCTCGGTCTCGCACAGCGCATTTCGCCGGCGGACGCCCACATCCATGTGCTCCAGGGCGTGGTCGGCCCGTGCTCAGCGCTGCGTCGCCTCCCCCACGTGGGCACGGTCACCGATGCGACCGACCCGGCGCTCTGCCGTCGGCTCATCGCCCGCCTCGGCCGGCTCGTCGACGGCGACGAGGCAGGGCCTCGCCACACGGTCGTGCTCGTCGACGGCTGGGAATCCCTCGAGGAGGCCCTCTCGGTCATCGACCACGGCGCCACCGTCGATGTCCTCCACCGGCTGTTGCGCGACGGCCCCTCGGCCGGCATGCAGTTCGTCGTAGCCGGTGGGCGGGCCGTCGTCTCGGGTCGCCTACCGGGTGTGCTCGCCCGGCGGCTCGTCCTCAACCTGCCCGACCCACTCGACCTCACGCTGGCCGGAGTGGCGCCCGCGCAAGCTGCGGCCGCTCGCCCCGCTGGCAGAGCCGTCGACGTGCTCACGGGTCACGAGGTACAGCTGGCTCACCCCGGCCCGGGCCCATCGACCGGGGAGACGACCGATGCCGTCGTGCGGGCCGCCGGCGCGATGCTTCGGGCCGAATCCCCAGCGGTTCACCCGTGGCGCATCATTGCCCTTCCCGTGCGCGTCGACGCGACCCCCTTGCGCGGCGGCCCCGACCAGCTCGTCATCGGTGTGGGCGGCGACGAGTCGGCCCCGCTGCCCATCGCGCTCGGGTCGGTCGACCGCTTGCTCGTCGCCGGCCCGAGCCGGTCCGGGCGCTCCTCCGCGTTGGTCACCATCGGCGAGGCGCTGCTCGCCCGCGGGCGGTCGGTGCTGACGGTCTGCCCACGCCGCTCCCCCGTGTCGGCCTGGGCCCTGAGCCGCGGGCTGCCCCACCTGTCGCAGCAGGACGCCAAGGAGCTGGTGGCGGCACGGCGCCTCGATCCCGACCTCTGCATCCTGGTCGACGACGCGGAGTCGGTCGATGGCAGCGCCGTCGAGCCCGCGCTCCTCGAGGCTGCCCGACTCGTCGAGAACACGGACGGGTTCATCGCCGTCGCCGCAGACCTCGCCCGGGCCAACGCGGCCTTCCGGGGTCTCGTCCCCGAGGTCTCTCGGGATGGGTGCGCCCTGCTGCTCCAGCCCGTCTCCCCCACCGACGGCGACGTCGTCGGCGCTCGCCTCGACCTGCCCGTCGAGCGTCGACCGGGTCGCGGCTACCTCGTGCTCGACGGGGTCGCCGAGCCCGTGCAGGTCGGCCTGGTCGGCGCGACCGGCGCGCTGGGCCCGGTCAGCCCGGTCAGCCCGGTCAGCCCGGTCAGCCCGGTCAGCCCGGTCAGCCCACTCGGACCCGAGGTGCCGGCCGCCACCCTCACAACGGCGACACGCCTGTAACGGCGGCAGACCCGCGCGCGCCCACCGGCTCGGGGACCGGACGCGCGCGCAGGCAGGCGTCCCGCTCTGCCAGTGTTTCCTCATCACCGTTCCCCATCACCCGGCTCGAGGAGGACCACCATGCCCCGCCGTGCCCGAGAGATCACGCTGCGCTTCCTCGCCGCCCCCACCGACGCCGGCTACTCGGGCACCGTGGGCGGCGGCCGCGTGCTCGAGTGGATCGACAAGGCCGGCTACGCGGCGGCCGCGGGGTGGAGCGGCACCTACAGCGTCACGGCATACGTCGGCAACGTGCGCTTCGCGCGACCGGTGGACGTCGGCGACCTCGTCGAGGCCACGGCGCGGGTGGTGCACACCGGGACCACGAGCATGCACATCCTCGTGACGGTCGCGGCGGGCAACCCGAAGGACGTCGACCTGCAGCCGACGACCGACTGCATCATGGTCTTCGTCGCCGTCGACGAGCACGGCAAGCCCACCCCGGTGCCGCAGCTCGTCGCCGAGGACGACCACGACCGCGAGTGGCAGGAGAGCGCGGTCACGCGCATCGGGCTGCGCAACGAGATCGCCGCCGCCATGGCCGCCCAGACCTACAGCGCCGCTGGCACCGCGCCACGTGCGGTGCTGCGCTTCCTGGCTGCCCCGACCGACGTCAACTGGGGCGGCAAGGTGCACGGCGGCATCGTCATGCGCTGGATCGACGAGGCCGCCCACGTGCTGGCAACGCAGTGGACCGGCTCGGCGGCCAACGTCGCCGTCTACGCCGGCGGGGTGCGTTTCTACCGTCCGCTGCGCATCGGCCACGTCGTCGAGGTCGAGGCACGGCTGCTGCTGACCGGCACGTCCAGCATGCACATCAGCGTGCACGTGCGTTCGGGCAACCCGGCGACGGGCGAGCTGGCGCTGACCACCCACTCCCTCATCGTCTTCGTCCCTCTCGACGGCGACGGCAACGCCGTGCCCGCGAGGCCCTGGACCCCGGTCAGCGACGAGGACGTCGCCCTGCGTGACCACGCCCTGGCCCTCGTGGAGATGCGCAACCGGGTCGACTCCGAGCGCCACATCCCCTGAGCGGCAAGGCGACTCAGACCGGGTCGCCGACCGCGAGACTCTCGACGCGAGCAACCATCTCGGCGACGTCCGGGAGGGCTGCGACCTCGTCGGCAAGCCGCCCGGCACCCGCCCGCAGACTGTCGTCGGCGAGCACTCGACCGACCGCCGACGCCAGCCGGGCCGGGGCCTCCGTCCTCCCGTCCAGCCGGATGCCGGCGCCCGCCGCCTCCACCTGCGCCGCGTTGACCTGCTGGTCGCCCGCGAAGAGCGGGATCACGACCTGCGGCACCCCAGCGGCGATCGCCGACATCGTCGTGCCGAAGCCGCCGTGGCCGACCATCGTCGCGGCGAGCGGCATGACGTCGTCCTGGGGCCACCACGTCTCGACCCGGGCGTTGGCCGGCCAGGGCCGCAGCGCCTCGGGATCGCCGGCGTGGCCCGTCGTGAGCAGCACCCTCACCGGCGAGCCGGCGAGCGCCTCGAGTGAGCTCCTGAACACGGCTGCGAGGCCGTCGAACCCGGCCGTGACCGACCCGAACGTGACGTAGACCAGGGGGTGCGACGGGTCACCCCACTCCCCCGGTAGGGAGCCGCCTCGGCGGGAGGCGTTCCCGTCACGGAACCGCATGATCGCTGGATCCGCTTGTGGCACAGTGGCGCTCGCAGTTCCGCCACCGAGAAAGGCCCCGTCGGGTATGCCGTCGAGCGAGGCGGGGACGCACGTGAAGACCGGCGCGGTGGCCATCGCCTGCGCACAGGCCCCGACGGACAGGCCCGCGAGCTCGTCGAGCTCGACGAGCGGCTCTGCGAGCTGGGCTCCCGTCCACTGCGCCACACGCCCCATCCCGATCGCCACCTCGGCGTGAGGCACACCGGAGGCCAGGGCCGCCGCGAGCGAGCCGAGTTCGCAGGGTTCGCGCAGCACCACGTCGGGCCGCCACTCGTCGACGATCCGGCGCACCCCCGGCCACGCCGCCCGCGCGTCGAGCCTGCCGAAGACCTCCCGGATGACGACTCCGTCGGCCTCCTCGGGCGACATCGAGCTGAGAGAGGCGAACAGCGCCCTCATGACCTGGGGGTCGGCGTCGTCGAAGGGGGCGTGAACCAGCCCGGTGCGCGTCACGTGGTTGGCGAACGACTCGGGAGCCGCGACCCTGACCTCGTGCCCGGCGGCAGCGCAGGCGCGGGCGAGCGGAACCATCGGCGTGAAGTGCCCAGTGCCCGCGGTCGTCGAGAAGAGCAGACGCATGTCAGCCAGCGTGCCACCGCGGCCGCACCCTGGCGGAGCTTCGCTCTGGAAGACCGCGACGAGCAGACACGTGGAGTTCACCGGATGGCCACCGGAGCAGCACCGGCGGGCGCCCCGGACACGCCTAGCGTCACGAGCGGTCGACGCGGTGCCGAACCCGCGTCCCTCGACCCACCTGCTGAAGGAGCACTCACATGACCCCCAGGCTTCTCCCCCTGGTCGCGACGCCGCGCCACGGTTCGCGCAGCCGCATGACGTGTCACTACCGCTGCAACGACGCGTGCGACGCTCCCGTGCCCAACGAGTCCGAGAACCCCGCCATGCGCGACCTCGTCGAGGGTGCCCTCGGCCGCCGCTCGATCATCAAGGGCGGCATCGGCGCCGGCGCCCTCGTCGTCGGCGGTCTCACCGCGGCCGCGACCCCGGCTGCCGCCGCGCAGGGCACTGCCGCCCAGGGCGTGGCAGCCGCCGCCGGCGGCTCGGCAGCCCGGTCGCGCCACGTCGGTCGCGCCGCCTTCACGCCGGTCGCCCCGAACCGCGCCGACGCGATCACCAACGCGCCCGAGTTCACGCACAACGTCGTCATCCGCTGGGGTGACCCGGTCGAGGCGTGCGCACCGCGCTTCGACGTGCACGCCCAGACGCCGGAGGCCCAGGCAACGCAGTTCGGCTACAACAACGACTACGTCGGTGTGCTCCCGCTCAGCGGCCGCAGCGCCCTGCTCGTGACGAACCACGAGTACACGGACGAGAACCTCATGTTTCCCACCGGCGAGTACGACGACGCCAGGATCAAGAAGATCGCGATGGCCGCGCACGGCATGGCCGTCGTCACCATCGAGCGGGGGCGCGCCAAGGGCTCGTGGATCCGCTCGGACCACCGCAAGGCACGCCACAACCGCCGCATCACCGTGCACACCGAGTTCGCCTTCCACGGCCCGGCCGCCGGGCACGAGCTGCTCCGCACGGCGGCCGACCCGACCGGCACCCGGGTCAACGGCACCTTGGGCAACTGCGCCGGCGGCACGACCCCCTGGGGCACCGTCCTGTCGGGCGAGGAGAACTTCAACGGCTACTTCGACGCCTCCGGCGCGGTGGACCCGGCGAACGCGACCTCCTTCAAGCGCTACGGTCTCGCCACCGCGGCCGCCACGAACCGCGGCTGGTCGACCGTCGACGAGCGCTTCGACCTCGCCAAGCACCCGCACGAGGCATACCGCTTCGGTTGGGTCGTCGAGATCGACCCGTTCGAGCCCGACTCGACGCCGGTCAAGCAGACGATGCTCGGCCGCTTCAAGCACGAGGGCGCCAACGTCACCATCTCCAAGGGCGGCCACGCCGTGGCGTACATGGGCGACGACGAGCGCGGCGACTACCTCTACAAGTTCGTCTCGGCGGACCGCTTCCGCAAGGGTGAGTCCCGTTCGGCCCGCTCGCACAACAAGACGCTGCTCACCAAGGGCACGCTCTACGTCGCGAAGTTCACCGGCGACGGCACCGCCGACGGCGAGTTCGACGGCGCCGGCACGTGGGTGGCCCTCACGTCCGACACGACGTCGTTCGTCCCCGGAATGAGCGTGGCCGAGGTGCTCGTCAACACGCGCCTCGCCGCCGACACCGTCGGCCCCACGAAGATGGACCGCCCCGAGGACGTCGAGCCCAACCCGGTCAACGGCAAGATCTACGCCGCCCTGACGAACAACTCCGACCGCGGCGTGAAGTACCCGACGGACGAGACGAACCCGCTCGCCTCGAGCCTGGTCCGGTCGGCCCTCGGCGCCCCGCTCACGAGCAAGTCGGGCAACCGCAACGGCTACGTGCTCGAGCTCAGCGAGCGCCGGGACGACCACACCGCAACGACGTTCACGTGGGATCTCTTCCTCGTCTGCGGCGATCCCGAGGCCCCCGAGACGTACTTCGCCGGCTACGACAAGGCGAAGGTCAGCCCGATCAGCTGCCCCGACAACGTCGCGTTCGACGGCGTCGGCAACCTGTGGATCTCGACGGACGGCAACGTGCTCGGCTCCAACGACGGCCTCTTCCGCGTGCCCGTCGCCGGCCCCCACCGCGGCAGGGTCCAGCAGTTCCTCACCGTGCCGTTCGGCGCCGAGACCTGCGGCCCGCTCGTGACCGACGACCAGCTGTCCGTCTTCACCGCGGTCCAGCACCCCGGCGAGACGGACGGCGCCACGTTCGAGACGCCGTCGAGCACGTGGCCGCACACCGACGGTTTCCCGCGCCCGAGCGTCGTCGTCTCCTACCGCAGGTGAGCCACCGGTCCCGGTTCGCCTGACTGCGGACGGCCCGGCACCTCTGGGGGGTGCCGGGTCTTCGCACGTCCGGGGGCGTATGCCGGCAGCCTCAGCGGGTGCGCGTCGGCAGGTGGGTGCGCGGAGCCATCCGCGGCCCGCGCCGTGGCCGGTGGCGACCGGCCATCCCGAGCAGCTGCTGCACGCGGTAGCGGTGCCCGCGGTAGGGCTCGAGGAGCTCGGCGAGACCGTCGTCGTCGACCGGCGAGCCGGTGAGGGCCCAGCCGATGTCCTTGGCCACGTGGTAGTCGCCGAACGAGACCGAGTCGGGGTCGCCGAGCGCACGCTGGGCCACCTCGGCGCACGTCCAGACGCCGATGCCCGGCAGGGCACGGAGGCGCCGGTGCGCCTCGGCGACCGAGGTGCGCGCGCCCTCCTCGAGCCGGCCGGCATACCCGGCGGCCCGGACGACGGTGCGGGAGCGCGCCCCGTCGACCGATGCCTGCAGCCACGCCCACGACGGGATCGCCGCCCAGCCGGCCGGCGTCGGCGGAGCCATCAGCCCCGGGAACGGGCCCGGCGCCACCTCGCCGAACCGCAGCACGAGGGCCCGGTAGCCGGCGAAGGCCTCCTGCCCGGTGACCTTCTGCTCGATGACGGCGGGAGCCAGCGCGTCGAAGACCAGGCCCGAGCGCGGCACCCGCCAGTGCGGGAACCGGCGCCACGCCTGCGCGACGAGCTCGTGGTGCGGCACGAACCCGGACGGGTCGTCCTCCTCGCCGAGAAGGGCCGGCACCGACTCGAGCAGCCAGGGCCCGCCCGGACCCCAGGCCCGGGCCTGGACCTCGGAGTCGCCGGGACGGCACACGAGGTGCAGGGTCCCCACTCCCTGCGGCGTCTGGACGGCCCGCGTCGCCGAGCCCTCGCGGCCGAAGCGCGACGTCGGGTCGCCGCCCCCGCGACGGAACGCACCGAGCTGGCCGCGCAGGGAGATCTCACGCTCGCTGCGCCAGGCTCGGGTGACGGGTGCGGTCACGGGTGCGGTCACCACAACATCCTCGCCTACACTCGGCTCGGTCGTTGAACGCGACGACACCGGCACGACACACGGCCCGTCGGCACCCGCAACTCACTCCTGCACCGCCCGACCCCGGCCCCGCGCCGGCTGGCCCCAGGCCAGCAGACCGAGAGCCCCACAGGAAGAGGAACGATGGCCCGCGAGACGAGCCGAGACCGCCGCGAACGCGTCGCCCAGATGCAGGCAGCCCAGAAGAAGTCGGAGCGCCGCCGGCTGTTCGTCGTGATCGGCGCCTGCATCGCCGTGATCGCCATCATCGGCGGCGCCGTCGCCTGGGCGATCGTCGGCGAGCAGAACAAGAAGGCAGAGGCCCTCCAGAGCATCAGCGGCGACGTCGCCGCGGCCTCCTGCGACCCGGTCACCGACGACGCCGCCAGTGGCTCCAGCGACCACGTCGGGCCGGGCACCAACCAGGCCGGCGTGACGAAGATCCAGTACTCCACCGTGCCGCCGTCGAGCGGCCAGCACTTCGCCGTCCCGGCCGTCGACAAGCGCCGTGTCTACACGGTGGCCGACGCCCCCAAGATCGAGACGCTCGTGCACAACCTCGAGCACGGCTACACGATCCTCTGGTACGACCGCTCGGTCGAGAAGGAGCAGGCCGCGACCTTCGAGGCTCTCGCCACCCGGATCAACGCGATGAAGGAGTCGGCGAACAAGTTCATCATCAGCCCCTGGGACCCGGCCTACGGCGCGTTCCCCGCGGGCAAGAAGTACGCCCTGTCGCACTGGTCGGCCGACTTCGACCAGGCGAGCGGCAAGATCTCGAACCAGAAGGGCCACCGCCAGCTGTGCGGCGGCCTCAACACGGCCGTCGTCGAGGGCTTCGTCAAGACGCACCCGTGGAGCTCGGCTCCCGAGCCCGGTGCCGCCTGACGCTCGGCCTCTGGCGTCCCCCGCAGGCCCCCTGTCACCGACCGGGGGCCTGCGGCGTACCCCCACCCGGGAACAGCCAGGCCGGGGATTTGGTTGTCGCACGCATGACCATCACCGGCGACTACGCCCCGAGCCCGAGCGACTGGGTGCGCAAACAGGTCGAGGAGATCGAGCGCACCGGCACCACCGACTCCGTGCACATCATGAACCTCCCCGTCGTGCTGCTGACCATGCGCGGCAAGAAGAGCGGGAAGGTGCGCAAGGTGCCGCTCATGCGGGTCGAGCACGACGGCGACTTCGCCGCGGTCGCGAGCAAGGGTGGGGCGCCCGAGCACCCGAAGTGGTACCGCAACCTGCAGGCCCACCCCGACATCGACCTCCAGGCCGGCACCGAGACGTGGGCGGCCCGGGCCCGCGAGCTGTCCGGCGAGGAGCGCGAGCAGTGGTGGGAGCGGTGCGTCGCGGCCTACCCGCCCTACGCCGAGTACCAGACCAAGACCGACCGGCTCATCCCCGTCTTCGTGCTCGAGCGCGTCTGACGCACGCCCTCACACCGACAGGTCGTCGACCTGCTCGGTCTCCGTCTGGCGCGCGCGGAGCAGGTGGTGCGACCGGGCGTACAGCCAGCCGCCGAGGGCGGCGAGCACGTCGACCACGGTGACGATGAAGCGCGACATGATCGCGACGGCGGCCGCCGCGGGCGTCGGGATCGCCGTCGAGAGGATCAGCGTCAGCAGGCCCTCACGGGCGCCCAGCCCCGCGGGGAGCACGACCGTGAGCATGCCGAGTGAGACCGACAGGGCGTAGCCGGTCATCGCCGCCGTCGTGAGGTCGGGGTGCGCACCGTCTCCGGCCACCGCCCGCGCGAGCAGCAGCGTGTGGACGCCGAAGGCGACCCAGACCAGGACGAAGATCACGACGGCGCGCAGCACGGCGCCTCCCGACAGGTCGTGCTCGAGCGGATCTCGTCGCAGCGTCCTCAGCATCCGGGCGATGAGGGCGTTGAGCAGCCGCGGCACGCAGAGCACCACGAGGATCGGGATGCCGAGGAGCAGCCACCAGTCGAACCCCGTGGACGCACGCGTCAGCAGGTAGGACGCGGCTGGCAGCCCGACGAGGAAGCCCGTGGCCAGCGCGAGGCCAAGGGCGAGCAGGCCCGTGACCGCCGTGCGCCGGCGCGGCACCTTGAGCGCGCTCGCCATGTCGGCCTGCACGAGCACCGACCACAGCGAGCCGGGGAGGTACTTGCCGAGCTGGCCGACGAAGTAGACGCCTGACGCGGGCGCCAGGTGCAGGTCGGAGCCGAGGTCGCGCAGCAGGGTCTTCCAGCCGATCATCGTCAGCCACGTGCCGACTCCGGCCGCGAGGGTCGACCAGGCGAAGGTCGACCACGAGATCTTGTCGAGGTGGACCGACATGTCGGCCCAGTTGCGCACGACGGCGTAGACGACGGCGGCGAGGGTGATGACGGCGATGCCGACACGCAGGACGGTGAGGATCTTCTGTCGGGTCATGTCGCCACCATCATCGCAGTGTCTGCAGGTCGCTCAGCGCCGACGCAGGGTCAGGCGCACGAGGCCGTATGCCGCGTCGTCGGCCCGGGCGCGCGCCGCGGCGTCGCGCATGCGGGCGTTGACGTCTCCGTCGAGGTCGCCGATGAGCACGAAGCCGAGGTCGTGGGCGCGCGCCAGGATGCCGCGCACGTCGGCCGGCCCGACCGCTCCCTCGGCCGCGCGCGGCCCGATCGGGATCGTCACGACGAGCAGTCCACCCGAGCGCAGCGCCCAGGAGGCCTGCTCGAGCACGTGGTCGACGTCGCCACCGTCGCAGCCGTCGGGGTGGATCCGCACGATGACGTCGAGCGAGCCGGTGTCGACGTCGAGCGCGGCGACGCTGGGGTGGGTGCCGGTGAAGTCGATCTCGACCGGGGCGAACCCCACGGCCCGTGCCCAACGGGACAGCAGGGACCGGGTGCCGCCCTCGTCGACGATGACGGCGCTGCGGCGTCCGTCGTCACGCACCCTGACGATCGCCGCGAGAGCACCGAGCGCCGCCCACGCGGAGACGCTGTCGAGCGAGCGCGGCAGCCCGAGCAGGCGGGCGAGGCGGCGGGCGTCGTCGGCCTCGTCGGGCTCGCCCAGCACGTCGGTGGCGAGCACCCAGTCGGGCAGGTCGTCGGGCCGCAGCCCCACGAGGGGTCGACGGGCGACCACGGCCCGGGAGGCGGTGTGCCGGACGCGTCGCACGAGACCGGCGGCCCGGGCGCCGACGCGGACAGCGGCTCGCCGGGCCGTCGAGGAGCCGCCCGTGGCCCTGGCCCTGGTCTCGTCGGGCTCGTCGGGCTCGTCGGGCTCGTCGACGTCCTCGAGGTCGTCGGTCTCGTCGTCCGGCGGGTCGCCCGCCCTGCGGTCGGGCTCTCCCGGCGCGACGGCATACGGCCCCGGCTCGGCGAGCAGGACGCTCTCGTCGAACGACAACGCCTCGACCGTGCCGAGGTAGTGTGCCCACGGACCGGAGAGGTCGGGCGTCTGCACGCCCTCTGCGAGCCGCCGGCGCACCTCGGGGTCGCCGAGGCGACGCAAGGCGCCCGCGAGCGCCCGTTCGTCCTCCGGCGGCACGAGCAGACCGTTGACGCCGTCGTCGACCTGCTGCGAGAAGGGCGAGATGTCGGAGGCGAGCACCGGGAGCCCGTGGGCGTGCCCGAGGATGACGTTCTGCGAGGCCGTCGCCGAGCGGTACGGCAGGGCGAGCACGTCGTGGTCGGCGAGCAGCGAGGCCAGGGCGTCGGCCGGGACGTAGCCGTCGCGGATCTCGACCCGGCCCGCGAGCGCCGGGTCCGAGGCGAGCCGCCCGATGACGCCGCGGTTGGCGCCCCAGATCTCGCCCGCGATCGTGAGGGTCACCTCCGGCACCGTGCGCATCGCGCGAAGCAGCACGTCGATGCCCTTGTACTCGCGGATCAGGCCGAGGGCGAGCAGCCGGGTGGGGCCGGTGCGCGGGTCGCGCGAGATCGGGTCGCCGCCGGGCAGGTGCGGGGGGAGGTCGGCGACCGACACCCGGCGGGCGCCGAGGTCATGGGCCACCCGGGCCTGGTCGGTGCTGTGCACCAGCACCGAGTCGACGCGGGCGAAGAGCAGCGACATCAGGCGCGCGTCACCGGCGTGCGCCTCGTGCGGCAGCACGTTGTGGCACACGACGACCGACTGCGGCCGCGGACGGGCCGCGCCGGGCACCGCCCCGGCCGCCCGCAGCAGGGCCAGGTGCGCAGGGACCACGGCTGGCATGACGTGCACGACGAGGATCGCGTCGACGTCACGCAGCCGGCGACCCGCCCGCACCCACGTGTCGGGCCTCGCCCAGCTGAGCGCCCGGATCGTGCGCGGGAACGGCGGCACCTCGGGCACGCCGTCGGGCACGGTGGCGTCGGCATGGTGCAGCTTGGAGGGGTAGAGGTGCGCCCACGACACGAGCGTCACGTCGTGGCCGGCGTCGGCCAGGTGGTGCGCGAGCATCGTCGTGTGGGCGGCGACCCCACCCTTGTGCGGGTGGCTGGGGCCGACGATCGCGATGCGCAGCGCAGCCGACCCCGTCGTTCCTGCCGCCTCGTCCGAAGCCTGGCTGGCCCCCGGCTGGGAGCCCTGTGACAACGCGTCCGTCATGGTCCCCCGACTCTAGTTCCACGCGTACGCGCTTCGGCGTGCTCCCACGGCCACGTCGCGTGTCGGGCGGGGCACGCCGACCGCTCTAGGCTGGACGCATGCAGAACGAGGACGTGTGGCTGGTGGTGCCGCTCTACGACGAGGCCGCCGTCATCGCCGAGGTCCTGGGCGAGGCCCGCGCCGTCTTCCCCAAGATCGTCTGCGTCGACGACGGTTCCCGCGACGCGTCGGCCGACCGCGCCGAGCAGGCGGGCGCCGCGGTCGTGCGGCACCCGGTCAACCTCGGCCAAGGCGCCGCCTTGCAGACCGGCTTCGAGTACGCCCTGGGCGACCCGGCGATGCGCTACGTGGTCACCTACGACGCCGACGGCCAGCACCAGCTGCACGACGTCGAGGTCATGCTCGACCGCATCCGCCAGGGCGACGTCGGCGTGGTCTTCGGCTCGCGGTTCCTCGACGAGCGCACCGACGCCTCCGCCCTCAAGAAGCTCGTCCTGCGCGCGGCGGTGGCCTACACCAACCTGACGACCGGGACCCGCCTGACCGATGCCCACAACGGTCTGCGCGTGCTGAGCCGCGACGTCGTCGAGCGTCTCGACATCACCCAGAACCGGATGGCCCACGCCTCCGAGATCGTCGCCCAGATCGGCTCGATGCGCTTCGACGGCGCCCGGGTCGCCTATGCGGAGGAACCCGTGCACATCCTCTACACCGACTACTCCAGGGCCAAGGGCCAGTCGCTCTGGAACGCCGTCAACATCCTCGCGGAGCTGATCTGGCGATGAGCCGGCAGAGCGTCATCCAGATCCTGCTCATCGCAGCGGTGCTCGTCATCGCCTGGCGGCTGCTCATCGGCTCGGGGCAGCGCACCCAGGCCCTCCGCCGGCTGGGGCTGCTCTTCCTGCTCGGCCTCGTCATCTACTCGATCATCGACCCGAGCAAGACGTGGACCAACCTCGCCAACGCGCTGGGGATCGGCCGTGGAGCCGACCTCATCCTCTACGGCCTCGTCGTCGCCTTCCTCGGCTTCGTCGTGACGACCTACAAGCGGTTCCGGGCGATGGAGACCCGCTACACGCGCCTGGCCCGCCGCATCGCCCTCGACGAGGCACGGCCCGTGTCGGCACACGGTGGTTCGACAGGAACTCCTGACACACTGACCGGCGACGTTCCCCCGACCCCGAGCGTGAAGGCAGCCGATGCCGACTGATCCGACCACTCCCCGCCGCCCGGCGCGCGACGACTCCTACACCGTCGACACCCGGCGACGCGTCAAGAGCGCCGGAGGCGGCGGCATCTCCGCGCCGCCGCGACGCGACGCCGGCGACGGCCGTCGCGACGAGCGCCACGACGACACGGGTGGTCCGGCACGCGGCCGCGGGCCGCGCTACCGCTGGCGCAGAGGCCGCATCGCCCTCGTCGTGCTGCTCGTGCTGCTCCTCGCCTGGGTCGGCTTCCTCGTGTGGGTGCCCATGCAGGCGTGGGGCGCGGTCAACAAGGTCGACAACATCCCGTCGGGCGATCGGCCCACCGACACGTCCGGCTACAACTACCTCCTCGTCGGGTCCGACAGCCGTGAGGGCCTCACCCAGGCGCAGAAGAAGAAGTACGCGACGGGCAGCGCCGAGGGCAACCGCACCGACACGATCATGCTCGTGCACGTCTCCGAGAGCGGCGGCAAGCCGGTCATGGTCTCGCTGCCGCGCGACTCCTACGTGCCCATCCCGGGACACGGCTCCAACAAGATCAACGCGGCGTACGCCTTCGGTGGTCCGAAGCTGCTGACGAACACCGTCGAGCAGGTCACCGGCATCCACGTCGACGGCTACATCGAGATCGGCCTCGGCGGCTTCGCTGGCGTCGTCGACAGCATCGGCGGCGTCGACCTCTGCGTGGCACGCGACATGAAGGACAAGCTCGCCGGGATCGACCTCAAGAAGGGGTGCCAGACCCTCGACGGCGGCAACGCCCTCGGCTACGTCCGCTCCCGCCACGAGGACCCCCTCGGTGACATCGGCCGCGCCGCCCGGCAGCGCCAGTTCCTCGGTGCGCTGATGAAGAAGGCGGCCACGCCGTCGACGATCCTCATCCCCTGGCGCTACAAGAGCTTCGCCGACGCCTCGGCCGCCGGCCTGGCCGTCGGTCGCGAGACCGGCATCATGGACGCGGTCCGCGTGCTGCAGGCGATGCGCTCCGTGAGCAACGACCAGGGCCTGTCGCTGACGGTGCCGACCTCCGACCTCTCCTACCGCACCAGCGGCGGCGCGCTCGCCATCAAGTGGGACACAGAACGGGCGAAGGCGCTCTTCAGGTCGCTCAAGGACGACGAGCCGCTGACCGAGGCGCCGGCCGGCACCACGGTCGAGGGCGCGAAGAACAGCTGATGACGGCTCCCCTGCTGCCGGCCGACGTGCTGGCCCGGATGCTCGCGGCCGACCCCGGCCGGCCCCGCCTGACGTGGTACGACGACGAGCCGGGTCCCACCGCGGGCGAACGCATCGAGCTGAGCGCCCGCGTCCTGGCCAACTGGGTCTCCAAGGCCGCGAACCTGCTCCAGGACGACGCCGCCGCCGGCCCCGGCACCACTGTCGGCATCGACCTCCCCGCGCACTGGCGCTCGCTCTACTGGGCCCTCGCGGCGTGGTCGGTCGGCGCGACCGTCGTGGTCGGCGACGAGGCTGCCGGCGCCGACGTCCTCGTMACCGGGTCACCGACGGCTGCGGGCGGGCACGGGGGCGACACGGTGCTCGTGGCGCTCCCCGCCCTCGCCCGCAGCCACCCCGAGGCGGCCACCGCGCCTGGCGCCGTCGACGAGGCGCGCGAGCTGTCGACGCACGGCGACCTCTTCTCCCCCATGGCCGACCCCGAGCCGGGCGACGTCGCACTGGTGGGCCCGGGCTCGCGACCGCGCGAGACGGCATACGGCGACGTCGTCGTGGGTGACCCGTCCTGGGGTGGGGCGCCACGCGTCGTGGTCGGCGGCGCGCTCGAGCGGGTGCTCCGCCAGAGCCTCGCGGCGTGGTCGGCCGACGGGTCGGTCGTGCTGGTGCGCGGCTCGCGTGACGACCTGTCCGACCGTTTCGCCTCGGAGGGCGTCACCCACGACGCCCGCGAGGACGCCTGAGCCGCAAGGGACTACGCAGACAACCGGTCGAAGAGCGACCACGTGCGCGACGCGACGACCCCGGTGCTGGCCAGGCCGGCGCGTGCCTGCGCCGACTTGACGGCCTCACGCGTGGCGAGGTCGAAGACCCCGGTCTGGTCCACCCCGAGCAGGCGCTGCACGGCGACGACCTGAGGCCCGGTGTCGCCGGCGCGCAGCACGGTCGAGCGGTCCGCGACGAACGGGAAGTCACGCGCCTCGAGCACGTCCCACAGCTCGGGCGTCACGACGCCGGTCTGCGGCAGCGCGAGCGAACGCTGGAGCGAGGCCACCTTGCCGCGCGTGACCGAGCCGAAGACGCCGTCGACCGCCAGGCCTCCGAGCGCGCGCTGCAGCACCCGCACCGCGGCGCCACGGGACCCGGTCGCGAGCGTGAGGCTCTTGTACGCGGTGTAGCTGGTCGCGACGTCGACCCTCGCGATCGCGGGACTGGCCTTCGACGACGTGCTGGCGTAGGCGGTCATGGCGGTGTCCCTCCCAGAGGTGGTGCGGGTGGTGCGCAGCTCGGCAGTGGCGAAGGTGGGTGCTGCCGCTGTAGTCGGCTCGGTCAGCGCGACCGGGCGCGCCGTCGCCGACCAGCCGTGCGTGAAGAGCGCCTGCTGCGTGCGCGCGTCGGCCACGCCCGTCTGCGGCAGGCCGGCGAACGTCTGGTAGGCCGTGACCCTCGCTCGGGTGAGGGGGCCGAAGTAGCCGGTGACGGGTAGCGCACCCAGCCGGGTCTGCAGCACGCGGACGGCTGCGGAGGTCGTGCCGAACCTCAGCGTCGGGTAGGTGGTCGTGCCCGTGCTGCCGGGCGTCGCGGTCGCTGCAGCGGCGCCGGTCCAGCCGCGCACCCAGAGCCTCGCCTGCGTGACCGGGTCGGCGACTCCGGTCTGTGGCAGGCCGGCGTACTTCTGGTAGGCCGTGACTCTCGCGCGCGTCAGGGTGCCGTAGTAGCCCGTGGTGGGCAGTGAGCCGAGCTTGCCCTGGAGGGTGCGCACGGCGGTGGAGGTCATGCCGAACGACAGGGTCGGGTAGGCGGCGGTGGCGCTCTTCCAGCCTCGCGTCGCCAGCAGCTCCTGCGTGTGCAGGTCGGCGACGCCGGTCCGGGGCAGTCCGACGAACGTCTGGTACGCGATGACCCTCGCCTTGGTCTGGTCGCCGAAGAAACCGGTCGTCGGCAGGTTGCCGAGCCGCGCCTGCAGCTGGCGCACGGCCTCCGAGCGCATGCCGTTGGAGAGCGATACCGGGGTGGTCGGCACGGGGGTCGTCGGTGCCGGTGCCGGCGGGGTGGCGGGGGTGGCGGGGGTGGCCGGCGTCGTCGGGAGGGACGTCCCGGCCCGCGGCAGCGTGGTGAGGTAGCTGTGGGTCGGTACGCCGGTCCACCACGACGTGCGGCCGGCCGCCCCGTCGTAGTTGAAGCTGAAGTGGATGTGGTCGGTGTGCGGCGAGACCCCGGAGTAGGGCGCCCAGCCGCGCTCGGTCGCATAGGCGCGCCACATCTTCCGGTTGTGGATGATGTACATGATCCCGAAGCGCCGGGCCATGGCGCCCTCGACCCCGTTGGCGTCGGGGGCCGTCAGCCAGTTGAGCACCGACTGGGCGACCGCCTCCTGGGCCGGGTTGTTGACGTTGAGCATCCAGTCCCAGGCTCGGCCGTCGTAGTGCTCGGACGGACCGCTGCCACAGGTGCGGCCGATGAGGCCGGTCGAGCCCATCCCGTAGTGGGAGGTCATCAGGTGCGCGAAGGCCAGGACGCCGGGGCGCGCAACGGGGTCACAGACCGTCTGGCCCTGGTAGGGCACGTACACGTCCAGACCGATCGGGAGCGGGCGGGTGGGAGGCGCTTGCACGGCCGCCGCGGGCGTTGCGGCCATCGGCACGGTCAGGGCCGGGAGGGCGAGGACGAGGCCCAGCGGGCGTCTGCGCAGGGCCATGGAGAACCTCTTGTCGTAAGGGAAATGGAGGCGGAATCAACAACTCCCGCACCATTTAGACACTCCAGTCACACGCCTCACAAGTTGGTTGGCCGAATTACATCCCTGTTCTTTTCGGCGCCGAGGAAATCACACCGATGTCATTTCCGTGGCCAATGTCAACAGGCCCGAGGGTGAGGTCGATGCAGCTGTCGTGACCCGGCTCACGTGTGCTGGGGCCACAGGTCCGCCGGCCCTGTGGGGCGACCCCACGGCACCGGCGCAGGGCAGCGCGGATAGAGTCCGACGCATGGACAAAGTCGTCTCCTCTCCCCAGGAGGCCATCGCCGGCATCAGTGACGGAATGTCGCTGTCAGTCGGCGGTTTCGGCCTCTGTGGCATCCCCTCCGTTCTCATCGCAGCGATCCACGAGGCCGGGATCAGCGACCTCGAGGCCGTTTCGAACAACTGCGGCGTCGACGACTGGGGCCTCGGGATCCTGCTGCGCGACAAGCGGATCCGACGGATGGTCAGCTCGTACGTCGGCGAGAACAAGGAGTTCGAGCGGCAGTACCTCTCCGGCGAGCTCGAGGTCGAGCTGACCCCGCAGGGCACGCTGGCCGAGCGCCTGCGCGCCGGAGGCTCGGGCATCGGCGCCTTCTTCACCATGACCGGCGTCGGCACCCAGATCGCCGAGGGCGGGCTGCCCTGGCGCTACGACGACGCCGGCGCCATCGCGGTTGCCTCGCCCCCGAAGCAGACCCAGGACTTCGAGTGGATGGGCGAGACCCGGACCTTCGTGCTCGAGCAGGCCATCACCACCGACTTCGGCCTCGTGCGCGCGGCGAAGGGCGACCGCCACGGCAACCTCGTCTTCAACCAGTCGGCCCGCAACTTCAACCCCCTCTGCGCCATGGCCGGACGCGTCACCGTGGCCGAGGTCGAGGAGCTCGTCGAGCCCGGCGAGCTCGACCCCGACCAGATCCACCTGCCGGGCATCTTCGTCCAGCGCGTCCTGCCGCTCTCCCCCGAGCAGGCCGCCGAGAAGCGCATCGAGCGCCGCACCGTCCGACCGCGCCCCGACGCCTCGGCTCCGGGCGACCAGAGCATGGAGGCCTGAGATGGCACTGACCCGTGAGCAGATGGCGGCCCGTGCCGCGGCCGAGCTCTCCGACGGCGCCTACGTCAACCTCGGTATCGGCCTGCCGACCCTCGTGCCGAACTACGTGCCCGAGGACGTCGAGATCGTGCTGCAGTCCGAGAACGGCATCCTCGGCGTCGGTGCCTACCCGTTCGACGGCGAGGAGGACGCCGACCTCATCAACGCCGGCAAGGAGACCGTCACCCTCCGCAAGGGCGCCGCGTTCTTCGACTCCGCCACCAGCTTCGGCATGATCCGCGGCGGCAAGGTCGACGCCGCCATCCTCGGCGCCATGCAGGTCTCGGCCGGCGGTGACATCGCCAACTGGATGATCCCCGGCAAGATGGTCAAGGGCATGGGCGGCGCGATGGACCTCGTGCACGGCGCCAAGAAGGTCATCGTGCTCATGGAGCACAACGCCAAGGACGGCTCGTACAAGATCGTCAAGGAGTGCTCGCTGCCCTACACGGGCCGCGGCGTCGTTCAGCGCATCATCACCGACCTCTGCGTGCTCGACGTCACCGAGTCCGGCCTCGTGCTGCGCGAGCTCGCACCCGGCGTCACCGAGGACGAGGTGCGCGAGAAGACCGAGCCCGAGATCACGGTCGAGCTCACCGCCTGAGCCCACCGACTGAGCCCACCGACCGAGCCCACCGACTGAGCCCACCGTCTGAGCCCACCGACCGAGCCCACCGACTGAGCCCACGCGACATCCCAGCGGGGCGGCCGGCGCTGAACCCGCGCCAGTCGGTCGTGCCGATGAGCTGGCTGGACTGCAGCGTCCCGTTGCCGAGGCCGGCGTAGAAGTACAGGCGTCCGTCGCTCGACCGGACTCCCGCCACGTCGGTGCGCCCGTCTCCGTCGAAGTCCCCCGCCGTGATCTGGCTGAACATCTGCCAGCCGGTGGTGAGCTGGCGCGAGCCGGCGAAGCCGCCAGCGCCGTTGCCGAGGTAGAGCATGAGCGTGCCGCTGGTGGTGCGCGCCAGCAGGTCGGTGTGGCCGTCGCCGCTGAGGTCGCCGGCCGGCACGAGGAGGTTGAACCCGCCCCAGCCGGTGCCGATGCGCACCGGCGCCCGGTCGAGCACGCCGGTGGCGCTGCCGGACCACAGCCACAGCGAGCCGTCGCTGCGTCGCGCGACGACGTCGGCGATGTTGTCGGAGTCGAACGGACCCACGCCCGTCAGCAGGCTCGTGCCCGAGAACCCGGTCGTGGTGAGGGTCCTGAGGGTGAAGCCCTTGTTGCCGGAGTACGCAAGTGCGGCTGCCCCCGATCCGCTCGGGGTCAGCGCGTCACCGAGCGAGTCCGCCGTGAGGTCGCGCGGCAGGGTCCGGCTCGACACGGCCGGCGCCGACGTCACCGTCCACCAGGTGCTGCGCAGCCCCATGACGCTGCGGAACGAGTCTCCGCTGACGGTCACCGAACCGGTCGACCCGGTGACCCGCACCGAGACGACGCGCCCGCCCCAGTCGCCGCCGCCGGAACGGCTGAGGACGGCCAGTGACGCCAGGGTGCCGGTGGTCGGGTAGGCGGCCTCGATGCGCGAGATCGCGAGGGTCCCGGTCCACGAGTGGGTGTTGCCCGTCACGGCGACCTCGTCGTAGGGGTCGACCTTGGACACCTGGTAGGGCAGCGACGACGCCACGGTCATGCCGCCGTTGGAGGCACCGAACTCGGTGAGCGCGGGCGAGCCGCTGTAGCGCACGACCGAACCGGCCGTGGCGGTCGTGGCCGCGGTCGAACGTGAGTCGAGCCGCGCCGTGCGAAGGGTGCCTGCGGAGTCGTAGTCGGCGATGCCGCGGTAGACCTGGCAGCTCGAGGAGTCGCACGTGTCGTAGGAGGCCGAGAGGGGGTGCGCGCGGGCGTATGCCGCATAACTGCGGGCGGCGATTGCCTGCGCCTGCAAGGCCGCCGCAGGCCAGGAGGGCGACATCTCGTTGGGCACGACGGCCCGGGCGTGCGACTCTGCGGTGGTCGTGTTGACCGACCGGGCGGCGGTGCCCCAGGCGTGCGTGGTCACCGAGCCCGCGTAGTCGCGCTGCAGGCCGGACGGCAGGACGACCCGCAGGACGCCGGTGGTGGGTCGGGACAGCACCAGCGGCGCCGTCTTCCAGGCCTTCCAGTAGCCGCTCGAGGTCCAGGTGGTCCCGGTGCGCCACTGCAGCGTGAGGCCACCGGCCTCGGGCACGATCCGCCAGGACGTGGCCCCGCTGAGGACGCTCGTGGCCTTCCCGTCGAAGAAGGTGAGGCCCGCCTGCGGCGGCACCGTGGTGCCACTTGAGCCGAGATCCGACAGGTAGACGCGCAGCTGTGGGTCGCCCTGCGAGGTCAGCGTGGTGCCCGGGTAGTAGAAGGCCGCGATCTGGGCGGCCGTGAGGCCGGCGCGGGCGGCACCGTAGGCGCCGTACTGCGACATGCCTCGACCGTGCCCGGACCCGTGGCCCGACAGCGAGAAGGAGGTGCCGGCGGGGCGCGTGAAGGTCTCGACGACCGGGGTCGGCGACATCGCCGAGAAGGACTGCTGCCCGGCCGACCACGTGCTTGCGGCGGCGCTTCGGATCGCGGCGAGCTGGGCGTAGCCCGCGTCGCCGGGGCAGTCGGTCTGGCCGTAGTCACGGTGCGCGCTGACCCGGCTCTTGGTGACCACGGTGCCGGCGGCGTACTTCGAGTTGCCTGCCGACGTGAACGTGGTGGTGGTCGACGGGTCGAAGTGGGCCCGGTCGGCCAGCCATGCGATGGTGTTCGATAGTGCCGCGGCCGTCGCCGACGTGAAGGGCGTGGTCGTGTGGTCGCCGATGACCGAGACCCCGACGGTCTCGGTGTTGAAGCCCGCCGTCTGGGCGCCCTGCACGAACGAGGTGAGGCTGCCGAAGCGACCCTCGTAGACCGTGCCGAAGCGGTCCACGAGGAACTGGTAGCCGATGTCGCACCAGCCGTTCGACTGGACGTGGTACGCGTAGATGCCGCGCACGAGCGACGCTGCCTGCGCCTGCGTGTAGGTGTTGGAGTTGACCGTGTGGTGCACGACGGCACCCTTGACGCCGGTGATCGTCTCGGGGGTGCAGGTCCTGATGCTCTCGTCGGCGCCCCACTCGGTGCGTGTGACGATGGTCGGCTGGCGAACGGCCGCCTCGGCCGAGGCTGTGCGCGACCCGAGCTGGCTGTCGGCGGACGAGGACCCGGCGTCGACGAGCGAGGCGGTCAGCCCCGCCGGCGCCGCCGTGCCGTCCGTCGCGACCCTGACCTCCAGGCCGGTGGCACCGGCGGCGGTGATCGGCTCGGTGCCCTTGCGTGCACGCCTGGCGTCAGCGGAGCCGGCGTCGGGGCCGTCTGCGTCGTCGACCGCGAGCTCGAGCCACGGGCTCCATCCGGCACTCGTTCGGGTGCGGGCCTCGACCGTCATGCCGGCCGGCGTCGCACCCGTGAACGTCACCCCGGCGACGTCGAACGGCGTGCCCGTGGTCGTGAGGGCTGCCACGACTCGCCGGTCGGCGCCCCGGGCGGCGGTCGACCTCGGCGTCGTCCCGGCGAGGGTCCGCTGCTGCGCGACCGGCACCGCGGGGACCGCGACGCGGACCACCTTCGGCTTCACCGGGGCGGGTTTGGCGCTCACCTCGACGGTGGGGAGCACGACGGACGCACCGGTCAGGCCGAGCACGGCGACGAGCGTGAAGAGGCGTTTTCTGGCAGCCAAAGGACACTCCTTGTTACTGGAGTGACAAATGTCGCAAATGTCGAGGCGTTCGGCAAACAGTTCGGGAAAAGTGTTCGCAACGTGACCTTTGCGGTCATTTCGGCACGCTCAGAGTCAGCCTCGGGAAAGCAGCGTCCCGACCTTTTCCGAAAGGGCCTCAACCGGCACCGTCCCCGGCAGAAAGCTGTCGAGCAGCCTGCGCTGGCGCTGCGTCAGCGCAGCCTCGAGCGGAGCGAGCTCGGGCGCAGTCACCCGGAGCGCCGGAGTGCCGTGCACGGCCGAGAGGTTGAGCAGGGCGGTGCTGTTGGAGCCGATCACCATGCGAGAGCCGACGACCTCACGCGCGAGCTCAGCAGGGGCGTCGCCCGGCAGGACGTCGAAGCCGCCATAGCGTGCGAGGTCCTCGCTGGGGTGTGGCCGCAGCACGAGCCCGATACCGGCAGCGGCACACTGCTCTCGCACCGCCTCGAGGTGGGCGAGGTAGCTCGCCTCCGACATGACACCGATGTCGGGCCACGGCTGCGTCAGGTAGACGGCCCGCGCCGTCGAGGGAGCGCTGCCCGAGAGCCGGCGCCGGAACTCGTCGGCCACGTCGTCGCGCACGAACCATCGCGCACCCCGGGGCTCGTAGAGCGACCAGTGGACGTCGGTGAGCACCGTGCCCGCCGCGCTGACCACCCCGGCCCGCACCAGTGTTTGCAGGGCGCCACCACCCTGACGGAGGTACGCGTCACGCCTGCTGCGCAGGTTGCCGAAGGACCCGATGCCCTCGTCGACGACGACGACCCGCGGCCGGCGGCCGCGGCCGGCCAGCACCAGTCGGGTCCACGCGCGGGTGCCGGGCAGCCCGATGGACAGCAGCGTGAGGTCGACCTCTCGCGGCGCCCGCCAGTGGTCCTCGCGAACGACGGTCTCGACGCGCAGCCGGGGGTCGGCGGGGAGGTACGCGCGGACCTCCGACTCCCCCACCCGGGCGTGGCCGAAGCCGGCGCCGACGTCGAGGACGACAACCTCCACCACACCGTCTGCCTGCTCCACGTGGTGACGCAGCCAGGAGGTGGCGTACACCAGGTGGGTGACGCTGCGGACGCCCGTCAGGACGACCCGCGACGCAGGCGCGAGATCGGTCATGGCCCTCAGACGATCGGCGGCCGGCCGGCGCGCGAGAGCCTCGCCACGGTCGACCAGGTCATCGGCCGCCGGGCGCCGGCGTCCTCACGGACGCCGTCGCGCAACCCGCGGAACCACACGCCGAGCTTCTCGCGGTCACGCACCCGGGCCACCGTGATGGCCGACCAGACGGCGACGTAGACCTCGGCCACCGGGTGCGGGAGGTTGCGCTTGGCCACCCAGACGCGGTTGCGGGCGTTCATCCGGTAGTACACGGCGTGGCGCGTCGGCTGTGTCGCGGGATGGTTCACGACCACGTCGGGTCGGTAGCGCAGGCGCCAGCCGGCGTCGAGCAGGCGGTAGGCGAGGTCGATGCCCTCGTGGCCGTACCAGAAGTGGCCGGGCCAGCCGCCGACCTCCTCGAACGCCGAGCGACGGATCGTGCACACGCCCTCCCAGAAGACGACGACGTCGCCGCTTGCTCCTCCGCCGCCCGTCTTGAGGTGCGGCACCCAGCGGCGGGGCGTGGGCAGCCCGGTCGGGTCGGCGCCCCGCGGCTGCACGACGGCGATCCGGTCGTCGACGGCATACTCGGCCGCGAGGCGGGCCAGCACGTCAGTGGTCGGCAGGAAGGCGTCGTCGTCGTAGAAGAAGAGGATGTCGCCGCGGGCCTCGCGGGCACCGATGTTGCGTCCCTCGGGGATGCCGACGTTCTCCTCGAGGTGCACCGTGCGCACGGCCTCGGGGACGCCCTCGGGGCGCCAGCCGTTGCCGACCAGCACGACGTCGAGCTCCACGCCCTGCTGCGCCAGCAGCGTGTCGAGCGCCTTCTCCAGCTCGGCCGGGCGGTTGCCCATCGACAGGACCACGGCGGCCACCTTGGTCAGCGCGGGCATCGATGCTCCTTGCAGGCGTCAGGCACCTCGGGGGTGCGGGAGTCGGGGGCGCGCCCGCTCCCGGACGGCATCGCTATTGTAGTCGGGTCATCCGGACAGCCCCGCGGCCGCCGGAGACCCACCACGAGAGGACCATGTGTGACCGCCCACCTGAGCGAAAAAGACATCCAGCGCGACGCCATCTCGGGGGCCCGGATCCTCGTCGGCGACATGCTGATGTGGTCCGACCTCGACTCCCTCGACGTCCCACTCGCGGCCCGTGAGGTCGTCCGCGCCGCCATCGCATCCCAGCGCCCCCGCCGCGTGCTGCTGGCCGGCCCGCGTGCCGGCCTCCTCGTCGACGCCGTGCCGACCGACGTTCCCGTCGACCTGCTCGTGCGCGCCCTGCCCGACGCCCGCGTCCTCGGTGACCACACCGGGCTGCACAAGTCGGCCGACCTCTACTGCGGCGGCCTCGACGTCTTCGAGCCCGCACACACCTACGACCTCGTCGTCGCGCTCGGCGGCCCCGAGCGGCTGCTCGGCCCCGACTCCGAGGGGCTCACCGAGGCCCAGGCCGTGGCGCGGCTCTCGGCGCTGCTCGACGACGGCGGCCGCCTCGTGGTCGACCTCGCCAACGAGCTCGGCTTCACCGACCTCGTCTCGGCCGTGCCCGACGAGACCCTCGAGTCGGACGCGGGGTGGCACATCGGGGCGCAGGGCTTCGCCACCCGCCACCTCTTCGCCCGCGAGCGCGGCGCGATCCTCGAGGGTGAGGGCCTCCAGGTCGAGGCGACCTTCGCAGCGATGCCCTCGGTCGACCAGCACCGCGTCCTCGTGCACGACGGCGCGCTGGGCGACGGCTCACTGCGCGACCAGGTCGGCTTCCACTCCGGCAAGGCCATGGACGAGCACTTCGCGACGACGCCGATGCTGCGCGAGCCCCGCAACGTCGTGGAGCGCGCCGTCGAGGCCGGGATGCTCGACGAGCTGGCCCCCGGCTGGCTCGTCGTCGCGACCAAGGGCACACCCAGCGGTGGCGCGAGCGGCGCCGCGAAGGGCAACGCCAAGAGCAACGCCAAGAGCACGGCCAAGGACGCCACCCCGGCCGCCCCTGTCTACCCGGCGCTCGTCGTCGCCGAAGCAGACGCCGCGAGCCCGTGGAGCACCGTGGCCGTCATCGCCCCCGACGCCTCGCAGTCGGTGTCGTGGGCCGGCTCGCGCACCGACGCCGAGACGAGCGAGGGCACCGTGTCGCGCAGCCTGGCGCCCCTGGCCCCTGGCCGCTCGTTCGAGCTCGACCTGCGTCGTGCCTGCGCGACCCGACGCCACGCCGCCATCCGCTCCCGCGTGCGCCAGTACGCCGCGTGGCTCGCCGACGGCAAGGTGTGGACCACCCAGACTGCCGAGCAGCGCTTCTTCGCGACGCCGGCCAACACCCTCGTCGACGGCGACCGGCTGCGCCTGGCCGACCCGTCCTGGCGACGCACGGGCGTCGTGTCCGCCGACGACGCCCTCGTGCGGGGCCTGCGTGACTTCGCGCGGCGGCTGCTCGCCTCCGGCTCGGCACACCCGTGGCGCGTGACCGTCACCCCCGACGAGCTCACCATCACGCTCGCCTCGATGGCCGGCCTCACGGTCACCGAGCCGATGATCGCCCGGGTGGCTCGCATCGAGGCCGAGGTCGCCTCCACCGTCGCCGGTCGCCCGGAGGAGATGGGCGAGATGCTTGAGCACAACCTCGAGCTGGGACAGTTCGCCCGCGACCTGCCCGCTCCGGACGAGATCGGCTTCCGTGAGCTGCTGACGCACCACCGCGTCATCTCCCGCGAGCTGCGCGAGAAGCAGGGCCAGGTCAAGTGGCTCGAGGGCACCCTGCGCCACCGCGACCGCTACATCCGCACCCTCGAGCGGGTCATCGAGCGCTACGAGGACACGCTGACCTACCGCGCGGTCGAGGCCATGCGGGCGCCGCGGCGCATCGCCACCGAGAAGGCCGTGGCGGCTGCCAAGTCGACGGCCCAGGACGCCCTGCCGCCCGGCGCGCTGAGCAAGGCGCGCCAGCTGGCCGCCCGCGTGCTCAAGTAGCGCGAGTCTGATCGACGACGGTGGCCCACGAGAGTCCGTGGGCCACCACGACGTCGTCGACGCGGTGCACGAGCCAGTGCACCTCGATGCCCGACCGGGTCACGGGGCTCGCTGTCACCGGGGCCCCGTGGGCCAGCAGGACCATCGGCACGTCCGCGAGCTTGGCGAGCACCTCGGTGGCGCACCACAGCGCCCAGAACCGGTCGGTGCCCTCGGTGAGGGCCCCGGACCAGCGCTCCCGCAGACGCGGCGGAACAGGCTGGAGCGACAGCTCGGCGTCGACGGCGTGGGCCCTGGCCGGGTCGTCGGCCGAGGGACGCGCAGGCAGCACCCAGCAGACCGCCCGCCCGTCGGCGAGGTAGGAGTGGGCTCCTGCCACGCACCGGTGGTCGGTGCGCTCCTCGATGACGAGCGGGTGGTCACGGACGGCCCTGACGAGCCGATCCGCGCGGGTGTCCATCAGATGCTGTTGCCGCCGTCGACGGTGATGACCTGACCGTTGATGTTGGTGTCCTGGAAGAGCAGCGTGTGCACGACCGGCACGATGTTGTCGGGCTCGACGAGACGCCCCGACGGGGTGCGGCGGGTGATCGTGTCGAGCTGCGTCTGGCCGAGCACCGAGCTCATCTCGGACGCGAAGAAGCCCGGCGCGACGCTGTTGACCAGCGCGCGGCCGTGCATCTCGCGGGCGAGGGTGCGCATGGCGCTGTCGAGCCCACCCTTGGTGGCGGAGTAGGCGACGAGCCCGGAGTAGCCGCGCTGCGCGCAGACCGAGGTCACCATGACGATGCGGCCACGGTTGCCCTTGGCCATGATGCGACGCAGCACCGCGCGGGCCAGCAGCAGCGGAGCGGTGAGGTTCGTCTCGATGATCTTGGCGATCTGCTCGGGCGAGGTGTGCACGTGCAGGCTGTCCTGGCCCATCGCGGCGTTGTTCACGAGCGCGTCGATGGGGCCGAGCCGGCTCTCGGCGTCCTTGAGGAAGGCGTTGATGGCCTTGACGTCGGTGACGTCCACCGAGGCGGCGACGACGCGGTCGGGGTGCGCGGCGGCGACGGCCTCGAGCTCGGGCGTGACCGTGCGGGCGAAGGCCGCGACCTTGGCTCCCTGCGCGAGGATGTCCTCGACGATGGCCAGGCCGAGACCGCGGGAGCCGCCCGAGACGACGACCACCGTTGCGGGGCCGATGGGTTCGGTCTTGTCAGACATCGCTCTTCAGGGTCTCCTTGATCGGGATCTGGTCCAGGAACCGCACCCGTCGGGGCACGGAGTAGTCGGGAAGGCGCGCGGCGCACCAGGCGGTGAGCTCGGCGTCGGTGACCTCGCCCGACAGCACGACCTCGGCGGTCACGATGCTGCCGACGATCGGGGCCTTGCGTCCGCGGACGGAGGCCCACGCCACCGCCGGGTGGGCCTGCAGCACGTCGCGGACAGCGGAGGCGGACGCCTTGGCACCGCCGACGTTGATCTCGTCGAACGCGATGCGGCCGGTGATGAGGACGCGGC
Source organism: Terrabacter sp. 05T424 (assembly GCF_056396225.1). NCBI lineage: Bacteria > Bacillati > Actinomycetota > Actinomycetes > Micrococcales > Intrasporangiaceae > Terrabacter > Terrabacter sp. 05T424. The sequence goes on from NZ_JBFTLB010000007.1 coordinate 355,595, forward strand.
CGTCGACCACCTCGACCCGGTCGCCCGTGCGGAGCACCTCGTCGATGCCCTCGCCGCGCTTGGGCGAGGCGATGAGCAGCTCACCCTCGTCGATGGTGAGGGTGGCCCGGCCGTCCATCTCGCGCCCCAGCCACGGCTCGGGGAAGCCGGCTCGCCCGTCGTGGACGGCGATGGTCGCGCCCGCCTCGCTGGAGGCGTAGATCCACGAGACGCGCGCCTTCGGGAACATCTCGGTGAGGCGGGTGAGGATGGCCTGGTCGACCGGCTCACCGCCGAGGGTCACCTGCTCGAGCGGCAGCGCGGCCACGCTGTCGGGGTCGCGGTAGAGCGCCTGGCGCCAGAACGTGGGCGTGCCCGAGGCCGCAGTGACGCCGACCTCCAGTGCCCGCGCCGGCCAGGTGTCCAGCTCGTCGGGCTCGATGAAGAGGACGTCCTGCCCCGGGTGGGCGATGCTCAGCGTCACGACCTGCCACCACGCGTACGCGCCGTGGGCGTACGGGCACAGCCAGGTGCGTCGCGGCTGGTCGCCGGCGACGGTCGTCAGCGACGCGAGCGTGTGGGCGACCTGCTTGGGGCGTCCGGTGCTGCCGCTCGTGAGCAGCCAGACACGGCCGGCGGTCGCGTCGCGCTCGGTCGTGGCGGGTGCCACGTCGGCGCCGTCGACGACGGACAGTCCGGCGGCGCGCAGGTCGTCGGCGAGGTCGGGCGTGACGCGGGTGCGCGAGGCCACCAGCACCTCGGTGCCTCGGGTCGCGGCCGCCCACACCGCGCGGGCGGCGTCGTGGTTGTCACGGACGAGCACGGCTGCGGCGTCGGGAAGCTGCAGGTCCTCGAGCTCGTCCCAGCGGCCGTCGAAGCCGCGGGTGATGATCCGGTTGGCGGCGCCGGCGAGTCCGCCAGCTCCCGCGCTCACGCGGCCTGGAGCTGCTCGAGGAAGTCGAGCACGTCGGAGATCGTGGCGATCTGGCGCAGCTCGGGGGCGTCGAAGTTCAGCTCGTCGCCGATCTCGTCCTCGACGCGGAGCGCCAGCTCGGAGAAGTCGAGCGAACGGAAGCCGATCTCCTCGAGGTTCGCCGAGTCGTCTGCGGGCATCGACTTGCCCTGGGCCTGAAGGACCTCGGCCATCATCGTCCGGATCGCGTCACGGCTCAGTGCGCTCATGCTTGTTATCCGCCTTGGGCTGGGGGTTGGGGGCGTCCGGTAGTCTAACAACGAATCCCCCACCGACCGCCGCGGCCCCATGGAGCCCGCGGCGTCCTCATGAGGAGGGCCAGATGCTCCGCCCCGCAACCGATGCCGACAGCGAGAACGTGCTCCGGTGGCGCAACCACCCGGAGGTCCGCGCCGTCTCGCTGACGCAGCACGAGATCACCGACGAGGAGCACGCCGCCTTCTGGGCGGCCACGCGTGACAACGACGCCCGCGAGATCTGGATCTACGAACGCCACGACGTGCCGTCGGGTGTCGTCACCTACTTCGACATCGACCGCGATGCCGGCAGTGCGTGGTGGGGCTACTACCTCGACAACGACGGTCTCAAGGAGCGCGGCGAGCTGCTGCCCGCGTGGATCGAGATCCAGCGCCAGGCCAAGCGGCTCGCCTTCGACGAGCTGGGCCTCTCCACCCTCGAGGGCGAGGTCCTCGAGGCCAACGAGGCCGTGCGCCGGTTCAACCGCCGAAATGGTTTCGAGGAGATCGAGCGTTACACCCAAGACATCGACGGCACCCCGACACCCGTCCTGCGGGTTCGAGCCACGAAGGACTGAACGACAATGAGCACCCCGGTCGAAACCCCAGCAACGACGTCCCTGAACATCGGCGGCATCACCGTCGGCCCCGACGCACCGCCGTTCATCATCGCCGAGATGTCGGGCAACCACGACGGCAGCCTCGACAAGGCCCTCGAGATCGTGCGGATGGCCGCCAAGAACGGCGCGCACGCGATCAAGCTCCAGACCTACACGGCCGACACGATCACCATCGACGTCGACAAGCCCGAGTTCCGCCTCTCCGAGGGGCACGAGCTGTGGGGGTCGCGCCGCCTCTACGAGCTGTACGAAGAGGCGCACACCCCGTGGGAGTGGCACCAGCCGATCTTCGACCTCGCCCGTGAGCTCGGCATCCTCGCCTTCTCGAGCCCCTTCGACCCGACTGCGGTCGAGTTCCTCGAGGGCCTCGAGGTCCCCGCCTACAAGATCGCCTCGTCCGAGATCGTCGACCTGCCACTCATCCGGCTCGCCGCGCAGACCGGCAAGCCGCTCATCATCTCCACGGGCATGGCGTCGGTCGGCGAGATCGCGGCAGCGGTCGAGGCCGCCCATTCCACCGGCAACCGCCAGGTCATGCTCCTCTCCTGCACCGTCAGCTACCCGGCTGACCCCGCCTCGTCCAACCTGCGCGGCATCCCGGTCATGCGCGAGGCGTTCGGCGTGCCCGTCGGCCTCTCCGACCATACGATGGGCATCGGCGCCGCCGTCGCCTCCGTCGCGTTCGGCTCGGTGCTCGTCGAGAAGCACGTCACGATGTCCCGCGAGGAGGGCGGCGTCGACTCCGCCTTCTCGCTCGAGCCCGACGAGCTCGCCGCCCTCGTGCGCGAGACCAAGGTCGCCTGGCAGGCGCTCGGCGAGCCGCGCATCGGCGCGCGCGAGGCGGAGCGCGAGGGCCTGCGCTTCCGTCGCTCGCTGTTCGTCGTCGAGGACGTCAAGGCCGGCGACCCCGTCACGGCGGCCAACGTCCGCTCGATCCGTCCCGCGAACGGCCTTGCGCCCGATGCGTTCTCGCTCGTCGAGTCCAAGCGGTTCACGCGCGACGTCGAGCGCGGCACCCCCATGTCGTGGGATCTCGTCTGACACGTCGGACCCAACCCCGCGAACCCAGCCCGGCTCAGCACGACGAAGGGCCCCGACCGCAGTGCGGTCGGGGCCCTTCGTCACGCGGGGTCAGTCCTGGCCGTCGATGGCGGGGTCCTGGGCCGCGTCCGAGACCGGCACGGCCGCACGGGCAGGCTCCTTCTCCGTGTCGACGCCCGACGGCTCCGCCTTGGCGGGCGTCTTCGACGACGCGCTCGGCTCGCGGTCGTGCTCGTCGGCGGCGGCATCGACGGTGGCGTCCACCGAGACCAGCTGGTCGGAGGGGTCACCATCACCCGGGGCGCGGTGGCTCTCGGAGCGGTGCCGGCGCCGACGCCGGCGGTCGAAGGCCGACGGCTCCTCCTCGAGCGGGGGGGCGGGCGGCGGCGTGCCCGGCGTGGAGATCTCGGGCGCCCAGCCGAAGGCGTCGATGACCTCGGCCGGCGACAGCATCTCGTCGGCGCCGAGCTCGCGGTTCGCGACCTGCGCCGCGTAGTCCATCGGCACCGAGAACTGGTGCATCTCCGGCCAGATGCGGCGCGGCTTGTTCACCCCGCCGAGCACCGCGTGGTCGGACTCGAGGGCCATCGGGTCGCCGTAGATGCCGACCTCGACGCCGGCCGAGGCGGCATACAGGATGGCGCTGCTCATCCGGTTGCTGACGACGCGCTTGTGCTGGCGCATCTCGTGCAGCTGGCGGTAGAGGAAGGCGACGTCGGTGTCCTGCCACAGGTAGCCGCGCTGACCGTGGGTGACGACGCGGACGCCGGCCTCCTCGTACTCGCGGCGCACCTTCGGGTTGTCGTACTCGTTCCAGTGCAGGCAGACCGTGATGGGCACGTCGCCCTCGGCCTCTTTCACCTCGTCGATGTAGGCCGTGTGGCTGCCGAGGACCTGCTGGCCCTCCCACCCGTGGAACGGGTAGACGATCGTGCCGGTGCGCGGCTCGGTCGTGGCCAGCCACTCCTTCTGCCGCTCGAGCTCGAGCAGGTAGAGCCACGGGGCGGCGACGACCATGTAGTTACGCAGACCCGCGGCCCAGCCGCGCCGGGCGCAGGCCTCGGACCAGACGAACTTGGGGTACTGCGGCGTGAAGACCGTGCCTACGGCGAAGCCGTCGTGCATGTTCCAGCCGTGCTGGAGGTAGCCCCAGATGCGCGGCGGGTGCTCGAGGCCGACGTAGCGGGCCATGATGTGGGCATGCCCGTAGAAGTGGTTGGCGTGGTGCATGGGATCAGCTCCCGACGGCGGCGCGGACGGCGTCGATGACCTTGTCGACCTGGGCGTCGGTCAGCTCGGCGTGCATGGGCAGCGAGAGCTCCTCGGCGTAGAACTGCTCGGCGTTGGGGCACATCCCCCGCTTGAAGCCGAGGTCCTCGAACAGTGGGTGCCAGTACACCGGCATGTAGTTGACCTGCACGCCGACGCCGTCGGCGCGCATCGCGTCGAACACCTCGCGGCGGCGGCCATCGAGCACCCGCAGCGGGAAGAGGTGCCAGATCGGGTCGACGTGGTCGCGCTGCGTGGGCAGCCGGATGCCGTCGACGCCGGCCAGGCCGTCCTGATAGCGCGTGAAGATCGCGGCGCGACGCTCCTTGAAGGCACTGAGCCGCCGCAGCTGGCTGATGCCGAGCGCTGCGAGGACGTCGGGCAGGCGGTAGTTGAGGCCCCACTCGTGGACCTCCTGGTGCCAGGGGCCCTCGTCGGGGTAGCGCATCCGCGCCTGGTCGCGCACGAGACCGATGAAGTGGAACTCGTGCGCGCGGCGTCCGAGCTCCGGGTCGAGCGTCGCCACAGCGCCGCCCTCGGCGGTCGTCATGTTCTTCGTCGGGAAGAACGAGAAGGTCGTGAGGTCGGCGAGCGAGCCCACCGGGCGACCCTTGTAGGTCGAGCCGATCGAGTGTGCGGCGTCCTCGACGACGAGCGCCCCGACCCGGCGCGCCGTCTCGGTGATCGCGTCGATCTCGATGGGGTGGCCGGCGTAGTCGACGCCCGCGATGACCTTCGTGTCGTCGGTGACGGCGGCGTCGAGGGCGACGGGGTCGATGTTGGCCGTGTCGTCCTCGACGTCGACGAAGCGGATCTTCGCCCCGAGCGCGACCGCGCACGATGCCGTTGCGACGAAGGTCATCGGGGTGGTGACGACCTCGTCGCCGGGACCGACGCCGGCAGCGGCATACGCGATGTGCAGGGCGGCGGTGCCGCTCGTCGCGCTGACGCAGCGGGTCGCCCCGGACAGCGCCGCCAGCTGCTCCTCGAACGCCGTCACGGTCGGGCCGGTGGTGAGCCAGTCACCCCTCAGCACCTGGGCGACGGCTTCTATGTCGTCCTCGTTGACCGACTGGCGTCCGTAGGGGATCACCTCAGATACCCGCCTCGAGCATCTTGCGGATCTCGTCGGCACCGATCCAGATGTCGTTCTTGTCGGACGCGCAGTGGAAGCCCTCGGGAACGGGCTTGCCGTCGGTGCGCGGCACGTAGCCCCACGTCGCCAGCTCGGGCTCGAGCACGTAGTACTTGCCGTCCATGATCATGATGGCGCGGCGACCCTCCTCGGGGCTGATCATCTCCTCGTGGAGCTTCTCGCCGGGGCGCAGCCCGATGTCATGCATCTTGGCGCCGGGGGCGATCGCCTGGGCGAGGTCGGTGACCAGGTGCGAGGGGATGTGCGGCACGACGAGCTCGCCACCCTGCATGAGCTCGAACGTGTCGAGGACCATCTGGACGGCCTCGGGCAGCGTGATCAGGAAGCGCGTGCAGCGCAGGTCGGTGATCGGCAGCGACTCCCCGGCCTCGTGCAGGGCACGGAACTTGGGGATGATCGAGCCGCGCGAGCCGGTGACGTTGCCGTAGCGCACCACGGCGAAACGGGACGGGTACTGCGCGGCGTAGTGGTTGCCGAGGATGAAGAGCTTATCGGCGGTCAGCTTGGTGGCGCCGTAGAGGTTGATCGGCGAGCTCGCCTTGTCGGTCGAGAGCGCGACGACCTTCTTGACACCGGCGTCGATGCACGCCTCGATGACGTTCTGGCTGCCGAGGACGTTGGTCTTGACGAACTCGTGCGGGTTGTACTCGCCGGTGTCGACCTGCTTCAGGGCGGCGGCGTGCACGACGTAGTCGGTGCCGTGCATGGCGCGGCGCAGGCGGTCGAGGTCGCGGACGTCACCGATGAACCAGCGCAGGCGGGGGTCGTCGTTGAACAGCTGACGGACCTCCCACTGCTTCAGCTCGTCACGGCTGTAGATGATGACCCTCTTGGGGTTGTGGTTGTCGAGCACCTCACGGATGAACGCCTTGCCAAAGGACCCGGTCCCACCTGTGACGAGGATCGACGACCCTTCGAGAATGCTCACCCTTTGACCTCCTGGTCATGTTCTTGACTACGTGCTGCGGGCGCCGCTCAGAGGGCACCACGCACTGAGACGCTCGACCAGCGCCGACGGCGAGATTAACACCTTCGAGGTGCCGCCCGCCCCTCCCCGAGGCCCGGGCGAGGGGCTCGCGGCCGTCCCGACGGCGCCTGCGGCAGACTGGGCGCATGCCCGTGCACATCGCCCTGCGCTGCGACGCCAGGCCCGAGACGGGCACCGGCCACGTCGTCCGCGCCCTCGCCCTCGGCGACGAGCTGGCCTCCCGGGGCGTGCACGTCACCGTCTTCGGCGAGGTGACGGGGGTGCCCTGGCTCACCGACCAGATCGAGCGCCGTGGCCTGTCCGTGGTCGCTGCCCCCGACGACCCCGAGGCGCTCGCGGGCCTTGCGCGCGACGCCGCGGTCGATGCCGTCGTGCTCGACGGCTACCACCTCGACCCGGCTTGTGGCCGGGCCCTGCACGACGCCGGCATCACCGTGCTCTCGGTCCTCGACGACACCTTCGGGGGCGGCCAGGAGGCCGACCTCTACCTCGACCAGAACTTCGGCGCCACCCCTGCGCCAGGGGTCGATCCGGACCGACAGCTGCTCGGCCTCGACTACTCCCTCTTCCGCGACGAGGTGCTGCGGCACCGCCCGACCACCTCGCGGCCCGCGCCCAGCGCCACCCCCCGCGTGCTCGCGGTGTTCGGGGGATCCGACCCGTATGCCGCGGCGCCCGTCGTCGTCCCGCTGCTGCTGGCGTCCGGCCGGCCCGCGCACGTCGTCGCGGTCGCCGCCCGACCTGAGATCGCGACCGCGCTGGAAGCACTCCCGACGGCTCCGGGTCAGCAGGTCGAGGTCGTCGCACCGACGCCCGATCTTGCCGCTCTCGCCGCCACGTGCGACGTCGCCGTGACGGCCGCGGGCAGCTCGGTGTGGGAGTTCCTCTGTCTCGGTCTGCCCTCGATGCTCGTCTGCGTCGTCGACAACCAGGCCCCCGGCTACGACGCCGTGACCCAGCGCGGCCTGGCCGAGCCCTTCGGCCACCTCTCCCGGCTGCGGGGCGACGAGGCGGTGCGGTCGGCGGCCGTGGCCGTCGCCGAGGCGCTGCTGTCGGACCCGGAACGGCAGGAGTCCCTCGCAACCGCCGGGATGTCGCTCGTCGACGGGAGGGGCCGCGCCCGCGTGGCCGATGCGCTCCTCGGCGCGGTCGCGGCTCGTCGCTAGCCTGTTCCCACACCACCATGGAGGTCTCCACCGTGCCGCGCACCCGCGTCGTCATCCAGTCGCGTCTCAACTCGTCCCGCCTGCCCGGCAAGGCCATGCTGACGATCGCGGGGATGCCGCTCATCGAGCTGGTGGCGCGCCGCGCGAGCCGCAGCGGCCACGAGGTGGTCGTGGCCACGAGCGAGGAGCAGTACGACGAGCGCATCGCGGGGCACCTGTCCGCGGTGGACATCCCCGTCGTGCGGGGCTCGCTCGACGACGTGCTGGGACGGTTCGTCCAGGCTACGGCCGACCTCGCGCCCGACGACCGCGTCGTGCGCCTCACCGGTGACAACCCGGTCGCCGACGCCGACCTCGTCGACGAGCTGCTCGCCGCGCTCGACGCCAGCGACCACACCTACGGGCGGGTCGACATCGACCAGGTGCCCGAGGGTCTCGGGGCCGAGGCCTTCAGCGTGGCCGCCCTGCGTGAGGCCGCCGACACCGCCACCGACGCGTACGACCGTGAGCACGTGACCCCGTGGCTGCGGCGTACGTTCGGTGAGCTGCTCTTCGTGCCGCAGGGGTGCCCGGGCGACATCCACGCCTACCGGGCCACCGTCGACACCCTCGGCGACTACGTACGCGTGTCGTCCCTCTTCGACGACGTGAGCGACCCGATCGGGCGGCCCTGGCTCGCGTTCATGGAGGACCTCGCTGCCCGGGTGGACGCAGCCGGGGCCCGCATCCCGGCCACCTCCTCGGCCGCGGGCCGGGTCTCGCGAGTGGTCCTGTCAGCTCGCGCGTTCGACGACGGCGAGGCCGGCGGCGACAAGCCGGCCGAGCGCGCCGAGCGGCTGCGGGCCCTCATCGCCGACGCCATCGAGCGCGGGGTGACGCACGTCGATGTCGGCCGCGCCGACGGCCGCAGCGAGGAGCTGCTGCGCAGCTGCGCCGAGCCGGCGCTCGTCAAGCGCTTCGGCGTGATCTCGCGTCTCTGGGCGCCCGCGCTCGAGGACCCGTCCGCCACGGATGCCCACGACCTGGCGGTCGAGGCATCGGCAGAGCGCAGCTTCGCCAACCTCGGACGCCGCGGCGTCGACGCGCTGGTCTTCCCCGACTCGCTCACGGCGGCACGCGGCTGGGCGCGCGCGCAGCGCTACCGGAACGACGGAGTGGCGCGGTCGATCGGGCTGGTGGCGCGGTCGGAGGCCGACCTCGAGTGGGCTGTCGCCACCGCGGACGTCGGTTTCGTCGAGGTGCACACCCCGTCGAGCCCCGCCACCGATCGGTTGCTCACCGAGCTGGCGGCCCGAGGCGCGACCCTCGTCGCCGGCGACGACGCCTACGCGGGCTCCCACTCGGACTCGCCCGGCCTGCCGTCGTGGGCGGCCGCGGTGCTCGTCACCGCGCTCGAGCCGGCCGCCTTCGACGACGCCGTGGCGGCCGTCAACCGCTGATCAGCTCGACGAGCTGTTGTACTGCTCGAGGATGTCGTCCATCGACCCGTCGGCGACGAGACGACCCGACTGCAGGTAGAGGCCGCGCGTGCAGAAACGTCGCAGGTCGGCCTCCGAGTGCGACACGAGGAAGAGGGTGCGACCCTCGGCCAGGAGGTCCTCCATCCGGCGGTAGCACTTCTCGCGGAAGTCCTTGTCGCCGACCGCGAGCACCTCGTCGACGAGGACGATCGGCTCGTCGAGCGTCGTGATCAGGGCGAAGCCGAGGCGCACCTGCATGCCGGAGCTGAAGTGCCGGAAGGGCATGTCGAGGCCGGCCCGCACCTGCGGGCCCGCGAAGTCGACGATCTCGTCGAAGCGCTCGGTGATCTGGGACTTGCTCAGCCCGTGCAGGCCTGCAGTGAGCAGCACGTTCTCGCGCGCGGAGAGCTCGCCCAGGAAGCCACCGGTGAGCTCGATGAGCGGGGCCACGCCGCCGTTCACCGCGACCTTGCCCTCGTCGGGCAGCAGCACGCCGGCGATGGCCTTCAGCAATGTGCTCTTGCCACCGCCGTTGGAGCCGACGAGGCCGACCGCCTCGCCGGGTCCGACGCTGAACGACACGTCCTTGAGGGCCCAGAAGGTCTCCTTGGGCGCGGTGTTCTGACGGCGCAGCACCATCTCGCGCAGCGACAGCTTGCGGCGGCGGGACCGGTAGAACTCGACGCCGAGCCCCTCGACCTTGATGACGTCGGCGGTGCGTCTGGCGTCCCAGACGCGATCGGCAACAGGTGCCACGTCAGATCTCCTTCAGGACTGCGCGCTCCATGCGCGCGAACGTGACGGCACCCCAGGCGAGGAAGGCGAGCGACATGAGCGCGCCCACGACGAGCGGCGCGACCTGGAGCTTCTGGGGGAAGAACCCGGCCCGGTAGAGCTCGAGGATGCCGCTCATCGGGTTGAACCACAGTGCCGTCTGCAGCCAGTCGGGAGCCTTGTCGAGCGTGTAGATGATCGGGGTGCCGTAGAAGAGCATGCGCAGCGCGATGCGGACGACGCGGATCGTGTCGTCGGCGAGCACCGTGGCCGGGGCGAGCAGCAGCCCGATGCCGGTCTGCAGGATGAACTGCAGTGCGAGGCCCACCGGGAAGAGCACGATCCGCCAGTTGAGGGTCGTCTCGCCCCGGATCACGTAGATCAGGACGAACGCGAAGAGCACCGGCAGGGAGAGCAGGAACTCGATGCCCTTGGCGATCACGACGCGGATCACCCACAGCTCGCGGGGCAGGTTCGTGGACCTGACGAGCTTCGCCTCGGAGACGAGCGCTCGGGCCGTCTCGTTGATCGACGCGTTGAACCACTGCCACGGCAGCAGGCCGACGAGCAGGAAGAGGAAGTACGGCTTGTGGCCCGCGTCACCGCGCTGGAAGATCACCGCGAAGACCATGAAGTAGATCAGGGCCATCGCCAGGGGGTCGATGACGGTCCACAGGTAGCCGAGCCAGCTCCGTGCGTAGCGCACGCGAAGGTCGCGCCGAACCAGAGTCAGCAGGATGCCCCGCTGGCCCCAGATCCGGGAAAAGCGCTCCACCATCAGAACTCGTCTCCTTCGGGGACCAGCTGGTCCGGCCTGCTGGTGAGGAAGCCCCAGCCCCAGCTCATGTGCATCGTCGCGAGCACCGCAGGCACCCGCATCGCCACCTTCGCACCCTCGCCACGGGCGATGGCCACTCCCCCGACACCGACGCCGGCGGCATACGCAGCCGGGATGGCCCAGAGGGGCCGCCACACCAGCCCGCCGACCACACCGGCGGCCACGGCCACGAGGGCCGTTGGCGGGGCGAGGTAGCGGGCGTTGATGGAACCCTTGTGGCGCGTGGCGACGACCCGGCGCCAGCGGCCGTAGTCGCGGTACTGCCGGCCGAGTGCGCGAAGGCTCGGCCGCGGGCGGTACTCGACCGTGAGCGCCGGGTCGAACCACACGACACCGCCGGCCTGGCGGATGCGGTAGTTGAGCTCCCAGTCCTGGGCGCGGGTGAAGCGGGGGTCATAGCCGCCGGCCTTCGTCAGCCACTCACGGCGGAAGACGCCGAGGTAGACGGTGTCGGCCGGTCCCGCCTCTCCCCCCGTGTGGAACCGCGCGCCGCCGACGCCGAGCGGCGACGTCATGGCCGTGGCCACGGCCTTCTCGAAGTCGGTGACGCCGGTGGCGTGCATGACTCCGCCGACGTTGGCGGCGCCCGTCTCGACCAGCACGCGAACGGCACGCTCGATGTAACCCGCACTGAGGAAGCCATGGCCGTCGACGCGCACGATGATGTCGTGCTCGGCAGCGGCCACTGCGAGGTTCAGCGCCTCGGGGGTGCGGCCGGAGGGGTTCTCGACGACGGTGATCCGCGAGTCGCGCTCGGCGAGGCGGCGGGCGACGCCGAGGGTGTCGTCGTGGCCGGGGCCGACGGCGAGCACGACCTGGATCTGCCCGGGGTAGTCCTGGGCGACGACCGCAGCGACAGCGTCCTCCAGGTGCCTCTCCTCGTTGAGCAGCGGCATGATGACGCTGACCGGAGGTGTTGGGTCCACGCGTTCGGATCCTTCTCGTTCGGGTCGATGAGTTGGAGCAGGCGATCGCGACCCGCACCGGGCCGGGCCAGCCTACCGCCCCGAGAACCTACCCCTGCCACGGCGGAAGTCGCTGGGAGGGCGATGAAGGCCCGCCGGAAGAGACGCCACCGCAGCGGCCACCCGCGTCTACTTGAGCAGCTGGCGGGCCATGACGACGCGCTGGACCTGGTTGGTGCCCTCGTAGATCTGGGTGATCTTCGCGTCGCGCATCATCCGCTCGAGCGGGAAGTCGCGCGTGTAGCCGGCACCGCCGAGCAGCTGGACGGCGTCGGTCGTGATCTTCATGGCCGCATCGGAGGCGTAGCACTTGGCAGCTGCGCCGAAGAACGAGAGGTCCTTGTCGCCGCGCTCGGACTTGGCGGCCGCGACGTAGACCATCTGGCGCCCGGCCTCGAGCTCCATCGCCATGTCGGCGAGCATGAACTGGATCCCCTGGAAGTCGGCGATGTGCTTGCCGAACTGCTTGCGCTCCTTGACGTAGGCGAGAGCCTGGTCGAGCGCGCCCTGGGCGATGCCGACCGCCTGCGCGCCGATCGTGACGCGCGTGTGGTCGAGGGTGCGCAGCGCGATCTTCAGGCCGTCGCCGACCTGGCCGACGACGCGGTCGCCGGGGATGCGGACGTTGTCGAAGTGCAGCTCGCGCGTCGGGCTGCCCTTGATGCCGAGCTTGCGCTCCTTCTCACCGAACGTGAAACCGTCGTCGGACTTCTCGACGACGAACGCCGTGACGTTGCCCCCACGGGGGCCCTCGGGGTCGGTGACGGCGAGGACGGTGTAGTACTCGGAGACGCCGGCGTTCGTGATCCACGACTTCTGGCCGTTCAGCACCCAGCCGTCGCCGTCCTGGCGGGCGCGGCACTTCATCGACGCCGTGTCGGAGCCGGCCTCGCGCTCGGACAGGCCGTAGGAGAAGGTCGTCTCGCCCTTGGCGAGCGGGGGCAGGTAGCGCGCCTTGACGTCGTCGCTGCCGTCGAGGATGAGGGGCAGCGAGCCGAGCTTGTTGACCGCCGGGATGAGCGAGGCGGACGCGTCGACGCGGGCGATCTCTTCGATGACGATGCACGTCGCCAGGGCGTCGGCGCCCATGCCGTCGTACTGCTCGGGCACGTGCGGTGCGAAGAAGTCTGAGGCGACGAGGGCGTCGTGCGCCTCCTGGGGGTAGCGCGCCTCCTCGTCGACGGCGGCGGCGTACGGGGCGATCTTGTCCTCGGCGATCGCCCGGATCGCCTCGCGCAGGGCCTCGTGGTCCTCGCTGGTGCGGAACAGGTCGAAGGCGTCATTCGTGCTCACGGCGCGATCCTACTCGCCAGTTCGGATTAGTAGGACGTCCTAGTGATCGACGCCACGGAGTGGTGCGGACGAGGCCGTGAGATGCTCAGAAGGGCGGCGGTTCGGGGCCAGGTGGCGGCCCGGTGTCGGGTGGCGGGCCGAGTCCTTCGCGCCAGTCCTTGGGGTAGGTGGTGTAGCTGCGGCCGGTGAGGGTGGTCCACTCGAGGCCGTCGTCGGCGACGGGGGTGCTGGTCCAGATGCCGTGGGTCTTGACGTTGTGGTGGCGGCGTTCCTTGGCGTAGAAATTCGTCACCGAGGTCTCGCCSGCCGGCCACGGGATCTCGTGGTCGAGGTCGCACCGGGTSGCGGGGACGTGGCAGTCGGGGCCGCGGCAGGTKCCGTCGACCGCTCGGACGTGCTCAACCATCGCGAGTGTGGGCCGGTAGGCCCTGGTGGGGCGGGTGATCGCGTGGCCGTCGCGGATGTCGACGGGAAGGGTCTGCCAGACCGAGCCCGGGCGGGTCATGATCTCGCGGGCGTGGGCGGCGGTGACCCAGCGGTGCCCGGGCAGCTCGCACGCCGCGTCGCTCTGGCCGGTGGCGACCTCGAACGGCACGACGAGCCACACCCGCGCCGCCGCGTCACCGGTGGCCGGCGCAGGCGCAGGCCCGTCACACGCGTCGGCGAGGACGTCACGCAGCAGGGCCTCGGTGGCCAGGTCGCAGCGCAGCTGGTCCAGGGTCCGCGRGTCTCCTCCGCCTCGCGCGGCGCGAGCACGGGTGTCGAGCCGGTCCAGGATCGCCGCGACCGTGCCCGCATCGGCCGTCAAGCTCAGACACCCCATCCCGTCACCGACCATCCGCCCGAACACCCCACGCCGCGCTTTCGCGTGCGCCCGCCGCTCCCCCGCGCCCCTCGTGTCCACCGACGCGATGGCGCGAGTCAACCGGGTCGTGAAGGTCCGCTGCCCCACCACCCGCCCGTCCCGCGACGGAGCCAGCACCGACTCCTCCACCACCGCGACATCCACATCCGACAGCTGAACCGTGTCGCAGGCGAGCTGCACCGCCCGGTACAGCGACGTGCCACCGGCCCGCAACGCGGCCAGGACGCGCCGGTGCCGCCGCGGTGCCGTCGCCAACGCCAGCCGCCGCGACACCTCACCGACCCCGACCCCGGTCGCCAGCGCGATCTCCTCCGCGACGAGCCGCTCCGGCGAGGCCAGTGCCGCCATCCGCACGGCACTCCCACCGGCTGGCAAGGCGGCGACCTGCTGGGCCTCGATGGTGTGCAACGCCCCGTACGCAGCGAGCAGGTCGGCCTCGACGCGCGCCTTCGCCACCTCGAGCGCCTCGACCTGCGCCATCACCCGCTCACCGTCCCGCAACAGGCCCTCGGTCACCTCCACCGACCGCGCCCGCTCGATCTCTTCGGTCAGCACGCACGAGTGAGCGACGTCCGTCGCCTCGTACAACACCTCGCCGGCAAACCGACTCGACAGCACGGACACGACCCGCCGCGCGCGACCACCGGACGCCCCTGGATCGTGGACCCAGGTCACGTCGACCACCCGCGGCGGGCGGCCACCGAGCAGCCCGAAGGAGCCTCGTGACGACGCGACGTACGGCATACGTCCCCTCCCTCAGCAGCACTTTGGACTACTCCAGTAGAACATGTGTTCGACTCGATGGGAAGGGCTCGCGCGCACCTGTGGACAACGAATTGCTCTGCGCAACAGCAGGGTTCACCTGAGGCATCACGAACCCAGAAGCGGAACGACCCCCAAGCACGTCCACCATGAGGACACGCGCTCCCATCTGCCGGACACGCGTACGTACACTCGCGAGTAGGTCATGAGTGCCAGCGCCAAGCCCCGGCTCGCTGGCCGGCAACCCTCCCACCGCGGCGGGGTGCCCCGGGTGAGGACCTGGCCCGTCGACGCCCTCGGCGCTCGGGCAAGCGCGGAGAGCTCCTCTCCCGCACCGACCCGTCGGTGCGCCGGCCGGTCACCTCGACGCAGGCCCGGTCATCGACACGACTGAGGAAGAGCACACGAGAGATGACCGAACCCAACTGGTCCTTCGAGACCAAGCAGATCCACGCCGGCCAGAGCGCCGACAGCGCCACCGGGGCCCGCGCCCTGCCTATTTACCAGACGACCAGCTACGTCTTCAACGACACCGACCACGCGGCAAACCTGTTCGGGCTCAGGGAGTTCGGCAACATCTACACCCGGATCATGAACCCGACGACCGACGTCGTGGAGCAGCGCATCGCCGCGCTCGAGGGCGGCGTGGGCGCGCTCCTGGTCGCGTCGGGACAGTCCGCGACGACGCTGGCCCTGCTCAACCTCGCCGAGGCCGGCGACCACATCGTCGCCTCCCCCAGCCTCTACGGCGGCACGGTCAACCTGCTCAAGTTCACGCTGCCCAAGCTCGGCATCGAGGTGAGCTTCGTCGAGGACCCGACCTCGATCGAGTCCTGGCGGGCCGCCGCGCGCCCCAACACGAAGGCCTTCTTCGGCGAGACCATCGCGAACCCGAAGGCCGAGGTGCTCGACATCGAGGCCGTGGCGGCGCTCGCCCACGAGCACGGCGTGCCGCTCGTCGTCGACAACACCATCGCCACCCCGTTCGTCATCCGCCCGATCGAGTGGGGCGCCGACATCGTCGTGCACTCCGCGACGAAGTACCTCGGCGGCCACGGCACGTCCATCGCGGGCGTCATCGTCGACGCGGGCCGGTTCGACTACGCGAAGGACCCGGAGAAGTTCCCCAACTACAACACTCCCGAGGAGAGCTACCACGGTCTCGTCTTCGCACGCGACCTCGGCGTCGGCAGCGCCCTCGGCGCGAACCTCGCGTACATCCTCAAGGCTCGGGTCCAGCTGCTGCGCGACCTCGGGCCGTCGGCGGCGCCCTTCAACGCGTTCCTCATCGCGCAGGGTCTCGAGACGCTGTCGCTACGCATCGAGCGCCACCTCGAGAACGCCGCCAAGGTGGCCGCCTACCTGCAGGGCCAGGAGCAGGTGGAGCGCGTCGTGTGGGCCTCCCTGCCCGACAGCCCCTCGTACGCCACCGCCCAGAAGTACGCGCCCCGCGGGGCGGGTGCCGTGCTCTCCTTCGAGATCGCTGGCGGCCTCGAGGCGGGCAAGAAGTTCGTCGAGGCGCTGACGCTCCACAGCCACGTCGCGAACATCGGCGACGTGCGCTCGCTCGTCATCCACCCTGCATCGACGACGCACTCGCAGGGACCCGAGGAGGACCGCGTGGCGGCCGGCGTGACCCCGGGTCTGGTGCGCCTGTCGGTCGGGATCGAGAACATCGACGACATCGTGGCCGACCTCGAGCAGGGATTCGCCGCGGCGAAGGCCTGACTCCTCGGAGTGCACGAACGGCACGGTCGGCCTGCGCCGGCCGTGCCGTTCAGCGCCCGGCCGCGGCTGGGGTGCAGCCCAGAACGCACGTCTAGGACGTATGCCGAGGACGTATGCCGCCCGCCGGGGCACGCACCCCCGGCTGGGTCAGCCGACGACCTCGTCGACGAAGCACCACCGCCACGACTCGCCCGGCTCGAGCGAGCGCATCACGGCGTGGGAGGTCTCGGCGAAGTGCGCGCTCGCGTGCTTGAACTCGGAGGAGTCGCAGCAGCCGACGTGCCCGCACTCCAGGCACATGCGCAGGTGCACCCAGGTCGTCCCGTCGCGCAGGCACTCCTCGCACCCTTCCGGAGTGCGGGGCTCGGCGCACGCGCCACTGTCCTGCAGGTGCTCACAGGGAGCCTCGATGGTGTCCACGGGCAACATCTCACTTTCTGCCAGTCGGGTCTCCTGGTCCTCGAGACGGTCGAGCATCGTCTCCTCGAGGTCGAGCGCGCCGAGGACGGTGCGCAGCACGACGTCGTCGGCGCGTCCTTCGTTGCGCAGTCGCAGCACCTCGCCGCGCTCCGCTTCGAGCATCGTCAACCGCGCTCGCCGGTACTGCGTGCTGGGGGTCTCCGCCCCGTCGAGCCCACGAGGGCCGAGCCGCTCCCACAGCTGGTTGACCCGGTCGGAGGCACGTTCACGGAGCATGTCCTTCGTGGACTCGTCGACGTCGGGCATCTGCGCGAGCACGTCGAGCCCCGACCGGGTGGCGGCCTGCAGCACGGTGGCGGCCTGCAGCGCGTCCTCGCGCGGGTCGGGCCCGCGCACCCCGAGTCGGTGGGCGACCCACGGCAGGGTGGTGCCCTGGATGAGGAGCGTGCCGATGGTGACCACAACGGCGATGAGGATGAGCACGGCGCGCACGGGCGTCTCGGGCAGCAGCAGCGCGGCCGCGAGCGTGACGACGCCGCGCATGCCGGCCCACGACAGCACCGCGGAGTGCGACCAGGGAGCCTCGGCCTCGGCGCGCATGACGTGCGTGCGCAGGTAGCGGAACGGGAAGACCCACAGCGGGCGGAGCAGCAGCACGGCCACGAGGGTTCCCACCGCGGCGAAGGCGATCCGTCCCGCCGAGAGCTCGGAGCTCTGGACGTTCCGGACGACGTAGAACACCTGCAGCCCGATGAGCAGGAAGACGGCGTTCTCGAGGAGGAACTGGATCGATCCCCAGTTGATCCGCTCGCTCAACCGCGATGCCCCCGACTGCGTCGTGGGCGACTTGTGACCGAGGATCAGTCCGGCCGTGACGACGGCGATGACGCCCGAGGCGTGCGCCTCCTCGGCGGGCACGTACGCCGCGAAGGGCACCATGAACGAGAGCACGGTGTCGAAGGCCGGCTCGGTCGAGAAACGCTTGCGCAGCACGACGACGACCAGTGAGACGACGAAGCCGATGACCGCCCCACCGAGCGAGGCCCAGAGGAAGTCGAGCACCACCCCGCCGAACGTCACCTCGTGAGTGGCAGCGGCCGACGCCAGGCCGGTGGCCGCGAGCGCCGTGCGGAGGGCGACGAGGGCGGTGGCGTCGTTGACGAGCGACTCGCCCTCGAGGATCGAGACGAGCCGGCGTGGCAGGCCGATCCGGCGGCCGACCGCCGTGGCCGCGACGGCATCGGGAGGTGCCACGACGGCACCGACGGCGAACGCGAGCCCGAACGAGATGTCGAGCACCTGGGTGAGGAAGAGCGCGACCCCGAGGGCGGTGAAGAGCACGAGCCCGACCGAGAGCCCGAGGATGGTGGCCCGGTTGTTGCGGAAGTCGACGAGCGAGGTCTGGATGGCCGCGGCATACAACAGCGGCGGCAGGATGCCGAGCAGCACGACCTCGGGACTCAGCGCCACCTCGGGGACGAAGGGCAGGTAGGACCCCGCGATGCCGACGACGATGAGCACGAGCGGGGCCGGCAGCTCGAGGCGGTCGGCGAGCCACGCGCCGCCGAGGACGGTGGCCGCGATGGCGAGCAGCCCGATGGYGATCTCCACGACGCCATCCTGCCGTACGCCGCGCCCGGGCAGCTGATGCCGTTCGCGTCAGGCGAAGAAGGAGCGGACGGCTTCGATGACGCGCTGCTGGTCCGGCTCGGTCAGGTCGGTCGCGCACGGCAGCGACAGACCACGTGCGAAGAGCCCCTCGCCGACCCCGCCGGCCAGGACCGGGTCGCCCATGAAGGGCGGCTGCGCGTGCAGCGGTCGCCAGAGTGCCCGCGCGCCGACGCCGCGCGCCTGCAGGTGCGCGAGGAAGCCGTCGCGCCCGCGGCCGTCGCCCTCTGGCACGAGCACCGAGTAGAGCCAGTACGTCGCATCGAGCCCCTCGACGCGGGGGGGCAGCACGAGCGGCAGGTCGACGAGGGCCGCGTCGTAGCGAGCTGCGATGCGGTGCTTGGCCGCGACGAACTCTTCGAGCCGCTCGAGCTGCGCGAGGCCGAGGCCGGCCGCGATGTTGGTCAGGCGGTAGTTGTAGCCGACCTCGTCATGCAGGTAGCCGACGTCGGGCACCTTCGCCTGGGTCGTCAGGTGCCGGGCCCGGGCGGCGAGGTCGTCGTCGTCGGTGACGATCATGCCGCCACCGCCGGTCGTCGCGATCTTGTTGCCGTTGAAGGAGAAGCACCCGATGCGGCCGACCGTGCCCGTGTGCCGGCCGGCATAGCGCCCCGTCGACCAGGTGGCCCCGAGCGACTCCGCGGCGTCCTCGAGCACGGGTATGCCGTGCCTGTCGCAGGTGTCCATGAGCGGTTCCATGTCGGCGGGCTGGCCGAGCACGTGGACGATCTCGACGACCTTCGGCTGGGCCTCCCCCGCGGCGGCGCGGCGGTCGAGCTCTGCGGCGAGCAGGGCCGGGTCGAGGTTCCAGGTCGTCGTCTCGGAGTCGACGAGCACCGGACGGGCGCCGCAGTAGGCGATCGGGTTGACCGAGCCGACGAACGTGAAGTCCGAGCAGACGACGTCGTCGCCGCGCTCGACCCCGAGCAGCAGCAGCCCGACGTGGATCGCGGCGGTGCCGGTGGCGCAGGCGATGGCATGCTTGGACCCGACCCGTTCGGCGAAGCGGCGCTCGAACTCCGAGACGAACGGTCCGACCGACGAGACGAACCCGGACTCGACGGCCTCGAGCACGTAGCGCCGCTCGAGCTCGCCGATGTTCGGGACAGCCAGCGGGATGGTCCCTTCGGGACCGCGCGCGCCCGGCGCGTGCGCCTCGCTTGGCTGGGTGGGCTGCGCCTCGGCCGTGCCACTCACCGGTGGTACCGCCCGGCGGTCTCGGGGTCGACCCGCGGCCGCAGCCACTCGGCCGTTGCCGACAGGCCCTGCTCGAGCGAGACGGTCGGCGCCCAGCCGAGCACCTCGTTGGCGCGCGAGGGGTCGGACAGCAGGATCTGAACCTCCGAGCCCTCGGGCCGGATGCGGGCGCTCTCGGTGACGATCTCGGCGTTGCTGCCGGTCACCTTGCGGCACAGCTGCACGACGTCGCCCACCGAGACGGTGCGTCCGGTGCCGAGCTGGATCGTCGTGCCGGGAGCGACGTCGGCCAGGGCGGCCCGCACGAACCCGTCGGCCGTGTCGGTGACGAACGTGAAGTCGCGCTTCGGGCTGACATCGCCCAGCTTGAGCTGGGACGCGCCCGCCAGCAGCTGCGAGAGCACCGTCGGGATGACCGCGCGGGTCGACTGCCGCGGCCCGAACGTGTTGAACGGGCGCAACGTCGTCACCGGCGTCTCGAACGACAGCGCGTACGACTCACACAGCTTGTCCGCGGAGATCTTCGTCGCCGAGTAGGGCGACTGCCCGCGCAGCGGGTGCTCCTCGGTGATCGGCACCGACTCCGGCGTGCCGTAGACCTCGGACGTGGACGTGTTGACCATCCGAGGCGTGCCGTGCCGACGGACCGCCTCGAGGACATTGAGGGTGCCGATGACGTTCGTCTCGACGTAGGAGCGGGGCGCCACGTAGGAGAACGGGATCGCGATCAGCGCCGCCAGATGCAGCACCACGTCGACACCCTCCGTGCTCGCCATCACGTGCTCGGGGTCGCGGATGTCACCGAGCACCACCTCAGCCTGCCCGTCACGCACCGCCTCCCGGAACGTGTCGGACTCGTCGAGCCAGCCGGTCGACCCATTGGAGTTGTAGAGGCAGAACGCCTTGACCCGCGCACCGTCGGCGACGAGCCGCTCGACCACGTGCGACCCGATGAACCCGTCAGAGCCCGTCACGAGGACCGTCTTGCCGGCCATGGACCCGGCCATCGGCTTGGGCGTGAGTTCTGTTGTCACATCTGCCTTTTCGTCATGGTTTGCCATTTTTCGTGAAGCCGTCCGCGCCGTCCTCAGAGGAGACTTCCTCGCCGCTCACGCCTCACCTTTGGCGCGGGCCAGGTCCGTGGGCGTGCCGACGTCGATCCACTCGCTCTGGATCGGCCACGCCGTGACCCGCTCGTCGCGCTCGAGGCACATCTCGACCAGGCCCGGCATCGTGCTCGCCCGCCCCGCCGGCAGCCACGCCAGCGCGCGCGGCTCGACGGCATACACGGCGGCGTTGATGTCGAAGCTCAGCGTCGGCTTCTCCGAGACCCCGGTGACTCGGCCACCGCTGCTCTCGACGACACCGAAGGGCACCTCGTGCTGGTAGGTGCGCGTCGCCACGGTGACAGCCGCACCCGTGCGCCGGTGCGCCTCGAGGAACGCGGCCGCGTCGAACTCGACCATCAGGTCGCCGTTCATCACCAGCACCGGGTGCTCCAGGTCGGGCCGCTGCTCGCGCAGCAGCGTCAACGAGCCCGCGGTCCCGAGCGGAAGCTCGGGGTCCTCACGCAGGTAGCGCACACTCACCCCGAGGCGCGAGCCGTCACCGAGGTGCTCCTCGATCTGCTCGGCGAGGTAGTTGACGCTCACGTAGACCTCACGGATGCCGTCACCGACCAGGCCCAGGACGATCCACTCGAGGATCGAGCGGCCGGCCACCGTCATCAGCGGCTTCGGGGTGTCCTTCGTCAGCTCACCCAACCGGGTGCCCCGACCACCCGCCATGACCACCGCCACGTTCGGCAGCGGCGCCGAACCGACCACGTCGGACAGCGTGTGCAGGTTGACCACCGTGCCGTCCTCGTCGAGCTCGGGCACCGCCGAGATGCGAAGCGCCTGCATGAGGTCGAGCACCAGGGCTCGCGGCGACCCGGCCGCGACGAAGTGCGGCGAGCGGGTCGCGTAGTCCAGGGCCGGCGCGTCGAGACCATCGCCCTTGAGCACCGCCCGACGCAGGTCACCGTCGGTCAGCAGCCCGGCAAGGTGCAGGTCGTCGTCGACGAGCAGGCACACGAGGGTCGCGCTGCGGTCGACCACCTCGAGCGCGTCACGCACGGTCGCCGTCGTCGGCGCACACGCCGCGCGCAGGTCTCGCGCCGTCACTCGGGCCCTTCCTCTCCGTCGTCCGCGCGGACCGGCAGGTCCACGAACCGCTTGACCCGGCTCTCGCGGGCCGCTGACCGAACGATATCGAGGATGCGGGCGCTCGCCTCACCCGTGCCGTAGGGGTTGGCGACGGCAGCCGCACGCTCGCGCCAGCTCGGGCTCAGGGCGGTGCGCACGGCAGCCTCGACCGCGGCGCGCCCCTCGTCGGCGTGCACGACGTTGTCTCCGCGCAGCCGGCCCCGCTGGCGTTCGCCGATGTCGACCGCCGGCACGTGCACCGTGGCCGCCTCGATGACCCCGGAGCTCGAGTTGCCCACGACGACGTCACTGGTCGCGAGCACCCGGGGGTAGTCGCGTCCGAGCGCCGGGACCAGCCGCAGCCGGGGCTCGTGACCCGCCAAGCCGGTGAGGGCTGCGAGCACCTCGTCGCGCCCCTCGTCCATGCCGGGGTGCGTGGCGACGACGGTGCCGCACACGGCCAGGGCGGCCTCCGCGGCCTCGCGCGCCCACTCTCCCACCGGCGCACCGGGCTGGGCCGTGGGCGGGTGGTAGGTGAACAGGCCGATGGGCCGCCTCACCGACGGCACCCCGAGCAGCGTCGCGAGCTCGGAGTCGGGCATCGGCTCGGCCCCGGCCAGACGGTCGAGTCCAGGCGCGCCGGTGACGTGGATGCGGTCGGCCGGCTCGCCGAGCTGGCGCAGCCGGGCGGCGGCGTCCTCCGACGCGACGCAGTGCTGGTCGGCCAGCTTGGTCACCGCGTGGCGCACCCGCTCGTCGACGGCGCCCTCGGTGACCTCTCCCCCGTGCAGGTGCACCACCGGGACGCCGAGCACGACAGCAGGCGGAACGACGTAGAGCAGCTCCCACCGGTCGCCGAGCACGACGAGCACGTCGACGTGAAGCTCGCGCAGGACCTGCCCGGTCGCCCGCGCGAGCAGGGCCCCCTGCTCGACCTGGGCTGCTGCCGTGACCCCGCCCATCGGGTCGGCGAGCGGCACGACGGCCTCTCGCCACTCGTCTGCGGGGACGCTCGCCGGCAGGGCAGCCACGAGGTCGTCGGCGGCATACATCACCCCGGTCAGCACGCGGAGGGCCACGTCGTCAGCGGTCTGCAGCGCCTCGAGCACCGGCGAGAGCGGGCCGAGGTCGGCGCGGGTGCCGACGAAGACGGCGACAACACGTGGCTCGTGCGCGGTGGTCATCGACGGACGCCTCAGCGGGCGAGGTCGGCGTCGGTGACGGGAGCGCCCGCCTCGACCGCTCGGGCGAGCACCCGCCCGCGGATGTCGACGGCCGGGCTGACACCACCCTCGGGCCGCAGCAGCTGCAGGTCGGCCCCGGCCAGCTCGGCGCCGGCCGGCAACGCACGCGCGGCGTGCCACGAACGGCGGACGAGGACGGCGTTCTCCTCCTCGGACGGCATACGCACCTTGACGCCGTCGCCCAGGGCACGGGCGAGCTGCTTGGTGGCGGCGACGTACTCCGTGAGGGCGTCGGGCTCGAGGCTGGCCAGGTGGTCGGGGCCGGGCAGGGTGCGGTCGCTCGTGAAGTGCTTCTCGAGGATGGGGGCGCCGAGCGCCACCGCCCCCAGCGCGGTCGTGAGGCCAGGCGTGTGGTCCGACCAGCCCACCGGTATGCCGTGCAGCTGGGTGAGCCGCGGGATGACCCGCAGGTTGCACTCCTCGACGGGCGCCGGGTAGGCCGAGACGCAGTGGAAGAGCACGAGACCGGGGGCTTCGGCGCACGCCTCGACGGCTGCCTCGACCTCGTCCTCGGTGCCCATGCCGGTCGAGACGAGCAGCACGACACCGAGGCGCGACATCTCGCGCAGGTAGGGCAGGTTGGTCAGCTCGCCGGAGCTGACCTTGAGCGCCGGCAGACCGAGGTCGACGAGCATCTCGGCACTGTCGAGGTCGAACGGCGTCGACAGGAACGTCGTGCCGGCCTCGGTCGCGTGGTCGCGCAGCTCGACCCAGGCCTCCTTGGGCAGGGTCAGCGCCTCTAGCAGGCTGCGCTGGTCGGCGCTGCCGCCGCGGTCGCGCTGGTAGGGCGTCGTGGCCGCGGCCGACGAGACGAGCTTGTCGGGCGAGAACGTCTGGAACTTCACGGCATCCGCGCCCGAGGCGACCGCGATGTCGACGAGCCGGTGGGCCAGCTCGATGTCGCCGTTGTGGTTCACTCCGGCCTCGGCGATGACGTAGACGTCGTCGGGGGTCGGCACCGACGCGGCGCCGATGCTGACGGGGTGGACGGCGTTCAGGGGGTCGATCACGGGTTTCCTCCGGTTCGGGAGGCACGGCCGACGCCTCGGGTGACGGCGGGGACGCCGATGACGGTCTGGCCGTCGGCCACGTGTCCGGTGACGACGGCGCCCGCACCGATCGTCGCGCCGGCGCCCACCGACACACGGGGCAGCACGCGAGCCCCGCTGCCGACKAGCACGCCCCCGCCGACGGAGGCCCCGCCGAGCAGGACCGCGCCGGGCGCGACGTGCGTGCCGGCACCGACGCGGCAGTCGTGCTCGACGATGGCGCCGGTGTTGACGATGACGGCCTCACCGACGCGCGTCGCCGGACCGACGTGGGCGTGCTCGAGCACAACGGTGCCGGGACCGAGCACGCTGCGCGGCGACACGGTGGCGGTCGCTGCCACGACGGGTGGTGCAGCGAGACCGCGCTCGAGCAGCTCGTGCACGAGCGTGCTGCGGGCGTGACCGGCTCCGATCGCGACGACCGCTTTCAGGTTGCGGGCGGCGATGAGCTCGAAGGCCTCGCGGTCGTCGGTGAGCACGTCGACGTGCCACGGCTCGCCGCCCGTGTCGGCGCCGCTCACCGCGACGACGGTGTGGCCGGACCGTTCGAGCACGTCGACGACCGAGCGCGCGTGGCCGCCGGCGCCGAGCA
The DNA here is from genome assembly GCF_056396225.1 of Terrabacter sp. 05T424. Classification (NCBI taxonomy): domain Bacteria; kingdom Bacillati; phylum Actinomycetota; class Actinomycetes; order Micrococcales; family Intrasporangiaceae; genus Terrabacter; species Terrabacter sp. 05T424. Next base: position 380,064 of record NZ_JBFTLB010000007.1, read on the forward strand.
CCACCCAGCCGGGTGAATCGTCAGCCATCTCAGGCCTTCCCGGCCGTCGCGACACCGGACCGGTGCCCGAGGGAGGCAGCCGCCTCGCGCAGTGCGCCGCCGACCTTGCGGATGTTGTCGGGCTCGAGGACCGCGGGCACGCGCGGCGGGTCGAGCACGAGCCCCTCCCACGAGTTGCGCACGTAGTCGTTCACGAACCACTCGTCGATGTCGGCCCGATCGGCGCGCAGCGACTCCCAGCCGCGGTCGGTGACGAACCGGGTCAGGTCGTCGGGGGTGTCGAGCCGGGCGATGTTGCCGAGGCCGCTCCAGGGCATGTCGGCGCCGGTGACGACCGGCAGCCCGAGCAGTCCCGCCTCGAGACCGACGGTGCCGGTCGCGGTGACGGTGAAGACGGCCTGCTTCATCAGCTCTCTCGAGTCGGCGAACGGGTCGATCGTCGCGATGTTGGGGTGCGCGTCGAACTGCGGCCAGTAGTCGGGGTCGCGCCGCCACATGAAGTGGGCGTGCTCCTTGACGGCGACGCCGATGCCGAGCGGCGAGAGCGCCTCGGCGAGGACGCGTGCGGTGTAGGCCTGGTCGCGCCACTCCTGACCCATGACGTCGGCGCTCGACTCGGGCTGGACCTGCAGCGGCAGGAAGACGAACTTCTCCGGCACCGGGTCCCACCGGCGCGACTGGTACTCGCGCAGGTTGAGCCGCGCCTTGACCGGGTTGAGCCACGGCAGGCGGGCGTAGTCACTCGGTCGCGGCAGCTGCAGGTTGGCGCCGCGGTCGACGGCGAACTCCTTGATGCGGTCGCTGGCGAGCCGCCAGATCTCCTGGCCCGTCTCGACCTTGAGGTTGCGGGCGAAGCCCATCGGCCGGCCGTGCTCGGCTCGCCAGGTGTCGATGAAGTCCTGACCGGCCGCGAGCGCGGAAGGGTCTTCGACCTCGCGCTTCCAGAGCGTGGTGCCACGCGGTGCGCCGATGAGGCCGAAGCGGTCGGACGGCAGCCGTATGCCGCGGGGCCAGGTCGCGAGGCCGCCGTGGTGGGCGACGAGACCCGCCGTCAGCAGCTCGGACGTGACGGTGAACTCGACGAGGGCGAGCACCGGGCCGCGCCCCTCCAGGGCCGCCTCGAGCTCCTCCGCCGCGAGGTTGAGGAAGTTCATCGCCGTGTCGACGCGGTTGCGCCGCAGGGCGCGCTCGGAGACCAGGAGGTCCAGCACGTCGAGCCCGACGCCCGCGCAGGCCCGCTTGAGGGCGGCGTGCGGCGCGAGGCCACTGACGACGTTGGCCTTGCGCGCAGCGGCATACGGAAGCCGGACGGTCGTGGCTCGCGGGGCGTGCTTGCGCACCCACGCGAGGTTGGCGTCGGTGCGCACGACGAGGACGAGGTCCTTCGTCTCGAAGCCGGCGTGGACGAGCGCCGGCACCAGCAGGTCGTCGTAGCCCAACCCCATGTGGACGAGTGGTGTCACCACGAAAACGTGTCTCCTGCGTGTCGTTCGGTCGGGTCTGCGGCGGGCGAGCGGTCCATCCTATCGACGCAGCGTGTGCAGCACTCTCGGCGCGATGATCGCCCCACCGATGAGCAGCACGGCAGCGACGCCGATGCCGAGGTCGGGCCCCCCGACGGTGGACACGGACGTCGCGACGACCGCCACCCCGAGCGCGACCCACGCCGCGACAGGCCAGCGGAGTGTGCGGCGCGAGGCGACGACCGTGGCACCCGCGAGCACGGCATAGCCGGCGAGCTTGGCGACCGCGACACCGGCGAAACCGAACCTGGCCGCCAACGGGGCCGAGACGACCACGAGGACGACGACGCCGGCGAGCGCCGCCAGGGCCAGCCGACCGGTGCGCTCGCTGTCGAGGACCGCGAGCGAGGAGCCCTGGTAGAGCATGTAGAGCACCGCCACCAGACTCAGGACGGCCACCGTCGCACCGATGCCGTCGATGTCGAAGGCGCCGCCCGCGACGACGCGCGCCAGCCAGGTGCCGGTCGCTCCGACGAGCCCCGACCCGACGACGACGACCGCGAGCAGTGCGGTGCCGGTGCGACCGGTCCACTCCCAGCGCTGCTCCTTCGGGTGCGAGAGCACGAGCGGACCCCAGCCGTTGAAGAGCGCGACGGCGAGGACGAACGGGATGTTCCCGAGCTGCAGCGCCACCTGGTAGTTGCCGGCTGCGGCATTGCCGAGCAGCCGGTTCGCGAGCAGGACGTCCCCCATGAGCAGCCCGAGCATCGCCACGGCCTGCGGCAGCAGCGGGGCCGCCAGCCGAACGCCTGCCCGCACCCGCTCACGCGCGGCCGTCGGCGGCAGCGGCCGTCCCACCACGACCGCGAGCACCCCGGCGAGAACCAACGCCGTTGCGTATGCCGTCAGGTACGTCCGCGAAGACCGGTCCCCTTGCGCTGCAAGTAGACCCGACAGGTGGGCGACCACGGTCGAGGCGACCGCCAGGAGGAGGAAGTGCAGCGGCCGCAGCCGCGCCCGCGAGAGCGACTGCCCGGCCACCACCGTCGTCAGGGCGGCACTCGCGACCACGACGAGGCACCACTGCACCAGGTCGACGCGGCCGGCTGCGGACAGCACGACCCCGAGCACGACCCCGACGACCCCGAGGGCCACGGCGAGCCCGACCATGGTGCCGGCCAGGGCTCGGCCGGCGGTCGGCCCGTCGTCGCCGCGGTGGTACTCGCGGAGGATCACCTGCGGCAGTCCGGCGGCCGCCACGGTGCCGATCATCTGGACCACGACGAGGGCGGTGGCAACCTTGCCGTACTCGACCTGGCCGAGGAGCCGGGTGGCGAACGGCAGCACGAGCAGCACACCGAGGCCCTGCAGGGCGGTGCCGACGAGGTAGACCACCGAGTGCGCCCCGAGCGAACGAGACCCCTGTGGAGGGTTCGCGTCGCCCTGACGACCAGAAGGCTCCACGCGGCCGGTGTCGGGCGCGGGAGGGTCGGGGTGATCTGCCACGATGGTGAACCTACTAGGACGAAGGAGGGCCGGGTGAGCGCGTCGTGAGCGCGAGCGTCGTCGTGCGCGGGTCCGGCTCGATCGGGCAGCGGCACGCGCGCGTCTTCCGCCAGGTCGGTGCCGACGTCGCCCTCTGGCCCGTCCGCGACCGTGGCCCCGCGGGTGCCGGCACCGTCGACGAGGCGACGGGCGCGCGTCTGCTCGACGACACCACCGGCCCCGATGCCGTGCGTGGCGCCGCCCTCGTCGTCGTCGCGACCGACACGTCGCGGCACGTCACCGACGCGCTCGAGGCCCTCGACGGAGGCGCCGAGAAGGTCCTGCTCGAGAAGCCGGTCGCGCCCACGGCCGCCGAGGCGACCGCCCTGTCGGAGCACCTCCGGCACACCCTCGTCTGGGTGGCGGCCCCCCTTCGCGCCCAGGAGGGCTTCCGCCACCTCCGCCGCCTCGTGCGCCACCTCGACGGGCCCGCCTCGGCGCACGTGTGGTCGCAGTCGTGGCTGCCCGACTGGCGACCCGACCGCGACTACCGCCAGTCCTACTCCGCGCGTCCCGACGAGGGCGGCGTCCTTCGCGACCTGGTGCACGAGATCGACTACGCCGGCGTCCTCTTCGGCGCGCCGACCCTCCTCGGAGCCGCGGTCGAGACGAGCGGGCCCCTCGACATCGAGGCCGACCAGGCGGCCACCCTCCTGTGGTCGACCGACCGGTCGTTCACCGTCACGGCCCGCCTCGACTACACGACGCGCCCGACGAGCCGCGGCGTCGTCGTCCGCGCCCCCGGTGGCAGCCTCGAGTGGGACGTCGTCCGCGCGGCCGTCCGCCACACCACGCCCGAGGGCGACACCACCGAGCAGGTCTTCGACCTCGACCTCGACCGAGACATCGTCATGGGCACCCAGGCCCGGGCCGCCCTCGACCTGCTGCCGACCGCTCCGGCCGACGAGCGCGTCGCCCGCGGTGCCCCGGCCACCCTCGCCGAGGGGGTGGCGGCCCTACGCCTGTGCGACGCCGCTCGGGCCGCCGGCCACTCCCCCGGCGACGAACCCCGCCCCCCAGAGGAGCCCACGTGACCGACTCCCCCCACCGCATCCTCGCCGTCATCCCGGCACGCGGAGGCTCGAAGGGCTTGCCCGGCAAGAACATCCGGCCGATGTGGGGTCTGCCGCTCATCGTCCACAGCGTGCGCGCAGCCGCGTTGACGCCCGAGGTGACCCGCTGCATCGTCACGACCGACTCCGCCGAGATCGCGGGCATCGTGCGCGAGCACGGTGGCGAGGCTCCGTTCCTCCGGCCGGCCGAGCTCGCCGCCGACGACACCCCGATGGCTCCTGTGGTGCGGCACGCGCTCGAGTGGGCCGAGCGCGACGAGGGCACTCCGTACGACGCCGTGCTGCTCCTCGACCCGACCAGTCCCGCGCGCGTGCCGGAGCAGCTCGCCGAGGCGGCGCGGCGCCTCGCCGCGAACCCGGCCCTCGACGGCGTCATCAGCGTCTCGGAGCCGACGTTCAACCCGGTCTGGGTGGGCGTGCGGCCCGACAGTGGGCGTGGGGGCGCGCTGGGTCGCTACTTCGAGGCCGGCACCGGCGTGACCCGACGCCAGGACGTCGACCGGTTCCTGCGCATCAACGGCAACTTCTACCTCTGGCGGGCCGACCTCGTACGCCGCCTCGAGGCCTCGTGGTTCGACGAGGGCACGCACGAGGGCCTCGAGATCCCTGAGGCCCAGGCCTTCTCGATCGACGACGAGTACGAGTTCCGCCTCATCGAGGCCCTCATCGGCGCCGGGCTCATCACGCTGCCGTGGCTCGACGCCGTCACCCCCACGAAGGAGCCCGTCCGATGACGCCCGCGCTGCCCGCCCTCGCCGACCTGTCGAACCTGTCCGGGCGCACCGCCGTCGTCACCGGCGGCGCCGGCCCCCTCGGTCGGGTCCTCGCCGACGCGCTGGCCACGGCGGGCGCGCGCGTCGTCGTCGTCGACGTCGACGGGGCGGCCTGCTTCGCGACGGCGGCCGCGCTGCCCGGCTCCGGACACGTCCCGCTGGGTGCGAGCCTCCTGTCCCCCCACGGGGTCTCACACGTGGTCGAGACCGTCACCGACCTCGGCGCGTGCGACGTGCTCGTGAACAACGCGGCCTTCACCGGCACCTCCGGTGTGCCCGGCTACGCGGTGCCCTTCGAGGAGCAGACCGACGAGGCCTTCACGATGGCGCTCGCCCTCAACCTCACGGCGCCCTTCTCGCTGACCCGCCGCCTCGCGCCCCTCCTGCGCGCGACCGGTCGCGGCAGCGTCGTCAACGTGTCGAGCATCTACGGGCTCGTCGGTCCCAACATGGGCCTCTACGAGGGCACGCGCATGGGCAACCCGGCGGCATACGCGGCCAGCAAGGGAGGGCTCGCCCAGCTGACCCGCTACCTGTCGACGGTGCTCGCGCCCGAGGTGCGGGTCAACGCGTTCGCGCCGGGCGGCATCGCACGCGGCCAGGACGACGCGTTCGTGGAGCGCTACGAGCGCCTCACGCCGCTCGGCCGGATGGGCACCGAGGACGACTTCCGGGGAGTGGTCACCTGGCTCGCGTCGGACGCGTCGGCGTACGTCACCGGGCAGGTCGTCGCCGTCGACGGCGGCTGGACCGCCTGGTAGCCACCCTCCCGACCCCGGGTCGGTGTAGCTGCCGGTCACCGGTGACCGGCAGCTGCATCGAACCTAGCGTCAGTCCTTGAGCTCGGGGGCGACCTTGTCCTCGAAGAGCTCGATGCCCGAGCGGTCGTACGCCGCCTCACCGAAGTAGGTGATCGCGTACGTCATGCCGCGGGCCTTCATGTCCTTGAACATCTCGACGACCTTCTCGGGCGTGCCGACCGCGGGCTGCTTGCGGAGGCTGTCGACGTGCTCGGCGACCTTCTTCTCGGGCACTCCGCCGCGGCGGAGCAGCTCGCCGTTGAAGGCGAGGCGGTCCTCGACGTCGGCCTCGGTCTCGCCGATGACGACGTTGTAGTTGCCCGAGCGGACGATCGAGTCGAAGTCGCGGCCGAGGTCGTCGCAGTGGCCCTTGAGGATCGCGCTCTTGTGGTCGAAACCCTCCGGGGAGCCGTCGAAGTTCGTGTAGTCGGCGTACTGGGCGGCGATCTTCAGCGTCACCTTCTCGCCGCCGCCGGCGATCCACATCGGGATGCCGTTGTCGGGGCTGCCCGGGTGGCTGGTGCCCTGGAGCGGCCGCGGGGCGCAGAGCGCGCCGTCGACCTGGTAGTACTTCCCGTCGAGGGTCGCGGACCCCTTGGTCCACATGTCGCGGAAGATCTGCACGCCCTCGCGCAGCGCGCCGAGCCGGTCACCGGCCTTGGGGAAGCCGTAGCCGTAGGCGCGCCACTCGTGCTCGTACCACCCGGCGCCGATGCCCATCTCGGTGCGGCCGCCCGAGATGACATCGACGGTCGCGGCGACCTTGGCGAGGTAGGCGGGGTTGCGGTAGGTCATGCACGTGCACATCTGGCCGAGCCGCACCCGGCTCGTCGCGGCGGCGAAACCGGCCATCAGGGTCCACGCCTCGTGCGTCGCCTCGTCGGAGGGCTGCGGCACGGTGTGGAAGTGGTCGTAGATCCAGATGGACTCGAAGACGTCGCCGTCGTCGGCGTGCTTGGCGAGGTTGACCATGGCCTCCCACTGCTGCGCCGGCTCGATGCCGACGAGATCCATGCGCCAACCCTGGGGGACGAACATTCCAAATCGCATCCGACCATCCAACCACGCCCTGCTGGACTGCCTCTGGACGCGATCGCGCAAGGCCTGCGTGTGAGGATGGGTGCCATGAGCCAGCACCACAACGACCCAAATGTCATCCGTGACCTGCTGCACACGCCGGCGGCCTGGGCCGTCGTCGGTCTCGGTGACAACCCCGACCGCACCGCCTACCGGGTCTCGCTGTGGCTCCAGCGCGAGCTCGGCATCCGGCTCGTGCCGGTGCATCCGACCGCCGCGACGGTGCACGGCTGCCAGGGCTACAAGTCCCTCGCCGACGTCCCCGACGGCACCGTGGTCAAGGTCGTCGACTGCTTCGTCAACAGCGAGCGCGTGGGCGCCGTCGTCGACGAGGCGATCTCCGAGAGCGCGCGGCTCGGCATCGAGGCGCTGTGGCTCCAGCTCGGGGTCATCGACGAGGCCGCCGCCGATCGTGCGGAGGAGGCCGGCCTCTCGGTCGTCATGGACACCTGCCCGAAGATCGAGTACCCCCGCATCCAGCCGGGTGACGGCGCGTCCGCCGTCACCGACTGACCCTCGGTGGGCGGTCTGCTCCTGCACGAACGCCACTGGGGCGAGCCCGGCTCCCGGCCCGCGGTGGTCCTCGTCCACGCCACCGGCGAGACGGGCGCCGACTGGGCCCAGGTCGCGCCGGCGCTGGCGACGAACCGCCTCGTCGTGGCCGTCGACCTGCGCGGGCACGGCGACAGCCCGTGGCCCGGCAGCTACGCTCTGACCGAGCTCGCCGACGACCTGGCAAGCACCGTCGAGAGGCTCGTGGCTGCCGACCCGGCGGGCCGTCCCGTCGACGTCGTGGCCCACTCGCTCGGCGGCCTGGTCGCCTGTCTGGTGTCCAGCGGCCGACCCGAGCTCGTCCGCCGCCTCGTGCTCGAGGACGTGCCGGTGCCCCACCCGCGCGAGCCCCGACCGCCCACCCGCCCTGAGGGCGAGCTCACCTTCGACTGGGAAGCGGTGACACGGGTGCGGGCCCAGATCGATGACCCGGACCCGGCCTGGGCCGGCGTCGTCGCAGGCATCACCGCGCGCACCCTCGTCGTCTGGGGTGGCCCAGCCAGCCCGATGCCAGCGGAGCACGTTCAGGAGATGGCCGACTCCGTCGCGGACGGTCGGCTGACCCGCATCGACGCCGGGCACCTCGTGCACGCCACCGAGCCGCAGTCGTTCACCGCGGTCGTGCGCGACTTCCTCGACGCGCCCGACTGAGCAGGTCGCGTACGCGGGAAGCCCGGTTCTACGTCGCCGCCGGGTCGCCGCCTGGTCGCTGCCGGTCAGTCGGCTCAGCCGTGCCGTCCGGTCAGTCGGACTGACCGCGCCCGACCTGTTCGCGCAGGGCGGCGCCCTTCGCGTGCGCCTGGTCGCGCAGGTCGGACTGGAACTCGACCATCCGCTCACGCACGTCTGCGGCGAGCTCGTCGGATCCCGTGCCCACGATCCGCGCAGCGAGCAGCCCCGCGTTCCTCGCCCCACCGATCGACACGGTCGCCACCGGCACGCCTGCAGGCATCTGGACGATGGAGAGCAGTGAGTCCATCCCGTCGAGGTACTTCAGCGGCACCGGCACGCCCACGACCGGCAAGGGCGTCACCGACGCGAGCATGCCGGGCAGGTGGGCGGCTCCACCGGCCCCGGCGATGACGACGCGCAGGCCTCGGGCGGCGGCGCCCTGGCCGTAGGCGATCATCTCGTCGGGCATCCGGTGCGCCGAGACGACGTCTGCCTCGTAGGGGATGCCGAACTCCTCGAGCGCCTGGGCGGCCTCGCGCATGACGGGCCAGTCGCTGTCGCTGCCCATGACGATGCCGACGACGGGCGCGGCGCCCTCGTTGGAGGGCGGGGTCGCTGCGGTCGCGCTCATTCGGTGATCACTCCTCGGAGGTAGTCGGCGGCGTGGCCGGCGCGGTCGCGCGCGTCGGCGAGGTCGCTCGAGCTGACGTTGACGTGTCCGATCTTGCGGCCGGGGCGCACCCCCTTGCCGTAGACGTGCACCTTGGCGCCGGGGTCGCGGGCCATGATGTGGCGGTAGGCGGAGTAGAGCTCCTCGTGCTCGGGCAGGTCGCCGCCGAGCACGTTGGCCATGACGGTCCACGGAGCGCGGGCCCGCGGGTCGCCGAGCGGCAGGTCGAGCACGGCCCGCAGGTGCTGCTCGAACTGCCCGGTGACGGCGCCGTCCATGGACCAGTGACCGCTGTTGTGCGGGCGCATCGCGAGCTCGTTGACGACGTATGCCGCCTCCCCGCCCTTCCCGGGACGCAGCTCGAACATCTCGACGGCGAGCACCCCGGTAACGCCGAGCTCGCCGGCGATGCGCAGCGCGGCCTCGGTGGCGACCGACGCGAGGTCGGGGTCGAGGGTCGGGGCCGGGGCGAGCACCTCGGTGCAGATGCCGTCGGTCTGCACGGTCTCGACGACGGGCCATGCCGCGGCCTGGCCCGACGGGCTGCGCGCGATGAGCACGGCGAGCTCGCGGACGAAGTCGACCTTCTCCTCGAGGAGGAGCCCGTCGGCGAGCGGTCCCGGCTTACCGACGCGGGCGAGCCAGTCGGCGAGGTCGTCGGCCGACGACGCGACGGCCACGCCCTTGCCGTCATAGCCCCCGCGGGGGGTCTTGGCGATGACCGGCCAGCCGACCTCGTCACCGAAGGCGGTGACCTCGTCGGCGGTGGTGGCGCGGGCCCACCGCGGGCACGCGATGCCCATGGCGCTCAGGCGCTCACGCATGGCCAGCTTGTCCTGGGCGAAGCGCAGCGCGGCGCGCGTGGGGTGGATGGCGACGCCGTCGGCCTCCAGCGCCTCGAGCACGTCCGGCGGCACGTGCTCGTGGTCGAAGGTGACGACGTCGCAGTGCTCCGCGAACGCCCGCACCACGTCGAGGTCGGTGTGCTCGCCGACCGGCGAGCTCGGCACGACGAGGGCAGCCGCGGCCATGTCGCTCTCGGCGAGCACCGAGAGCTGGAGGCCGAGCTCGACCGCCGGGCCCTGCATCATGCGGGCGAGCTGGCCGCCGCCGACCACGCCGACGACGGGAAATCCTCCGGGGGCGCGCTTCGGCTGGCTCACGTCGCCCAAGCGTAGTGGGCCTCAGGCGAGCCGGTCGGGGCGGCCCGTCCCGGACCCCGCGGCCTGCTCGGCGCCCAGCCCGGCGTCGGCGGTCTCGTCGTGGAGCACCGCCTCGGCATGGCTCGGGTCGGCGAGGTCGGGGTGGTGGCTGCGCACCGCGGCGAAGGTCCAGATCTTGTTGAGCACGAAGGAGATCGGCGTGACGACGGCGATGACGATGAGCYGGGCCCAGTAGAGGCGCGTGCGGAAGCCGGTCGAGTCGTCGAACACCGACGTCGGCAGGTGCAGGGGCGAGCTGAGGTGCATGAGCATCGTCAGCAGGAGCAGGCCCACCACCTGGCCCAGGAGCCCGACGACGAGGAAGGGCCAGTACTCGTGCCACCAGCGGGCATGCGCGGAGGTGCGAAAGGTCCACGTGCGGTTGAGCTGGAAGTTCCAGAGGTTGGCGACGACGAAGGCGATGGTCGAGTAGACGTGGTACCAGCGCACGTTGTAGTCGCTGCCGGGAAGTCCGACGATGGCCTGGTTGAACCCGGGTCCGAGCTTCTTGACCACGATGAGCGTCAGCAGGTTGACGAGCACGCCGGAGGCGCCCACGACCCCGAACCGGAGCAGCAGCACCCAGTTGTGGCGGTGGCGCACGAACAGGAACTCATGCAGGCGCCTCACGCGGGAACCCTACCCCGCTCGACCGGGCGTTCCTGGCGCCTTCAACCGGTCTCGTCGGCCCGGTCTCGTCGGCCCGGTCCGGTCAGCCGGTCCCGTCAGCCGGTCCGGTCAGCCGGTCCGGTCAGCCGGTCCGGTCAAGCGGACGCGTCAGTCGGTCTCGGCCTCGGAGAGGAACAGCGCGAAACGGGCCGGCTGGGCCTGGACGAGGTCGAGGCGTCCGCCGTTGGACTCGGCGAGGTCACGCGCGAGGGCGAGGCCCAGACCCGTGCTGCCCCCCGCCCCACTGCTCACCGAGCGCTCGAAGATGTGCGGCGCCATCGCGGCCGGCACGCCGTCGCCCTGGTCGCTGACCTCGACGATGACCGAGGGGCCGGACCGGCGCGCGTGCACGTCGACGGTGCCGCGCCCGTGGACGAGGGAGTTCTCGAGCAGCGTCGAGAGCACCTGCGAGAGCGCGACCGGGGTCGAGCGCACGAAGAGGCCACGCTCGCCGCGGACGCGCACGGAGCGCCGCGCCTGCTCGAACGCGGGCTGCCACTCGCGCTGCAGGGCGGCGATGACCGAGTCGAGCGACACCGCCGGCGAGGGCCCACCGGCGCCGCGGGTGCGCCCGAGCAGGTCGTCGACGACGCGGGTGAGCCGCTCGACCTGCGCGATGGCGATGTTGGCCTCCTCCTTGACGACGTCGGCGTCGTCGGTCTCGGAGATCTCCTCGAGCCGCATGAGCAGCGCCGTGAGCGGGGTGCGGAGCTGGTGTGAGGCGTCGGCGGCGAAGTCGCGCTCGGCCGCGAGCGACTTCGTCATGTCGTGGGCGCGGCGCGTCATGACGCCCGACACGTGCTCGATCTCGTCGATCTCGGAGTGCACGGGGGTCAGGCGCGCTTCGCCGGCAGCAAAGCGGGTGGCCAGCTCGACGAGCTCCTTGGACGAGCGCTCCACGCGGGTGCGGGTGCCGAGGGTCACGAGGTATGCCGTCACGCCGCCGATCGCGCCCACCACCAGCATGGCCGTGCCGAAGCGGGCGACGCCCGCGGACGGGTCGGCCGCCAGCCAGTCGGTCATGACCTCGCGACGGGTCGCCAGGACGAAGGCGACGACGGCGGTGGCCAGCAGCACGCAGGCGCCGGCGCACACCGCCGCCACGACGAGTGCCATCCGGTCGAGCATGCGCCTCACGGTCAGTCGGCCTGAGGTCGCTCGAAACGGAAGCCGACGCCACGGACGGTGGCGATGTACTGCGGTGAGGTGGCGTCGTCGCCGAGCTTCCGGCGCAGCACCGAGATGTGCATGTCGAGAGTCTTGGTCGACCCGAACCACGCGGTGTCCCAGATCTCGCGCATCAGCTGCTCGCGCGAGACGACCTTGCCCTGCTCGCGCACGAGGACGCGGAGCAGGTCGAACTCCTTGGCCGTCAGCTGCAGCTCCTCGCCCTTGAACCAGGCGCGCCTGCCGTCGGAGTCGATGCGGACCAGCTCGCCGGAGGCAACGACCTCGGTGGGCGTGCGACGCAGGAGCGCCCGCACCCGGGCGAGCAGCTCGGCGAGCCGGAACGGCTTGGTGACGTAGTCGTCGGCGCCGGCGTCGAGCCCGACGACGGTGTCGACCTCGTCGGCGCGTGCGGTGAGGATGAGCACCGGGATGGTGCGACCCTCGGCACGGATGCGGCGGCACACCTCGAGGCCGTCGATCTTCGGCAGGCCGAGGTCAAGCAGCACCAGGTCAGGGTTCTCCTTGGCGCCGTCGAGGGCAGCCGCGCCGTCCTCGCGTACGTCGACGTCGTAGCCCTCGCGCCGCAGCGCGCGCGCCAGCGGCTCGGAGATGGCTGGATCGTCCTCCGCCAGGAGCACTCGGGTCATGTCACGTCCTCAGGATCTGCCGGCGAGGGGGCGCACCGACCGACGTGAGCCTATCGACATCCGCCCGGTTTGCACCCCGAGCCGCCCGCGACACGGAAACGGTTGCGACACGGCGGCGATTCGTGCGGCGCTCACCGTCCCGGCCAGACGGGCCGGCGCTTCTCCGCGAAGGCCGCCACACCCTCGCGTCGGTCACCGGAGAAGGCGGTCGCCCGCCAGCAGCCGTCCTCGATCTCGAGCCCGGCCGCCAGGTCGACGTCGGCACCGAGACGCATCGCCCGCTTGGCGTTGCGCAGCCCGACGGGCGAGTTCGCCGCGATGGCGCGGGCGATCTCGAGCGCACGCTCGCGTGCCGTGCCGGCAGGCACCACCTCGTCGACGGCGCCAAGGTCGAGCGCCTCACGAGCCTGGAGCCGGGCGGCCGTGAAGATCGCGCGGGCGGCGCGGGACCACCCGACCCGGCGCACGAGCAGCTGCGTGCCGCCGCCGCCGGGGATGACGCCGACGCTGACCTCGGGCAGGCCGACGAGGGCGGCGTCGCCGGCCACGACGATGTCGCACGAGAGGGCCAGCTCGAAGCCACCCCCGAGGGCGAACCCGTCGACGGCCGCGATCGCGGGCACCGGCAGGTCGAGCACGCCACCGTATGCCGCCCGCGCGACGGGGCGCTGCTCCATGAGGTCCGCGTCGGTGAAGGAGTTGCGCTCCTTCAGGTCCGCGCCGACGCAGAACGCCTTGGCGTGGCTCGAGGTGAGCACCACGCAGCGCACCGACTCGTCGGCGGCGACCTCTGCTGTGGCTGCTGCGATGGCCCTCGCCATGGCCGTCGAGACGGCGTTCATGGCCTCGGGCCGGTCGAGCACGATCTCTGCCACGTGAGCGAGCTCCGGATCGTCGAAGCGCTCCACCCGCACGAGGGCGGCGTCACCCGTCGCGTCGGTGAGGGGGGTGTCTGTGGCAGGTGGCGTTGACGGCATACGTCGGTCTCCTTCGAAGGTCACGCGTCGCTGCGTGACCCGGTTCGGTGGCTGGGGTCGGGGACGGAGGCGTTGGTGGCCTGCCGACGACCGGTGGCGGCGGCACGGCGCAGCACCGACGGGGTCACGGGCCCGACACCGCGCAGGATGCGCCGGCGCTGGCCGGTCAGCTCGAAGCCCGAGAGGCTGGCGAGCTCGCGGGCCATCGTCGCGTCGACGAGGACGGTGCCCGCCTGCGCGACGGCGGTGAGGCGGGAGGCCCGGTTGACGGTCGTGCCGAAGACGTCGCCGAGCCTGGAGATGATCGGTCCGCGCGCCATGCCGCAGCGCACGGCCGGCAGCACGTCGTCCTGGGTCATCGTGTCGACGAGGTCGAGGGCGATGGCCGCCGCCGGCGCGGCGCCCATCGTCGTGAAGAGCACCTCGTCACCCACGGTCTTGATGAGACGGCCGCCGTGGGCGGTGATGACGTCGGCCGACAGTGCCTCGAACCGTGACACGAGCCGGGCGAGGTCGCGCTCGGACAGCCGCCGCACGAGGGCGGTGAAGCTGACGAGGTCGGCGAACCCGACCGAGCGCATCTTCGTCATGCCGTACGACTCGGGGTCGGCGTCGGCCAGCATGCGAGCCACGGTCGCCGACAGGTGCCGTCGCCACGCGTAGACGAGGAGCGGCTCCAGGCGGTCGGTCAGCTCGGCGAGCCGCCGGGCCGTCTCGGTGGCGGTCTCGACGGTCGGCACCGACCGCGTCTCGTGCTCGTCGTCGTCCTCGTGGGCCATCGCGGCCGACATGTGCTCCTCGACCGCCTCGGCGATGAGCTGCGACTGCCAGCCGGCCAGTCGGTCGGACGACCGCGCGAAGGCCCGCGTCATCGCGAGCGCGACCTGCTCGTCGAGCAGCCCGTCGCGCACGATGCCGGCGACGGCGGCCAGCGCCTTCTGGTCGGCCGCCGTGAACAGCTGGTCGTCCGTGTCGACGACGGGAAAGCCGAGCGCGTGCCAGAACTTGCGGGCCGAGAGCAGCGAGACCTCGGCCCCGCGGCTCACGTCGCGTCGCCGCAGCTCGAGCGGGCGGCCGAGCAGGGCCTCCGTGTAGTCCTCGCTGGCCCGCGCTGCGGGCTCGGCGGCCGGCGCGGCGGCCGGCGGGGTGGCCCGCGTGCTGCCGCGGCCACTGCCGGGGTCGGCGCCGGGGTCTGTGCCCGGTTCGGTGCCCGGCTCGGTCATGGCCCGATCATGCCAGCCCGTCCTCCGCGGGTCGGACGTGGACGACGTCACCGGCCGCGAACGTCCGGGTGCCGCCGTCGGTGCGCACGACGAGCGCTCCGTCCTCGTCGACACCGACGGCCGTGCCGACGACCGCGTCACCCGTCGGGAGGTGCACGCGCACGGCCCTCCCGATCGTCGAGCACGCCTCGCGGTAGGCCGTCCTCACTGCTGCCGCGTCGGGACCCGGTGAGCCACCCGCTGTCGCACCCGGGCTGCCGCGGAAATGCGTGATCCCGGCCTCGGCGAGGACGTCGGCGAGGTGGTCGAGGTAGGCGACGAGCAGGTCCTCGCGACGCACCTGCACACCGGCCAGCGCCAGCGAGGTCGCGGTGTCGACCGGCAGCTCGTCGCGGGTCTGGTCGATGTTGACGCCGGTGCCGACCACCACCGCCTGCCCTGCGCCCACCGTGACGAGCTCGCAGAGGATGCCGCTCAGCTTGCGGTCACCGTCCTCGGCGACGAGCACGTCGTTGGGCCACTTGAGCCGGGGCGTGACGTCACGACCGGCGCCGCGCGACACGACGCCGACGGCCCGCGCCAGGGCGAGCCCGGCGAGCAGCGGCAGCCACCCGGCCTGGGCCGGGTCCGCGACCGGGACGGCGACACTGACGGCGAGCGAGGCACGGTCGGGCACCGTCCAGGCCCGGCCCAGCCGACCTCGTCCCCCGGTCTGGTGGTCGGTGGCCACCACCCACCAGAGCGCGTCCTCCCCCGGCGTGGGCGGGCCGGCATACGCCCCCGTGGGCCCGGGAGTCCCCTTCCGTCGGGCTGTCAGCAGCTCGCGCAGGCGAGTGTTCGTCGAGCCGAGGGCGGGGTGGAACTCCACTCCGCGCCACGGGCGCCCGGACGTGACCAAGGCCGCACTGACAGAGTCCGAGTCCAGCGAATCGCGCACGTCTCCAAGGCTAGGCTGCGCAGCATGGCAAGCGAACACGCCGTGGCGGAGCAGCCCACCAGCACGTCCGACGGTCCCGATCTGACCACGACCGCCGGCAAGCTGGCCGACCTCAAGAGGCGGGTCGCCGAGGTGGCCCACGCCGGCTCTGACCGCGCCGTCGAGAAGCAGCACGCCCGCGGCAAGAAGACGGCCCGTGAGCGCATCGCGATGCTGCTCGACGAGGGCACCTTCATCGAGATGGACAAGTACGCCCGACACCGCAGCAACAACTTCGGCCAGGAGAAGAACCGGCCCTACGGCGACGGTGTCGTCACCGGCTACGGCCTCGTCGACGGCCGGCAGGTCGCCGTCTTCGCGCAGGACTTCACCGTGTTCGGCGGCTCCCTCGGCGAGGTCTTCGGCGAGAAGATCGTCAAGGTCATGGACTTCGCCATGAAGATCGGCTGCCCCGTCATCGGCCTCAACGACTCCGGAGGCGCCCGCATCCAGGAGGGCGTCGTCTCCCTCGGCCTCTACGGCGAGATCTTCCACCGCAACGTCCGCGCCTCCGGCGTCGTGCCGCAGATCAGCCTCGTCATGGGCCCGTGCGCCGGTGGGGCCGTCTACTCCCCCGCGATCACCGACTTCACTGTCATGGTCGACCAGACGTCGCACATGTTCATCACCGGCCCCGACGTCATCAAGACCGTCACCGGTGAGGACGTCGGCTTCGAGGAGCTCGGCGGTGCCCTGACCCACAACAGCAAGTCCGGCGTCGCGCACTACATGGGCACCGACGAGCAGGACGCCATCGACTACGTCAAGGCGCTGCTGTCCTACCTGCCGAGCAACAACATGGACCAGCCCCCGGCCTACGACGTCGACGGCGACCTCACCGTCACCGACGACGACCGCTGGCTCGACACGTGCATCCCGGACTCCCCCAACGTCCCGTACGACATGAAGCAGGTCATCGAGCACGTCGTCGACGACGGTGACTTCCTGGAGGTCCAGCCGCTCTTCGCGCCGAACATCCTCACCGGCTTCGCCCGCATCGACGGCATGTCGGTCGGCATCGTCGCCAACCAGCCGCTGCAGTTCGCCGGCTGCCTCGACATCGACGCCTCCGAGAAGGCCGCCCGGTTCGTGCGCACCTGCGACTGCTTCAACGTGCCCGTGCTGACCTTCGTCGACGTGCCCGGCTTCCTGCCCGGCACCAGCCAGGAGTGGGACGGCATCATCCGCCGCGGCGCCAAGCTCATCTACGCGTACGCCGAGGCCACCGTCCCGAAGATCACCGTGATCACCCGCAAGGCCTACGGCGGCGCCTACGACGTCATGGGCTCCAAGCACCTCGGCGCCGACATCAACCTCGCCTGGCCCACCGGGCAGATCGCCGTCATGGGCGCCCAGGGCGCCGTCAACATCCTCTACCGCAAGGAGCTCGCCGCCACCGCGGCCGAGGGCGGCGACGTCGAGGCCCAGCGCGCCGACTTCGTCGCGCACTACGAGGAGACGCTCGCCAACCCCTACATCGCGGCCGAGCGCGGCTACATCGACACCGTGATCAGCCCCTCCAACACCCGGATGAACGTCACCCGCGCGCTGCGGGCGCTGCAGAACAAGCGCGAGACCCTGCCGCCCAAGAAGCACGGGAACATCCCGCTGTGAGCGCCGAGACCGCTATCGACGTCGAGAACGCTGTGGGGAACCACACGTCGGCGGCAGCACCCGCCGCCACGATCCGGGTGAACGGGAACGCGACCCCAGAGGAGATCGCTGCCCTCGTCGCCGTGCTGTCCGCGCTCGGCGACGGGGCGGAGCCGCCTGCCCCACACAGCCGTTCCGCCTGGTCGGACCCCTCGTGGCGCCTCGTGGGTCCCTCGCGGGCCCACGGCGGCTGGCGCTCCAGCGGCCTGCCCCGCTGACCTGCACGGGCGGGCCGACAGCGCCATCGGCCCGCCGCTGCGCGCCCCAGGTGACCCAGTTCCGGTTGGGCGATCAGGGGCCCGCACCCTTAGGCTGTTTGCCCATGTCCGTCGACTCCTCCGCAGCCGTCCGCCTGGCCCAGCGCTACACGCTGCGCGAGCGCATCGCCGTCGGCGGGATGGGAGAGGTCCACCTCGCCACCGACGACCGGCTCGGTCGAGTCGTGGCGGTGAAGGTGCTCGCGCCCGCCGTCGCCCACTACCCGGACTCCGTCGAGCGGTTCCGCCGCGAGGCCACCACGGCCGCGGCGCTCTCGCACCCGAACATCGCCCAGGTCTACGACTACGGGGTCGACGGCTCCTCGCACTTCATCGTCATGGAGCACGTCGACGGCTCCGACCTCTCCCGCCTGCTGCGCCAGGTCGGGCGGCTCACGCCCAGCGACGCGGTGCGCATCGCCGAGCAGGTCTGCTCGGCCCTCGCCGCCGCGCACCGGGCCGGCGTGGTCCACCGCGACATCAAGCCCGGCAACGTCATCGTGCGGCCCGACGGCACGGTCAAGGTCACCGACTTCGGCATCGCCCAGGCGCTCGGCCAAGCCTCGCTCACCGACACCGGCACCGTCATGGGCACCGCCGCGTACGTCTCTCCCGAGCAGGCGAGGGGGCAGGCCACGAGCCCGGCCACCGACATCTACTCGCTCGGCATCCTCCTGTTCCAGATGCTGACCGGGTCGGTCCCCTTCGATGGCGACACCCCGGTCGCGATCGCGATGCGCCACCTCGACGAGCCGGTCCCGCTGCCGAGCTCCCGGGTGCACGACCTGCCGGCCAACCTCGACGACGTCGTCGTACGGGCCACCGCGAAGGTGCCTTCCGAGCGCTACGCCGACGCCGACGCCATGGCGATGGCCCTCGCCCGCCGCGAGTCCGGCGCCGATGCCGCGACCCGGGCCCTCCCGGCCGGCGAGGCGACGTCCGTACTTGCGGTCGGCGCCCACACGGCGAGGATGCCCGCGCTCGGCGTCCCGGCAGCTCCCCTCGCAGCGGCCGGCGCGTCCGCCACCTCGTCCGTCGACACGACCCTCGCCACGGGCGCCGCCGGCGACCCCGCACCGACCGGTCTGCTGCCCACCGGGGAGCAGGCGTCCGTCGACACCAGGACGGAGCCCCGGCGGTCCCGTCACCAGCGTGGCCGACGCGGCCCCGGCGTCCTGGTCTGGGTGCTCGTCGCGGTCGTCGTCGCCCTTGTGGCCACCCTCGGCTTCGTCCTGCTCTCCGGCTCTGGCACCGACGCCGCAGGCACCACGCCTCCGAAGCCCAAGCCGTCCGCCAGCACCACCGCGGCCCCCTCGCCCACCTCCACCGACCCCCAGCCGAGCGTCGGCGGCACCGTCCCGACCGGCCTGGTCGGCGCGCAGCGGGGCGCGGCGGTCGACGCCATCATCAAGTCCGGCTTCAACGTGCGCTGGGTGCTCGTGCGCTCGACGAAGCCCGAGGACGCCGTCCTGGGCACCTTCCCGGCCGAGGGCCAGTCGCTGGGCAAGGGATCGACCGTCGCCCTCGTCGTCAGCCGCGGCCACGCCCCCGCCGACAGCAACACCTCCTTCGTCGTGCCCGGCGACCTCGTCGGCACCGACGTGAAGCAGGCCACGGCACGGCTCGAGCCGGACGTCCGCGTGACGCGCGTGACCGTGCCCGGTGACGGCAAGGACCAGCTCGTCGGCACGTGGCCCAGCGCGGGCCAGCCCACGGCCGACGGAGTCGTCGTGCTCGTCGTCTCCGGCGGGAACGACGGCGGCACCGCTGCGGCCACGAGTACCGCCACTGGTGCCGGCACCGGCAAGGCCAAGGGCAACGACAAGGCGAAGGCCAAGGGCAACGGCCACGACTGACCACGGTCAGCCACCGGGCGCCCCGCCGTCAATGCACTGGCACGCGTCGCCACGCTCTAATACGTTCGCCGGGTGACTGCCAACACCCAGACAGCGCGACCCCGGACCGACGTGGACCGCATCGCGGAGACCTACTTCGACGCCGCCGTCGCCCTCAGCCCCATCAACGCGACCTTCCTCGGGGTCCCGGGCGCCGAGGAGGACCTCGACGACCTCTCCCCCGCCGGCAACGCGGCCGCCTCGCAGCTGCGCCGGGCCACCCTCGCCGAGCTCGGCGACGCGACGCCCGCCGACGACGTCGACCGGGTCACCGTCGACGCCATGACCGAGCGACTCCAGCTCTCCGAGGACCGGTATGCCGCCGGGCTCGACGAGATGTCGCTCAACGTCCTCGCGTCGCCCCTCCAGGCGGTGCGCGACGTCTTCGACCTCATGCCGCAGGACACCGAGGACAACTGGAGCACCTTCGCGGCCCGCATGGCCAAGATCCCGGCCGCCCTCGAGGGCTACAAGGAGTCCCTGCTCGTCGCGCGCGAGCGCGGCCAGGTGTCGCCGCGCCGGCAGGTCGAGGCGTGTGCCGAGCAGTCGCGCGACCTCGTGGCCGACGACGGCTACTTCGCGAAGATCGTCGCCGACGCCACGGTCGGAGACGCCCCGCTCGACGGCGAGGTCAAGACCCGGCTGGCCGACGCCGCAGCGGCGGCCGCGGCGGCATACGGCGAGATGGCCGACTGGCTGGAGCGGGAGCTGCTGCCCCACGCCCCCGACGCCGACGCCTGCGGCATCGACCGCTACCGCCTCGAGTCGCGCTACTTCCTCGGCGCCGCCGTCGACCTCGAGGAGACCTACCGCTGGGGCCAGCAGGAGGTGGCGAGCCTCAACGCGCAGATGACCGAGATCGCCGAGGGGCTCGAGTCGGGCGCCAGCGTGCAGCGCGGCGTCGAGATTCTCGACGCCGACGAGAAGTACCAGCTGCACGGCACCGACGCCCTCAAGGCATGGATGCAGGAGCGCGCCGACGAGGTGATCGAGAACCTCAAGGACGTCCACTTCGACATCCCCGGCCCGGTCGAGACCATCGAGTGCATGATCGCCCCGACCCAGACCGGCGGCATCTACTACACCGGCCCGAGCGACGACTTCAGCCGCCCGGGGCGGATGTGGTGGTCGGTGCCCAAGGGCAACACCGAGTTCCGCACCTGGAACGAGCTGACGACCGTCTACCACGAGGGCGTCCCGGGCCACCACCTGCAGGTGGCGCAGACCGTCTACCGCTCTGCCCTGCTAAACAAGTGGCGTCGCCTCGAGGCCTGGACCTCCGGCCACGGCGAGGGTTGGGCCCTCTACGCCGAGCGCCTGATGGCCGAGCTCGGCTACATGGACGACCCGGGCAACCGCATGGGTTGGCTTGCAGGACAGTCACTTCGGGCCGCCCGCGTCGTCATCGACATCGGCGTGCACTGCGGGTTCGACGCCCCCGACGAGGTCGGCGGCGGAGCCTGGGACTACGACAAGGCGTGGACCTACCTGACCCGCTACGGCTTCATGGACGAGAAGATCCTCCGGTTCGAGCTCAACCGCTACCTCGGGTGGCCGGGCCAGGCCCCGAGCTACAAGATCGGCGAGCGCCTGTGGCTGCAGCTACGCGACGAGGTGCGTGAGCGCGAGGGCGACGCCTTCGACCTCAAGGCCTTCCACCGCCGGGCCCTGGACATCGGCGGTGTCGGCCTCGACACGCTGCGCGCCGCGGTGCTCCAGGAGATCTGACCCGGGCGCACCGTCACCGGCACACCGGAAGGCCCCCGACCACCACGGTCGGGGGCCTTCCTGCTCCCCACAGATGGGTACTGATCCCCATCGCCGGGGGCCTCTCCCCACACCTATGCTGTGCTCGCGCCGCCGACTCGACGCAGGCGCTCACACCACAGGGGAGAAATCGTGTTCCGCCACCGCACCGCGGTGGGCCGGACCCAGGGGACGAACACGCGCCGTGCTGCGCGCCGTCTCCTGACCGCGCTCACCGCCGCCACCGTCGCCCTCGGGCTGCTGCCACTGGCCGCCCCGTCCGCCGACGCCGCCACCTACACCATCACCGGTCGCGTCACCGGCCTCGACGCCAACGGCACCGCAGTCGGCGTCGGGGACGCAGGCCTCTGGATCTACGACTCCAGATACCAGGACGCCGGCTCGGTCACGTTCAACTCGGACGGCACCTACTCGGCCACGTTCGCCTCGCCCGGCCCCTACAAGATCGAGGCCGGCTGCTGGGGCACGATGACGTGCGCCTCGCAGTGGGGCATCGAGTGGTACGCCGACAAGGGCGACTTCGACGCAGCGACCCCCGTCACCGCCGGCGTGACGCCCGCCGTCGCGAACATCCGGCTCGACCGCCGCTCGACGCTCAAGGGCACCGTCAAGAACACCGCGGGGCAGCCGGTGAGCGGCTTCAGCGTCGCCGCGTCCAAGACGACCGGAGGCATGCAGGTCGACACCACGACTGGCGCTGACGGCAGCTTCACGCTGACCGGCGTCGAGTCGGGCCCGAGCACCGTCCAGGCCTTCGACCCGGCCGACCAGCACGTGTACGCCTCGGCCACCTGGGACGGCACGAAGAGCACCAGCGACTACGTCGACTGGACCATCCCGGCGGGCACGACGATCACCGGTGTCAACTTCGTCCTCGACCCGTGGACCGGTGTCGTCGTCAAGGTGACCGACGCGGCAGGCAAGCCGCTCGAGAACATCAACTGGAACCTCTACGAGTACCGCCCGACCCAGGGCGACTGGTTCGGACGCCAGTACGGCCCGCTGCTCACCGGCGCCGACGGCACCTTCGCCGAGCAGACCGAGGTCGGCAAGACGTACAAGATCTGCGTCTACGACACCTGGTACGACAACGGCTGGGCGCCTGCCACCCGCTACCAGGACCGGTGCTACGACAACGCGACGACGCTCGAGACCGCAACGCCGTTCGCCGTCACCTCCGACACCCGCAAGCGCGATCTGACGATGGTGCTGCCCGCCGCGGGCAACGGCCTCTCGGCCCGCGAGCCGTTCGTGAGCGGATCGTCCACGGTGGGCAGCACGCTCAGCGTCGACGCCGGTGCCTGGAGCCCGTCGGGCGTCGCCCTGACCTACCAGTGGATGCGCCAGGGCACGGACGGGCTGGTCCCGATCGCGGGCGCCACGAGCTCCACGTTCACCACCACCAGCGACCTCGTCGGCGCCTGGGTCACCGCCAAGGTGACCGGCACCCTCGCCGGCTACMGCCCGGCCGAGATGTACTCCAACGGTGTCGAGGTCAAGAGCACCGGACCCGCGCTGTCCAGCCCGCTGACGATCGCCGGCAGCGGGGTCGTCGGCACCACGCTGACCGCGACCCACGGCACCATCACCCCGGCCGGCGACTGGAGCCCCTCGTACACCTGGGTCGTCGGCGGCGTGCCCCAGGACTCGGACTGGGGCACCGCAGAGCCGCTCACGCTGACGAGCGCGATGATGGGCAAGCGGATCACCCTGCGCATGACGGCATACGGCCCGACTGGCGCCGGGAGTCTCCAGCAGGCCGCCACCGGCCCCGTCGTGGTGGGTGCCCTCACCGCGCCGACACCGACGATCAGCGGCACCAAGGCCGTCGGCTACACGCTCACCGCCGTCCCCGGCACGTGGGGGCCGGCCCCGGTCACGCTGGCCTACCAGTGGTACCGGTCCGGCGTCGCCATCACGGGAGCCACCGCGAGCACCTACAAGCTCACGACGACCGACCAGGCCAAGACGATGACCGTCCGGGTCACCGGGGCCAAGTCCGGCTACCTCACGGTGGCGAAGACCTCGACGGCGACCACCGCGGTGCTGGGGGCCTTCACGGCTCCGACGCCGACCATCTCGGGCACCCGCAAGGTCGCCTACACGCTGACGGCCGTGCCGGGCACGTGGAGCCCGGCGCCCACCACGTACGCCTACCAGTGGTACCGCTCCGGCGTGGCCATCTCGGGGGCGACCGCGAGGACGTACAAGCTGACGAGCCTCGACAAGGGCAAGTACGTCAAGGTCCGCGTCACCGGCGCGAAGACCGGCTACCTCACCAGGGCCGTCTACTCGGCGCAGACCGCGGCGATCGCCTGACACCGGACCACACCCGTCACTGACGACCGACGGCACCGTCCCGATGGGGTGGTGCCGTCGGCCGTTCCGGGCCGAGGCTCGGCCCCTACGATGACGGGATGTCGACCCCCCTCCCGGACGCCCCCGACGCCCCCGCGGTCCCCCTCGTCCTCGCCTCCGCCTCGCCCGCGCGCCTCACGACCCTGCGCGCGGCCGGGATCGAGCCGACCGTCGTCGTCAGCACCGTCGACGAGGACCTCGCCGTGGCCGAGGCCACCGAGCGCTACGGCCCCCTCGAGCCTGCCGACATCGCGCTGCTGCTCGCCCGGGCCAAGGCCGAGGACGTGGCGTCCGGCCTCGAGGCCGGCGCCGTCGTGATCGGCTGCGACTCGGTGCTCGAGCTCGACGGGGAGGTGCACGGCAAACCGGCCGATGCGGCCGAGGCGATCAGCCGCTGGCACCGCATGCGCGGGCGCTCGGGCGTGCTCCACACGGGCCACTGGCTCGTCGACGACCGAGGCCCCGGCGGCGCCACGCTCGGCGCGACCGCCTCGACCACGGTGCACTTCGCCACGCTCTCCGACGCCGAGATCGACGCCTACGTCGCGACGGGTGAGCCACTCACCGTCGCGGGCGCGTTCACGATCGACGGCCTCGGCGGCGCCTTCGTCACCGCGGTCGAGGGCGACCACCACAACGTCGTCGGCCTTTCCCTGCCCCTGCTGCGCGACCTGCTCGGTGACGCCGGCATCGGCTGGTTCGACGTCGCGGGTGGCGCAGCGGCAGGCGCGGCTCAGGGGTAGAGGTCGTCGGTGAGGTTCTCGATGACGAGGTAGTGCTCGGTCCACCACCACATCTGGGCCGCGCCCACGACGACGATGAGCCCGAGCACCCAGTAGCGGTAGCGCCGCCACCAGGGCAGCTTGAGGAACCAGGCGATCACGAGCGTCATGGGGAACGCGAGCAGGGCGTACCGCACGCGGCTCGGCGTCGTGCTCGTGACGAGGATGATGTATGCCGGGTAGGCGCCCGCCCAGCCCCAGATCTCCGGGCCCCAGCGCCACGAGTGCTTCGACAGCATGAACCACGCGAAGGCGGCGACGCCGACAACACCGCCGACCTGCCCCAGGACGCCCCAGTACTGGTACAGCAGGTCCCACCACAGGTAGAGCTTGATCTTCGTCTCGATGTTCCAGGCGAGCATCGTGTCGTTGTAGGCGTTGGGGGTGTCCGTCGCGATCGTGACGATGGTCGGCCAGAGCCAGGTCAGAGCGCCGGCGTATGCCGCGAGCGCCCCCAGGCCGACGCGAAGGCGCACCGGGTGCTCTCCCTCGTCACCCTGACGCCAGGGCACGACCCAGTGGGCGACGATGACCGGCACCATGGCGATGACGACGTTGCGGCTCAGCGAGAGCACGAGCAGCGCGAGGACGACCCACCAGTACTTCCGCTTCCGCATCAGCCACAGGACCGTGACGACCCCGAGCAGGGCGGTCGACTCGGTGTACGACGCCGAGAAGGCAGGCGAGGCGATGAAGAAGCTGGTCGCCACGACCGCGACGATCGCCTCCCAGCGGCCCACGGCCTGGTCGACGAGCTTGAAGAGCATGTACATCGCGGCGAACCCGATGACGGTCGAGAGCGTGGGCGCGACGAGCGCGAACGGCAGGCCGGTGACCTTCATGATGAGCCCGACGGTCATCGGGAAGACCGGGAAGAAGGCCCACGGGTTCATGTCGATGCCGCCCCACCCGACCCGGGGCAGCACGGCGGGATAGCCCTGCTCGGCGATGACGCGGTACCACTGGCCGTCCCAGCCGGTCATCACCGCGTTGTAGCCAGGGTCGGCCGGAGTGGGGTAGAAGATGCGGATGTTGGCGGTGCCGATGGGCAGCGGGATCTGGTACCTGGACAGGTAGGTGGCAGCGAGCCACACGAACAGGCGGGAGACGGCGAAGACGGCGAAGGGGAACCAGACCGGGAAACGTCGCCAGAACGGCAGCTTCAGCTCGGCCCGGCGGTCGGGGTGCTCGAGCCTGTGACCGAGGCGCAGCTCAGACCGGCGGGACGGCGCGGCGGCGCTCGCTGAAGTGACGGTCACGCCGGGAAGCATAAGCCAGTCGGCGCACGAGGTCCGAGCGCAGCTCATCCGCCTCGATGATGGAGTCGAGCACGAGGTCGGCCGCGAGGCGTTCGATGTCGACGTCCTCCTCGTACTCGCGGCGGCGGTCGGCGACGAACCGGGCCTGCTCGTCGGCGTCGGTGATCTCGGCGATCTTGTTCGCGTAGACGGCGTTGACGGCGGCCTCGGGCCCCATGACCGCGATCCGCGCGGTCGGCAGGGCGATCGTGGCGTCGGGGCCGAAGCCGGGGCCGCCCATCGCGTAGAGCCCCGCACCGTACGCCTTGCGCACGACGACACAGAACTGCGGCACGGTCGCTGACGAGACGGCGCTGACCATCTTGGCGCCGTGCCGGATGATGCCGCCGCGCTCGACCTCGGAGCCGATCATGAAGCCAGGCACGTCGGCGAGGTAGATGAGCGGGATGTTGAAGGCGTCGCAGAGCCAGATGAACCGCGCGGCCTTGTCGGCGCTGTCTGTGAACAGGACGCCGCCCTTGACCATCGAGTTGTTGGCGACGAGGCCGACCGTCTGGCCGTCGAGCCGGCCGAAGCCGATGACGAGCTCAGCCGCCCAGAGCGGCTTGAGCTCGAAGAACGAGTCGTCGTCGACGAGGCCGTCGATGACGTCGTGGATGTCGAACGGCACGGACTCGCGCTCGGGCACCGTGTCACGGGCCAGCGGCGACGCAGGCTCCTCCGCGGCATACGTCGGCGGGTGGTCACGCCACGTGCCGGGCACGTAGGAGAAGTAGAGCTTGGCGAGCTCGATGGCCTCGGCGTCGTCGTGGGCGAGCAGGTCGCCGACGCCGGAGACGGTGCAGTGCATGCGGGCGCCGCCCATCTCCTCGAGCGACACCTTCTCGCCGACGACCATCTCGGCCATGCGGGGGCTGCCGAGGTACATCGAGGCGTTGCCCTCGACCATGATGATGAGGTCGCAGAAGCTCGGGATGTAGGCGCCGCCGGCCGCGCTCGGGCCGAAGAGGCAGCAGATCTGCGGCACCTTGCCCGACAGGGCGACCTGGTTGTGGAAGATCCGGCCCGCTCCGCGACGGCCCGGGAACATCTCGACCTGGTCGGTGATGCGAGCGCCGGCGGAGTCGACGAACCAGAAGACCGGCAGCTCCTCGCGCAGCGCCATCTCGGTGGCGCGCACGATCTTCTCGACGGTGCGCGAGCCCCAGGAACCGGCCTTGACGGTCGGGTCGTTCGCGATGACGATCGCGGGCCGGCCGTCGACGGTGCCGCGGCCGGTGACGACGCCGTCGGCGGGCAGACCGGGCTGGAGCGCGTTGGCGTAGCGGCCGTCCTCGACGAAGGAGCCCTCGTCGAAGAGCAGCGCGATGCGGTCGCGGACGTAGATCTTGCCCTGCGCGTCGAGCTTCGCCTGTGCCTTCTCGGGCGCGCTCGCGGAGGCGGCGTGCGCCGTGGCGAGGCGCGCGCGGACATCGGCGACCCTCGGGTCGGAATCGCTCATGCGGGCAGCCCCAGGCCACGCGCGATGAGCATCCGCTGGACCTCGGAGGTCCCCTCGCCGATCTCGAGGATCTTCGCGTCGCGGTAGAAGCGGGCCACGGGGAACTCCTCCATGAAGCCGTTGCCGCCGAAGACCTGGGTGGCGATGCGGGTCGCGGTGACGGCGGCCTCGGTCGAGTACAGCTTGGCGATGGCCGCAGCCTGCTTGACCTCCTTGACCGAGCGCTTGCCGGCGTGCAGCTCGTCCTTGAGCCAGGCCGCCTTGTAGGTCAGCAGTCGCGCGCCCTCGACCATGACGGCGAGGTCGGCGAGCTGGAAGGAGACACCTTGGTTGACGCCGATCGGCTTGCCGAAGGCGGTGCGCGTCTTCGCGTAGTCCGTGGCGAGCTCGAGGCAGGCCTGGGCGCACCCGACGGCGAGCGCGGAGATCGCGATGCGGCCGTCGTCGAGGGTCTTGAGGAACTGCTTGAATCCCTCGCCCTCGGCGCCGAGCAGGTTCTCGGCGGGGACGCGGCAGCCCTCGAAGGTGAGGCCGTGGGTGTCGGAGACGTGCCAGCCGAGCTTGTGGTAGGCCAGCTCGACGACGAAGCCGGGCGTGCCGGCGGGGACCATGATGGCCGAGATCTTCGGCGACCCGTCCTCGTTGCTGCCCGTGCGCGCGGTCACGGTGACGACGGAGGTGATGTCGGTGCCGGAGTTGGTGATGAAGGCCTTGGCGCCGTCGATGACCCACTCGTCACCGTCGCGGACGGCACGGGTCTTCGTCGCGGCGGCGTCCGATCCGGCTTCGGGCTCGGTGAGACCGAAGCCGGCGAGGGCCTGCCCGGAGACGAGGTCGGGGAGGAAGCGCTGCTTCTGCTCCTCGTTGCCGTAGGTCAGGATCGGGTTGATGCCGAGGCCGACACCGGCGGAGAGCGTGATACCGATCGACTGGTCGACTCGACCGAGCTCCTCGATGGCGACACAGAGGCTGGTGAAGTCGCCGGCCTCGCCTGCGCCGCCGTACTCCTCCGGCACGACCAGACCGAACAGGCCGAGCTCACCCATCTTCGGCACGAGGTCTGCCGGGAAGTGGGAGGCGGCGTCCCACTTGGCGATGTGGGGGGCGACCTCCTTCTCGGCGAAGTCGCGGACGACCTTGCGGAAGTCCTCGTGGTCCTGGCTGAGCTCGAACATCGCTGTTCTCCTGAAGGGGGTTCGCGGCCGTCACGCGCTCGTGACGCGTGCTTGACGTTGACGTAAACGTAAAGCATGATCGACGCCATGACAAGTGCGCCGACGTGGACCATCGCCCAGGTGGCCGACGAGTTCGGCGTGACCCACCGCACGGTCCGCCACTACGAGGACCTCGGCCTCATCTCCCCCGAGCGGCGGGGCACGCAGCGGATCTTCCACCGCCGCGACCGCACGCGCCTGAGCCTGATCCTGCGCGGCAAGCGCCTCGGTTTCCCGCTCGAGGAGATCCGCACGATCATCGACCTCTTCGACGCACCCCGCGGGCGCCGCACCCAGCTCGAGTACGTCCTCGGCCAGATCGACGAGCGCCGTTCGGACCTCGACCAGCGGTTGCGTGACATCCAGGACGCCATCGCCGAGCTCGGCGAGTTCGAGCGCCGATGCCGTGAGGACCTCGACAAGCTCGCGTGACACGATGGGCCACATGAGCGCTGACGACACGAAGATCTCCGCGTACGCCCACCCCGAGCGCCTCGTGACCACCGACTGGCTGGCCGAGCAGGTTGCGGCGGGTGCCGTCGGAGGTCCCGATGGCATCGTGGTCCTGGAGTCCGACGAGGACGTCCTGCTCTACGACACCGGCCACATTCCCGGCGCGGTCAAGATCGACTGGCACGTCGACCTCAACGACCCGATCTCGCGCGACTACGTCGACGGCGCCCGCTTTGCCGAGGTGATGGGCAAGCGCGGCATCTCGCGCGACACGACCGTCGTGCTCTACGGCGACAAGAGCAACTGGTGGGCGGCGTACGCCCTGTGGGTCTTCAGCCTCTTCGGCCACGAGGACGTGCGGCTGCTCGACGGTGGCCGGGCCAAGTGGATCGCCGAGGGGCGCGAGGTGACCCGTGAGGTGCCGACCCCGACGACGGTCGACTACCCCGTGGCCGAACGCGACGACGCGCCGATCCGCGCGTTCAGGGACGACGTCTTGGCCCACCTCGGCAAGCCCCTCGTCGACGTCCGCTCCCCCGGCGAGTTCTCCGGCGAGCTGCTCCACATGCCCGACTACCCCCAGGAGGGGGCGATGCGCGGCGGCCACATCCCCGGCGCGAAGTCGGTGCCGTGGGCGCGTGCAGCCAACGAGGACGGCTCGTTCAAGTCCCGCGAGGACCTCGAGGCGATCTACCTGACCGAGCAGGGCCTGGCTCCGAACGACGACGTCGTCGCCTACTGCCGCATCGGTGAGCGGTCGTCGCACACGTGGTTCGTGCTCACCCACCTGCTCGGCTTCGACACCGTGCGCAACTACGACGGTTCGTGGACCGAGTGGGGCAACTCCGTGCGCGTCCCGATCGAGCGGTGAACACATGAGCGACACCACGCTGCCTGCATCGCTGTCCGAGATCGCCGACGACTTCCGGTCTGCGAGCAACGAGCTCAAGCTGCAGCTGCTCCTCGAGTTCAGCGACGAGCTGCCCGCCCTTCCCGAGCGGTATGCCGGTCACCTCGACCAGCTCGAACGCGTCGACGAGTGCCAGTCGCCACTCTTCCTCACCGTCGAGGTCGCAGACGGGACGTCCCTCGACGACCGGGTAGTCCGCCTCTTCTTCGACGCCCCCGCCGAGGCTCCGACGACCCGCGGCTTCGCCGGCATCCTCCACGAGGGCCTCGACGGGCTCAGCGCGGCGGAGGTTCTGGCGGTCCCCGACGACGCCCCGATGCGGTTCGGCCTCGCCGAGGCGGTCTCGCCCCTTCGCATGCGCGGCATGGTCGCCATGCTTGGTCGCATCAAGCGTCAGGTCCGCGCCAAGACCGCCGCCTGACCACCTGATCCGGAGGTCACTACGTCACTGCTGCGCCCCACGCAACAGTGACGTAGCCGCCCGGAAGTGTCGCTCGCCAGGTGACTACACCCATCGCGTACGTCACTGCTGCACCCCACGCAACAGTGACGTAGCCGCCCGGAATGGTCGCTCGTCAGGTGACTAGAGGAATCGCGTACGTCAGTGCTGCACCCCACGCAACAGTGACGTAGCCGCGCGGAAGGGTCGCTCGCCAGGTGACTAGACGAATCGCGTACGTCACTGTTGCGCTCCGTGGAACAGTGACGTAGCGGTCAGGGGAAAGAATGTCGCTCGGCGCGCCTGTGGACGATCCCAGCGCGACTCCGCTTGCGGGCTGCAGGCTGTGGTCATGGCGAGAACCGGGGGTGCGAGCGGAGGCGACGACCGGGTCGGCCGCTATGTCGTCCGGGTTCGTCGCCTCGCCGACCTGAGCCAGCGCGACCTGGCCGCTCTCGTGGCCACGAACGCCAGCACAGTGTGCCGCATCGAGTCGGGTGCGTCCGTGCCGACGGTGGCGCTCTTCGAGCAGATCCTCGCCGTGGCCGGCCTGCGCCTGGCGGTCGTCGATGCCGAAGGCCGCCTGGTTGCACCCGTGGCAGAGGACCTCGTACGCGACAACCAAGGTCGCCGCTTCCCGGCGCACCTCGACGTGGCGCCGCCGGACCAGGTGCCCTACGAACGAGAGTCGCGTCCGCGCTA
Organism: Terrabacter sp. 05T424; assembly: GCF_056396225.1. Classification (NCBI taxonomy): domain Bacteria; kingdom Bacillati; phylum Actinomycetota; class Actinomycetes; order Micrococcales; family Intrasporangiaceae; genus Terrabacter; species Terrabacter sp. 05T424. Next base: position 410,743 of record NZ_JBFTLB010000007.1, read on the forward strand.
CGACAGACCGGCGGCGCGTGCATGGTTCAGGCACAGGGAATTCCGAGACCAGCAGGCAGCAAAGACGCCTCACCATGACCGACCCGAGGACCATCCAACCCACGCGGACCTGCGCAAGCGGGTGCGACTCATGCGCGGGCGCCAGCCGACCGTCGACACCGCCCCGCCGACCGACGACTGCACCTGCCCGGACGCCTGCTTCGAGGCGTTGTGCGTGGCCGGCTGCCCGTGCCGGTGCGAGCCGGGCCGCGACCGGTTCGGCAGGGCCTGAACGTATTGGGCCCCTGCACTGCGCAAACGTCACACGCGTTCGGTCAGTCGCTGGAGCGGCGGAACACGGCCCGCCAGCGCTCGCCCTCGATGGCGGTCAGCTCGACCTCCTCGAGCCCGTCACCAGCGAACGACCGCATCCGGCCACGGCTCAGCGCGAACGGCGGCCCGCTCGGCGAGTCGGACTCGCCGTCCGCCCTGAACTCCACGGCGAACAGCGTTCCGCCAGGAGCGACGAGGCTGCGCACTCCTTCCACCGCGGCGGAGCGAGGCGGGTCGGGCAGCGCCTGGACGGTGTAGATCTCGACGACCAGGTCGAAGGCGCCGAGCCACTCCCCCGGCAGGTCGAGCAGGTCCGCCACCCGGTAGCCGACGGCAGTCCCCGGATGCCGGTCCTGCGCCACCCCGACGGCGGACGGTGCGACGTCGAACGCCACCGTCTCGAACCCGAGGCCGGCGAGGTGCTCTGCATCGGCACCGAGGCCACAGCCGACGACGACCGCTCGCAGACCGTCGCCCACAGCGCCGCGCTCCTGCAGCCAGTCCCGTAGCGGCGGCGCGGGCTCCGACCGGTCCCACGGCATGGTGACGACGCCCGCCGATCCCTCGGCATAGAGCCGGTCGAACCACGTGGTCGGCGCGCCATCGGAGATCGCTTGCGCCGCAAGCACATCCGCTCGCTCGTGCCAGTCCTGTGCCATGGTCAGCCGCCGATCCGGGTCCGCACCTCGTAGAGCTCGGGGAAGAAGGTCAGGTCGAGCGCACGACGCAGGAAGTCGACACCCGTCGACCCGCCCGTGCCGGTCTTCTGGCCGATCGTGCGCTGCACCACCTGCAGGTGACGGAAGCGCCACTGCTGGAAGTTGTCCTCGAGGTCGACGAGCTCCTCACACGTCTCGTAGACACCCCAGTGCTCGTGCGGCTCGGCGTAGACCCCGGCGAAGACGTCGACGAGGCCCTGGTCGAGACGGTAGGGCTGGGTCCAGTCACGGTCGAGGAGGTGGGTCGGCACCGCGTACCCGCGACGGGACAGGTAGGCGAGGAACTCGTCATAGAGGCTCCGCTCGTGGAGCAGCGCATCGAGCTCGGCGCGGGCGGCCTCGTCGTGCGAGAAGACCGCGACCATGTCGGCGTTCTTGTTGCCGAGGAGGAACTCGACCTCGCGGTACTGCGCCGACTGGAAGCCCGAGCTCGTCGCGAGGAACGGGCGGATCTCGGCGTACTCGCTGGGCGTCAGCGTCGCGAGCACCGACCACTGGTCGGTGAGGGTGTGCTGGATGTGCTTGACCCGCGCCAGTCGCTTGAGGGCCGGCGCGAGCTCGTCCTCACCGAGAAGTCGTCGGGCAGAACGCAGCTCGTGGATCATGAGCTTCAGCCACAGCTCGGATGTCTGGTGCTGGATGATGAAGAGCAGCTCGTCGTGCTGCGGCGGGTCGCTGAGCGGCTGCTGCGCGCTGAGCAGCGTCTCGAGACGCAGGTAGTCGCCGTAGGACATCTTGCGCCTGAAGTCGCGTTCGATGCCCTCCTCGAGCTCGCGCGTGACGCGCCGGTCGTCCGTGGCCATGCCAGAGATCCTAGGAGGCTCCTCAGCTGGGCCGCGGGCGGATCCTCACGAGGTGGGACACGACGCCCGGGATCCACCCGGTCTCGCCGCGCATCCACCGGGCCCCCACGAGGTTGTGCGGGACGACCACCGTGTCGGCACGGGCCGCGACGAGCCCGAGGTCGGTGCCGAAGACGTCGGTGACGACGGCCCACTCGCGGGCGCTGTGGCGAGCCAGGTGCTCGCCGATCGCCGTGGCGAAGGTGTCGACGATGACGTCGGAGCCGTCGCCGTCTGCACCATCGCTCGCAGCCCACTGGCGGTACGCGTCGTCGTACCGCTCGCCGATGGAGGCAAGGCTGTCGACGTCGACCCCGACCTGCGCCGCGCGCGCGAGGGCGGCATCGAGACGGCTGCGCTCGGCCTCACCGAGCGGCCCCGTCACCGGACGCCCGGTGAAGTCGGACGCGATCGGGTCGTCGCCGACCTCGTCCACGTCGGCGGCGGGGGTCGGGTCCGAGGACGACTCGACGTCGCTCTTGCTCTTCCGCGAGAACAGTCCCATGCGAGCCAATCTAGTGTCTGGGGCAGGGGCCGGCCCTGATGTGCCGGACCTCACTCCATGACGGCCCTGAATAGGCCTGCGGAGGCGGAATTGACGCGGCGTCAGCCCGATAGAGTCCGAGCCATGGCATCCATCAGCAAGGTCCTGATCGCAAATCGTGGTGAGATCGCGGTCCGCATCGCGCGGGCGTGCGCGGACAGCGGCATCGCCTCGGTGGCGGTCTACGCGGACCCCGACCGGGATGCCCTGCACGTCAAGGTCGCCGATGAGGCGTACGCCCTGGGTGGTTCGACCCCCGGTGAGAGCTACCTGCTCGTCGACAAGGTGCTCGAGGTCGCGAAGCAGTCGGGCGCCGACGCCGTGCACCCCGGCTACGGCTTCCTCGCCGAGAACGCCGGCTTCGCCCAGGCCGTCATCGACGCCGGCCTGACGTGGATCGGCCCCGGGCCCGAGGCCATCGACTCCCTCGGCGACAAGGTCAAGGCCCGCCACATCGCCACCAAGGCCGGCGCACCCCTCGTGCCCGGCACGAAGGACCCCGTCGGCGGCGCCGACGAGGTGGTCGCGTTCGCCCAGGAGCACGGCCTCCCGGTGGCGATCAAGGCGGCATACGGCGGCGGCGGGCGCGGCCTCAAGGTCGCCCGGACGATGGAGGAGATCCCCGACCTCTACGAGTCGGCCGTGCGCGAGGCCGTCACGGCGTTCGGCCGCGGCGAGTGCTTCGTCGAGCGCTTCCTCGACCGCCCCCGGCACGTCGAGACCCAGTGCCTGGCCGACCAGCACGGCAACGTCGTCGTCGTCTCCACCCGCGACTGCTCCCTCCAGCGGCGCAACCAGAAGCTCGTCGAGGAGGCGCCCGCGCCGTTCCTCACCGACGAGCAGCACGCCGAGCTGCTCCGCGCCTCCAAGGCCATCCTCAAGGAGGCGGGCTACGTCGGCGCCGGCACCTGCGAGTTCCTCGTCGGCCCGGCCGGCGACATCAGCTTCCTCGAGGTCAACACGCGCCTGCAGGTCGAGCACCCCGTCACCGAGGAGGTCACCGGCATCGACCTCGTGCGCGAGCAGTTCCGCATCGCGAACGGCGAGTCCCTCGACTACTCCGACCCCGAGCCGCACGCCCACTCCATCGAGTTCCGCATCAACGGCGAGGACGCCGGCCGCGGCTTCCTGCCGGCGCCGGGCACGGTCTCGAAGATGGTGGTGCCGCACGGTCCAGGCGTGCGCTGGGACGCCGGCATCGTCGAGGGCGACACCGTCGCCGGCGCCTTCGACTCGATGATCGCCAAGCTCGTCGTCACCGGCCGCACCCGCGAGCAAGCGATCGAACGCTCCCGCCGGGCGCTGGCCGAGCTGACCATCGACGGCATGCCGACCGTCGTGCCGTTCCACCGCGCAGTCGTGGCCGACCCCGCCTTCGCCCCGGTCGACGGCACCCCGTTCACGATCCACACGCGTTGGATCGAGACGGAGTGGGACAACACCGTCCAGCCGTATGCCGGCGGGTCGGCTGACGGGGCCGAGTCCGAGGAGCGCCAGACGGTCGTCGTCGAGGTCGGCGGCAAGCGTCTGGAGGTGTCGCTGCCCGGTGGCCTGTCCCTCGGCGGTGGCGGCGGCTCCGCCGCGAAGAAGAAGGCGCCGAAGCGCTCCGGTGGCGGCAAGTCCGGCGGCGCCGCCTCCGGCGACTCCCTCACCGCCCCGATGCAGGGCACCATCGTCAAGATCGCCGTCGACGAGGGCACCACCGTCTCGGCCGGCGACCTCGTCATCGTCCTCGAGGCGATGAAGATGGAGCAGCCCATCACCGCCCACAAGGACGGCGTCGTCACCGGCCTGACCGCCGCGGTCGGCGAGACGGTCACCTCCGGGGCCGTCCTCGCCGAGATCAAGGACGCCGAGGCCTGAGCCGCCGGTAGCACTGCCGCAGCCGCGTCCTTACGCGTCGAGAGCCGCCCCACCATCGTGGTGGGGCGGCCCTCGTCAGCGCGGCCGAACCGGGTCAGGTCCTGGGCGGGTCGCCCAGGGTGATGTCGCCGCCCTCCTGGGTCCCGGCTCCGCTCGGGTCGGGCGACCCCGGCAGGTCCTGCTCACCGGCCGGTGAGCCGCCGGGCGGGATCTCCGACGGGCCGGGGCCGCCGGGCAGGTGCGGGTCGACCGGAGCCGGGTCGTTGGGGTTGACCGGAGGCGCCGGCTCGGGAGTCGGCGCAGGCTCAGGCGTCGGCACAGGCTCAGGCGTCGGCGCAGGCGGAGGCGTCGGCGCAGGACCGGGCCCCGGAGCCGGGGGCGGCGTCGGTGTGGCCGGAGGCTGGGTGGCGTCGTCAGCAGGCAAGCCCAGCTGCTCGCGTACGGCGTCGGCGCCCTTGTCGAGCTGGTCGGCGTACTTGCCACCGGTGCGCTCGTTGATGATCTCCTCGGCCTTGTCGAGCCCCTGCTCGGCCTGATCGGGGTGGCCCTTGATGAAGTCCTTGGCCTTGTCGATCCAGTCGCTCACTGCGTGCCTCCACGGTCAGACCAGGTCAGGGGCACTGCCGACAGCACGTTTCCCCTGACGTGCCGGCGACGCCGCCACGGGCCTGACGTTACGCCTCTGGCACACTGCTCATGTGCTTGCGACCCTCGCCACTGCGACATCGAACCAGCCGACCTTCTCGGCGACCAACCTGATCATCCTGCTCGTCGTGGCGGCGGTCGTCTACCCGCTCCAGAAGAAGCTGCGCCAGGTGGTGTCGCGCCGCCGCAAGGAGCGGTGGGCCGAGGAGGACCGACTGGCTGAGCTCGAGCGCGAGCAGCAGGACCGACCGCAGCCCCCCGACGAGACGCCCTGACGCCCTGGCCGACGTATTCCGTTGCGGCTCAGTCGGACTGGTGCAGCTGCCGCGCAGCCTCGGCAATCGAGCCGGAGAGCGACGGGTAGACGGTGATGGTGCTGGAGACCTGGTCGACGCTGAGGCGGTTCTGCACCGCGAGCGCGACCGGGAAGATGAGCTCGGAGGCCTTTGGCGCGACGACGACGCCGCCGAGCACCGTGCCGTAGACCTTGCGGCAGAAGAGCTTGACGAAGCCGTCGGAGATGCCCTGCATCTTGGCCCGGGGGTTGCGCGCGAGGGGCAGCATGACCGCCTCGACGTCGGGCGACTCGTCGGCGGCGCCCTGGCTGATGCCGACCGTCGCGATCTCGGGCTCGGTGAAGATGTTGGCGGCGACCCCACGCACGTTGAGCGGGGCGACGGCGTCGCCGAGGGCGTGCCACATGGCGATGCGGCCCTGCATGGCGGCGACGGACGCGAGCGGCAGCACGCCCGTGCAGTCGCCGGCGGCGTAGATCCCGCCGACGCTGGTGCGCGAGACGCGGTCGACCTGGATGTGGCCCGACGGGCTGAGCTCGACGCCGACCTCCTCGAGCCCCATGCCGGCCGTGTTGGGCACCGACCCGACCGCCAGCAGGGCGTGGCTGCCCTGGACGGTGCGTCCGTCGACAAGCGTCACCACGACGCCGTCGGCGGTGCGCTCGACGGAGGCCGCGCGCGACTTGTTGAGCACCTCCATGCCGCGTTTGCGGAAGACGTCCTCGATGACGGTGGCGGCGTCGGCGTCCTCGCCGGGCAGCACGCGGTCGCGGGAGGAGACGAGCACGACCTGGGAGCCGAGGCCGAGGTAGGCCTGCGCCAGCTCGGCCCCGGTGACACCGGACCCGATGACGATCATCCGTTCGGGCAGCTCGGCGAGCGAGTAGATCTGCTGCCAGGTCAGGATGCGCTCGCCGTCGGGGCGCATCGTGTCCATGACGCGGGGCGCGGCGCCGGTGGCGACGAGGACGACGTGCGCGGTCAGCTCCTGCGTCGTGCCGTCGGCGAGCTCGGCGACCACCCGCTCGCGACCGGTGACCCGGGCCGTGCCGCGCAGCACGGTCACGCCGACCTGCTCGAGGCTGCCCTGGATGTCGGCGCTCTGGGCGGCGGCCAGCTCGAGGATGCGGCCGTTGACGGTCCGGGCCTGGGCGACGGCGTCGGACACCTCGTCGCCGTCGTCGTCCTGGAGCCGAACGCCGAGGTGTGAGGCGGTCTGGAAGTCGGACATGTAGTCGGCGGTCGCGATGAGCGCCTTGCTCGGCACGCAGTCGGTGAGCACCGCGGCCCCGCCGAGCCCGTCGCGCTCGACGATGGTGACCTGGGCGCCGAGCTGGGCGGCGACGAGGGCCGCCTCGTAGCCGCCGGGGCCGCCGCCGATGATGACAACGGATGTCTCGCGCGTGATCACGGGTTCCATCCAACCATCCCCCCGAACGGCGCCAGGGCAGGGCTCCTGACCCGGGCGGGACCGGTGCGTCGCCCCGGACGACCTCGCTAGAGTCCACATCGTGAACAGCTCCTCCCGTGACCTCAACGACCCCTCCACCGACCCGTTCGCCGTCGCCGCCGACGCGGCTGCCGTGATCGCCGAGCGCACGGGGGCGGAGCGCCACGACGTGGCGCTCGTGCTCGGTTCCGGTTGGGGGCAGACGGCCGACCTCATCGGCGAGACCCTCGCCACCGTCGACAACGCTGACGTGCCCGGCTTCCACAAGGCCGCCGTCGTCGGCCATGCGGGCAGCATGCGGTCGGTCGCGATCGGCGACACCGGTCGTCGGGCGCTCGTCTTCGGCACCCGCACCCACTTCTACGAGGGCCGCGGCGTGCGGTCCGTCGTCCACGGCGTGCGCACGGCGAAGGCGGCCGGCTGCTCGACGATCGTGCTCACCAACGGGTGCGGCGGGCTCAACCCCGCGTGGTCGCCCGGCACGCCCGTGCTCATCCGCGACCACATCAACCTCACGGCGCACTCCCCCATCGAGGGCGCCAACTTCGTCGACCTCACCGACCTCTACACGCCTCGGCTGCGCGACATCGCCCGCGAGGTCGACCCCGATCTCGACGAGGGTGTCTACGTCCAGTTCCGCGGACCGCACTACGAGACGCCGGCCGAGGTGCAGATGGCCAGGGTCATCGGAGGTGACCTCGTGGGCATGTCGACATCGCTCGAGGCCATCGCCGCGCGCCAGAGCGGTCTCGACGTGCTCGGCATCTCGCTCGTCACGAACCTCGCCGCGGGCATCTCGCAGACGCCGCTGAGCCACGACGAGGTGCTCGAGGCCGGTCAGCTCGCGGCCGAACGGTGCGGGCGCCTGCTCGCGGCCGTCGTGGGGCGCCTGTGATGACCACCGTCGACACCACCGAGACCATGTATGCCGCCGCGCGGGCCTGGCGCGACGACGACCCCGACCCGACCACCCGCGCCGAGCTCGACGCGGTGCTCACCCGCGCGACCGGGGGCGACGCCGAGGCCCTGGCTGACCTCACCGACCGCATGTCCGGCCTGCTCGAGTTCGGCACCGCCGGGCTGCGCGGGGCGCTCGGGGCGGGCCCGAACCGGATGAACCGCAGCGTCGTCATCCGTGCGGCGGCCGGCCTGACGGCATACCTCCGGGCCGAGGGCGGTGCGGGAGAGCACCCGACCGTCGTCATCGGCTACGACGCCCGCTACAACTCCGACGTCTTCGCCCGCGACACGGCCGCGGTCGTCGTCGGTGCCGGCGGACGCGCCATGCTGCTGCCCCAGCCGCTGCCCACCCCGGTCCTCGCCTTCGCGATCCGCCACCTCGGCGCCGACGCCGGCGTCATGGTCACCGCGAGCCACAACCCGCCCCAGGACAACGGCTACAAGGTCTACCTGGGCGACGGCAGCCAGATCGTGCCGCCGGCCGACGGCGAGATCGCGGCCCACATCGGCCGCGTCGAGCGGGTCGCCGAGGTGCCGCGCGCGGCCGACGGCTGGGACACGCTCGGCGACAACCTCCTCGAGAGCTACGTCGACGCCGTCGCCACAGTGGTCGACCCCGGCTCGCCGCGCGACATCAGCGTCGTGCACACGAGCCTGCACGGGGTCGGTCACGGCACCGTCCACGCCGCCTTCGTCAAGGCGGGGTTCCCGGCACCCGTCCCGGTCGACGAGCAGGCAGTGCCCGACCCCGACTTCCCGACCGTCGCCTTCCCGAACCCCGAGGAGAAGGGCGCCATCGACCTCGCCCTCGCCCGCGCCCGCGCGACCGGGTGCGACCTCGTCATCGCGAGCGACCCCGACGCCGACCGGTGCGCGGCAGCCGTGCTCGACCCGGCCCTCGGCGACTGGCGCATGCTGCGCGGCGACGAGGTCGGTGCGCTGCTCGGGGCGCACGTCGTGCGACGCGGGGTCTCGCGTCGCGACGTCTTCGCCAACTCGATCGTCTCCTCGCGGCTGCTCGCCTCGATCGCCAAGGCGGCCAAGCTCGCCCACGAGGAGACCCTCACTGGCTTCAAGTGGATCTCGCGTGTGCGCCGTCTCCGCTACGGCTACGAGGAGGCGCTCGGCTACTGCGTCGCGCCGCAGCTCGTGCGCGACAAGGACGGCGTCAGCGCCGCACTGCTGCTCGCCGAGCTCGCCGCGACCCTCAAGGCCGAGGGCCGCACGCTCACCGACCTGCTCGACGACCTCGCCGTCGAGCACGGTGTGCACGCCACCGACTCCTTCTCGGTGCGGGTCTCCGACCTCGCCCAGACGGAGGAGCTGATGGGGCGCCTCCGCGACGAGCCGCCGGCCGCGGTGGCGGGCATCGAGGTCACCCGGGCCGACGACCTCGCCCGTGGCGACGGCGGCCTCCCGCCGACCGAGGGCCTTCGCTACCACCTGGCCGACCGGTCCCGCATCATCGTGCGGCCGAGCGGCACCGAGCCGAAGGTGAAGGTCTACCTCGAGGTCATCGAGCCGGTGGTCGACGCAGCGGGCCTGGGTGAGTCCAAGGCCGTAGCCGAGACACGGCTGGCCGAGGTCCGAGCGGACATGGAGCGCCTGACGTCGCTGTGAGGACGCAGGCGTCCTCGGCTGTGCTGCTCAGACGACGAACGTCGCGATGACGAAGAAGGCGGTCGCGGCGAGCAGCAGCCCGACCGCGACGGGGTCCCACACACGCGTCTCGATCCGAGGAGTGCGGCCGTCCTTGCGCTTGCGGTCGGCGGCGATGCGCTCCTCGACCTCCGCCGCGACGATCTGCGCCTGGACCTTCGACTTGGCCGGCAGCTCCGACGTGCCCCGGCCGCGCACCTGGTTCGCGCTGAACGTCAGCAGGCCACGGCCGTAGCGGGGCCGGCCGGGGTCGGCCGGCACGCCCCAGGCCGTGTAGCGGGTGCCACCGGCGACCAGCTCGAGGGCCCAACGGGAGCGCACCTCGGTGATCACCGGCCAGGTGAGCTCGGTGGTGCGCATCGGGTTGACGACGCGTACGCCCTCGGCGTGGATGACGACGCACGGGCGTACGACGAAGAGCCACACGAGCACGAGCACGAGCACGATGGCCGAGATCAGGGGCCAGCTGCGCGGAGACGTCAGCAGGACGGGCACGAGCAGCCCGAGACCGGCCAGACCGGTCACCGCCCCGACCACGACGGACGAGCCGGGCCGGAGCGTGCGGGACTCGGGGCTGCCGGTCTCAGGCGACGGCGCGGCCGGCTCGGGGTGCTGGGGATCGGGACTCACGCTGGCACTCTCTCACGCGTCACGGCCCGTCTCGAATGGTGGATAGACTCCCGTGGTGACTGTTAGCACCACGACGCGCTCCGCGCACGAACTCACCGCCCAGGCGCGTGACGTCCTCGGGGTGTCGCGCCTGACGAACCATGCCCTCACCTCGTGGCTCCACGGCCTCCCCGGCGTCGACCAGGTCGGCTGTGAGGGCCGGGCGGCGTCGCTGGGCACCCGGTCCATCAAGACCACGGCCAAGGCCTGGGCCATCGACACGGCGATCGGGATGATCGACCTGACGACGCTCGAGGGCTCCGACACCGTCGGCAAGGTCCGGTCGCTGTGCGCCAAGGCGCTCGTGCCCGACGCCCTCGACCCGACCACTCCACGACCGGCCGCCATCTGCGTCTACGGCGACATGGTCGCGACGGCGAAGGCGGCCCTCGGTGACAGCGGCATCCATGTCGCCGCGGTCGCGACGGCGTTCCCGTCGGGCCGCGCGAGCATGCCGGTCAAGCTGGCCGACACCCGTGACGCCGTCGAGGCCGGCGCCGACGAGATCGACATGGTGATCGACCGTGGTGCGTTCCTCTCCGGCGACTACCTCACCGTCTTCAACCAGATCGCCGAGGTGAAGCAGGCCTGTGGCGACGCGCACCTCAAGGTGATCATGGAGACCGGCGAGCTCGTCACCTACGACAACGTGCGCCGCGCCTCCTACCTCTCGATGCTCGCGGGGGGCGACTTCATCAAGACGTCCACCGGCAAGGTTCAGCCGGCGGCGACCCTGCCGGTCACGCTCATCATGCTCGAGGCGGTCCGCGACTGGCGCGAGCTCACCGGCGTGCAGGTCGGCGTCAAGCCGGCCGGTGGCATCAAGACCACCAAGGACGCCATCAAGTACCTCGTCATGGTCAGTGAGATCGCCGGCGACGACTGGATGAGCCCGCAGTGGTTCCGGTTCGGCGCCTCGAGCCTGCTCAACGACCTCATCCTCCAGCGTCAGAAGCTCGCGACCGGTGCCTACTCGGGCGCCGACTACGTGACCATCGACTGACGGCGTCCACACGTCAGCCGACCGCCTTGACTGCCCGCTTGACTGCACAGACTGAGCTCACGAAAGACACCCTGATGCCCACGTTCGAGTACGCCCCGGCGCCCGAGTCGCGCGCCATCGTCACGATCGAGAAGTCCTACGGCCTCTTCGTCGACGGCGCCTTCACCCGCCCCAAGGCCACCTTCGCCACGATCAACCCGGCCGATGAGACCGTGCTCGCCGAGGTCAGCCAGGCCGGCCCCAAGGACGTCGACAAGGCCGTCGCAGCGGCACGCCGGGCCTACGAGGGCGTGTGGGGCAAGATGTCCGGCGCCGAGCGCGGCAAGTACCTCTTCCGCATCGCCCGCATCCTGCAGGAGCGCGCCCGCGAGTTCGCCGTCCTCGAGACCCTCGACAACGGCAAGCCGATCAAGGAGACCCGCGACGTCGACGTGCCGATCGCCGCCGCGCACTTCTTCTACCACGCCGGCTGGGCCGACAAGCTGGAGTATGCCGGCCTGTCCGCCTCGGGGGCCGAGGCCCCCCGGCCGCACGGCGTCGTGGGCCAGGTCATCCCGTGGAACTTCCCGCTGCTGATGCTCGCGTGGAAGATCGCCCCGGCCCTCGCGACCGGAAACACCGTGGTGCTCAAGCCCGCCGAGACGACGCCCCTGTCGGCGCTGCTCTTCGCGGAGGTCTGCCAGCAGGCCGACCTGCCTGCGGGTGTCGTCAACATCATCACGGGTGACGGCCGCACCGGTCAGGCACTCGTCGAGCACCCCGACGTCGACAAGGTGGCCTTCACCGGCTCGACCGAGGTCGGCAAGATGATCGCCCGCTCGATCGCGGGCACGTCCAAGAAGGCGACCCTCGAGCTCGGGGGCAAGGCCGCCAACATCGTCTTCGACGACGCCCCGATCGACCAGGCCGTCGAGGGCATCATCAACGGCATCTTCTTCAACCAGGGGCAGGTGTGCTGCGCCGGCTCGCGCCTCCTCGTGCAGGAGAACGTCCACGACCAGGTCATCGCCAAGCTCAAGCGGCGCCTCGGCACCCTCCGGGTCGGAGACCCGATGGACAAGAACAGCGACCTCGGCGCCATCAACAGCAAGGCCCAGCTCGACCGCATCACCGCGCTCGTCGAGGCGGGCGTCGCCGAGGGCGCTGAGCGCTGGAGCCCCGAATGCTCTTTGCCTGCAAAGGGATTCTGGTTCCCGCCGACCGTGCTCACCGGCGTCTCCCAGACGCACCGCGTCGCGACCGAGGAGATCTTCGGCCCGGTCCTGTCGGTGCTGACCTTCCGCACGCCCCAGGAGGCGGTCGCGAAGGCCAACAACACGCCGTACGGCCTCTCCGCCGGTGTCTGGACCGAGAAGGGCTCGCGCATCCTCTGGATGGCCGACCAGCTCAAGGCCGGCGTCGTCTGGGCCAACACCTTCAACCGCTTCGACCCGACCTCGCCGTTCGGCGGCTACAAGGAGTCGGGCTACGGCCGCGAGGGCGGCCGCCACGGCCTCGAGGCCTACGTCACCACCGCCCCTGCGAATTCCTCCACGAGACTGACGGGAGCCGCCCGATGAGCCGCCTCGACGTGCGCAAGACCTACAAGCTCTACATCGGCGGCAAGTTCCCGCGCAGCGAGTCGGGCCGTTCCTACGAGATCGTCTCTGCCAAGGGCGAGTTCCTCGCGAACGCCTCGATGGGCTCGCGCAAGGACGTCCGTGACGCCGTGGTCGCGGCACGCTCGGCCCTGGCGGGCTGGTCCGGTGCGACGCCCTACAACCGTGGCCAGGTGCTCTATCGCGTGGCCGAGGTGCTCGAGGGGCGACGTGCCCAGTTCGTCGACGAGGTCGCGGCCGGAGAGGGACTCTCGGCGCGGTCGGCCACTGCGGCCGTCGACGCCGCGATCGACCGCGTCGTCTGGTACGCCGGCTGGACCGACAAGATCGCCCAGGTGCTCGGCAACCTCAACCCGGTCGCCGGTCCCTTCTTCAACGTGTCCGCCCCTGAGCCGACCGGGGTCGTGGGCGTCCTTGCCCCGCAAGGCTCTTCACTCCTCGGACTGGTCTCGGTCATCGCGCCGGTCGTCGCTTCGGGCAACACTGCGGTCGTCGTGACGTCCGCAGACCGCCCGCTGCCGGCCGTCACCCTCGGCGAGGTGCTCGCCACCTCCGATGTGCCCGGCGGCGTCGTCAACATCATCACCGCCCGCACGGCCGAGGTCGCCTCGTGGCTCGCCGCGCACCGCGACGTCAACGCCATCGACCTCACCGGCGTGGCTGGCGCCGAGGGCGTCGACTGGGCGACGCTCGAGGCCGATGCCGCGGGCAACCTCAAGCGCGTCTACCGCCCCACGCTGGTCGACGGTCAGCCCGTCGAGCCCGACTGGAACGCCGACCCCGGCCTCGGCCGCATCAAGGCGTTCGTCGAGACGAAGACCGTCTGGCACCCCAAGGGCCTCTGAGCCACGGATGCGGAGCGGGCAGGAAGGACGCCAGGTGTCCTCGGTCGGCGACGGGTCCGGCGGTCGGCAACGCGTCATCCTGCTGACCGGACCGAGTGGGTCGGGCAAGAGCAGGCTCTCGGAGCGGCTCAACGCCGCCCACGGTTGGCCTGTCGTGCGACTGGACGACTTCTACAGAGAGGCGAGCGACCCTGCGCTGCCCCGCTCCCCGCTCGGCATCGCCGACTGGGACCACCCCGACTCCTGGGATGCCGGGGCGGCGGTCGCGGCCCTGCGCTCGCTCGTGGACGACGGCTCGGTCGAGGTGCCGGTCTACGACATCGGCGCCTCGGCGGTGACCGGGCGGCACACCGTCACCGCGCGTGCGCACGACTACGTGCTGGCTGAGGGACTCTTCGCGGGACGCCTCGTGGCAACCCTGCGTGCCGAGGGGCTGCTTGCCGACGCGCTGTGCGTCCGCCAGAACCGCACGCTGACCGCCCTCCGGCGGTTCGTGCGCGACCTGTCCGAGCGGCGCAAGCCACCGCACATCCTCGTGCGCCGGGGCGTCACCCTGTGGGGCGACGAGCCGTCCGTGATCGCCCGGGCCCGCGCCGACGGCGCCCGCTGCGTCCATCCCCGCGAGGCCGAGGCCGAGCTCGGCGCGCTCCTCGGGGCCGGTGCCGGGCGGTGAAGCTCGTCGGGATGCTCGGCGGCATGAGCTGGGAGTCGAGTGCCGCGTACTACCGGCTCGCGAACGAGCTGGTGCGAGAGCGCGTCGGCGGGCTCGCCTCCGCCCGCCTGCTGCTGCACTCCGTCGACTTCGCGGAGGTGGAGCGGCTGCAGGCCAACGGCCGCTGGGACGAGGCCGGCGAGCTGCTCGCGGCGGCAGCAGCGGGCCTCGAGGCCGGTGGCGCCGAGCTGCTGCTCATCTGCACCAACACCATGCACAAGGTGGCCGACGCGGTCGAACGGGCCGTGTCGATCCCCCTGCTCCACATCGGCGACGTCACGGCCGAGGCAGTGCGTGGTCGCAGCCTGTCGAGGGTCGGCCTGCTCGCCACCGCCTACACGATGGAGCAGCCGTTCCTGCGTGAGCGGCTGGCCGCCCACGGCCTCACCGTCCTCGTGCCCGAAGCGGACGACCGGGCGCTCGTGCACCGCGTCATCTACGAGGAGCTGTGCCTCGGTGTCGTGAGCGACGAGTCCCGCCGGGCCTACCGGGAGGTCATCGGGCGGCTCGTGGCCGCCGGCGCCGAGGGTGTCATCCTCGGCTGCACCGAGATCGAGCTCCTCGTCGACCAGTCCGACTCCGCCGTGCCGGTCTTCCCGACCACCCGGCTGCACGTCGAGGCCGCTGTCACGGCTGCCCTCGCGGCCGACTGACTCCGGCTTAACCCGGCAGACGCCGCACGCGTGCGCTCCGCGCGCTTCCCGGGGCCGCACGCGTGCGCTCCGCGCGCTTCCCGGGGCCGCACCCGCCCGGTCAGCCGATCGGGGGCGCCTCGTAGCCGAGCTCGGCGTAGCCGGGCTTGATGACCCCGTCGATGAGCGCCAGACGCTCGTCGAACGGGATGAAGGCAGACTTCATCGCGTTGATCGTCACCCAGCGCAGGTCCTCGAGGGTCCAGCCCGCCTCGTCGCGCAGCAGGGTCGCCTCGCGGCTCATCGACGTGCCGCTCATGAGACGGTTGTCGGTGTTGAGTGTGACGCGGAAGCGCAGTCGGCGCAGCAGCGTGATCGGGTGCAGGGCGATCGACGGGGCCGCCGAGGTCTGCAGGTTGCTGCTGGGGCACATCTCGAGCGGGATGCGCTTGTCGCGCACGTAAGCCGCCAGGCGCCCCAGGCGTACGCGTTCGAGCTCGAGCGTGGTCAGGGCAGCGACGTCGTCCGTGCTGCCCTCGAGCCACTCCGCGAACGGTGAGCCGTCGATGGTGATGTCGTCGACGATGCGCACGCCGTGCCCGAGGCGGTCAGCCCCACACCACTGGATGGCCTGCCAGATGGAGGGCAGCCCGAAGGCCTCACCGGCATGGATGGTGAAGTGGAAGTTCTCGCGCTGGAGGTACTCGAAGGCGTCGAGGTGTCTGGTGGGCGGGTAGCCGGCCTCGGCGCCGGCGATGTCGAAGCCGGACACGCCCTCGTCGCGGTAGCGGATCGCCAGCTCGGCGATCTCGGTGGACTTGGCCGCATGCCGCATGGCGGTCAGCAGTGAGGTGACGCGGATCGGGTGGCCTGCCTGCGCCGCCTTCGCCTCACCGTCGCGCAGGCCGGCGTTCACGGCCTCCACGACGCCCTCGAGGGTGAGCCCCCGCGTGAGGTGCTGCTCGGGGGCGTAGCGGCTCTCGGCGTAGACGACGCCGTCGGMTGCGAGGTCCTGGGCACACTCGCTCGCCACGCGGAAGAGCCCCTCGCGTGTCTGCATGACGGCCAGGGTGTGATCGAACGTCTCGAGGTAGCGGGGCAGCGAGCCGGAGTCGGCGCTCTCGCGGAACCAGGTGCCGAGGGCCGGCCCGCTGGTCTCGGGCAACCCGTCGTAGCCGCAGTCCCCCGCAAGCTCGAGAATCGTCTGGGGGCGGAGGCCGCCGTCGAGGTGGTCGTGCAGCAACACCTTCGGTGCCCGCACCAGCTGGTCGCCGTCGTCGGGCGCGGCGACGCTCACTGGCCCTCCCCCGCGGTCAGCCCGTTCTCGTCCCGGTGGACGGTGTCAGGGCTGAAGGCAGGCAGGCACACCGCGACGTACTCGGCTCCCTCGGGGCCGCACGAGTAGCGGATGCGCTCACCGCCGCGGGTCAGCACCGACTGGCCGGCGCCGACCTCGATGGTGCCGCCGTCGTGGTCGACGAGCACCGTGCCGGCCAGGACGAGGGTTATCTCGTCGAACTCCGGGGTCTGGAACGGCTCGGACCAGCCGGCCGGTGCCACCATCCGGGCGACGGAGACGGAGGACTGGAGTCCGGCGTTCGGGGTGTTGACGGCACCGACATGCTCGTCGATGACCTTGCCGCCGGGAACGGGGATGCGCGTCGGGGAGGGAATGAGTTCAGGCACGAACCAAATCCTAGTGGACGCGAAAAGGCCCGGAAATGCGACAACCCCGCCGGTTACCCGGCGGGGTTGTCTGAAAGTGTGTCCGGCTGCGTCCTACTCTCCCACACCGTCACCAGTGCAGTACCATCGGCGCTGAAGGGCTTAGCTTCCGGGTTCGGAATGGAGCCGGGCGTTTCCCCTTCGCTATGACAGCCGAAACTCTATGGAGATATCAATCAGTGG